>CAYOUJ010000100.1:0-1901 GCA_964407165.1 uncultured Muribaculaceae bacterium | reverse complement strand
ATTATGAGATATACCTCGGCAACCGCTCAGGCCTTGTGCACCCGGCGTGGTGGGGAAACTACTTCAAGATGGAAAACCTGCTGACGGCCGACCTTCACCTGGGCAAGACCTGCCTGCGCGTGGGCTTCCGCTCCAACGTGCTGTCGACCAAAGTAAACCATATCACCACCCGCATTGTATCCACCTGCTTTGTCATCGGTGTCAGCGGGCGCTGGGTCAGCTGGTAACTTATAACTTATAACTTATAGTTTGATTAGACGCATTTTCTACATATTGACAGCTTGCTTGGGAAGCTTGTTCACGGCGTGTCACGGCGTCGAGGAGTGGGACAACGACGCCCGCGGCAACTTCGACTGCCTGTGGACCCTCATCGACGAGCACTATTGCTTCCTGACAGAGAAGGGGCTTGACTGGGATTCTGTATATACCGTCTACTCCCCCCGCGTGTCGACGGCGATGACGTCGGAGGAGCTGTTCAGGATTTGCTCGGAGATGCTCGACGAGCTGCGCGACGGCCACGTCAACCTCAGCTCTCCCTACGCCACATCTTATTACCGCCAATGGTGGAGCGACTACCCCCAGAACTATGACGGCCGCATCATCCAGCAATATTACTTCAACTTCAACTACTCGTCGCTCGGCGCCTTCGATTACGGCTATCTGACCGACAACGTCGGATACATCTATTACAGCTCGTTCAGCAGCTCGATAGGGGAGGGCAACCTCGACTACATACTAAGCTACCTCGGCACGGCACAGGCGCTCATCATCGACGTGCGCGACAACGGCGGCGGCGAGATGACCAACGTTGAGAAGCTTGTGCGCCGCTTCGTGCGTACCCGCACGCTCGTAGGGTACATCTCCCACAAGACCGGCCCTGGGCACAACGACTTCTCCGAACCATACGCTTATTATTACGCTCCGATAGGCGACGGCCATATCTCGTGGGCAAAGCCCGTGATCATACTCACAAACCGGAGCACTTTCAGCGCCGCCAACAATTTCGTGTCGGTCATGCGCCTGCTCGACGGGGTGACCCTGGTGGGCGACGTCACCGGCGGCGGCTCGGGTATGCCCTTGAGCCTGGAGCTGCCCAACGGCTGGGGCCTGCGCATGTCGGCATGCTCTGTGCTGGACGCGCAGGGTCATACCACAGAGTTTGGCGTCGAGCCGGACTACTATGTAGACATGGACGCCGAGGAAGCGCTCTCGGGTCGAGACAGCATACTCGACTTCGCTCTGAAGCTAATCTCAAATCAGACCAATGATGCAGCAAATTAGACAACAGTCCGAAACCGCGCCGTTTGCGGACAATTATTTAAATATACCGGCGCCGGAAAACGGTAAATTTGCAGCATCAAACTTACCTTAAATGCTTTCTACAATGGACCTACAAGAGAAGATTCACAACACTTTCACCGACCGCTTCGGCACGGAGGGCACCCTCTACGCCTCGGCCGGACGCATCAACCTCATCGGCGAGCACACCGACTATAACGGCGGCTTCGTCTTCCCCGGCGCAATCGACAAGGTCATCATGGCCGAGATACGCCCCAACGGCACCGACAAGGTACGCGTCTACTCCATCGACATCGACGACTATGCAGAGTTTGGCATGCGCGAGGAGGATGCCCCGGCGCAGGGCTGGGCACGCTACATCTTCGGCGTGTGCCGCGAGACCATCAAACGCGGAGGTGCCGTCAAGGGTTTCGACGCCGTCTTTGCCGGAAACGTGCCTTTAGGCGCCGGCCTCAGCTCGTCGGCAGCGCTCGAGAGCTGCTTCGCATACGCTGTCAACGACCTGTTTAACGACAACAAGATTGACAAGTTTGAACTTGCCAAGATTGGCCAGTCGACCGAGCACAACTACTGCGGCGTCAACTGCGGCATCATGGACCAGT
>CAYOUJ010000099.1:0-2850 GCA_964407165.1 uncultured Muribaculaceae bacterium | reverse complement strand
TCAGGAAATAAAGTTTTTTCATTGAGGTAAAGTAATTTAGGGGTTTTACATTATTTTATTTTTTCGATTGTTGTCGATTGTTGTCGATGGTTATCGATTTTTATCGATGGTTATCGATGTTATTTTTTGTTTTTAGATTTCGTATTCATGGTCGATGGAGTCGCCGGGAGCGATGTAGGGGTTGAATCCGCCCCCCTGGCTGGTGGTGCCGGGGTTGGGGATCTTCAGGGTGTCGACGTCGATCTCGATGGTGACGATGCCGCCGTGGGCCTGCCGCTGCATCTGGTCGGTCACATTAAATATATACACCGAGTCGGAGGAGTTGGCAAACTGGAAGTTGACCATCGCCAGGTTTTGCAGCTGGCCCATCGAGCCGTCGTAGCGGGTGCCGCGGGAGCGCACCCACGGCTCCATGTCGCACAGGCCGAAGGTGGTGAAACGGCCTCCGAAGATGTCGGCAAGGCGTCCGGCGCGCGTGGGCAGGTCGTGCTTGAAGCGCATGGGGTAGCCGATGACTATGTCCGACGAGGTGGTGTGCCCCGTGTTGACCACCACGCCGTCGGCCAGGGCGGTCATACCCGACTCGTCGGCCAGGGAGGTTATGCGGCCGTTGTTGTTGTATAGCACCACCTGCACCAAATAAGTGTATACCAGCGGACTGAGGAAGGCGTCGACCTCCTTGACGTAGACGTGGCGCTCCTCGTCGTAATAGTCGTAGTCGGCGGGGTCGTCGCTGACGTAGAACATCTCGGGGCTGCCGGCGTAGAATATCTCGGGGTTGTTGTGCACGGAGGTGCGCGAGGAGTTCTGGAAGTAGCCCAGGCGGGAGGTCGACGTCGAGGCAATGATGCGGTCCGGGTCGGTCTTGTCGAAGATGAGCACCTGCGTGCCGTCGCCGGAGGCTATCTCGCTCCACAGCAGCATGTCATACCACCCGTAGGCGTAGCGGCGGACGAAGCGGCTGCCGACGACGCGGGCGGAGGTGATGCCCATGCGCTCGTTGGTGGCCAGGGCGCCGTAGAAGTAGATGCGCGCCTGGTATGTGGCGGGTGTCGGATACTCCAACTCGCCGAGCACGGCGGCGTCTTCGGCGTCCCAGCCATACCACCACAGGTCGGTCCACGTCGAGTCGAGACCCCAGATAAGGTTGATGTCGGTGACCACCTCGGGGTAGGCAAACTCCACGTCGGCGCCGTCGGCGAGCTTGAGCGGCGGCTCGATGGTGCACGCCGTCAGCGTTATGACGGCAGCGGCCAGCAGCTTGGCTTTCAGATGTCTCACGGCCATAGCACCTCCTTTCTGCGGAACGATGCGCCGCTCTTCGACCGCCAGAAGAGGAAGTCGTAGCTGATGGTGACGCCCACCTCCGTGGGACCGAACCACGTCAGCCGGTGGTTGCGCTTGTGGAACGAGTGGCTGCCGCCCGTCCAGTCATAGTAATAGTCGCCGTCGATCTCGCCGGTGATGGGGTTGCCCCAGACGTACGGGTCGAAGCGGGTATAGTAACCGCCCACGGCAGCATGGAAGTCGAGGCGCCAGCGGCTCCCCTTGCCCAGGGGGAGCACGTACCCTATCTTCAGGGCGCCTCCGAAGCCCTCGCCCTCCCACCCCTTGCGGGCGTTGAAGCCGATGCCGTAGATGTTGCCGTTTATGTACGCGGCGGCGTAAAGGCCGGTGTGATAGAAGCCGGGATTGAAGTAGCGGCGCACCTCCAGGTGGTAGTCGCGTATCTGGAAGAACTTGTGCTTGCTCCACTTATGGTAATACGGCCACATAAACTGGGCGCGGTAGGTCCAGTTGCCGCGGCGGGGGAAGAACTCGAGGTTGATGTTCGGCATGGGCGCCCAGCCGAAGTTGGGCATGTAGAACGCGTCGTAGAGTATGTTTGTGCTGATGGCCAAGGCGTGACGGCGCTCTATCGTCGCGCAGTATGGTATCTCCGGGAGTGCCGACTCAATGGGGGTTATGGCCAGCGGCTCCGGCTCGGGGGCGCCGACCGGCTCGAATGCCGGCAGGTGCACCGGTCGGAATATCAGCACTATGCGCGCGGCGCGGACGGTGGGGAAGTAGTCGCGGAGCAGCCGCTTCCATACCGCGCCGCCGTTGGCTTTCTGCAGGTCGCGCTTGATCAGGTCCGGGCGTTCCATGGTGTGCGTCTCGATGAGCTTGCGAAGCAAGGGGGCAGCGCCGTCGCCGTCCTGCTCGAGCAGGTATAGCAGATAGGGGTAGTCCTCGGCGACGGTGGTGGTCACGGCGTTGTCGAGATTTACCGAGTCAAGGCCGGACTTCATCCAGTCGGTCAGCGCCTTGGCGCGGCCCTTGGAGAGGCGGACGTTGTTGGCGTACGGGCCTTCGGGCGAGGCGGCGCCGCGCAGGTCGATGCCCATGAGCATCCACTCGTTGGCGTTGGCCGTGGGGAAGACGCGCTCGGTAAGCTCGTGTACAAACGGGTCGCGGGTGTTAAGCTCCGTGCGGTTTACACGGAAGATGGTGCGGCCGGCTATGCGGTTGAAGATGCTGTCGGGCAGCGGCTTGAACGAATCCACGGCCGCGCGGCTGTCGAGCAGTATGACGTATGCAGGCAATGCGTCGGCGCCGGTGACGGCCGACGGCGACAGAGCCAATGCCCCGACGGCCGCGAAGGCGAGCGAGAGCAAAGCCAGGATGGGTCTAATGCACTTTAGCATGGCGCGTAAATCGTGCTCAGTCAAGGGTGGTATTGGTCCAAAGGACAGCGCTGAAAGCCGATGGTATAAAGACAGTTAGTTAATAGAGTGATGACCGGACAGCCGCGCCGGATGTGGCGCGAGCGAGCCTTTTATGGACTGTTTCCGAAATGCAAAGGTAGTT
>CAYOUJ010000098.1:0-3064 GCA_964407165.1 uncultured Muribaculaceae bacterium | reverse complement strand
CACAGCCCTTGCGGCCAAGGCGGGGATGCGGGGCGCGAGGGCGCCGCCCCGCTCCGGCCGGGACGGCAGCGCATTCAAGAGCAAGTCAGGAGGGCGGCCGTTTCGGCCGCACGCCACAAGGGGTGTCTATCCGCCCCTCGTCGCACAGCCCTTGCGGCCAAGGCGGGGATGCGGGGCGCGAGGGCGCCGCCCCGCTCCTATGCTTGCGGCCAAGGCGGGGAGGTGCGGCCGGGACGGCCGCACTCCTGATTTGAGGGCGCAGCCACGGTCCGGTAGGGACGGCACTCCCGATTTGCTAATATTTTTTGCCGGAGCGGAAGGTGCTGTAGACGGTGCCGTTTTTGTCGTACCAGGCGCCGTCGAGCTCGTCGTAGGCGGTCTCGACGCCGTAGGTGTTGCGGGTGATTCGGAAGGAGCCTTCGTAGTAGCTGCCGTCGGTGAGGGGGTCGGATGAGTGGAGGGTCAGGCGTCCCTGCTTGTAGGAGTCGTGCTCGAAGGTGCCCTCGAAGTCTTCGGTGTATCCGTTGAGCTTGCGCGAGCTCTTGCCCTGGCCGTGGCGCTCGAAGTTTTCGTTGTAGTCGCCGGTGTAAGTGCCGTTGGGGTAGCGCGCGGAGCCGTTGACGGGGTAGAGGGCGCCGATGGAGTCTTTGGCGCAGGTGCCGGTGAATGTGAAGCGCACGCCGGCGGGGCTTTCGAACTCCTGTGCCTCTACGGTGGTGCCCTTTACTTGCACGGTGTCGTTGTCGACGACTACGGGCACCTGGGGCGCTGCGGGTCGGCGGAGTATGAGCCAGGTGGCGAGGACGGCGATGACGAAGCATGCTACGGCGACGGCTATGAGCTTGGGGTTGAGGCCTTTGCCGGCGGGTTTCTTTGGGGGCTCGGGCGCGGAGGTCTTTTCGGAGCGCTCGGAGATGTGCGGGGGCGCGAGGACGGTGTCGCCGGGGCGGCGGGGGCGCTTTGTTGAGGCTTCGCTCTCTTTGGGGAGGTCGGCGAGGAAGCGCTGCATGTCGGGCGTGCGCTCGTCTTTGAACAGGCGCATTGCGCGGTCGATGGCGCGGGCGGTCTTGGCGGAGACGTTCTGGGGAAGCTTCTGCAGGGCCTTGCCGGAGGCGCGCGCGGAGGCTGTCGGGGGGCGCTCGCCGGTGAGGAGGGTATAGAGGGTGGCGGCGAGGGAGTATACGTCGGAGGCTTCGGAGAGGCGCTGGAGGTCGCCGTCGGCCTGCTCGGGGGAGGCATAGCCGGGGGTCATGCCGAGGACGGAGGACATGGTGATGCTCTGTTCGCCGTCGTGTCGGTCGAGCTGCTTGCTGACGCCGAAGTCGATGAGAATGGCGGCGTCGCCTTCGCCGATCATGATGTTGTCGGGCTTGATGTCGAGGTGGAGGCGCCCCTTGGAGTGTACGAAAGCCATGGCCTCGGCGGCGTGGCGGACGTAGTGGAGTGCCTCGGCCTCGCTCATGGGGCCGTCTTTCTTGACCTTGCCGCTGAGCGAGCCGCCGGCGATGTAGTCCATGACGTAGTATGCCGTGCCGTTTTCCTCGAAGACGTCGTGTACGTGGACGATGCCGGAGTGGTTGAGGCGGAACACGTTTTTGGCCTCGTCGAAGAACTTCTTCTCGAGGCGGGATACCTGGTCGCGGTAGGTCTCGGAGAGTACGCTGACACGACCGGTGGCCTCGTCGCGGGTGTTGACGCCGTTGACGAAGAACTCCTTGATAGCCACGGGCATCTCGAGCACGGAGTGCCATCCGTAGTAAGTGCAGCCGAATCCGCCTGCCTTGATGAAACTGACTATCTTGTATTTGCCGCCCTGGAGAGCGGCACCGTCGCGTAGGGGCATGGTGTGTGGGGGGTGTTGGTTTACAGAGTGCAAAGATACGAAACTTTTGCGAAATTGACTTAATCCATAAACAAAAGAAACGAAAGAAACCCCTCAGTTCTTTCGTTTCTCTTGTTCCGGTGTGAGATTGGGTTAGTTCTCGGCGGTGTATTCCGGGTCGGGGGTGCGCGGCAGCGTGCGGTGCAGGGCCACGAAGCCGAGGATGCCCGAGAGCAGCGAGCCGACGACGATGCCGATCTTGGCATGCTCAAGCAGCGAGGCCATCTGCGCATCGGCGCCGAAGGAGAGGTTGGCGATGAACAGTGACACTGTGAAGCCGATGCCGCCCAGCATGGCTATCGACGCCATCATCTTCCAGTTGCTGCGGTCGGGCATCGGCGCCCAGCCGAGTTTAACGGTCAGCCACGAGAAGCCCAGTATGCCCAGGTACTTGCCGAGCACGAGCGCCAGAATGATGGCGAGCGACACACCCTCGACTATGCTCGCCGGCTCCATGCCCAGGAGCAGTATCCCCGCGTTGGCGAAGGCGAACAGCGGCACTATTATATATTGTGTCACGGGGTGAAGCGAGTCCTCGAGGTCCTGCAGCGGAGAGATGACCTTGTCGGAGGCGGACTCTATCTGCTTGAGCCAGTCCATCTGGTCGGCCGAGAGGATGGAGCGGCGCTCGAGCGTGGCGTCGTCTTCGCTGCGGAAGTGGCCGATCTGCTTGCGGATGGTCTTGACAAAGTTCTTGGGGGCGAACACCGGCTTGGCGGGGACGCAGAAGGCCACGAGCACGCCGGCGATGGTAGGGTGTATGCCGGAGTTGAGGAACAGGAACCACACGATGCCGCCGATGCCCACGTAGAATATCTTGCTCTGTATGCGCAGGGTGCTTCCCAACAGCAGCACGCCCAGCAGCAGGGCTGCGTATAGGAGGAACATCGGCTCGATGTGGGTTGAGTAGAAGGCGGCGATGACCACGATGCCGCCGATGTCGTCGACTACGGCGAGGGTTGTCAGGAATATCTTCAGCGACAGGGGCACTCGGCTGCCGAGCATGGCGAGGACGCCCAGCGAGAAGGCGATGTCGGTGGCCATCGGTATGGCCGCGCCGTCGGTGTAGTCGCTGCCGGCGGAGAGGCAGAAGAAGATTACCACGGGCAGGAGCATGCCGCCGATGGCGCCCATGATGGGCAGCAGAGCCTGCTTGAACGACGCCAGCTCGCCCACTAGTAT
>CAYOUJ010000097.1:0-3196 GCA_964407165.1 uncultured Muribaculaceae bacterium | reverse complement strand
CCTACGTCAAGGGCCCCGGCAACGGCCGTGAGAGCGCTATCCGCACCATCCACGGCGCCGGCATCGAAGTGACCGAGATCATCGACGTCACCCCCCTGCCCCACAACGGTTGCCGTCCTCCCAAGCGCCGCCGCGTATAAGCCGCCGGCCGCCCGGGGCGCGCCCCTGCCCTGGCCCCTCCCGCGGCAACGGATGCCTGAATGTGAAATATGACTGCAACCAATATCACTACCTCTCTGCAGTCGCGGCTGCACTAAGGGCGTCACGGCCTCCGGACCGGCCGGCAGACGAAAGCGCCGCCCGCCCCCTCCCTCCCCAACACCAATCCACCAACCAACCAACTTTTTAAAGACACAAGAAATGGCCAGATATACAGGTCCTAAAACCAGAATTGCCCGCAAGTTCGGCGAACCCATCTTCGGCCCTGACAAGGTGCTGGAGCGTCGTTCCAACCCCCCGGGCCAGCACGGCGCCAACAAGCGTCGCAAAACGTCAGAGTATGGCATGCAGCTGCGCGAGAAGCAGAAGGCCAAGTACACTTACGGCGTGCTTGAGAAGCAGTTCCACAACATGTTCCTCAAGGCCAGCCGCCGCAAGGGTATCACCGGCGAGATCCTGCTGCAGATGCTCGAGAGCCGCCTCGACAACGTGGTCTTCCGCCTCGGCATCGCCCGCACCCGCGCCGCCGCGCGCCAGCTGGTGCTACACCGCCACATCACCGTCAACGGCCGCGTGGTCAATATCCCGTCGTACAACGTAGTGGCCGGCGACATCGTGGGCGTGCGCGAGCGCTCCAAGAGCCTCGAGGTCATCGCCGACTCGCTCGCCGGTTTCAACCACAGCAAGTACCCCTGGATGGAGTGGGACGAGGCCCAGAAGGCCGGCAAGCTGCTGCACGTGCCCACCCGCGAAGACATCCCGGAGAACATCAAGGAGCAGCTGATCGTCGAGTTGTATTCTAAGTAATCTGTTTAAAACCAAGATCCTATGGCTATTTTAGCATTCCAGAAACCTGACAAAGTCCTGATGTTGGAAGCCAACGACACGTTTGGCAAGTTTGAGTTCAAGCCATTGGAGCCCGGCTACGGTATCACCATCGGCAACGCCCTTCGTCGCATCCTGCTCTCCTCGCTCGAAGGCTACGCCATCAGCAGCATCCGTGTGGACGGCGTCAAGCACGAGTTTGACACCATCCCGGGCGTCAAGGAGGATGTTACCAACATCATCCTCAACCTCAAGAAGGTCGACCTCAAGCAGACAGTCGAGGACACGGAGAGCGAGAAGGCCTCCATCACAGTGTCAGGCAAGGAGGTGTTCACAGCCGGTGACATCAGCAAGGTGCTGAGCGGATTCGAGGTGCTCAACCCCGAGCTCGTCATCTGTCACTTGGATCCTGACGCAAGTTTCACCATCGACCTGACCATCAACAAGGGCCGCGGATGGGTCCCCGCCGACGAGAACCGCAACCCGTCGGACGCCATCGACGTCATCGCCATCGACTCCATCTACACCCCCATCAAAAACGTCAAGTACAAGGTCGAAAACTTCCGCGTAGACCAGAAAACCGACTACGACAAACTCACCATCGAAATCACCACCAACGGCTCGATTCATCCCAAAGACGCCCTCCAGCAGGCCGCAAAGATACTCATCCAGCACCTGATGCTCTTCACCGACGAGAAGATAACCGACGAGACGGTCGAAGAGGAGGAGAACGAGGGTTTCGACGAGGAGGTGCTCAAGATGCGCCAGCTGCTCAAGCAGAAGCTCGTCGACATGGAGCTCAGCGTCCGCGCCCTCAACTGCCTTAAGAGCGCCGAGGTCGAGACCCTCGGCGAGCTCGTCGTCTTCAACAAGAACGACCTGCTCAAATTCCGCAACTTCGGCAAGAAGTCGCTCACCGAGCTCGAGCAACTGCTGCAGAACCTCAACCTCTCTTTCGGGATGAACATCTCCAAGTACAAACTGGGCAACGACGGCAAGTAACCCGCCACGCGCCCTATCACACCAGCAAACTCCACAACAATGCGACACAATAAGAAATTTAACCACCTTGGCCGCAAGAAGGCCCACCGCGACGCGCTCCTGGCCAACATGACCATCGCACTGATCATGCGCAAGCGCATCTTCACCACCCTCGCCAAGGCCAAGGCCCTCCGCGTCTACGCAGAGCCCCTGATCAACCGCTCGAAGGAGGACAACACGGCCAACCGCCGCCTGGTGTTCAGCCACCTCCAGAACAAGGAGGCCGTGACCGAGCTCTTCCGCGAAGTCTCGCAGAAGATAGCCGAGCGTCCCGGCGGCTACACCCGCATCCTCAAGACCGGCAACCGTCTGGGCGACAACGCCAAGATGTGCTTCATCGAGCTTGTAGACTATAACGAGAACATGCTCAAGGGCGCCGCCGGCGGCGGCAAGAAGAGCCGCACGCGCCGCTCGCGCAAGAAGGCCCACGCCGAGGCCGAGGCCGCCAGCGTGGCCCCCGCCGCCACCGAGGCCCCCAAGGCCGAGGAAGCCCCCAAGGCAGAAGCCCCCAAGGCCGACGACGCAAAGTAGCCGTCGCCCCTATACAATCAGTCGCGCCGCCGCCGCCCCTGCACGGGCGCCGGCGGCGTGTCTGCTTGCCGGGTGCAAATCGGGAATGCCGACGTTTTGCCCGCAAACATTGGAGCGGGGCGGCGCCCTCGCGCCCCGCATTCCTCGCCTTGGCCGCAAACAAAGGAGGTGGCGAGGTAAGAGCAAATCGGGAGGGCGGCCGTTTCGGCCGCGCTTCCCCGCCTTGGCCGCAGACATAGGAGGCGACGGGGAAACGCGTCGTTTCCTAATTGGGTGGCGTGGGGGGGGCAGGCAGCTTTTGTGGGGTGCGAGCGTGGACGCTCGCACCCCTGATTTGAGGGTGCGACGCTTGCACATACGGCGGGGCGGTGAGGCGATTTTTTTGAAAAAATGGGGTGTTTTGTTTGTAGGTAAGAATTTTTTTGTAAATTTGCCGTGTGATTGGAGCAATCCAATCGGCGACATAGTAAAATAACGAAGCGTCTATGCTTATCTTGTAGACTGAAATCTGGAAAATTTCAAAAAACATACAAGGATGGCATGGAAGTTTCCGCGCTATATGGCGTGGTCTCCTTTCCACATCTGTATGTTTAGGTATTCCAGAACCTCAGTCTTAGGCGTGGCATAGCAGTCCACGCTT
>CAYOUJ010000096.1:0-3472 GCA_964407165.1 uncultured Muribaculaceae bacterium | reverse complement strand
TGGAGCGGGGCGGCGCCCTCGCGCCCCGCGCCACGGAGGGTGTCTACCCGCCCCACATCGCAACGACAGGTAACTTAGCCCCGCAGGGGCGATATTTTTCCCGCCCGTCGGGCGCGAAGGATATCGCCCCTGCGGGGCTCACGGGGAGGGTGGCCGTGGCTGTCCCCGCACTCCGCTCCGCTGCGTACGGGGTTAACAAGAAACATCGCCCCTGCGGGGCTTCGCGTGCACGGCTTGCGGCCAAGGCGGGAAGGCGGGGCGCGAGGGCGCCGCCCCGCTCCACACGAAGGCGGGGCGCCCCCAACAGGGCGCCCCGCCTCTTTACACGGTAGTTCTAAACTTATTTTACATACTCTTTGGTCACACAGGTGCCGCGGCGGACGACGTAAATCTGGCCGGGCTGCGGTCGGGCGACGCGGATGCCCTGCAGGTTGTAGTACTCTACCGTGCCGTCACCGTAGTCGGAGGCAATGTTCTCGACGCCGGTGGTGATGGACAGGCCGGTGGTGCTGTCGAGGTACAGCGGCTTGCCGGTGAGGGCCACGAGCGCCGGAGTGCCCTCCGGGTTGGCCATCACGGAGTTGCCGGTGACGGTCAAGTTGGAGGTCTGCGAGCTGACGGCCGGGGCGTACTCGAAGACGTATACCGGCGTGAACGCGGCGGTGATGCCCTTCTCGCCGTTGGCGTAGTTGTAGGCGAGCACGCTGCCGAAGAGTTCGTCGGCCGTGGCGTCCTTATGGTCGCCGGCGCAGCAGTCGGCCCAGGCGTGGCGGTAGAGGGCCGGGTAGTTGTAGTAGCAGGTGGTTATGCCCTCGGTGGCGTAGCCGATTTCGTGCAGGTTGTCGAACGTGGTCGGCCACGAGCTTACGTTGCCGTCGGGCAGGCAGGTCTCCACGAGGTAGTATGCCGGGTGCATGGTCACCGTGCCGATGGCGTCAGTGGTGGGGCGGAAGTCATAGTGGCTGAAGTAGTACCAGTCCCAGGCTCCGTAGCCGTTCTGCACGTGGCTGAAGTATACGCTCTTGGCGCTCGGGTCGTCGCCTTGGGAGACGGTCTCGGCGCACTCCTGCGTCATCGCGCCGTAGCTGTAGGTGGCCTTGAGGGTGCCTACGTAGACGTCGGACACGGTGAGCATGGGCACGACGTCGGCGTTGGGGTTGGTCTTGGCTATCTTAACGGCGTAGGGCGAGGTCAGGCGGGTCGAGTTGCTGTCCTTCCACGTTGCCTGGTCGCTGAGGGCGGAGCCGTCGTTGACGGTCACCTTGAAGGTGATGTCGTTGGCGGCGAGGATGGCGTCCTCGACGTTGGGCTGGTAGAAGCTGACGGTGCAGTCGAGCGAGCGGGTGGCCACGGAGGCCTTGTCCTTGAAGTAGATGTCGCGGTTGGCGGCCTTGTTGGTGGACGTGTTGACCACGAGGGCCGAGGGAACGCTGACGTATACCTTGGCGTTATTAGCCAGGCCGGTGTACCAGCTGTCGGTCGGGGTCGAGGCGTCGACGGCGGTGTCATACGCGTACGTGAACCCGTAAGGCTCCGGCACGACGGGGGTGATGTAGCCCGTGGCGGTGGTCTTCACGGTCACGGTCTCCACGCCGTCCTCGTCGTCGTCGCTATCGGCGGCGATGTCATAGTGGTAGTCGAGCTCGGCTCCGAAGTTCTGGCGCGCGAGCGAGCCTTCGGCGTTGTAGATCACGGCGTAGACGTCGTCGATGGCCGTGGCGGTGACGCCGGAGGTCTTGCCCTTGACGCCGTCGATGTCGTAAGACTTGACGTAGCCGGCGGAGACGGCGGCGTCCATGGTGCTCTTGAACTCGGTGGCGTCGAACAGGCGGACGTAGTAGCGGGCGGTCCACTCGAAGGTCTCCGGGTGGGCCTTGAGGTAGGAGCGCAGGGCCGTGGCGGCCGTGGTGGTCAGCTTCTCGCAGGTGGCAACCTCGCCGGCGGTGCCGGTGCTCTCGGTGACGATGTACGTGCTGCCGCTGGTGCGGTAGGTCATGTACTTGCCGTTGTAGTCGGCGTAGGCGCCCGTGGCGGAGTTGATCTTGACGAGCTGCATGGGGGTTACCTCAGGCTTGTACTCCGTGTAGTTGGCGATGGTGAACGGGTTCGACATTACCCACTCGGAGTGGTCGGTGGTGCCGTCGTTGACGGTGTAGTAGAGCACGTAGAAGTAGCGGCCGTTGTACAGCTGCTCGGTCTCGTTGACGTACACGCCCTTCTTCTGCAGGTCGGAGGCGCTGACGGGCTCGTCACTCTGGGCCACGAGGCTGCTCTCAGAGTCCTGCGTGCCTACCTCCTCCCAGTCGTCGGAGTTGGTGGAGGCCATGTCGGAGGCCACGGCGTCGTAGCGCTTGATGTACCAGCTGACGAGCGAGGCGCCGTCGCCGGCGCTGCTCAGGTCGAGCGTGGTGGTCCACGCGCCGGAGTTGTTGGTGCTGTTGGCGTCGGCGGTGATGTCGACAGCCTTGGCGCGGATGGTGGCCTCGCCGTACGACTTGGTGGCGTACAGGCGCGGGTTGGGATAGGACTTGCCGTCGGTCTCCTCGTCGCCGCTAAGGTCGTTGCGCTTCCACGGAACGCCGTTTTCATTAACCGGCAGGTAGAGCTCCACGGTCTTGAAGTAGGTGGCGCTGCCGACCTTCAGGTTGTTGTCGTTGGCAAGCGTGGGCTGGTAGGTGGTGCCGGCCGAGAAGCTCGACGCCCCCGGGCAGCCCCAGTAGACGTTGTTGTTCCACTGTGCGCCCCAGGAGGCCAGCTGGCCGCCCCAGCCTGACCACAGCTTGAACTCGCCTAACATCCACATGTTGTTGACCACGTAGCGGCTGTAGTTGACGTCGTCGGTGAGGTCCAGTTTCGCGTATGCCGAGGCGTCGAGGCCCTTGAGGTAGCTCTCCCAGTTAGCGCCGGTGCGCACGTCCATGGCCCCGTTGTTCGTCTGAGGCTTGAACGTCAGGTTGACGGAAGTAAGCTCGATCTGGTCGCCGTCGCTGCCCGTCGACACCATGTAGATAGGATTGCGCGGGGGCCACTGCGTCGAGTAGATCACCTCGCCGTTGACGTCGAGCCACTGGTTGCCGGTGGCGTCGTAGAGGATATACGCCTCCTGCCAGCCCTTGTCGGTGACGCTGTTGTTGGGGGTGAAGTAGCTGTCTTTCTGCGTGAAGTCGGCGCCGAGGATGCCGAAGTACGGCGGCAGCGTCGAGGTGCGCGTTACCGTCAGCTCGTCTTTCGAGGCGTCGTAGGTGATGTCGAAGACGTAGCCGAAGGCGCGGTTGGTCACGTTCTGCTCGAGCTGGTTGTTAGGGTCGTTCCACGTGGCCTTGCTCTCGACCGTGGCGTCCTCGTAGCCGAAGGTGCCGGTAGTGCCCTTGGTGACGGCCTTGACCGTCAGAGTCTTGTCGGCGGAGGAGTTCTCGCCGCTCATCGACGGGCGAAGGGCCACGCCGTTGAGGTGATACTTGCCGTCGGTGCC
>CAYOUJ010000095.1:0-3764 GCA_964407165.1 uncultured Muribaculaceae bacterium | reverse complement strand
GTTCCCGAAATTATATTATTATGCGCGACTACAACTTCTACTCCGCCCTGGCCGACGACGCCATCCGCAGCCTCGACCTCGACCGCTCTCCCCGCGGCCTGTATGAACCTATCCGCTACACTCTCGACGGCGGCGGCAAGCGCATGCGCCCCGTGCTCACCCTCGCCGCGGCCGATGCCGTGGGCGCCGAACCCGAAGATGTAGTCAGCCAAGCCATCGGCGTGGAGATGTTTCACAACTTCACCCTGCTCCACGACGACGTGATGGACCGCGCCGACATGCGCCGCGGTCGCCCCACCGTCCACGTGCGCTGGAATGAGCAGACGGCCATACTCTCCGGCGACGCCATGCTGACGCTCGCCACGCAGCTGGTCAGCCGCTGCAAGCCGGAAGTGCTCCCAGCCGTGCTCGACCTCTTCAACCGCACCGCCATGGAGATTTACGAGGGGCAGCAGCTCGACATGGACTTTGAGCGGCGCCTCGACGTCACCGAGGATGAATACATCGAGATGATACGCCTCAAGACCTCCGTGCTCCTCGGCTGCGCCGCCCGTATGGGCGTCGTCGCCGCGCAAGGTCCTGACGACGTGGCCGATGCGCTCTACGACTACGGCGTGAAGATGGGTCTCGCATTCCAACTCCGCGACGACGTGCTCGACACCTACGGCGACCCCATCGTCTTCGGCAAGCGCGTCGGAGGCGACATCATCAACGACAAGAAAACGTGGCTGCTCATCACCGCCCTGCGTGACGACAAGACGGGCACCCTCGAAGGCATCATCACCTCCGGCTACCCCCAGGACGAGGACAAGGTGACGGCCGTCCGCAAGATCTACGACGACCTGGACGTGCGCACCCGCTGCGAGGCTCTCATCGAGCGCTACACCCGCGAGGCCATCGACATCATCGACCGCTCCGCCATCACCGCCGCCGCCCGCGACTTCTTCATAACCCTCGCCAACACCGCCAACAAACGCACCCACTAAACAAAACAACAGATTTCACAGATTTCACAGATTTTAAAAAATTAATCCGTGAAATCCGTGAAATCTGTTGTTTTTGTAACTCACTGACAATTATGCTTATAGATTCACATACTCACCTGTATGAAGCGGAGTTTGGTGGCCTTGAGGAGCAGGCTGATACCGTGCGCCGGGCGATAGAGGCTGGGGTCGACACCATGGTGTTTCCTTGCATTGACGAGGCGTCGGTGGCACCCATGAAGGCGCTCGCCGAGCGGTTCCCCACAAACATCCGCCTCGCCGTCGGGCTGCATCCTGAGAACATCGACGAGAAGTATCCCGCCAGCCTCGACTTTGTGGCGCGCGAACTCGACGGCTCCTCACCCTATTGCGCCGTGGGCGAGATAGGCATAGACCTCTATTGGGACAAGACTTGGCGCGAGCAGCAGATAGAGGCGTTCTACCTGCAGTGCCGCATGGCCGCCGACCGCGACCTCCCCGTCGTCATACACTGTCGCGAGGCGCTGCCCGAGGTGCTCGACGTGCTCGCTTCACTTTACACGGTGCCCCGCGGCGTCATGCACAGCTTCGGAGGCACCCCGGAAGACGTGGAGGCCGTCCGCCGCGTCGCCCCGGAGATGTACTTCGGCATCAACGGCATAGTCACCTTTAAGAACTCACGCCTGCGCGACACCCTCCCCGCCATCGGCCTCGACAAGATACTCCTCGAGACCGACGCCCCCTACCTCGCCCCCGTCCCCCGCCGCGGGCGCCGCAACGAGAGCGCATATCTTCCCTACATCGCCGACACCGTCGCCACCGCCCTCGGCCTCCCCCTCGGGCAGGTCGCCGCCGCCACCACCGCCTCCGCCCGCACCATCTTCCGCCTCTAACCTCCTAAAACTTTAAGGCTTTAAAGAATTAATTCTTTAAAGCCTTAAACTTATGTAACTATTCAGCGAATACCAATAATTTTATAAATGCGCTCCAAAGGAGCGCGTTGATGATAACCTCGGGCAAGCGGAGCGCAGCCCGGGGAATCGAAGAGGAGTCCTCGCGCCCCGGCACCCCAAAGGGGTGCGTTAATGATTGTTGAGCCAATCATCAGCGCACCCCTTTGGGGTGCATGTCCGGGCGATTTTTCTTCACCCCCGGGCTGCGCTCCGCTTGCCCGGGGTTATCATCAAGTTGCTCCTTTGGAGCAAAATTATATTCGCTGAATAGTTACAAACTTATCCGCAAACGTTAACGAAAGTTAAAACGATATTAAAAAATGTAAATGGGGGGGGGGTGGATATACCTTATTTGCTTATCTTTGCGTTAAATTTTCACGCAAAACTATACAAACCATATCCACGAAAATTATTAATAAACCTATTTTTATAACTAACCTTTTGATGAATAAGCTATTATCTTTCATCGGTGCCGCAGCCCTCGTGCTGCTGGCATCCTGCTCGTCTGACGAGCCCGCGACCACGGTGACCGGCACCGACGGTGTCGTCTCCTTCAAGGTCACCATGCCCGGCAACCTCAGCCGTGCCATCAATGACGGATACAAAGCTGTGGACGTGACGTATGCTGTATACGACGCCGACAACGGCAACGACTTCCTCTTCCAAGGGGAAAAGACCGCCGCCTTCGACGGCAACTCGCTCGAGACCACCATCGACATCCAGCTCGTAAACGGCAAGAGCTACATGGTAGCCTTCTTCGCCAAAAACAGCGCAGCCCCCTACACCATCGCCGACGGCGTGCTCACCGTTGACTACGCAACGGCCGGCACCGCCAACCTCGACACCTACGACGCATTCTACGGCTGCGCCGACGTGGTCAAGGTAGAGGCCGGCATGGCCCAGCCCTCTGCAACCCTCACCCGCCCGTTCGCCCAGGTCAACGTCGGCGCCGCCGACTACGATGCCGCCGTCAAGGCCGGCTTCGAGGTGCAGCAGACCGGCATGACCTTCTCCGCACAGGTGCCCACCACCATGGACATGAAGGACGGCAGCGTCAGCGGCACCGCCGAGGTGACCTATAACGTCGCCGCCCTCCCCGAGGACGCCACCATAACCGTGGCCGGCAAGGCTTACTCCTGGGTGGCCATGAACTATGTGCTCGCCTCCAAAGACGACGCCACCATCAATCAGGTCAACTTCAACTACGTCGCCCCCGACGGCTCCACCGTCGCCGTGCCCGTCAACAGCGTGCCCGTCAAGCGCAACTACCGCACCAACATCGTCGGTAACTTCTTCACCTCCTCCGTCACCTACGACATCGTCATCGACCCCGCCTTCACCACTCCTGACGAGGTTGTTCCCTACAAGTCTGTCACGACCGCAAATGACCTTCTCGCAGCTGTCGCAGCCGGTACTCCCGTGCGCGTCGAGAAAGGCACCTCCATCGATCTTGGAACTGAGCAGATTGAGGTTACCGGCACCGCAATAGTTCGCGTTGACGGCGAGCTGACCACAACAAACGATAACGTTTTCTGTGTAAACGGTGCAGACGCCTATCTCGAGCTTGACGGCGAGGGTACGCTTACCGGCAACACTAAGCGAGGCATCCGTTTTGAGGATGGCGGCAGCGGCTCCATCTCCAACGTGACCATCAGCTGCATGCAAAACCATTTTTCCGGTGCAGCTATCAGCGGCAGCAATGCTGGTACTGTGAAAATTGAGAATGTTTCTATTGAATCATCTTATTACTCTATTAGTTTTTGGGGAGGCGATGTTACAATTAAGAACTGTAATATTAATTGCATTGCATCCCACAAATATGGTACAGGTTCTTACGCATACGCTCTAG
>CAYOUJ010000094.1:0-4597 GCA_964407165.1 uncultured Muribaculaceae bacterium | reverse complement strand
GTGAGCGAACAGCGGTCAGCGAACAGTGCTCCGCGGAAGGCTAATGTGCTTGAGCGCGCCATACAGGAGGTGGTCGGCGAAGTGCTCAAGATGCCCGCCGAAGAGGTTGCCCTCGACACCCCCCTGGCCTACCTCGGCCTGACGTCGATAGTGAGCATACGCCTCGCGTCCGCCCTCTACAAGCGCTTCGACATCCCCTTCAAGGGCGCCGAACTCGTCAAGTCCGCCTCCGTCACCACCATCGAGGATCAAATCCTACAATCTCTATTGACCAAGAGCTTGGAGACCCTCCCCTTTAGGGGGGGGACGGGAGGGGCCTCTGGGTTGAGGAGGGCTAATCTCACCTCCGGCCAGCAGGGCGTCTACGCCGACACCATGCGCAACCCCGGCACCACATCTTATAACATACCCGTCTATTTCCGCCTCTCACGCGACCTGCAGCCGGATGCCGTCGCCGAAGCCCTCGGCAAGGTGCTCGACGCACATCCGTACCTCCGAGACGTCCACCTGCGCTTGGGAGAGGAGGACGTAGAGCAGACAGTGGAGCCGCGCACTGACCGTAATCCCATCAAAGTCAAGCAGATGACCGAGACGGAGTTACGCGAGCGCCTGAAGCGGTTCATCCGCCCCTTCGACCTGATGAAGGCCCCGCTGTGCCGATTCGAGGTAGTGGGCACCGAGGAGGCTACGTATTTGCTTATGGACGTGCAGCATATAGTCTTCGACGGCTCCTCTCTCACCGTCATGATGTCGCAGCTTAAGACGATCCTCGAAGGTGACAACATCGAGCCGGAGAAATACACCTACCTCGACTATGCTGCCTCCGAGCGCGAGTGGCTCGAGGGCGACACCGGCCGCGAGGCTGCCGACTTCTTCAAAAACATGCTCGCCAACTGCGAGGCCGCCTCTGACCTCCAAGCCCCCACGCCGGTCAGCCCACCCCAAACCCCACCCCAAGGGGAGGGGCTTACCAAGCCCGAACAAAGATCTCGAGTAGTGACCAAGAGCTTAATAGCTCCCCCCCTTGGGGGGGAGTTGAGGGGGGCTGCTGGTGCGTCCCACGCTGCTCTCATGTTGGCCGCAACCTGTTACGCCACCGCCCGCTTCACAACCTCCCGCTCGGCATTCATCTCCACTATCTCCTCCGGTCGCGCCGACGTCCGCTTTGCCGACACCTTCGGCATGTTTGTCAAGACGCTCCCATTCGCCATGACGATAGGGGAGGGCTCCGCCAGCGACTATGTCATGAAGGCCGACGAGCAGCTGCGGAAGGTGGTCGAGCGCGAGATGTATCCCTACAGCCGCATCTGCGCCGACTATAACTACTCGCCCAACATAGTCTACGAATACCAGATCGGTGTGGTCGACGACTTTACCATCGAGGGCAAAAAGGCCCAGCTGTGCCGTTTCGACGTCGACACCCTCAAGTTCAAGATAGCCGTGCGCGTCGAGGAGGTCGACGGCCAGCCCTGCCTGCGCGTACACTACCGCCCCGATCTGTACACGGAGGAGTTCATCAACACCTTCGCCGACAGCATCTTGCAGGCCGCCCGCGAGATGGTAGAAAACCCGGAGCAGCCCATCCGTCACCTCTCCCTCGTCACCTCTGAGCAGGAGAAAGTGCTCGAACAGTTTGCCTTCACCGAGCTGACCGAGCCTGCCTCCGACACCTTCCACGGCCTCATGCAGCGCCAGGCACGGCTGCACCCCGACCGCACCGCCGTCGTGGCCTCCGACCGCACCCTGACTTACGCCGAGCTCGACCGCCTCTCCGACATCGTGGCCATGAACCTGCAAGACCGCCGGATAGGCCGCGGCGACCGCGTCGTGCTCGTGCTCAGCCGCTCATCGCGCTTCTTCACCACCCTCTACGGCGTGCTAAAGGCAGGCGCCGCATACGTCCCCTCCTCCCCCGAATATCCCGAGGAGCGGATACGCACCATCGCCGAAGATTCCGGCGCAAAGCTGCTTGTCACCGACGACAACGTGGAGGAACTTCACCAGTCCGGGGCGCGAGGGCGCTGCCCCGCTCCCGTGGAAGTTTCCCCCGACGACACAGTTTATATAATATACACCTCCGGCACCACCGGCAAGCCCAAGGGCGTCGTCCTCCGTCACCGCGGCGTGGTCAACTATGTAACCCCGGCTCCATCGGTGATTCACTCCCACGCCGTGGTCGAGCGGTGCACCGTTTGTGGAAGTATCACCACCGTGGCTTTCGACATGGCTATAAAGGAGTGGGGCCTCTGCCTGTCAAACGGCCTGACCGTAGTCTTTGCCGAAGACGCCATCACCAACGACCCCGTGGCCCTCGCCAAGCTGTTTGCTGACAACAAGGTCGACTACTTCAACACCACCCCCTCGCGCATGCAGCAGTATATGGAGCTGGACGCCTTCGCCGACATGCTCCGCGCCTGCAAGGTGATAATCTGTGGTGCCGAGAAATACCCAGAGCACCTGGTCGAAGCCTTACGCCACATCGCTCCGGAGGCAGAGATATTCAACACCTACGGCCCCACCGAGATCACCGTAAGCAGCAACGCCGCATGCCTCACCCACAACCCCTCCGTCTCCGTCGGACGTCCGTTGCGAAACTACATCGAGCACATAGTCGACCTCGACGACAACCTGCTGCCCCCCGGCGCCGTCGGCGAACTGCTCATCGGCGGATGGAACATCGGCGCCGGTTACAACAACAACCCCGAGCAGACCGCCCGTGCGTTTATCGACCGCGACGGTGTGCCCACATACCGCTCTGGCGACTATGCCCGATGGACCAGGGATGGCTGCGTAACCATCCTCGGCCGCAAGGACACGCAGGTAAAACTGCGCGGACTGCGCATCGAGCTTGGCGAGATAGAACGCGTGATGGGCGAACTCGGCGCCATAGCCGCCTGCCACGTGATGGTCCGCAAGATAGCGGGCCGTGAGCACCTTGTGACCTACTACACGCTGCGACCGGGCACCTCAATGACCCAGGAGGAAATCACCTCGCGCCTCGGCGAGAAGCTCACCGACTACATGGTGCCCTCGGTGCTCATGCCCATGGACGCAATGCCGCTGACGCCCAACGGCAAAATCAACGTCCGCGCCCTTCCAGAGCCGGTTCAGACTCAAAGGGAGCGCGGCGGCGCCAAGGCAACCAACGAGACGGAGCAGCTGTTCATCGACACTTTCAAGAAAATACTTGGCCTTGACGAGGTATATGCCGATGACAATTTCTTCACCCTCGGCGGCACGTCGCTCACAGCTACGCGTATCATGATAGCCGCCTCAAAGGCCGGACATCAGATCACCTACGCCGACGTATTCGCCAACCCCACGCCGCAGCAGCTCGCAGCCCTCTTGGCCCCCGCATCGAAATCCCGAAATCCCGGAATCCCGAAATCCCTGAATCCCGAAATCCCTGAATCCCGAGATTCCGTCGACGCCATCCTCGCCAAAAACACCCTCGACGCCTTCCGCAAAGGCAATCCCCGCCGGATAGGCACCGTCATGCTCACCGGCGCAACAGGCTTCGCCGGAATACACGTGCTGCGCGAGCTGATGACCGCGACCGACTCGCAAGTGGTTTGCCTCCTGCGCGACAGCCGCACCGGAGTCCCCGCCGCAGAGCGCATAGAGCAGCTTTACTTCTACTACTTCGGCGAGAGCCTCGCAGAAACATTCCCCGGACGCGTCAGCGTAGTCCGCGGAGACATCACATCCATGCGTCCCGACTTCGACCCCGGCTGCAAGGTGGATACCATCATCAACTGCGCCGCAAACGTCAAGCACTTCTCCGCCGGCACCGACATCGAAGACGTCAACTATCACGGCGTGCTCAACCTCATCGAGTGGGCCAAGGCACACGGCCACGTCTGCCTCCTCCAGACCTCCACCATAAGCATCACCGGCTTCGCTCCCGAGGGCGGAACGCTCACCGAGCAGTCCCTCGACATAGGCCAGGAGTTCGGCGGAAACAAGTACATCACCTCCAAGTTCATGGCCGAGCGCGCCGTGCTCGAGGCAGCAGCCCGTGGCGACATCGTCGGCAAGATAGTGCGCCTGGGCAACCTTGCCCCCCGCGAACGCGACGGCGAGTTCCAGATCAATTTCCGCACAAACGGCTTCATGAACCGCCTGCGCTCCATGGTGCTCGTCGGGTGCTACCCATACGACAGCTACTCGCGCAACAAAGACATCTCCCCCATCGACAGCGTGGCTCGCGCCATCGTCCTCTTCGCCGGCACTCCCGAAGCGTGCACCGTGCTCCACGGCAACAACCCCAACCGTTACTCCCTCGGCAACTTCTACCACCTCGCCGCCGAGGCCGGCCTGCCCCTGCGCCCCGTCGAGGCCGATGAATTTGCCGCCGCCATCGACCGCGCCAAGGAGGATCCCGACAAGCTCCCCGCCCTCGTCGGCCTCATGGCCTACGAAGGCATGGGCTCAGGCCTTAAACCAGTGGAATACAGCAACGACCACTCCTGTCAGCTCCTCCTCCGCCTGGGTATGCACTGGCCCGCAGTATCCCCCGACTACGTCCGCCGCCTCGTCCGCGCCCTCTCCACCCTCGCTTTCTTCTCCTAACCCCCAAAAATGAACACGCGAATTG
>CAYOUJ010000093.1:0-4665 GCA_964407165.1 uncultured Muribaculaceae bacterium | reverse complement strand
GAAATAATTTTAATTTAAGGGGAGTTCTATAAATTCCCAAAATAAATAATTGTATTGCTGTCTTCCGGTCTCTTTTTGGCTAAAAACGCCGGTTCGCGCAGCCGCACGTAGATCGCTACGCGCCTTTACTCACCGCCGTTTTTATCTCAAAAATAGCCTCGGCGTTGCAGCATGGCAATTTATAGAACTCCCCTTAAAAAATTTCCTTTTTTAACTTCTTGAAAATTCTTTGTAATTCGCGGATCGTATCGGCGTTTTGACACACACCCATTATGTTTTAGTTGCGGTTGCCGAAGAAGCGGAGGAGGTAGAGGAAGAGGTTGATGAAGTCGAGGTAGAGGCTCAGGGCGCCGATGGTGGCCACCTTGCCGGCGGTGGCGTGGTCGCTCATGGCTGCGAGCCTCTTGATCTGCTGGGTGTCCCACGCCGTCAGGCCCACGAAGATGAGCACGCCGGCGAAGGAGATGATCCAGTAGAGCGTCGACGAGTGCATGAAGATGTTGACTATCGAGGCTACGATCAGGCCGATCAGGGCGAAGAAGAGTATGTTGCCCATCTTGCTCAGGTCGGCGCCGGTGGTGTAGCCGTAGAGGCTCATGGCGCCGAACGTCACGCCGGTGATGAAGAATGTGTAGGCTATCGAGGCGCCGGTGTAGACGATGAAGATGGGCGCGAGCGTCAGGCCGTTGACCACGGCAAAGAGGTAGAAGAGGAACGTGGCCGTGGCGGTGCTGAGCTTGTTGATGCCGGCGGTGATGGCGATGACGAGGATAAGCTCGACCACGCACAGGCCGATCATCATGCCGCCGCTCATGTTACGGATGAAGCCGGTGGAGGAGAAGAGGTAGGCCACGACGCCGCTGACTATCAGGGCGAGGAACATCTTGAGGTATACCGAGCGCATGACAGCGGCGATGCTGACAGGCACTATGGCGGGTCGTTGCCGGGGCTGTCCGTAGGGATAGGGAGGGTAGGGCTGCTGCCCGTTGTTGTACTGCTGATATTGGTTGTTGTCCATATTTAGTGGATTAAATCGGTTACACTATAATTACGCAAAGAGCGTGCCAAAAGTTCGGGGAGCCTCGCGGAAGCGAGGTGCGGAGACGCCGCCCCGCTCCTACATGCGCTCTGGCATCGCGATGCCAAGCAGACCCATGGCCGTGCACAGGATGCGTGCTGTGCAGGCGCTCAGCGTCAGGCGGAAAGCGCGCACCGCCGCGTCGGGCTCGCGCAGTATCGAGTAGTCATGGTAGAACTGGTTGTACTCCTTGGCCAGGTCGTAGGCGTAGTTGGCGATGAGCGCCGGGGAGTAGTTGGCTCCGGCATCGGCGACCACGGCGGGGAAGTCGGCCAGTTTCTGTATTAGACTGCACTCCTTGTCGTTTGGTTTAACCGCGACGTCTGATTTTTCCGTCGGCTCGGCCTTGCGGAGCACCGAGAGGATGCGGGCGTAGGTGTATTGTATGAACGGCCCGGTGTTGCCGTTGAAGTCGATCGACTCCTTGGGGTTGAAGGTCATGTCCTTGCGCGGGTCGACTTTGAGCAGGAAGTATTTGAGCGCGCCCAGGCCCACCTTCTCGGCGATGGCGGCCTTCTCCTCGTCGGTGAATCCGTCGAGCTTGCCCGCCTCTGCGGCCACGGCGGCGGCGGTGCCTACCATCTCGTCCATCAAGTCGTCGGCATCGACTACCGTGCCCTCGCGGCTCTTCATCTTGCCCTCGGGCAGGTTGACCATGCCGTAGGAGAAGTGCACGAGATCCTTGCCCCAGCTGAAGCCGAGGCGGTCGAGCAGCAGCGACAGCACCTGGAAGTGATAGTTCTGCTCGTTGCCGACCACGTAGATCATCTTGTCTATCGGGTAGTCGCGGTAGCGGAGCTTGGCGGTGCCGATGTCCTGGGTCATGTAGACGGATGTGCCGTCGGAGCGGAGCAGCAGCTTGTGGTCGAGTCCGGCGTCGGTGAGGTCGGCCCATACCGAGCCGTCCTCCTTGCGGTACATCAGGCCCTTCTCCAGCCCCTCGAGCACCTTCTCCTTGCCCTCGAGGTAGGTGTCGCTCTCGTAGTATATCTTGTCAAACGAGACGCCCATGCGGCGGTAGGTCTCGTCGAAGCCCGCGTAAACCCACGAGTTCATCATCTCCCACACGCGGCGCACCTCCGGATCCTTGGCCTCCCAGCGGCGCAGCATCTCGCGGGCCTCCTGCATCAGCGGGGCGGCGTTCTTGGCCTCCTCCTCGGGCATTCCCTTGGCCACGAGACCCTTGACCTCATCCTTGTAATGCTTGTCGAAGAGCACGTAGAAGTCGCCGATCAGGTGGTCGCCCTTCTTGCCCGTGCTCTCGGGGGTGCATCCGTCGCCCCACTTCTGCCAGGCGAGCATTGACTTGCAGATGTGGATGCCGCGGTCGTTGACGATGTTGGTCTTGACCACGCGGTTGCCGCATGCCTCGAGTATGCGCGCCAGGCTGTAGCCCAACAGGTTGTTGCGCACGTGCCCCAAGTGCAGCGGCTTGTTGGTGTTGGGCGAGGAGTACTCGACCATTACCAACGGCGAGCTGTCAGTGGCCTTCTTGATGCCGAACTCCTTGTCGGCGTCGATGTGGTGGAGTATGCTTACCCAGAACGTGGGGTCGATGACTATGTTGAGGAAGCCGCCGACCACGTTGAAGCGGTCAACTGCCGGCTCGTTGTCGACGAGCCAGTTGCCGATCTCTGTGGCCACCTGCTGCGGCGCCTTGCGCAGGGCCTTGACGTAGGGGAAAGTTACGATGGTGAGGTTGCCCTCAAACTCCTTCTTGGTGGCGGTGATGTTGACGTCGGCGGCTGCGACGTCGAGGCTGTATAGCTCCTTGAGGGCCTTTGACGCGGCCTGTGCTATGGTGTTCTGCATGAATGGATGTGTATTACTTTACTACTACGTGGTGGGTGGGCGGCAGGGTGGCGTTGCGGACGGCCACGGCATCGGCCACCTCGCGGGCGAGGTGGAGGAAGGCCTGCGAGGCCACGGTGTCGTCGAGGGCGATAGGGTGGCCGTTGTCGCTGTGGTCCATGATGCTCTCCGTGATGGGTATCTGCGCAAGCAGGCGTATGTCCATCTCCCGGGCCAGGCGCACGGCTCCTTCTCGGCCGAAGATGTAATAGCGTTCGTCGGGGTGCGCCGGGGGCGTGAACCACGCCATGTTCTCCACCAGGCCGAGGATGGGCACGCCCACCTTGTCGCCGGTGAACATGGCGATGCCCTTGCGGGCGTCGGCCAGCGCCACCTCCTGCGGAGTGCTGACTATCACCACGCCGGTGATGTCGAGGGTCTGCACGAGCGTCAGGTGAATGTCGGAGGTGCCGGGGGGCATGTCGATGATGAAGTAGTCAAGCTCGCCCCAGTCGGCCTCGCCGATGAGCTGCTTCAGGGCCGTCGAGGCCATGCCGCCGCGCCACAGTACCGGACTCTTCTTGTCTACGAGGAAACCTATCGACAGCAACTTCACGCCGAAGCGTTCGAGCGGTATGATGAGGTCGCGGCCGTCGACGTTGTGCATGTACAGCTCCGCGTTCTCGCACCCGAACATCTTGGGCACCGACGGGCCGAATATGTCGGCGTCGAGCAATCCAACCTTGTACCCCTCGCGGGCGAGGGCTACGGCCAAGTTGGCGGCGACGGTGCTCTTGCCTACGCCGCCCTTTCCTGACGACACGCCCACGATGTTCTTCACCCCCGCTAACGGTTTAACCGTCGGCTTGGTCTCCACGTGCGGCGTGCGCGTGTTGACCGTCACCTGCACATCCTTGCCCACGTAGGTGTGTATGGCCGCCTCGGCAGCCCGCACCAACGACTTCATGAACGGGTCGGTGGACTTGGGAAACAACAGCGTGAACGAGACGGTGCGTCCGTCGATGCGTATGTCGTCCTCCACCATGCCGGCCTCGACAATGTTCTTGCCGTTGCCGGGGTAGCGCACATTGCGCAGGGCGTCGGTGATAAGAGCCGGGTAAAGGGTATCTGCCATAGTTGTCTATAGTTTGGCTGCAAAATTACATAAAAACGGCGAGATTTTACACCCGCCGCAATAAAAAATCAAGGCCGCCACAAATTTTCTGCCTTCCGACGCGGGCCCTTTGTCCCAATTTTTGAAACTTGAGGGTCTCTAATTTTTAATTCCTCATTCTATGGAACGACAACGTATTGTGGCCGGCCTTGATGTGCACAAAGATACGGTTTATTTGTGTATCATGTGCCATGACGAGGCCATTATTTTTCAAAAAACCTTCAACACCCTCACCCCGGACCTTCGCCAGATGTGTCAAGACATGGTTGACCGCGACGTCTCGGATTTTTGAGAAATGAGTTTAGCGCACTCTAAATGACTGACTAAAAAAAGCCTAAATGGCAAAATCAGCCACAAAAAAGAACAAAGTGAGAATAAATCTGTCAACTTTGCGCCAGCGGCTAAAAGGCCATCAAGTGCACGAGCACGCTCTCCCCGTCGCCGTACGGATACCGAATAAACACCACCGCCGCTATCAACGCCAACAGTATCCCCACGGTCAGGGCCATGCCCACGCGCAGCAGCCGCGTGGGCAGCTCGTCGGTGAGGCGCCGCGCCCTCTCCGACCGCAGCTCTATCTTATCTCGTGTGTCAGTTGCCAAGTTCCAATTGATTCTTAATA
>CAYOUJ010000092.1:0-4690 GCA_964407165.1 uncultured Muribaculaceae bacterium | reverse complement strand
CCGCCCCGCTCCAACCCATCAGGGTGCGGGTTGACAACCCGGAGGCTTGCACACGTTACGCCGGCGTCACCATCCGCGGCATACGCGTGGCCGAGTCGCCCGACTGGCTCAAGAGCCGCCTGACGGCCATCGGCATGCGACCCATCAACAACGTGGTCGACATAACAAATTACATACTACACGCCTTCTGCCAGCCCCTCCACTGCTTCGATGTCTCGAAGATCAAGGGCGGTGAGATAGTAGTCCGCACCTGCGCCGAGGGCACGAAGTTCGTCACTCTCGACGGCGTGGAGCGCACGCTCGACGCCCGCGACCTGATGATATGCGATGCCGAGGAGCCAATGTGCATCGCCGGTGTCTTCGGCGGTCTCGACTCCGGAACCACCGAAACGACCACCGACGTGTTCATCGAGAGCGCCTGCTTCAACCCCACCAGCGTACGCAAGACCGCGCGCCGCCACGCGCTGCAGACCGACTCCTCGTTCCGCTTCGAGCGCGGCGTAGACCCTAACGGCACTGTGTACGCCCTCAAGCAGGCCGTCAAGCTGATACAAGAGCTCGCCGGCGGCGAGGTCTGCGGCGACATCGTCGACATCTACCCCGAGCCGGTAGAGCCTTACCGCGTGCCCTTCACTTACGGCGACTTCACCGCACTCGTGGGCAAGGAGGTGCCCGCCGAGACCATCGACTCTATACTCGACAGCCTCGAGATGAAGTGGGAAAAGCCCGGCGTGCTCCGCGTGCCCACGTACCGAGTCGATGTCCGTCGCACTTGCGACGTTATCGAAGATATACTCCGCATCTATGGATATAATAATGTGGAGATCGGCACCACAGTCCACTCCTCCCTGCAGTACAAGGGCCTGACCGACACCGCCTCCGACCTGCGCGAGCTCATCTCCAACCAGCTCACAGCCTGCGGCTTCAGCGAGATTATGAACAACTCGCTCACCGCCGAGAGCTACTACACCGACTGCGCGACCTGGCCCCTCGACACCTGCGTGCGCCTGATGAACCCGCTGAGCAGCGACCTGAGCGTCATGCGCCGCACGCTGCTTTTCGGCGGCATGGAGGTAGTAGCCCACAACATCAACCGCCGCTGCCCCGACCTCATACTCTACGAGTTCGGCGAAGTTTACCGCTTCGACCCCGCCGTGGCGGGGCGCGAGGGCGCCGCCCCGCTCCAACCCTTCAGCGAAGACTCTCACCTCGGCATCTGGATGACCGGCAACGCCATGGCACCGTCGTGGAATCGACAGGCCCTCGAGACCTCATTCTTCGACCTCCGCGCCGTCGTCGCAAACATATTCGCCCGCCTGGGCATCACCGACCGCGAACTCAAATACACCGTCGAGCCGGCGGATGACATCTACGCCGCCTCCATGACCGTGGCCACCCGCTCCGGCAAAGCCCTCGGCCGCATGGGCATCGTCAGCGCCGCCGTCGGCAAGCGCTTCGACGTCAAGCAGCCCGTCGTCTACGCCGAGCTGTCGTGGACCGAGCTGGTCAAGATGGCCGCTCCACGCAAGGTGACCTTCGCGCCGCTGCCCAAGTCGCAGAGCGTCAGCCGCGACCTCGCGCTGCTCCTTGACAAGGGCGTCACCATGGCCCAGGTCGAGCAGACCGTCCGCGCCTCAGAGAAAAAGTTGCTGCGCACCGTCTCACTCTTCGACGTATACGAGGGCAAGAACCTCCCCGCCGGCAAGAAGTCATACGCCATCAACATCACCCTGCAGGACGACGAACGCACCCTCACTGACAAGCAGATCGACGCCGTCATGGCCAAAATCATCGCCAACCTTACCAAGCAACTGGGCGCCGAGCTCCGGTAAGCAACTTATAACTTATAACTTATAACTTATAACTGACCGGTGTCTTACTAAAAACTAAAACTAAAAACTAAAAACATCATATATGGGAAGAGCTTTTGAATACCGCAAAGCACGCAAACTAAAGCGCTGGGGCAACATGTCCCGCACATTTACCCGCATCGGCAAAGAGATCACCATCGCTGCCAAGGCCGGAGGCCCCGACCCCTCCACCAACCCCCGCCTGCGCGCGCTGATGCAGAACGCCAAGGCCGCCAACATGCCCAAGGACACCGTCGAGCGCGCCATCAAGAAGGCCACCGACAAGAGCGCCGGTGACTACAAGGAGATTACCTATGAGGGATACGGGCCGCATGGCATCGCCATCTTCGTCGAGGCCGCTACCGACAACAACACCCGCACCGTCGCCAATGTTCGCTCATACTTCACCAAGCACGGCGGCTCGCTCGGCACTCAGGGCTCGCTGACCTTCCTCTTCGACCACAAGTCTGTTTTCCACATCAAGCCGAAGGAAGGCGTCAGCCTCGACGACCTCGAGTTGGAGCTGATAGACTACGGCGTCGACGAACTGGAGAACGACGAGGAGGCCGAGGAGATAGTCCTTTACGGCGCCTTCGAGGAGTTCAACAATATACAGAAATACCTCGAGGACAACGGCTTCGAGATCATCAGCTCTGAGTTTGAGCGTATCCCTAACGATCTCAAGGAGGTCACCGACGAGCAGCGCGCAGGCATCGAGAAACTGCTCGAAAAGCTCGAAGACGACGAAGACGTCCAGAACGTCTTCCACAACATGAAAGACTGACCACCCACACTCATATAACTATAGGCCTCATAGTTCTTATGGGGCCTATAATCATCGACAGGCTATCGATTATCGTCGATGGCCTGTCGATGGTGTGTCGATTGTCTCTCGATTAGAAGTTCATCTCGTCGAAGTCGGCGATGTCCTCCGGGTCATAGCCGTCGGGGCCGTAAAGCTCGTCGTCGATCTCTGCCTCGGCTGCGGCTTGTGCTGCCGCCGCGGCCTTGGCGTCCATCTTGGCGTCAAAGTCGTCGAGGTCGACCGACTGCGGCGGCGGAGTGCCCAGCGACAGTGAGCACAGTGGCTCACGCAGCGTCTGCCCCGGCACCGACTCCTTCATCTCCATGAAGAAGGCGCGGTCGGTCAGGTAGTCAAAGACATAGAGCAGCTTCTGACCGTCGTCGTCGATGTAGTCGCGCAGTGTGCACTCCTCCATAAGGTAGGCGTCTTCAGAGGAATCGAAGCCCATGTCTTCGAGGGTGATCTCGCGCCCCTTCTCCCAGCCGTCGTCGCAGAGGAAGAAAGAGGACATCTGCCCCTTGTCATAGCCCACGCTCTCGCAGATGGCGTCGTGGAGGTCGAGGAACGACGCGTCGGCGTCAATCTGTATCTCACGTTTGAATTTGTCAACTTCATCGCTGACCAGTCGGAATTTGAATATCATCTTGGGTATAGTTTTTAGTTTTTAGTTTTTAGTTTTTAGTGATTAGCGTTTTAGAAAGGCTTCTCTTTGTAAAGGAAGCATTTTACTAAAAACTAAAAACCAAAAACTAGAAACTTCATTGTATTAACGCGACAAAATTAATCATGTTTGCTCAAACCACCAAAAAAAAGTTGAAGAGTAGATGAGTTTATCAGTTGATGAGTTTCTCTTTAACTCATTAACTCTTTAACTCGTTAACTCGTAACGGATGGCGATAGAGCCAGACGAGGGTGACGAGGCCGAGGAAGATTTCGAGGATGGCCTGACCGGACCAGACGGCGAGGGCGTAGGCCGCGGCCTCGGCTTCGGGGATGCCGTAGCACTCGAGGGCGAACATCACGGCCAGGTTCCACGGTCCCAGGCCGCCACTGCTGGGTATGGCCAGCGAGAGGCTGCCGAAGAGCATCACCAGAGTTCCGGGCAAAATGCCGTACCAATACTCCGGGCCGTAGAGCACGTCCGTGAAACTGAAAGACTTGAAGCACACATACGTCTGCATGAAGTAGCACGTCCAGATGGCCAGGGTGAGCCAGACGTAGAGCCATCGGTGGCGCATGGTGAAGATGACCTTGAGCCCGTCCCAGATGTTGCACAGGCAGGTCTCAAGCTCCTCCTCCACACGGCACCCGTGCCAAATGCGCCGCGATAGCAGGTAAAAACCTATCACTGCAAGGATTATCCCCCACAGCCAATAATTTTTCAACAGATGCGAGATATGCTCCGGGATGCCGTAGCGCATGGCAAACTCGTCAAGCGGCCCGTGCAATATAAATATTGAGAGGATGAGCACCATAATCACCACCACGGCGTCGCTGCCACGGTCGCCCATGTCAGTGCCCACCACCGTCGACAGCGACACGTGCCGCCGCCGCGAGATATAAACGCAGCGCCACGCCTCACCTAAGCCGTAGAGCACCAAGTTCATGGCGTACGCTCCGAAGATGCTGATGCACAGCTCCCCCTCCGGCACCTTCACCCCTACGCCGTCGAGCTGCAGGCCCCAACGGGTGCCTCGGATGACGTAGCTCATGAAGTTGAACGCCATCATCACCAATATCGGCCACACTATCATCCCCGAGCTGATGATGTCCACTACCTGCCGGAAATTGACCTTGCTGAACAGCCACCATATTAATATGGCCGAGCACCCCACCGGCACGAGGACCTTGAGCACGCGCTCGGCGCGGTGCTCCCATAGGGATGTTATGGACGGTGTCTTGACGTTGGTCTTCATGAAATTTTAACAAACGAAAGGGAAGATGAGTTTATGAGTAACTCTTTAAGGCTTTAAGGCTTTACAGCGAATATAATTTTGCTCCAAAGGAGCAACTTGATGATAACCCCGGGCAAGCG
>CAYOUJ010000091.1:0-4699 GCA_964407165.1 uncultured Muribaculaceae bacterium | reverse complement strand
GCTCAAGCACATTAGCCTTCCGCGGAGCACTGTTCGCTGACCGCTGTTCGCTCACCGGCTCGGGGAGGGCACGCTTGTTGACTTTGTGGTTTTGGGTCAGGGGGATGGCGTCGATCTGCATGGTCACCTCGGGCACCATGTACGGGGGCTTGCGCTCGGCGATGAAGGCGCAGAGGGCGGCGACGTCAACGGGCGCGTCGCTGACGACGTAGGCGGCGACGAACTTGCCGCCCGTGGGGGCGTCGAAAGCCTGCACGGTGGCGTCGGTGATGCCGGGGAACTCGCGGACCACCTGCTCTATCTCGGCCAGCTCGACGCGGAAGCCGCGCACCTTCACCTGGCCGTCGTTGCGGCCGATGATGTCGGCGGCGCCGGTGCCGGGGAGAATGCGGACAATGTCGCCGGTGCGGTAAGCGCGGGCATACTCCGGCTCGTCGCAGAAGGGGTTTTTGATGAACACCTCGGCGGTCTTCTCGGGTCGGTTGAGGTAGCCTGCGCCGACTTGCGGCCCGGCTATGACCAGTTCACCGAGGGCGCCCAAGGGCATGAGGCGCCCAAGGGTGTCTACGATGTAGTCGCGGTAGTCGTCGAGCGGCTGTCCGATAGGCACGCGGCTATATAGTTTGTCAACGCGCTGGGCGTTGCAGAAGACGGTGCCCTCGGTGGGGCCGTACAGATTATATAATGTGTAGCCGCGTGGGGGTGCGAGGGGCACCAGCTTCTCGCCGCCGACGAAGAGTGTTCGGAGGGTGGTCTTCTCGACGGTGGTGGCAAAGATACGGCCTACCTGGGTGGTCATGAGCACGGTGTCTACGCCGTTGCGGCTGAAGAAGTCGTTGAGGCCCTCCATGTCGAGGCGCAAGTCTTCGGGGACGATGCTGACGGCGGCTCCGGCGAGCACTGGCATGAGCAGGGAGAAGAACCCTGCATCGAAGCCGTAAGAGGCGTACATTGCCCAAGTTGTGTCGGGGGTGACAGTCTCGGGGAACTGCCGCTGCATGACACCCCAAAGGGCCATGAGGTTTGCGTGGGTGAGGACTACGCCTTTGGGCTTTCCGGTGGTGCCGGAGGTATAGAGGATGATGAATGGGGAATTGGGAATTGGGATTTGGGATTCGGGATTTCGGGATTTCGAGATTTCGATGTCTCGGAATTTCGAGATTTCGAAGGTGGGGACGCCTGCGGGAGCCTCCAAGTCGACGGGGGCATCTTTGAGCAGGAGCTTAACACCGGCATCCTCCATCATAAACTGCAGGCGTTCTGCGGGATATGTCGGATCCAGGGGCTCGTAGGCGGCGCCTGCGAGCAGCACGCCGAGGGTGGCGGGGAGCATGTTCTCGTTGCGGTCGGCGAGGACGGCTACCACGTCGCCGGCACCGATCCCCTGGCGTGTGATATAGTCCGCCATGGCCTTGGCGCGGGAGTATACCTCACTGTAAGTGAGCGTTACGCCGTCGTTTTTGACCATAGGCTTGTCAGGACACTCTTTGACAGATTTAACAAACAACTCTACAACAGAAGTGTCGGGCAAATTGGCTGCCCCCCCCTTTAGGGGGGGGATGGGGGGGGCAGACAACTGAATTTCTGCCAGTTTTGTTTTGTCGGGGAACTGGCTGAGGACGCGCTCGTAGGTGGCCATGAGGCTGTCAATGTAGGCGTCGGTGTAGAGCGCCTCGGGGTATTCGAGGGTGAGCTTAAGGCAGTCGCCGACGTGGTCGACAAGCACCTGCACGGTGTCGCCGGTGGAGTAGTTGCCCAGGCGGCGGCTGCCCACAAACAGGCCTTCGACGTGGATATCCTCGGCCTGGATGCTGCCGCGGTATGAGAAGTTGAGGCGCGGTGTCACGCCTGTGTCGGCGCAGAGTTCGCCGAAAGAGTATGTGTCGGAGTAGTCCCTGGCCTTGGCACGTTGGTCGGCGAGGGTGCGGAGATAGTAGGCAACCGTGGTGTCGGCGTCCCAGGAGCAGTGCACGGCGAGTGTCTTGACGAGCATGCCGCGTACGTCGCGCTCCTCGGGGCGGTTTCGGCCGTGGAATACGGTGGCGAATATGCTCTCGGTTGCGGCGTTCCAGATGCCGAGCATATATCCGAAAGCGCCGTCGAGCACGACGCTCAGGGGCACGCCCGTGGCGCGGGAGAAGTCAAACAGCTTTTGATAGCTGACGTCGAGCATCTTGACAGAGCGAACGCGGCCGCACCCCTCCCCTCTCGGGTCGCGGTCGGGCAGGGGCACGGAGTCGACCTCAATACCACCGAAGGTATCGATATGCCATTGGCGTGCTTCCTCTAAGCGCGGGGAGTTGCGCAAAGCCTCCTCACGGGCCTCCACGTCGGCCATGGTCAGCGCGGGCTTTGTGAGCGGCTCGCCACGGTAAGCGGCCGCTATATCCTTGATTAGCAGCCCGGCGGTAGTACCGTCGCAGATTACATGGTGCAAGTCAAGCATGAGCTTGGGACCTTTGCCCCCGTCGACTATGCGGTAGTCGACCAGCGGAAACTCCGTCGGATCTTCAAAGGAGGGCAACATTTTAATTGCCTCTGCGACGGCACGCTCCAGGCGTTCGCAGTCTACGCCCTCGGCAAGGTCGATAAGCAGGGGTATGATGTACACCGGTTCCCCGGGATGGTTCTGGCACTCGTAATAGATGGCAAGCTGGCTTTGGGTCATATCCTAAAATGTATAGTTGAAGTCGAGTTTCTTGAGCACGCGCCATACAAACGACAGCGCGACAATGATTACACCGTTGATGAGCACAATCTCGCGGACGCCTATGAGGTCGGAGCAGAGTCCGACTATGGCGAAGCCTATAGGCGAGGCAGCGCGGACGGTCACCTGCATGAGGGAGAAGAAGCGACCCTTCATCTCTGTGGGCACATACATCTGGTAGATGCTGCCGAGCGACACGTTGGCGAGCGAGAGCATGGCCCCGCAGACCACGAGCATGACGTAGACGAGCCAGGGGACGTGCACGGCGCCGATGACCACGAAGCAGAGGCCCATGAGCAGTATCGAACGGAAGATGTAAAGGTGACGGTTGAATTTCCGGGAGTTGCGGTTGAGGTATATCGACATTATTATCAGGCCACCGCTGTAGCTTCCCTCCATCATTGCCAGGGCCACGGAGTTGCCGGCAAAGTAGGTGGTGGCAATCATGGGCATGACTATGAGGATGGGCGAGAAGAAGAGGTTTACGGCGGCGAAGAAGAGGAGGCTGTGGAGGAGTGGCTTCTCGCCGGCGAGGTATCGGATGCCGCCTTTGAGAACCGAGAAGTAAGGCTGCTTGGCGTCCCCCCGGTCTTTGGCGTTCATCTTTCCGCTCACTGTGAGAAGGATTAGGAAACCGGCGATGTAGAGCAGAAGGTCGCAGCTGACGGAGCCGCGGATGCCGAAGGCGGCGATGGCAAAGCCAGCTATCGACGCGCCGATGACCTGCGACGCGGGCGTGGCCATGACCACCATCGACACCGCCTTGGTGACGCGCTCCTTGGGCACGAGGAAGGTGATTGATGACTGCACCGATGACATGAAGAATGCCGTCAGCACACCCAATATCACCGACACAGTATATATAATGTACGGCGCCTGCTGCAGCCATCGGTACGTGCCGAGTAGTGCGGCGAGGGTGAGCATCGACAGTGTCATCGACACGAGCATGCAGCGGCGGCGGTCGTAGATGTCGGCGAGGGAGCCGAGCAGGGGGACGAAGACGATGGTGCAGATGCCGGTAACCGCCATGACCAGCCCGAGGACGAAGCCGGTGTCGGCGACGCCGCTCTCGTTGAGTATCCACCACGAGAGGGAGATGGCGAAGAACTTGTCGCCCATCGAGGCGAGGAAGCTGGATGTCAGCAGGCGATTAAACAATTAGTTTTTAGTTATTTCGATGGGTATCGACGGTTATCGATTATCTATCGGTGAGTATCGATGGGGTATCGATTATTTCGATGGGGAGGGGGGAGGGGGTGCACACGCTTACGACGTAGGCGCCGCGGTCGAGGGTCGTAAGGCACGGATTTGGAGGCGGCTCGGGTGCATTATGCATCTTCCAACATGCCTCGCGCCGCGTCCACTCGACAATGAGCTGTCGCAGCGGGGGTGCATTCTCACGTCCTCCTTCATTGCCAAAAAAGGCGAACAAAGCTTCTCGCAGGTCTTGGTCAACGTCGTCGCCGACGGCCTCCACGTCCACCCCTATCACCGTCGGAGCCACGGCACAGACCACAATTCCGTCGGTGTGGCTGATGTTGGAGTGGAGGAGAGGGGCGGCACCCTCGCGCCCCGCCGATGGGAGCGGGGCGGCACCCTCGCGCCCCGCCGATGGGAGCGGGGCAGCGCCCTCGCGCCCCGCCACGGCCTGTTGCAACAGCAGCTCGGCACAGACGCACAGGCGCCGGTCCATCGGTCGCCGGTATCGCTCCGCCTTGGCGCGGCGCTCCGGGTTGACCCGCGCAAGGGCAGCCGCATACTCATCGTCGGTCATCTCGCCGACACGGTCGTATATGTAAACTTCAGCCTTCGTTTTCTCAATATGACGGACGAAACGTGAATTATCACGCTAAGAAACAAAGGAATAAAAAGAAAATTTTAAATTTTTCTCTCTTTTCTTTTATTTTTTCGCGAGATTATTCGCTTAATTGGTGTTTCCGATGTTTTTACGTTGCAAAATTCGCAAAAATTTCTGAAATTTAAAAACTTTTT
>CAYOUJ010000090.1:0-4734 GCA_964407165.1 uncultured Muribaculaceae bacterium | reverse complement strand
AGCAGGTCATCATCAACACCTGGTACGGCGGCGAGATGAAGAAGGGCATGTTCTCCATGATGAACTACTACCTGCCCCTGCGTGGCATCGCCTCGATGCACTGCTCGGCCAACACCGACCTCAACGGCCAGAACACCGCCATCTTCTTCGGCCTCTCCGGCACCGGCAAGACCACCCTCTCCACCGACCCCAAGCGCCTCCTTATCGGCGACGACGAGCACGGCTGGGACGACGAGGGCGTCTTCAACTTCGAGGGCGGCTGCTATGCCAAGGTCATCAACCTCGACAAGGAGAGCGAGCCTGACATCTACAACGCAATCCGCCGCAACGCACTGCTCGAGAACGTCACCGTGCACGACGACCAGACCATCGACTTCACCGACAAGAGCGTCACCGAGAACACCCGCGTCAGCTACCCCATCGACCACATCGAGATGATCGTGCGCCCCGTCAGCGCCGGCCCCGCCGCCAAGAACGTCATCTTCCTCTCCGCCGACGCCTTCGGCGTGCTGCCCCCCGTGTCGATCCTGACCCCCGAGCAGACCAAATACTACTTCCTTAGCGGCTTCACCGCCAAGCTCGCCGGCACCGAGCGCGGCATCACCGAGCCTACCCCCACCTTCTCCGCCTGCTTCGGCCAGGCATTCCTCGAGCTGCATCCCACCAAGTATGCCGAGGAGCTCGTCAAGCGCATGGAGCAGAGCGGCGCCAAGGCCTACCTGGTCAACACCGGCTGGAACGGCACCGGCAAGCGCATCTCCATCAAGGACACCCGCGGCATCATCGACGCCATCCTCGGCGGCGACATCCTCAACGCCCCCACCAAGAAGCTCCCCATCTTCGACTTCGAGATCCCGACCGAGCTCAAGGGCGTCGACACCGGCATCCTCGACCCCCGCGACACCTACGCCGACGCCAAGGAGTGGGAGGTTAAGGCCAACGACCTGGCACAGCGCTTCATCAACAACTTCACCAAGTACACCACCAACGAGGCCGGCAAGGCTCTCGTCGCAGCCGGTCCCAAGCTCTAAGCCCCAACCGGTATAAACAACAGATTTCACGGATTTCACAGATTAAATTTGTTCTGTGAAATCCGTGAAATCTGTTGTTTTTTGCCCTTGGAAGAAATAATTTGGCGAAAAGTTGCTTGTTTTTGTTGAAATTGCTTATATTTGCACCCGAAACAGCTAACACTTGTCATCGAATAATGTCATGAGCCAGATAATAGCCAAGAAGCAAGATTTCCGCCGCACCCCTGCCTATCGTGCGGCCAACACCCTCTACGCCCTCACCATCGACTTCTGCAACCGCTTCGTCAAGACCTGCGAGCGTACAGCCCGGCAGATGCAGGTCTCGGCTCGCACCGTACGTCAGAGCATCGCAGAGGTTGCCGCAGCTCGCCATGGCGGCAAGCCCGTCAAGATCAAACATGTGGCCGAGGCGCAGGCCGCCACGCAGGACCTGCTCGCCGAATACGAAGACTTCTTAATACTCAACCGCCTTGACGAGTGGGAGACCGGCACCCCCGACATCGAGCAGACGGTCAGCGAGGCCGCGCAGACCGACGACCCCGCATACTTTCAGGAGAAATCGCGCGCCTGGAATGCCGAGACCTATGCCAACATGATGATCTCGCTGGTAAACCAGGCGAACCTCCTGCTGCGCCGCCTGCTGCCCCCTCCGGCTCCGACCCTCGCCTGACAGTCTGTAGCTAAGAATAGTGTAAATCATAAAAGCCGCTCCCCGGTGGGTGCGGCTTTATGAGTCTTGTAATTTTGGTCTTTAACCGGTTAATCGATTAACCGGTTAAAGGCCAATGTCGGTTGTGGCGATTAGCGGATTTCGACTTTGGTGACGGTGTTGCCCTGGCGCTTGATGTAGACGCCGCCGGAAGGGTTTTAACCGGTTAAAGGCCAATGTCGGTTGTGGCGATTAGCGGATTTCGACTTTGGTGACGGTGTTGCCCTGGCGCTTGATGTAGACGCCGCCGGAAGGGTTTTCTACGCGCACGCCCTGCAGGTTGTAATATACGGCGGGAGCGTCGGTGTCGACCGAGACAGCCTCGATGCCGCTGGCGTCCCAGGTGCAGTAATACTGGCCGTAGAGGTCACCCAGGTATGCCACGGTGAGCACATAGCCCTTCTGGCTGGAGGTGAGGTTGCTGACGTAGCCGTAGCCGCTGCCGATGTAGGGCTGCATGCAGTAGTCGCTCTCGCCGGTGAGGCCGGTGTAGACGTTGACGTAGCCCTTGGTTACCTCGTCGTCGGCGACGTCGTTGACGATGGGGGTGATGGAGTTGAGGTTGCCGTCGGCGTCGTAGCCTACCTTCATGTCGTAGCCCTCGACACCGGCGAAGGCGCGGACTATTACATATCCGTCGTAAGCCTCGACGGTGGGCTTGATGACGCCGTAGGTGGCCTCGTCGAAGACGCATGCGAGGTTGGACCAGCCGTCGTAGGCGCCGAGGGTGCCGGTGGCGGTGTAGAGGGGCTCTTCGGCGTTTGCAGACAGCGCCATGGCGATGATGGCAAGGATAGCGGTGTAAAGTTTCTTCATAAAAAGCAAGGGTTTAGTTAATGATTGGTATTATTTTGGGGGCAAATATAATATAAAAATCTTAAAAAAGCAAAAAGTGTCGACCAATGAGCAAAAATGCCGATAAGTACGGCGTGCGGCCGTCCCCGGCCGCACGCCATGGAGGGTGTCTATCCGCCCCACAGCACACGGCTTGCGGGCAAGGCCGGGATGTTCGGCCGGGGACGGCCGCCCTCCTTACTTGTTGGGATGTTCGGCCGGGGACGGCCGCCCTCCGTAATTGCAAAAGAGCCACGGCCGGGGGGCCGTGGCTCTCGTAAGCCTAATTATGCACGGAGTGCATTAGAAGATGACCTTGCGGGCGGCGCTGCCGGTGCGCTCGATGTAAATCTGGCCGGCGGCGGGCTTGCTGATCTGTACGCCTTGGAGGTTGTAGTAGACGGGTGCGCCGACGGTGCTGTTGTCAACGTTGATGGTGTTGATGCCGTCATAGTCGCGAAGAGCGGGGTTCTCGCCCTCCTTGTAAGCCTCGAGCACGGAGGCGCCCATGAAGCCGATGTAGGTGATGTAGTTGGCCTGCTCCTCCTCGTTCCACCACAGGTAGCTGATAGCCCAGCACTCTACGGGCCAGCGCTCGCCGTCGATGGACCAAGCGAAGGCGTCGTCGGGGATGAGGATGGAGTCACGGTTGGAGGTGTTGAGGGGGCACTTGCTGCCGTCAACGAGGTTACGGCCGGGATAAGAGGTGCTGGCACCTGCCATGGAGTAGTAGTCAAACTCCCAAACGCCGTCGTCGTTCTGCTCGGCTTTTGTGAAGACTACGCTGGTGGTGTCGGCCATGAAGGTCTCGTGACCGTCTTTCTGGTTGTAAAGGTATGCATCGAAGAGGTAGCCGTTGTCGAAGGGGAGTAGGGACGACATCATAAGGGTCTCTGAGCCGTCGGCGTTCTCCATGAACTCATAGTAAACGGGGTTGTCGACAACCTTGATATAGCCGTTTTGGCCGTTCTCGTATGTATATGAGATGTGGCCGTTGGCGGGCACCATGAGGGCATATCCGGTGCCACCAAACCAACCTGCGATGGAGTTGTCGGCAATCTCAGCGATGCGCATCTCCTCGTTGGCCTCGAAAGAGCCGTCGATGTACTCCAACTTGACGGTGGTCTGGGCGGTGGCGGCCCACTTGCCTTCTTCCTCGGCGGGGCAGACGAGCATCAGGTCGTAGGTGACGCCGCCAGAGGTGTAGGTGGCCAGCTTCTGGCCCATGGGGATGGAGATCACGCCGTCGGCGTAGGTGCCCGTGATGAGCTGCAGGGGAGTGACAGCCTCGGACCAGCCGGTGAGCTCCCAGCCACCCAGGCCCTGGAAGGTGTACTCACCCTCGTTGTCGGTGGGGGCCACCGTCACGGCTTCGGTCATCTCCTGGTCCAGATAGTTTACGAAGGGGGAGATGAAGATGTTGACGTAGTAGCCTTCTGGGCTGACGGGCACCTCAGCGTCTACGCGAGCCTTGGGGCGGAAGCTCTTGGCGGCGGCAGCCTTGCGGGCGGCGCGGCTCTGGGGACGCTCGGTGAGGTTGGGTATGGCACGGTACTGGGTATCCCAGGACATGGGAACTTGCATAGTCGCGGGAGAGAACTCCATAGCCTCTTGAGCGGTCATGGCGGTGACGCCGAGGGCGGCGGCCATCATGAGAGTAAAGATTTTCTTCATAAGCTGATTGTTTAATGAATGAAAAAATGGTGATTGAATTATTGTGTATTCGGTTGTGATAAGACGACGCCTGTACGGAGGGCGGCAGTCGAAGTCGAGCAATCCATTTTACCCCTGGGTTAGGGATATAGACGCTGCAAAGGTACGCGCTTACTTTCAAAAAAACAAATTTTTTGCAAAAATTGTTGACATTTGCCCAAAAAATTTCGACAAATCCTTTCGCATGGGTAAGAAAAACAACGAATTCACGCGAAGAAATAAAAGAAATAAAAGAAACTTAATTTTTAGTCTGTGAAATCTGTAAAATTTTAATTAATCCGGGATTTTGAGTAACTATTCACCGAATACAATTTTGCCCCAAAGGGGCAACTTGATGATAACCCCGGGCAAGCGGAGCGCAGCCCGGGGGTGAAGAAAAATAGTTGGGACATGCACCCCTTTGGGGTGCCGGGGGTGCGAGGACGCCTCTCCGATTCCCCGGGGCTG
>CAYOUJ010000089.1:0-4825 GCA_964407165.1 uncultured Muribaculaceae bacterium | reverse complement strand
CCGCTTGCCCGGGGTTATCATCAAGTTGCTCCTTTGGAGCAAAATTTTATTCGCTGAATTGTTTCTGTTGGTTTCTGATGTTTCTGTATGAGTAGCTCAGCAGGTGAACTTGAAGGTGGAGGCGCCTACCTGTACGATATAGACAGTCCCGCGTGTAAGCGTGTAGGGCACCATGAACAGGTTGCCGGCGGCGTTGCCCTCCCACAGCAGGAAGCCGCCCACGTCGTAGAGGCTGATCTTCTCGGCGTTGACCGTGCCAAGTATCTCCAGGTATTCCCCGCTGACGCGCAGCACCACGTTGCGGTCGGCGCCCAGGTCGATGGCGTCGATGCCGGTGTTCGGGTCGGGCTTGACCCAGGCGAGGATGGCCGTGGCCTTGTCTGACGGCTCGTAGCCGTCGGCGGTGGCGTAGGCCGTGACGTCGTACATGCCGGTCAGCTCGATGGCCTTGCCGCTCTCTACCGTGCGGTCGCCGTGGTCTTGGGCGACGATGGAGGTGTGTATCTCGGCGCCGGCGGTGGAGCAGGTGATCACGAGGTTGCCGCTCTCGTCAAGCTCGATCTCGGGCGTTGCGCAGGGGTCTTGCTGAGTGGCGCCCTCGACGGTGAGCACGGCCTCGTAGTCGGCGGGGCTGTAGTCGTCGTCATCGTTTGAGAGATACTGGCTGCCCACCTTGATGGCATACGTGCCGGCGGCGAGCGAAGAGGTCTTGATGACCGCCGTGGCTATCACTTGGTCGCCGGCGACGGCCTGCGGCCCCTTGCGGCCGGCCGCGCCCTCGATGTGGATGACCCCGTCGGCGAAGGATGAGGTGTTGGTATAGTTCTCGATGTCAACCACGTCAGTGAAGGTCAGCGACGTCATCTCCACGCCCGTGGGGAGAGTGATGTCGGCGGAGTACTCATACACCTCCGTCTCGGAGTTGTAGCCGATGCGTATGGTGGCATCCTCGCCCTGGCTGATGGTGAGATCCTTGACATAGAGCTGGTTTGAGCCGTAGCGCACCGCCTCCGGCTCGGTGACGGTGATGGTGCCGGTGGCGCCCTCGGGGTGGTAGGCCGTGGAGGCGTCGCCCTCGACGCGGCTAAACTCTATGGTGCCCATCGAGTAGGTGTAGACGCCGGGGGTGTCGGGCACCTGCACCTCCAGGGTGAGTATGGCGCCCTCGCCCGCCTTGATGGTGATAAGGTCCATGCTGTAGGCCACCACGCGGAAGATGGTGTCAGAGCCGGGCCGGTAGTCGCCGGCACACGTGTGCTTGGGCGTGCGCGAGGTGGTGGCGATGTTGTAGGCCCCGTAGCTGTCTTTGGTGACCACGAAATCTTTCGTGGGGAAGGTGAAGTCGGCCTGGAAGTCGTTAAACTCGTCGACGTTGGTCATCAGCATCTCCACGGTTACGGTCGAGCCGGCTGTGGCGGTGATGTCGTTGACGCCCATCACCGGCAGCGTGGCGCTCTGGGCGGCGGCGGAGAGTCCGGCGCCCACGAGCGCGAGTGACAAGATAGTCTGTTTCATTATATGTGGTTGTTTAAGTGTCGTGTCTTTGGTCTCGCGAAGAAACAAAAGAAAATAAAGAATGACTTAAAAATTTCTTTTTCGTGTCTTTGATCTCGCGAAGAAACAAAAGAAAACAAAGAATGACTTAAAAATTTCTTTTTATTCTTTTGTTTCTTCGCGTGATAATTCGCGGCATGTCAGTTACTTGGCGAGGTATTTGACGCCGCCGATGATGTAGAGGCCGGGGGCGGGGAGGGTGAACGTAGAGACACCAGCCGGGACGTCGACGCGGCTGTAGCGGCCCAGGGCGTCGCAGACGCTGACTGCCGTTGCCTCGGGGGCGCGGACAGTGACTGTCAGCCCCTCAACAGAGATCTGCAGCCCATCGGGGCGCGAGAGCACTGCCCCGCTCCGGAGCGGGTCGAGGACTGTGCCCACGCCGCCGAGGGCCACCTCCGTTTGGGCGTCGCCGCTGTCGGTGACGGCCAGCGAGGTGCCGAAAGCGATGCTCTTATAGTCGATAGGCGTGCCGTCGACCGTCCGCAGCGACACGGTAAGGAGCGGGGCAGCGTCGGGGCGCGAGGGCGCCGCCCCGCTCCCAAGAGGCGTGCACTGCAGCGACCATACCACCACGCGCCACTTTCCCGTCACCTCCGAGCGGCTCCAGACCACCTCGGGGCGCGAGGGCGCCGCCCCGCTCCCGAGCTGTACGTCGGCTATCTCAACGTCCGCCGGCAGCGTGATGTCGGCCTGCAGGGCGATATACTGCGAGGCTCCCTCGAGGCTTATCTCAACGTCCGCCCGTGCACCGTTGATGCGGTAGCCCGACACGCTCAGGAGCGGGGCGGCGCCCTCGCGCCCCGCAGCGCTCCCGGCGGTGGTCACGTCTACGCCCGCACTCTGCAGCACAAGCCGCAGTATGGCCGTGATGTCATTGACCGTAATCTCCCCGTTGCCGTCCATGTCCGCCGCCTGAGCGCGGAAACCGAACAATCCCTCTCCGAGCACTTGCGACACTGTCATCGTCAAGTCGAGGATTGAGAGGCGGCCGTCGCCGTTGACGTCGCCGGCGGTTATGTCAGCGCTGATGTCAATCTTTGCGCTAAGGTCGGGGCAGACCTCTTCAACGCTTCCGGTGCGGGAGATTTTTATGTTTTTGAGCACTATCTCTATCCGACCCGGGTCGCCGGCGACTTTGAAGGGTATGTAGAACAGCACATCGTCGTTTCCGGAATACTCCTTCAACAACTCGCTGTAAGATACGAAACGGGCGCCGCTGTCAGTTGCGGAGGCTACCACCAAATGGTCGTCGAATCGATTTGTCGTCTCCAGGTAATATGAGCCTTCGCTCGTGCGGTCAAGGGTTATTTGCTGAGCCGTGGCCGGATCAAACACTACGTCGAACTGGAATCCTATGACACCGTCGGCATTAGCCATGACGACAGGGAAGAGCAACGTCTTGCCGGACTCACCCTTGGCATAATATATCTCGAAGCGGTTGTCACCGGTGTTTGAGCGGGCGTCGACATTGACCACGCAGCAGTCCGACAGATTGCTCCCGTCGGTGGTGGTAGCCGTTATTTCTGTCATACCTTGCCGATACGGAGTGACAAAGCCGTCTTCATCAACCGAAGCGACAGCCGGATTTGAAGAGGTCCACTCGACTTTCGGGTTCGTGGCCAGTGCAGGGAACACTTTGGCGACCACCTCTTGCACGTCGCCGACAGCCACTGTGTCTGCCACGGCATAAACTTCAATATACGAGGCCTTCACCGACGCGTCAAACTCCTCAATGGAATAGAAGTTCTTCCATTGGTCGGCGGCGGCATACAGCTCGCGAGTGCCGGTGGGCACAAATAAGGTGCATTTTGAGGGATCGATGTCCGTCAAAGCATCAGAAGCACACGTCGGAGGCACGGAGGCATACACCCTGAGCGTGTCGACACTTTGGCACCCTTTGAATGCGTTGCTACCAATGGTGGCAGCTCCGACGCCTATATTGATGGCCTTTAGCGAGGAACAACCGTTTAATGCACCCTCTGAAATATTGGCCACATTATGGCCGATGGAAACACGCTAAAGCGCCGAACATCCGGCAAACATGTCTTGGAACACCTCTTCCGGCACGTCACTGATGGCGGCATACCGGAGGGTCGTATTGCCGGAGAAGGGCGAGCTTGACGGATAGGTGATGAGTCTGCCAAGACAAATGCTGTCTAACGGACAGTTGGCGAAGGCGTATTCACTCAAGGTGACCGGATTGGAATTATCTGCAAAGCAAACGTTCTTCAAGCCGGAGCCGGAGAATGCTGACTGCCCGATAGCCGTGACACTTCGCGGTATGAATATTGAGGGCAAGGCAGTTCCGGCAAAGGCGCTGTCGGCAACCTCGGTCACGCCTTCAAGCAAAGTAAACGAACGAATTGAGTCGGTGTTGGCAAAAGCCCCCTTGGATATAACGGTAACATTGGCCGGAATAACGAATGAATTTATTGCGGAACCACAGAACGCATACTCTCCGATAGCCGTTAGGGTCTCGGGAAGCTTCACCTCAGACAGATTTGGGGTGTTCTCAAATGTGCGGTCTAAAATCACGTCCACGCCATCCGGAATAATAGCGCTTGAAATGCCGGAGCCTCGGAACGCCCGACTACCCAGATAAGCAAGAGTTCCCGGAATCTTTACATCTGTCAGGTTAACTGCATCCTCGAAACAGCTTTCAGGGATGGAAGTAACACCGTCGGGTATGTCGGCACAAGTAATGCCTGAACCCATAAATGCAGCGGCGCCAAGGGCCTTGATGCCTGTGGGGACAGATATGTCTGACAGAGACGTTGTCCCGCCAAAGGCGTATTTGCCAATCGACGTGACTGTGTTCGGCAAGTTCAAGGCTGTAAGACTCTTGCACTCGGCGAAGGTGGAGTCGCATACCTCGGTTATATTAAGTGTCCCGATGATTGAGGTCAAGCTGTCGCAATCGGCGAAAGCACCTCTGCCAATAGATGCAATGTTTTCGCCCATAGTCACGGTTTTCAATGCGCCACACCCCATGAGCGAATAATCATCGAGGGCGACTACATCCCTATCATCAATAGATGCAGGGATAACAACGTCACCCGCCATAGTATCCCTATAGCCGGCAATCATGAGGTCATTGTCATCTCTTACATATATGAATGGGTCTACCGTAGCATAGTAGCGGTTGTATACCTTATCGGCATACATTGCTACACGACCATAAGTTGAGGAACCCTTTTCCAATACCAAGTCTGACTTGTTGTATATCGTCTTAAGCCCACTACAATCATAAAAAGCCCCGCCGGAAATT
>CAYOUJ010000088.1:0-4940 GCA_964407165.1 uncultured Muribaculaceae bacterium | reverse complement strand
AGCGCCGAGGGGGCTGTGATAGAGGCGTATGGCATTGACGGGCGGCTCGTGGCCACGGGCACCGGAGAGCTCACCCTCCCCGCCGCCGGCGTTTACATCCTCCGCACCCCCGGCCAACAGCCCGCCAAGATAGTAGTTCGGTAGGTAGTGGGCAGTGAATGGTGAGCAGTGAGGTAATCGTTTCCGCGTTACTCACTTCTCACTGCTCTTTGTGACATACGGAAAAGGCCCGACGTCAACAGCCGGTCCGGACCTTTTAGGCACGGGACATTTTTGACGAACAAAAATTTTCACAGAAAGGTTTGTAAATCAAAACTTTTTCGTAACTTTGCCGCGCAAAAACCGTCTGCGGCCGGCATTTGCGTATCTATTAACCTATTTATTAACTATTTAAATGTCTGAAGAATTAATTAATTCTCCTATCGCCGACTTTGATTGGGAAGCCTACGAGAAGGGCGAAACCCAAGGCGAGAAAACCCGAGAGGAGCTCACCCGCACCTACGACGAGTCCCTCAACACCGTCAAAGACAAGGACGTAATCGAAGGCACCGTCATCTCCCTGAACAAGCGCGAGGTGGTGGTCAACATCGGCTACAAGTCTGACGGCATCATACCCATCAACGAATTCCGCTACAATCCCGACCTCAAGGTGGGCGACACCGTCGAGGTCTACATTGAGAACCAGGAAGACAAGAAGGGTCAGCTCATCCTCTCTCACCGCAAGGCCCGCGCTGCCCGCTCCTGGGACCGCGTTAACGAGGCACTTGCCAACGACGAAATCATCAAAGGCTTCATCAAGTGCCGCACCAAGGGCGGCATGATAGTCGACGTGTTCGGCATCGAGGCTTTCCTCCCCGGCTCGCAGATCGACGTCAAGCCCATCCGCGATTACGACATCTTCGTGGGCAAGACCATGGAGTTCAAGGTCGTCAAGATCAACGAGGAGTTCCGCAACGTGGTCGTCAGCCACAAGGCCCTCATCGAGGCCGAGCTTGAGGCCCAGAAGCGCGAGATCATGTCGAAGCTCGAGAAGGGACAGGTGCTCGAAGGCACCGTCAAGAACATCACCTCCTACGGCGTGTTCATCGACCTCGGCGGCGTCGACGGCCTTATCCATATCACCGACCTCAGCTGGGGCCGCGTAAGCCACCCGCAGGAGGTGGTACAGCTCGACCAGAAGCTCAACGTCGTCATCCTCGACTTCGACAACGAAAAGCGCCGCATAGCCCTCGGCCTCAAGCAGCTCCAGCCCCATCCGTGGGACGCCCTCGACCCCAACCTCAAGCCCGGCGACAAGGTCAAGGGCCGCGTAGTGGTCATGGCCGACTACGGCGCATTCGTAGAGATCGCCCCCGGCGTGGAGGGTCTGCTCCATGTCAGCGAGATGTCCTGGAGCCAGCACCTGCGCTCCGCACAAGACTTCCTCAATGTCGGCGACGAGATCGAAGCCGTCATCCTCACCCTCTCGCGCGAGGAGCGCAAGATGTCCCTGGGCCTGAAGCAGCTCAAGGCCGACCCCTGGGAGAACATCGAAGAGAAGTATCCCATCGGCTCGCGCCACACCGCCAAGGTGCGCAACTTCACCAACTTCGGCATCTTCGTCGAACTGGAGGAGGGCGTAGACGGCCTGATACATATCTCCGACCTCAGCTGGACCAAGAAGGTCAAGCACCCCCAGGAGTTCACTCAGGTCGGCGCCAACATCGACGTCCAGGTTCTCGAGATCGACAAGAACAATCGTCGTCTCTCCCTCGGCCACAAGCAGCTTGAGGCCAACCCCTGGGACGAGTTCGAGGGCATCTACTCCGTCGGCTCGATACATCCCGGCACCATCACCGAGATGGGCGAGCGTGGCGCCAACATCGCCCTCGAGGGCGGCGTAGAGGGCTTCGCTACCCCGCGCCACCTTGTCAAGCAGGACGGCACCAAGGCCCAGCAGGGCGAGACGCTCGACTTCAAGGTGATCGAGTTTAACAAGGACACAAAGCGCATTTTCCTGAGCCACAGTCGCATCTTTGAGGATGAGCAGAAGGCTGAGCGCAACGAGGCCCGCAAGGCACGCCGCACCGAGCGCGCTCCGCGCCGCGAGGAGGCTCCTGCCGTGCAGACCCCGCAGATTGAGAAGGCCACCCTCGGCGACATCGAGGCCCTGGCTGCCCTCAAGGAGAAGCTCTCAAAATAAGCAACGATTTCGTTAAGCCGAAGGCAATGCCGAGCTTGCTCGGGCATTGCTGAGGCGAGAAATCGGCCACTTGAAAAGGAAACCCCCAACTTCACACTCAATAGCGAGCGTGTGTGGCCCGACGATGGGTCGCACACGCTTCTTTTTGAGGAAAGTTGACAGCCAATTGATAGTCATCGATGATTATCGAGACTATCGATTAGGCTTTCAGGCTACCAGCTGGCGCTCGACGGCCCAGCCCCGGGTGCTGTTGCGCACCCAAAGGCGGACACGGCCGAGATCCCCGTGGACATAGCTGAGCACATAGCTCACCAATTCCTCCCAGTCGCGCACGCCCGTCAGGCGCAGGCGCACCAGCTCGTGCCCCTGTTGCACGAGGTTCGCCGACAAGATGTCGCAGCGGTCTATCATAATGTCCGTGTTCATAGTGCTGTTGTGAAAAGTAAATTATTAACCTCTTAAAAACTCGTTTGTGTCACAGCCGTTGTCCGTTTCACGTTGCAAAGATAATGGTATATATGGGCAACAATTGTGCACATCTGTCCCAAATAATCTTAAATCGGCGATTTTTTTTCACGTCGGGGTGTTATACCTCTAATCAGCCCGATTTGCATACATGGGCATTTTTCAGTAACTTTGCCGCAAAATTCCAAAACCACTATTATTATGGGTAAAAAAGCACTTCTGATGATACTCGACGGGTGGGGCATCGGCAACCACTCCAAGGGTGACGTAATATCCGTGACTCCCACCCCCAACTGGGACGCTATCGTAAACGCATATCCCCACTCGCAGCTGCAGGCCTCCGGCGAGAACGTGGGTCTGCCCGACGGCCAGATGGGCAACTCCGAGGTCGGCCACCTCAACATCGGCGCCGGTCGCGTCGTCTACCAGGATCTCGTCAAGATCAACAAGGCCATCAAGGAGGGCACCATCACCGCCAACCCCGAGATCAAGGGCGCGTACACTTACGCCAAAGAGCACGGCTGCGGCCTCCATCTTATGGGCCTGACCAGCAACGGCGGCGTCCACTCCTCGCTCGACCACCTGTTCGCACTCACCGACATCGCCAAAGAATACGGGCTCGACAAGGTCTTCATCCACTGCTTCATGGACGGCCGCGACACCGACCCCCACTCCGGCAAGGGTTTCATCGAGCAGGTGCAGGAGCACTGCAAGCAGACCACCGGCGTCATTGCCTCCATCATCGGCCGCTACTACGCCATGGACCGCGACAAGCGCTGGGAGCGCGTGAAGGTCGCATACGACCTGCTCGTCAACGGCGAGGGCAAGCAGGCCACCGACATGGTGCAAGCCATGCAGGAGTCATACAACGACGACGTCACCGACGAGTTCGTAAAGCCCATCAACAACGCCGGCGTAGACGGCACCATCAAGTCAGGCGACGTGGTCATCTTCTTCAACTACCGCAACGACCGCGCCAAGGAGATCACCATCGCCCTGACGCAGCACGACATGCCCGAGCAGGGTATGCACACGCTGCCTGACCTGCAGTATTACTGCATGACCCCCTACGACGCCTCCTTCACCGACGTCCACATACTCTTCCCCAAGGAGAACGTCAACAACACCCTTGGCGAATACCTCTCCTCGCTCGGCCTCAAGCAGCTCCACATCGCCGAGACCGAGAAGTATGCCCACGTGACATTCTTCTTCAACGGCGGCCGCGAGGCCCCCTACGAGGGCGAGGAGCGCACACTGGTGGCTTCCCCAAAGGTCGCCACCTACGACCTCAAGCCGGAGATGAGCGCCTTCGAGGTAGCCGACAAGCTCACCGACGCCATCCGCGAGGACAAGTATGACTTCATCGTCGTAAACTTCGCCAACGGCGACATGGTCGGCCACACCGGCGTCTACGACGCCATCGTCAAGGCCGTCAAGGCCGTCGACAAGTGCGTCGGCCAGGTGGTCGACGCCGCAAAGGAAACAGGCTACGAGGTGATCATCATCGCAGACCACGGCAACGCCGACAACGCCATCAACCCCGACGGCACGCCCAACACCGCCCACTCGCTCAACCCCGTGCCCTTCATCTACGTTACCGACAACAAGGATGCAAAGGTCTCCGACGGCCGCCTGGCCGACGTTGCCCCCTCCATCCTCCACATCATGGGCCTCAAGCAGCCCGCAGAGATGACCGGCCACGACCTCATCACCGACTAATGAAATAACGAAGCTGCCACAGGCAGCGTGTCATAGTTGCCGCCAGTCGAGGCCGCCGTAGGCGGTCGAAGGCTGGCGGTTAGTTAGTATCCTCCCCTCAATAAATCAACGTGTTATCGGCGAATGTTAACAAGTGTTTAATTGGCGGCGGTTTATTGTCACCAATTTGCGTGTGTGATTGTGGCAAAATGTCAGTATGAATGGCAAAATTGAGCATTTTTCCATTGCTGGCGCCCGAAAATTTCAGAATGATGTAAAATATAGTTAATTTTACGTCACTTTTTTGCAAAAATGCTTGCATCGTCTTGCAAAATGCTATACCTTTGCAATGTGTTTTTCATGGTATTAGATTTAAGGTTAACTAAGATTGGTTGTCGCGAGACAATCAATTTTTCTTTTTATAGCCCTACCGTGCTGCAAACATGCCGGTTATAAACTTTTTCGCAATTTTTTGGCCGAAAAATTTTGCCGGTCCAAAAAATGTGCTTACCTTTGCACCGCTGTCTGAAAACGGCACCCACGCGAAAATAGCTCAGTTGGTAGAGCACGACCTTGCCAAGGTCGGGGTCGCGGG
>CAYOUJ010000087.1:0-5510 GCA_964407165.1 uncultured Muribaculaceae bacterium | reverse complement strand
AACTTATAACTTATAACCGGGTTTGGGCAATTGACTCCTGACTTATAAGTTATAAGTTATAAGTTATATCGGTTGAGGCGTGCGGCGGCGGTAGCGAGGTCGAAGCGGGCGCGGAGGAGCTGCAGGCGGGCTTCGGTGAAGTAGTTGAGCTGGCCGAGGTATTCGTGGAGGGTGATGTGTCCTCCGTCGTAGGCGACGCGCAGGAGGCGCGCGTTCTCAGGGTCGTTGACTGCGGGGGCCATGGTGGCGATGAGCGTCTGCAGGCGGTGTGCGTTTTCGATGTCTGCGCGTGCGGAGGCCACGCGCGAGGTCTCGAGCATCTCTTGGTTGAGGGTCAGATCGTCGCGGCGCAGGTCTATGGCGCGGCGAGAGGCACGACGGCTGTAGAGGGGTATTGAGACGCCGAAGTTGACGCCGCCCCAGCGCATCCCGCTCTCGGCGTTGTAAGTGTATCCGAGGGAGAATGTTGGCAGGCGGGAGGCGTTGATGGCTTTTACTTGTGCGTCGGAGGCCTCGAGCATGGTGCGGGTGTATGCCCCCTGGGGGTCGGAGGCCATTGCCGCGCGATACTCTTCGATGGTGGGGATGTGCGGGTCGGGGAAGGCGGAGATGGCCAGGGCGTCGGCCGACAGGTCGGCGCCGCCGGCGAGGTCAGACAGCTCGGCGAGGAGGCGTGTGAGGTCGCCGTTAACCGAGGCTATGTCGGCGTCGAGCAGGGCCAGCTCGATGGACAGCTTGTTTCGGTCGAGCACGCTGATTTCTCCGCCGGAGGTTGCGCGGACGCCTGCGTCGAGCATCTTCAGGAGGTTGTCACGTATCTCGGCCTTTGCTTGCAGGCATTGGTTTGTGTAAATGATTTCGAGGATAATGAGCTTGGCCTCGAGCACCTTGTCGAGGAAAGCGGCGTCGTGGAGGGCGTCGGCAGCGGTGGACTGCAAGTTGGCGGCCTTAGAGCGTGCGCCGTAGACGGTGGGAAACTCAAACTCCTGGCTGACGCTGAGGGCGAACTTGCCGCCGGCCTCGGCGGTGGAACCCCAGAGGCGTTCCAACTCTACGGTAGGGTCGGGCAGAGTGTTCTCGGCGCGGGTGTCCTCGGCCTCGGCGCGGGCAGCGAGAGTGGATGCCTTCACTGCAGGGCAGAGGGAGGCTACGCAGCGTGCGAGGTCGTCAACTGTTTGCGCCGAGAGTGTCGCGGCTGTCAGCAACAGGATGAGTGTGAGTGTCAGAGTCTTCATTGATAGTCGTTTTGTTTCTCCACAGGGCGTAGGCCATGGGTATGATATAGATGCCGGCGAGGGTAGATGAGATGAGACCTCCGAGTATAACGATAGCGAGGGGCGCCTGGATCTCGTTGCCGGGCTCCGAGCCGCGCAGTGCGAGTGGGATAAGGGCGAGGGCGGAGGTCAGGGCCGTCATGATGATGGGGGAGAGGCGGTCGGCGGAGCCGATGAACAGTCGTCGGCGCAGCGACACCCCCTGCCGGTCTAACGCGTTGTAGCGCGACATGAGCAGCATGCCTGTGCGCGTGGTGATGCCTAAAAGGGAGATGAAACCGATGATGGCGGGGATGTTTAGGGAGCCGCCTGTGAGGCAGAGTATGATGACGCCGCCTATGGCAGCTAACGGCATGATGAGCAGTATTATGACGGTCTGGCGCCAGGAGTGGAACTCGCCGTGGATGAGCAGCATGACGATGAGCAGGGCGAGCAGAGAGGTGAGTCCGAGGGTGCGGGAGGCGCGCTTCTCGTTCTCAAACTGGCCGCCGTAGCTGACGTGGAAGCCTTCGGGTAGCTGTATCTCTGTGTCGACGGCCTCCCGGATGTCGGCGATGGCGTCGCTTAGGTCGCGGCCGTCGACGTTGGCCGAGACGACTATGCGGCGGCTGACATCCTCGCGGTTGATGGCGCCCGGGCCGTCGGCTATCACCACGTCGGCAACGTAGCTGAGGGGTATCATCCCCTGGTTGGAGTCGATGAGCAGGCCCTTTATGCCGTCGATGGTCTCGCGGTGGCGCGGGTCGACTTTGATGACCACGTCGTAGGGGATGCCGTCGATGTAGACTTGGCTTACGGCCTCGCTGCCGAGGATGGTTGAGATGTAGTCGGAGAACTCGCGGAGGGTTATTCCGTAGCGCGCGAGCATCTGCCGGCGTGGGCGAATGTCGAGCTGGGGCCGGTCGGTGAGCTGCTCGAGGTTGACGTCGACCACGCCCGGTATGTCGCTTATGCGCTCCTTGACCTGCGAGCCGACGGCGTATAAGCGTGTGAGGTCGTCGCCGAAGATCTTGACGGCAATCTGCGCCTGCGTGCCGGAGAGCATAGCGTCGATGCGGTGGCTGACGGGCTGGCCTATCTCGATGTTGACGCCGGGGAGCCGGGCGAGCTGCCCACGCAGGTCGCGTATCAATTCCTGCTTGGATCGGTCAGAGAGGGTGTAGGGTGCCTCTATCTCGCTGACGTTCACCCCGAAGGAGTGCTCGTCAAGCTCTGCGCGACCCGTTTTGCGGGCCACGGTGGATATTTCGGGCATGGAGAGTATGATGCGCTCCGCCTCGAGGGCGAGCCGGTTGCTTTCGTCGAGGGAGATGCCGGGGAGCGTGCTGACGTTGATGGTGAATGAGCCTTCGTTGAACGGGGGGAGGAAGCTGCGACCGAGGGTGAAGAAGAGGCCGACGGCTACGACAAACAGGGCGGCGGTGCCGATGAATATGGGCTTGGGGCGCTTGAGTGCGGCGGTGAGGGAGCGGGTGTAACCGGCCTTGAGCTTGCGGATTAGCCACGGGTCGGAGGCGAGGATTACTTCGCCGGCCGGGTCGGTGGCGGGGCGCGAGGGCGCCGCCCCGCTCCTGAGCAGGTAAGAGCAGAGCACGGGCGTAACTGTCAGGGCAACAATGGTCGAGGCAAACAGGGCGACGATGAACGCCACACCTAAGGGTATGAGCATGCGCCCTTCGATGCCGGTGAGGAAGAAGAGCGGCAGGAAGCAGGCGATGATTATGAGTGTGGAGTTGAAGATGGGCAGGCGCACCTCCTTAGAAGCCTCGTAGACCACGTGGACGATGCCGCGCTGCTTGTCGGGTGGCAGTTCGCGGTTTTGCCGCAGGCGCTTGTATACGTTCTCCACGTCCACTATCGCGTCGTCGACAAGTGATCCGATGGCAATGGCGATGCCACCGAGGCTCATGGTGTTGATGGTCATGCCCAAGAGGTTGAGTATGAGCACGGTGATGATGATGCTCAATGGGAGGGCGACGAGTGAGATGAGGGTGGTGCGCAGGTTCATCAGGAAGAGCATGAGCACCACGATGACGAAGAACGCACCCTCCAGCAGCGATGCTTGAAGGCCTGAAATGGAGGTGCTTATGAAGGCGGCCTGGCGGAAGATATGCGTGTTGATGTCGAGGGAGGGAGGCAGTGTTTTTGCAAGGGATGCAAGTTCTTCGTCGATTCGGTCGGTAAGCTCGATGGTGCCGGTGGCCGGCTGCTTGGTGACGGTGAGGAGGACAGCGGGGGTGGCATTGAGGGAGGCCACGCCGAGCTTAGGCTCTTGCGTGCCGAGGGTGACGGTGGCGATGTCGGCGAGGGTGACGGGGAAGCCGTCGGCCGAAGTGGCGACCACGGCCTGCGCCATTTCGTCGACGGAGGCGGTGGCGATGTCGCCCTTGATGAGGTATTCGTTAGAGTATTGGTAGAGTACGCCTCCGGAGGCGTTGTTGTTGAAACCTTCGAGAGCGGTGCGCACCTGGTCGAGGGTTACGTCGCGGGCGCGCATGCGGGCGTCGTCGAGTAGCACCTGATACTCCACCACGTCTCCGCCAATTACGGAGATGGAGGAGACGCCGCCGAGGGCCAGCAGTCGCGGCCGTATCGAGCGGTCGGCGATGGTGCGCAGGTCTGCCTGGCTGAGAGAGTCGGATGTAAGGCCGATGATCATCATCTCGCCGAGAATGGAGGATTGCGGACCGAGCGTTGGAGTGCCTACGCCTGCTGGCATGTCTGCGGCGAGGGCAGATATTTTCTCGCTGACTATCTGACGCGCGCGGTAGATGTCCACTCCCCAGTCAAACTCGATCTTGACCACGGAAAATCCCGGCTGCGAGGAGCTGCTGACGCGGCGGACGTCGGTGGCGCCGTTGACGGCGGTCTCGATGGGATATGTCACGGCTCGCTCCACCTCCTCGGGGGTGAATCCCGGGGCTTCGGTCATTACAACTACCGTGGGGGCGTTGAGGTCGGGGAAGATGTCGACTTCCGTGCGCATCAGCGCGAGCATGCCGCCGATGAGTATGAGCACGGCGAGGAGGAGCACGGCCACGCGGTTGGTGAGCGATATGTGCAGAATGCGGTTGAGCATGGCCGTTAATGGTTATGTGAATGGCCTTCAGGCACTTTGCCGGAGTTTTCGGCAAGACGTATCACGGCGGCGCCCTCTGTTACCACTGCGTCGCCGGCTTTAAGACCCGATTTGATCTCTACCCGCACGCCGTCATTGCCGCCGAGGGTGACGCGTCGGCGCTCGTAACCCTCCTCGTCTACACGGATATAGACATAGAAAGCTCCCTGCTGCTCGGTAATTGCAGATACGGGGACGGCGATGACGCCTGCGCGTGGTGCGCCCAAGAGAGCAACGTCGACGAAGGCGCCGGGAGGTGTCGAGCCGGAGTTGTTGAAAGTGAAGTATATGGGGAAATAACCGCTTTGAGCGGAAGCCGGTGTGCCGGAGGAGATGCGTCCGCCGAGGTCTGCAAGCCGGATGTAACTTTCTAACCCTGCGGGTCGAATGTTTGCGCCGGAGATTTGCGGGAGGAACGTGGCGAGGCGCTCGGGTACGTCGGCGCGGAGGGTGAGGCGTGAGGTGCGTGAAATCTGAGCGACGGGCTGGCCGGCGTCGACGTATTGCCCCTGGCTGACCAAGATATTGGTGACCACTCCGGCGATGGGGGCGGTCACGGCTCCGGATGCTGCGCGGGGGCTGTAAGCGGCGACGGCTGCCTCGTAGCGGGCGAGGATCTCGTTGTATTGGGATGTGGTGACGATGCCTTCGTCATGGAGAGGCTTTGCGCGGTGGAGTTCGCGGCGGGCTGCCTCTATCTCTACGCGCCCGGCATTGTTGACGTCGCCGCCGCTGATGGCTGCGCCGTTGACGTGGGCCAATGAGGCACCTGCGCCGACGTAGCCTCCGGGGAGGGCGTTGGCGCTCAGTGTGACAATGCCTGCGGTGGGAGCGACGGCGACGGCGACGTCTGAAGGCGCGGCCATGATTTGGCCGGAGACTTCGATGACTTCGCAGAATGTGCCTGCGGTGACGGTGTCGACTGATACGCCCATGCGAGAGGCCACGGAGGGACAGAGCACTATCTCGTCGCCGCGCGAGGGGCGCGAGGGCGCCGCCACGCTCCCTTCGGCGTGGTCGTGGCCATGGGAGCAGGCGCTGAGCAGTGTGCCTATTATAATTAAGCAACGGTTCATGCTTTTAGTGTTTAGTTTTTAGTTATTGGTGATTAGCTAATT
>CAYOUJ010000086.1:0-5695 GCA_964407165.1 uncultured Muribaculaceae bacterium | reverse complement strand
AGATGCAGGAGCGGGGCGGCGCCCTCGCGCCCCGCCTCCCCGCCTTGGCCGCAGACCGTGCACGGCGGGCGGCGTGGGGCGAATAGACACCCTCCCTGGCGTGCGGCCGGAACGGCCGCCCTCCGTACTCGCGGGCGGCGTGGGGCGGGGAGGCGGGGCGCGAGGCGCCGCCCCGCTCCAAGGGAGGCGGGGCGCGAGGGCGCCGCCCCGCTCCACTGCCGGCGGGGCGCGAGGGCGCCGCCCCGCTCCAGAAAAGAATATAATCAACAAAATAAACAATAAACTTAACCATTAAATTTTTAAACACAATGAGAAAACTTTTTGCCTATCTGGCGCTCCTCGTGTGCGTGCTCACCGCACCCTTAGCAGCCAGAGCAGCAACGGTATGGACATTCTACGTGGATGTTGCAGCCCGTGGTTGGACCACTGTTACTTGCCACCGGCACTACTCGAACAATGGCGGCGGGTGGACCTCTCCCAGCGCTTGCACTCTCGTGTCGGGTACCATCTACAAGGTCTCGTTTACCGATTTCGATGACCTTGACCAAATTTGTTTCTCCGGAACGACTTCTTATACCAGTTGGTACGATCCTTCGAGCATCCCTTCGAACTACAAGAACGGCAATTTTACCCTGAACAACACTTCGACGAGCTGGCAGATGGTGAACAATGCGCTGTATACGCTCAACACTTCGGGCGGCGCCACCATCACATACAACTACGACCCGACGGCCGCTTCAGGCGCCATCACCGGTTATTATCTTGTAAACCAGGCGGGAACCTCGACCCGGCTGACTGCCAACGGCACTGTCAGCGGCTTTTATATTGCAGCGCAGGGTGTCAACAGCAATACGAGCCGCTATCGCGTAAAGGTTACTTACGAGACGGGCGAGACGTATTATGCCTGGTCTTCTGACGTCAACAACGCGAATGCCTGGCTCAACTCGGGCACGACGAGCATAGGTCTTGGCAAGGTCACCAGCACCGACACCTCCAACAACGGCTGGTGGGTGTTCCAAGGGCTTAGCACCACTACCTCCTACTATGTCACGCTGACGGTAGACAGCGATGGCATTCCTACCAATGTCGAATTGTCTACCACGGCTCCGGGTCCGTCGTTCTCGTATTCGTCGGCCGGCGGCACATATTCATCTTCGACCGGCACGATGGACGTTACCATCACGGCCAGCGGCCTGGGCACGAGCGATACGCAGTGGTGGTACAGCCTCGACGGCGGCACTACCAAGACGTACGTCAGCAAGGGCTCGGACGCCACTGTCACCATCGGCACGGCCTCTACCTCCTCGTCTGTTACCATCACCTGCGGCGTGGGCACCACCACTTACGACACGCAGACTTACAACATCACCTACAAGGACCCGTCGGCCACGCATTACATCTATTGGGACAACTCAAGTTCCAATTGGTCGGCCGTTTGCATCTATTTGCACACCAACTATACCGGTACTGCAAACACGGGTGTCAACAGCTGGCCCGGCGAGGCTATGACTTATGACTCAACCCTCGGCCTGTGGAAATGGGAAATCTCCAACACTGCCGACTATGTGATGTTTAACAACAACAATAACGGCAGCCAATATCCCTCGGGTGGCGGCTTCGATTTTGTAGAGGATTATGTCTACGGTCCTGACGGCAAGGTTTGCTCCATCTCCGACTACGCCGACCGCAACAAGATCTCGTACATCGAGCTGTGGTACACCTCCAACAGCGGCACGCGCAAGGCGCAGATACAGAGCACGGACGCCAACGGCAACTTCGTGTGGTGCGGCACCGTGCGAACGGCTTCCGACTCGGAGTGGGACAGCCGCTACTACCTGAAGGCGTTCAACTCCGCCGATACCGAGCTGGGCGTCTACACCGTGGGGGGCAGCAGCGCCACCTACTATCTCTCGCCCGACACGGAGGCCACGCTTGTCACGCGCACCGGCGACTATAACTTCTGCTTCAACGCCAACAACAGCACCACCGCGGCCGACGAGACCGTGACGATGACGGTCTATAGCAGCGGGACGGCGCTGACGAAGATGATCTACACCAAGGGAGACACCTCGAGCGGCGACTGGCTGAACACCACGGCCTACACGCTCAACGTGCGCCCGCGGGCTGTCAAAGAGTCCGGCAGCTGGTCGGCCTGGAGCGCCGACGAGCCGGTGATCTACATCATCGGCGACGACCTCAACTCCAACCGCATCGTCCCCGACTGGGAGATGGAGCGGCAGGAGGACGGCTCTTACGTGCTCTCCGGCGTGGCCCTGCGCGGCACCGGCTCTGCCGACGGCACCACCTACAGCGGCACACTCAAGGCCGTGAAGTTCACCAAGGGCACCGGCGACGGCTACTCCGACGCCACCTGCCAGGTGTTGTCGTTCACCCCGCCGACCCTCGAGAGCGGCACGAAGCAGTACGGCTATGAGTACAACCTCTCGCTGGCTTCGGCCGACGCCGCCATGGAGTGCACGCTGGTGAGCAAGCTGCCGCCGTACATCGGCATCGTGGGCGAGGAGTTCGGCCAGGTCACCACCGAGGACACCCCCAACTATTACGGCTACATCACCGGCGTCGGCGACTGGTACGCTCAAGGCAGCACCTCCGTGGGCTGGCAGGAGAGCTACATACTCTACGACTCCGACGGCAACATCGAGCGCGACCTCAACGGCAAGTGCATCTACTCGACGCAGTGGCCGCCGAAGAACAACATCTTCATGGCCATCACCAAGGACGGCGAGACCGTCGAGGTGTCGGCCGACAACCTGACCTTCACCCGCCAGGACTCCGACGGCGCCCCGTTGGTGCAGAAAGGCTCTGAGTGGAAGGCGCAGCTCTACGGCACCGACTCCGACGTCATCAACGCCGACTACAAGAACCTCACCCTCGACGCCGACACCTACTTCACCCGCTACGTGATCAACAACGTGTGGATCCTCGGCAAGTTCAAGGTCTGGACCGGCTGGGGTTCCTCGAAGTGCTCGTGGGGCGCCCAGTGGGACCTCCACAAGAACTGGGGCACCGGCGACGCCTTCGCGGCCGAGGCTACGCTCCACGCCGCCGACAACGGCGGCGACTACAACGCCGACGCCGCCACGTACTACAAGACCGTCGAGTTCTTCATCCCCACCAACACCTCCACCATGCTGGCCGCCAACGACTGGGGCAAGCTCTACACCACCCTGGCCCTCGGCAACGTGTCCATCCAGGCAAAGGCCACGAAGATTAACGGCGCCGACAACAACAACACGGGCGCCTACAAGCCGACGCTCACCCTCGACGGATACACCCTCGTGGGCTACGAGATTAAGCGCTACGACGCCAACTCGTCGGACATGGCCTCGACCGACCCCGCCGACTGGACCCTGGCCGGCACCCGCGCAAGCTCCTCCGACTACGTGGTCACCTCCGTGGGCAGCGCCGACTCCGACGTGCAGGTGTTCCTCACCTCCGACTACGTCGACGAGACCAAGGAGCTGGCCAACGGCCGCTACTTCTACTCCCTGACCATCTGGGTCAAGAACGACGACGGCACCGTGCGCAAGACCGAGACGGTGATCTCCAACCCGTTCACCATCGCCAACTACGCCGGCTACGAGGCCGAGGTTGAGCCTATCCAGCTCGTCTACATCAAGAGCGACATCGCCACGGCAAACCCGACCTACGCCGCCTACGCCGGCAAGTTCCTGACCTACCGCCCGGGCCGCAACGGCGACTACTACGTGCTCACCTACGACGCCGACACGGAGACGCTGACCTCGGGCAGCAAGCTGTCCGCCTCCACCGCCAGCGCACTGTGCACATACCTGGCCGCCCACCCCGAGGTGTTCACCTGGACCGCCCGCTACTATGTCCGCGCCTTCGACGCCAACGAGTTTAACAACACCATGTCCACCGCCAAGGCCGCCGGCACCATCACCGACTATGCCGCCCCGACGGTATACGCCCGCAACAGCGCCGACACGGAGTGGAAGACCCTCGGCTCGTACTCCAACGTCTACGGCTACGTCTACAACGCCGGCGGCTCGCTGAAGTCCCAGACCTTCGAGGCCCGCGCGCAGTACACCTACACCCCCAGCGGCGAGGCAGCGGTGACCTACCCGGCAAGCTTCGACGGCTACGTGGCCCCGACGGCCACCATCGCCCCGACGGCTCCCGCGCCCTACCTCTTCTCGGCCTCCTACAGCGAGGACGCCGAGGCCACGACCCCCTCGTGGCTCGGCGACGTCACCCTGGCCGATGACACGAACGCCGACCCCGACGACGAGATCAAGGTGGGCGAGTACCTGCCCGTGCGCGTCGCCTCCAGCCTCCTCCGGGGCAGCCACAACCTCAAGTTCCGCAAGGACCACGGCATCAAGACCCGCACCTTCGACGCCGTCTTCTCCTTCATGCAGCCCAACGTCGAGGACAATATCGTCAAGTACTACGACATCGCATACAGCGTCGTCGGCACCAACAACTACACCTGGAGCACCGACAAGCAGGATATCGTCGGCTCCGACACTGACGTGAACTACTGGTACAGCCCGGCGACGTACACCGACGTCAACTCCGGCTCTTCGGCCGTCAAGCGCACCGAGCCCTACACCTTCCAGTTCAACTGCACCCACCCCTCCGACGACATCCACCCGATCTTCATCATCCGCGACGTCACCTACACCCCGCACGCTTCGGGCGGCGACGAGGCGCAGCTCGAGGCCCTCTACCCCTACGAGGACATGGTCATCGAGGCCCCCAGCGAGATCGTCTATAGCGACACCCCGACCGTCAGCAACCTCCAGCTCAAGCACGTCGCCAACGAGCGCGGCCTGTGGAACTGGATCTACGCCGGCCACGTCGACTTCAAGGACCCCGGCGAGGAGATCGGCACCCCCGACGACCCCGAGGCCACGCTGACTCCCGCATACTACCTCATCGAGACGGCCATAAAGGGCCAGGGCGCATCCACCGGATGGCCCGTCCCCGCCACCGAGACCACTAACTACTACAACGTGCCCTACCTCGTCCTCCACGACGGCAGCACCTATAACTGCATGGGCGGCGCCAACACCTCCAAGCCCGACGACCCGTTCATCGGACAGGTTATCGGCATCGACTATCCCGTAGGCTCCACCATCACCTTCGCCGTCACCCCCGTCTACGTCTTCGAGCGCCATCCCGAGGCCGAGATGAAGACCTCCGACTTCCTGCGCAGCACCTCCACCGTCAACGGCAAGCGCGCCCGCGTCACCCTGCTCGACGATGCCAACCTGCCGCAGATCGAGGTGGTCAACGGCACCCCGATGATCCTCGACAGCGACGCCTCCAACGTCACCACCGGCATCGAGTCCGTCGGCTATGACGCCTATGACGCCTCCGCCGAGTACTATAACCTGCAGGGCATCCGCGTCCAGCAGCCGCAGCCCGGCCAGATTTACGTCGTCCGCCGCGGCACCTGTGTGACCAAAGAGTATGTAAAATAAGTTTAGAACTACCGTGTAAAGAGGCGGGGCGCCCTGTTGGGGGCGCCCCGCCTCCCGTTTGGAGCGGGGCGGCGCCCTCGCGCCCCGCCTCCCGTTTGGAGCGGGGCGGCGCCCTCGCGCCCCGCCTCCGTGTGGAGCGGGGCGGCGCCCTCGCGCCCCGCCTTCGCTATGGAGCGGGGCGGCGCCCTCGCGCCCCGCCTTCGTGTGGAGCGGGGCGGCGCCCT
>CAYOUJ010000085.1:0-6048 GCA_964407165.1 uncultured Muribaculaceae bacterium | reverse complement strand
CTATTACTCTTTGTGGCAGCTATCGCTGTCGCAGTCTCCGCAGCCGCCCAGTCGACTGTCTCGGGACAAGTAGTGTCGGCCGACGACAATGAGCCTATCATAGGCGCAACGGTCGCCATCACCGGCACCAGCGTGGCAACAGTTACAGACGTGAACGGACGATTCACCATCACCAAGGTACCTGCGGGGGCCACGACGGTCACCGTCAACTACGTTGGCATGGTCGGACAGACCGTCACGATCAGCCCCAACATGGTAATCGCCCTGCAGGGCGACGCCAACCAGCTCGATGAGGTAGTCGTCACCGGCTACGGCTCCACCCGCAAGGCCGCCTTCACCGGCGCCGCCTCTGTAGTCGGTCCCGAGACCATCGAGAAAAACTCTGACTTCAACTTCGTCAAGAGCCTCGAGGGCGCCGTCACCGGCTTCACCCGCAACACCTCGACAAGCATGCCCGGCCAGTGGTCGTCGGTATTCGTCCGCGGCATGGGATCCCTGTCAAGCTCCTCGCAGCCTCTGTACGTGGTCGACGGCATCCCCGTCAACTCCACGGCCGACAACATGTACGGCTCAAACGACGACAACACCAACAACAACTCGTTTGACCCGATGGCCGCCTACAACCCCAACGACATCGAGAGCGTGACCGTCCTGAAGGACGCAGCCGCCACGGCCATCTACGGCTCGCGCGCAGCAAACGGCGTCATCGTCATCACCACCAAGAAGGGCGGCAACAGCAAGTTCCAGCTCAACCTCGAGATCAAGCAGGGCCTCACCGCCGTGGCCAACAACAACATGAAGTATGCCAACGCCTCGCAGACGATGGACCTCTTCGCCCGCGGCTTCGCCGCCCGCTACGGCTACACCTACGACGAGGCCTACGACTACCTGGCCAACAGCTACTTCGGCTGGGACGGCGTAAGCAGCTACAACTGGGCTGACAAGGTCACCCGCACCGCCTACTTCCAGGAGTACAACGTCAGCTTCAACGGCACCAACGGAGGCACCAACTACTTCGCCTCCCTCAACTACACCGACAACGACGGTGTCATCATCAACTCCAGCAACATGCGCTACGGCGGGCGCCTGAACATCGACACCACCTACAAGTGGTTCATGGCCGGCGTGAACGCCTCCTATTCGTACAGCAAGAACAACGCCTTCTCCCAGAGCACCAGCGGCTCGTTCTCCAACCCGATGGTGTCGGCAGTGACCAACATGGATCCTTTCACCCCCTTCTACACCGCTGACGGGCAGTATGCCTACATCAACTACTACAACCCGCTGGCCGTCAACGACGAAGACCTCGGCGATCTCAACCAGACCACCAACCAGACCATCAACATGAACCCGTGGCTGCGCGTGAGCCTGCCCTACGGCATCTGGATCAAGACCAACTTCGGCGCCAACATCATCGACCAGAGCCAGTACAACTACTGGAGCGCCGTCTACAACCCCCAGGGCATGGACTACAACGGCCTGGGCCAGAAGTATGACTCCCGCCACAGCACCCTGACGTGGACCAACACCATCGGCTGGGACTGGACTTTCAACAAGGTCAACGACGTGAGCGTCCTCCTCGGCCAGGAGATGCAGCGCTACGACATGCACTACACCTACGTGTGCGGCATGGACTTCCCCTTCGCCGACTCCGGCATGCGCGACCTGGCTACCGCCGGCTCGTGGTCTGACTCTGAGTACTACGCCGAAGAGAGCCGTCTCGCCTCGTACTTCATCGACGCACACTACGCCTACGACAACCGCTACTACCTCTCGGCAAGCTTCCGCCGTGACGGCAGCTCCGTCTTCGGCTCCGACAAGCGCTGGGGTAACTTCTGGAGCGTCGGCGCCAAGTGGCGCATGAGCCAGGAGAAGTTCTTCGAGCCCGTCTCGCCCACCATCACCAACGCCGCCCTCCGCATCAGCTACGGTACCGTCGGTAACCAGGCTCTCCCCTCGCTCTACGCTTCCCGCGGATACTACACCCTCGGCTACAACTACAACGGCGTCCCCGGCATGGTGCCCGCACAGGTTGCCAACCCCGACCTCAGCTGGGAGACCTCGCGCAAGTTTGACGTCGGCTTCGACCTCAGCTTCATCAACCGCGTGCACATGACCTTCGACTTCTACAACGAAGACACCTCCGACGCACTCTACAGCGTGCCCGTCTCCATGACCACCGGCTTCTCGAGCGTCTACAAGAACATCGGCAAGATGCGCAACACCGGTATCGAGTACGGCATCAACGCCACCGTCTTCACCAACAAGGACATCGCCGTCAACGTGTTCGGCAACCTGACCTGGAACAAGAACCGCGTAGTCAAGCTGGCCGACGGCGCCATCGAGGGCACCTACCGCATCATCGAGGAGGGCCATCCCTACTACCAGTTCTACATGAAGGAGTATGCCGGCGTCAACAAGGAGAACGGCAAGCCTATGTGGTACCTCAACGAGGAAGGTGACGAGACCACCGAAGACTACACCGCCGCCGCCAAGCGCTATGTCGGCTCCGCCGACCCCAAGGTCTACGGCGCGTTCGGCGTCAGCTTCCGCGGCTACGGCTTCGACGCCTCCGCACAGTTCAACTACCGCATCGGCGGCAAGGTCTACGATGCCGGCGCCCGCTTCACCGGCCGCGGCATGAGCTTCTACACACCCCTTGAGGACATCGTGAAGAACTCGTGGACCGAGGACAACCCCAACGCCGAGTATCCGCAGTATATCTACGGTGACCCGTACTATGCCACGCAGACCTCGAGCCGCTGGCTCATGAACGGCAGCTACCTGCGCTTCAGCAACCTCACCATCGGCTACACCCTGCCGCAGAAGATCACCCGCAAGGCATGCATGGAGAAGGTACGCTTCTTCACCAACTTCGACAACATCCACACCTGGACCGCCTCCAGCTTCACCGGCTACAACCCCGACACCTACGCCAACGGCGTCATCGCCTTCCAGTATCCGGCAGTGTTCACCTTCACCGGCGGCGTACAGATCACCTTCTAAATTAGCCTAAAGCCTCTCACAGCTTTATCCTAAACTATATTTCATATAACTTATCAAACAGCAACAAGTTATGAAAAAGATATATATCAAAGCGTTGGCAGCCCTGCTCGTGGCCGGATCGCTCACCGGCTGCGGCGACAGCTTCCTCGACACCGACATGTCGAACGCCGTCGACTCAGAGACCGCCCTCGACAACACCACCAAGATCGGTTACGCCCTGAACGGTACCTACTACACGCTGTTCTACTACTACTTCGCCGGCAACTACTCGACCATGATCGGCGACGTGGCCTCCGACATCTCCTACTGGAACGGCGACACGGGCCACCAGGACGCGCTCTACCGCTTCAACTACACCGAAACCGACACCTACCTCACCTACATCTGGTATCGCGGCTACCGCACCGTAGACCAGGCCACCCGCGTCATCAACGCCGTCGACAACATCTACGAGAGCGTGCCCGCCGACGAGCAGGAAGTGCTGATGGAGTACAAGGCCGAGGCATACGCAATGCGCGGCTACGCCCGCATGATGCTGGCCAACATCTACTGCCACCAGATCAAGGTCAACGGCCAGGACTTCTCCTCGATGCCGGGCTTGGTAATAGCCGACGCGCCCATCGGCGTCAACGACAAGGTCAGCCGCGCCACCAACGGCGAGACCTGGGCTGCCATCGTCAATGACTGCAAGAGCGCCGTCACATGCTTCGAGCAGGCCGGCTTCGATCAGGGCGACCTCTACTACTGGAACTACGCCGCCGCCCTCGGACTCGTGGCCCGCGCCCAGCTCTACATGGAGAACTACTCCGAGGCCGCACAGTATGCCGCCGCAGCCATCGAGGCCTCCGGCATCACCTCCCTGGCCTACGACGACGCCTCCTACTATGCCCTCTACGCCGGCATCGGCACCAACACCGAGAGCATGTTCGCCCTGGCCATCAACGCCAACAACAACTGGAGCGCCAACTCCTGCGGCACCCTCTGGACCACCTACAACTTCAGCCCCGCTCCCAAGCTCATGGCAATGTACGGCGCCAACGACTGCCGCCGCGCCATCATGGACATGGGCGCCACTTCCACCGACATCAAGCCCGTATATGCCGGCGGCAAGTTCGGCTGCTTCGGCGTCGGCAACCCCGCCTACGCCACCAACTACATAGTCAACGCCCCCGAGATGTTCCTCATCCAGGCCGAGGCATACGCCAAGATGGGCGACGCCGCAAAGGCTGCCGAGGCGCTCTTCGTAGTCGCCCACCGCAACCCGGAGATTGGCTCTGTCAGCGACCTGCCCACCAGCGCCTCTGAGATCTTCGCATTCGTCCAGGAGGAGCGCGCACGTGAGCTCTTCCAGGAGGGCTTCCGCCTCTATGACCTCCGTCGCTGGGATGTCAGCGCAGAGGTGTTTGCCTACGGCGCTCCCGATGCGAAGTACACCTACACCAACTACAAGATCTCCGACCAGGTGTTCCCCATCCCCGCCGACGAGATCAACACCAACGCAGGCGTCACCCAGAACGACTGGGCTTCTGTCCGCCCGCAATAACTCAGTGACTTTCCGCTTCAAAAACTCAGAGGGGCTGCACCGGTGGTGCGGCCCCTGCTGATTTCTCTCGACAATCATCGATAACAATCGATTATTATCGATTATTATCGATTATTATCGATGATTATCGATGATTATCGATGTTACTCGGTGGCGGTAAGTTTTTTGTAGGCTTTCATCATCTTGCGGTATTGAAGGAGTCCTATCGTCAGGCCGACGGCGGCGCCGCAGGCTATGCCGGCGAGCACGTCCCACTCGTCTATCATGCTGGCGGCGAGCCACCCTATCAGCAGCAGCGCGCAGGGTATGAGTATCAGCTGGCACAGGTGGTGGCGGTGTCGGCACTCCGCGGCCTCGCGGGCCACCTCGCCCACCGGCATCTCCGAGGGACGTATGCGCCGCACGCGCCTCAGCAGCCCCAAGTCCATGGCTCCGGCCAGCACGATGAAGAACACAAACGCCGTGGTCATCCAGGCATTGCCTGTAAGGTCGGTAAGGCAGATGGCGGTGCCCACGGCCAGCAGCGGCGCCGCCGTGGCCAGGCAGCGGTAATGACGCTCGAGGGTGTCGAGCGAGGTCTGGCGGCGGCGCATGGCCTCGGTGCGCGTCGCCGGGTCTATGTTGCGCATGGGCGAGGAGTTTTGCGCCCACTGTGACTTAATGTTATCAAGATCCATAATCTTAAGGTTTTTTCGATTATTATCGACAGACTATCGATGATTATCGAGTGTTATCGATTACTTGTCAGCCATTCGCTGGAGCTGCTGTTTGATGCGGTAGATGCGGGTGCCGACGGTTCCCTTGCCCATGCCCACCACCTCGGCGATGGCGTCGTATTCGTAGCCGTCGAGCCACATGAGTATGATGGCCTTGTCGACGTCGCCCAGGAGGTTGATCATCGCGTACATCTCCCGCAGCAGCTCCGCTCGGGCGTCGTCGTCGGTGATCAGCTCCGGGTGGTTCTCTATCGGCTCTGCGCCCAGGTGACGCCGCGTCTTGCGGAAATAGCTCACGCACGAGTTGAGCGCGATGCGATACACCCATGTCGACCGCGCAGCCTCCGGCGGCACGCAGTCTGTCGCGCGCCAGAGATTGATGAGCGCCTCCTGCCGCAGGTCGTTGAAATTGTCAACGTCGGCGGCATAGAAATAGCACACCTTGTTGACTATCGGCCCGTAGCGCTCCAGCAGTTCGTTAAACTCTTTTGTCTGTGACATTCGTTCCATTGCTTTACACTACATAATACGCACCGATCGGCGGAAAAATTCCCCACCCCGTGCCTTCGGAGCCACTGATTAAGTATTTTTAACACACCCCGGCACTCCTTTTCCCCCACTTATTCGTATCTTTGCACTCGCTTTTACGCCATGCCAAGGAAAGATGCCGGAGTGGTCGATCGGGGCGGTCTCGAAAACCGTTGACCCCTTGCGGGGTCCCAGGGTTCGAATCCCTGTCTTTCCGCAACAAGCCAGTCAGAAGATTTCTGACTGGCTTTTTTC
>CAYOUJ010000084.1:0-6054 GCA_964407165.1 uncultured Muribaculaceae bacterium | reverse complement strand
CAGGGAATATAATAGAGGGCGCCGCAGGTGCGGCGTCCATGGGTAAATTACATCTGTTTGTATTGGATTGGGAGGGCGTATGCCACGGTGACAGGGCGTCCGGCGTCTGTTCCGGGTGTCCAGCGCTCGGTGTGGCCATCGCGTACAGCTGCGAGGGCAGCTTCGTCAAGGTCGTCATAGCCGCATGAGTTGATGATATGGAGGTCGCCCATGGTGCCATCGGCAAAGACGGTAAATCCGACGACTGTGCGGCCGGAGGCATCGTCGCGCCATTGGCGGTCGGGGGCGGGGAATGAGGTCTTGGCCATGACGGCTTGAAGCATGGCTGCTTCGCTCCCGGGGTATTTTAAGTTTACTATGATTGAGGGTGTTGGCCAGAGACGGGAATCCGGTGCCGGCAGCCTTTTTTATGAGCAGAAGTTGGTATTGGCGTGCATCGTGGCCGCGGTCGAGTACAGCGCGGTCTGCCTGGTATTCGTGGACGAGCATCAGTTCTTGGCGTAATAGCCATGCGGCGGGATTGTACCAGCAGAGTATGCAGACAGCCTGCGCCGCGAGCAGGTCTATCCAATGGCGTGAGGTGATGTGCTTGAGCTCATGGTCTATGATTGCGTCGGAGAGGTCGGCGCGGCTGACGACAATGAATCGTAGCCAGCTGAAGGGGGCAACTCCGGGGCGGTGGGTGAGCACAAGGGTGTATCCGTCGCGGTGCAAGCGCTTGCCGCAGCGTATGATTGCTGACAGGCGAGCCCACGTGATTACCGTCGTTATGGCTACCGCAGCCATTCCAATGATATAGGCCCAAACCAAGACGGAGCACCATGATGTGGCCGTTGATGTTGCAGTCACCGTTCCCTCTATGTCAAGTAGGTGTATATTAGCTGTTTGCGTTTCATGGTGAGCCCTAGCCTCTTGGATGAGGGTGAAGACGGGCAGAACTGTGAACGACACGGCGTAAATGGCCAGAAGAATAGCGCGGTTGTAGGCGGCCTGACATTCGCGAGCCAATGCCAGGCGATAGGCGCCGTACATAGCGAGCATCACCACGCCGGCCGTCAATTAATATGCAAGCAGTTTACCCATTTTCAGTGGATTTGTGCTCGACCATGTCGAGCAGTTCCCTTAGCTCGGCGGCGGAGATCTTTTCCTCAGTCACGAGGGCAGAGACGGCACCGAAGTAGCTGCCGCCGAAATAATTTTTTACGAAGTCGCTGAAACTGCGGCTGCGGAAGTCCTCCTTGCGAGCTACGGGGTGGTATAGGAAAGAGCCGGCCGCCTTTGTGTGGCTGACGAAACCCTTTGCCTCGAGTCGTCGCATGACAGTGGCGACTGTGTTGACATGGGGGCGGGGCTCGGGGTAAAGCTCTACAATGTGGCTGACAGCTGCGGGGCCGTTAGCCCAAAGGAGTTGCATAAGCTCCTCCTCTTTTGGCGTGAGTTGGTCTTTTGTGGTAGGTTTTCTCATAACTATTTTAATAGTTTGCCGTGACAAAGATACCAACTATTTTTATAGTTGCAAATAGTTTAACCAATCTTAACTATAAAAATAGTTGCTTCGGGGTGTACATCCCACGCGTCCCTGAAAATGTCCCCGCAAAAGTGGTAGTCTGATAACAGGGGTTATCGACCACAGCGACATCAGGCTTTGCCGTTTCAGGTTTTTTTCGTATCTTTGTGTATCGGCGGTGCACTGATTTGCTAATTGTTTTGCAAATCAGGAGATTATTAAAACTGATATTAATCGATTTACCGCCAAAATTATTGCACAAATGTCTGTGAAATGTGCAATTTAACGGTCAAACATTAAATTTAACAATCATTGTCTGTCGTTGCTATGTCTCGATACACATTAATATATATAGGCCTCGCCCTCCTCTGTGCCTGCTCCTCCGGCAAGAAGGCTGATGATGCGGCAGTCCCGCAGGACTCCATACCCGAGGCCTCCGAGGTTGTCCTCGTAAAAGCACTCCCTGACACCGCTTACTCCTCTGTCGAGGCGGTAAAATACACAGTCGAAATAGTCGATGCATCCATCCCTGCCGAACTTAACACCCTCGAGGACCTCTACGCCGACACCCCCGGCGGCTTCACCTTCCGCAAGGGCCAGCGCCGCGACGCCGACTTCGGAGGCCGTGTCAAGGGGCAGCCGGACTCAATAGTGGTCGACTGGCGCTTCACCACCGATTGCTCCGGCAAATGGGGCGGTGGCTCCGGCTGGAACGGACAGCCTGTCTATGTCCAGTGGCCCGACACCTGTATCAATCGCTTCCGCGCAGCCGGTTTGGTCAAGGAGGACTTTTCCGGCCGCGAAATCATGGTCGGATCGCTCTGCGGCAAGGTCTATTTCATCGACTTCGAGACCGGCAAAGCCTCCCGCCCGGCTCTCGGTACAGGCAATCCCATAAAGGGTTCCATTTCACTTGACCCGACGCTCAACGGCAACCTATATGTGGGCGAGGGTATCCCTTACAGCCGCCCCTTCGGCGCATACGTCATAGACCTCTACAAGCATGAGATAACCCACATGCACCCCGAGGATCGCAAGGCTCCGCGCCAGTGGGGCGCCTACGACTCGTCGGCAGCCCGCGCCGGACAGTTTCTCTTCCGCCCGGGCGAGAACGGCACCCTCTACAAGTTCCTCATCACCCCCGACAACCTGCGCCTGCAGTCCGCACTCCGCTACACCGTCCGTGGCCAGGGCCCGGGCATGGAGGCCTCAATCGGCATATACAGCAACTATGGATATGTAGCAGACAATGCCGGCAACGTGCTGTGTGTCAACCTCAACACCATGCGCCCCGTGTGGCATTACGACCTCGGTGACGACGTAGACCACTCACTCGTGGTAGAGGTGGAAGACGGTCATCCATACGTTTACACCGGCAGCGAGATCGACAAGCAGGGTGTCAACGGCAAAGCCCGTTTCGTCAAGCTCGACGGACTCACTGGCGCGAAGGTCTGGGGTCTGGACATCGACGGGCGCCGCGCCGACGTCGGCGAGAAGCACTTCGACGGCGGATATTATGCCACCTCCCTCCCCGGCCGTGGTGACTGCAAGGGCTTGCTTTTCGCCAACTGCGTGCTCAACACTCGCGGTCAGAACGGCCAGTTCATGGCCATCAACCGCCGCACCGGCGAGATAGTCTACACCACCCCGCTGAAGTATTATGCCTGGTCGTCGCCCGTCGGATTTCTCAACGAGCAAGACAAGATGTATGTCTTCGCCGCAGACTGCACCGGCAACGTATACCTCATCGAGGGCATAACCGGCAAGATTATATACACTGCCCACGTCGGCAACAACTTCGAGTCGTCGCCCGTGGTCAGCGGCAACAGCCTCGTCGTGGGCTCGCGCGGAAACACTATCTTCCGCATGTCCATCAAATAACCCCCTCTGAATACTCCATGAAACGAATAACCACCATACTCATAGCCCTTTCAATCGTCATCACCGCCAAGGCCGACGCCGATGTCAAAGCCGTCCGCGGCCAGGTGGAGGGCGGCTATAACTTTTGGCTCAGCACCCCCGAGTGTGCCAAGGCCGAAGATGCCGACCTCATGCCGCTCGTGGTCTTCCTCCACGGCTCGAGCCTCTGCGGCAACGACCTCAACAAGGTGCTCCGTTACGGCACCATCAGTGCTGTCAAGAAGGGCCTCGACATAGATGCATACGTCATCGCGCCCCAGAATCCCGGAGGTGCCTGGAAACCTGAGAAGGTAATGGCCTGCATCGACTATGTATGCCAGACCACCGGCGCCATCGACCAGACTCGCATCTACGTCATAGGCATGAGCCTTGGCGGCTACGGCACGATCGACATGGCTGCCACTTATCCAGGCCGCATAGCCGCCGCCATCGGCATGTGCGGAGGTGCCTCCGTCAGTGACGTCTCCGGCCTCAACGACATGCCCTTGTGGATTATCCACGGCACCGGCGACACCGCCGTTTCTGTCCGCGAGAGCGACAAGGTGGTCGAGCGCATGAAGGCCTCCGACGCCTCCACACCGCGCCTCATCTACAGCCGCGTGCCCGGCATGAACCACTCCGCCCCCGCGCGCCTCTTCTATATGCCCGAGATCTACGAGTGGCTCTTCTCGCACTCCCTCGAAGACTACGACCGTTGCACCACTCAGGGCTTCCCCATCAACACCACAATGATGCAGGACGCCTACCGCAACTGCGCCTCGCGCAAGGTGTCGCTCAGCACCCTTGGCCAGCTTGAGAAAATGGCTATAAATTACGACTTTAGCGCCAAATGATTGACGCAGTATGAAAAAGTTTTGGCGAGAGTGAAAACTTTTTCGTATCTTTGCGTGCTAATTATCATTCACGATGTACAACTTAAAAATCTCACGTTGGCTCCTGTGGATACTTGTGGCATTGGCCGCCACATCGTGTGGCGAATACCAGAAGGTGCTCAAGAGCTCAGACGCCGACTATAAGCTCGATTTTGCCAAGAGGGCTTTCGATCAAAAGAAATACGTGCAGGCTGCCACCGTCCTCGAGACCGTCATACCGGTGTTCAAGGGCAGTGAGAAGGCCGAAGACGCTATGTACCTCCTTGGGCTCTGCCATTATGAGAACAAGGACTATTATAGCGCCGGCTCCGTATTTCAGAGCTACTACCGCCGCTTCCCCAAGGGCAAGTATACCGAGCTGGCACGCTTCTATGCCGGCTACGGCTACTATCTGGACTCTCCCGAGCCCCAGCTCGACCAGACCGGCACCATCAAGGCCATCGAGGAGCTAACTGCCTTCCTCGATTATTTCCCGCGCTCTGACAAGGTGCAGCAGGCTCAGAACGCCATCTTCGAGCTCCAGGACAAGCTCACCCTCAAGGAGCTGCAGAACGCCACCCTCTATTACAACCTCGGCAACTACCTTGGCAACAACTATGAGGCTTGCGTCGTGGTCGCCCGCAACGCCATCAAGACATATCCCTACTCCAAATATAAGGAGGATCTGGAGTTCTTGATACTCAAGGCCCGCTATCAGGAGGCCTCGCAGAGCGTCAGCGAGAAGAAGGGCGAGCGCTTCCGCACCGTGGTCGACGAATACTACTCTTACGTCAACAACTACCCCGACAGCCCCAACCGGGCCGAGGCCGACAACATCTTCAAGATAGCCTCACGCTACGCCGCCGACTGATTGCCCTTTACCCGATTACCCCGTTACCCGATTAAAAACCGATTTCCAACAATATATGGACTATAAGAAAATCAACGCACCGCTCAACACCGTAACCCGCGACATGATTGAGCTGTCAAAAGACACCGGCAACGTTTACGAGACCGTATGCATCATCGCCAAGCGCGCCAACCAGATAGCCGTGGAGATGAAGCACGACCTCGACAAGAAGGTCAAGGAGTTTGAGTCGCTCAGCGACAACCTTGAGGAGGTCAATGAAAACCGTGAGCAGATCGAGATCTCGAAATATTACGAGAAGCTCCCCAAGCCCACTCTCATCGCCGCCGAGGAGTACGTGGAGCATAAGATACTCTTCCGCAACCCCACCAAGACCGGACGCGCCAGCCTCAACGACTAAACAACTACGAACTACGAGCTACGAACTACGAGCCTGGCCTTTATCCGATTATCCGATTACCCGCTTAATGCCAAGGTTCATAGTCCGTAGTTCATAGTTTGTAGCTCGTAGTTATGCCCGACTCACTCGACAAGAAATATTACAAGATAGGCGACGTCGCCGAGATGGTAGGCGTCACGGAGGCCACGTTGCGCTGGTGGGAGCGCGAGTTCAGCATCATTCGCCCGCGCCGCAATCCCAAGGGCACCCGCTTCTACACCCCCGAAGACATTGAGAAGGTGCGCATCGTCAAGTTTCTCACCAAAGACAAGGGACTGCGTCTGGAAGCAGCCCGCGAGCACCTGCGCGCCAATCCCGACGGCATCCTTGAGCGCGCCGCCGTCATTTCACGTCTCCGGGAAATCCGCGCCACCCTCCAGCACCTCCACGATTCCCTGTCCCTCTGAAATGCATAATTCATAATGCATAATGCATAATTGGCCATCCGGATGGTAATTGTACATTGTGC
>CAYOUJ010000083.1:0-6898 GCA_964407165.1 uncultured Muribaculaceae bacterium | reverse complement strand
CGCTGAAGCGTGGGGTTAACAAATAGAGTTGTGGCTCCGCCACAACTTGCGAAACATAAACGTCTAAGCGAATTGCTAAATTACATAACACTTGACACTTAAAACTTAATACTTATCATAATGATTGAAGTAAACATCACCAACACCTTCGGCACCGTCAGCCTCGACCAGCTGAAAGAGATAGACGTAGAGGCCCGCAAAGGCCTGGAGAAAGTGGTAAACGGCACCGGCGCCGGCAACGATTTCCTCGGCTGGGTAGACCTGCCCACGCGCACCACCGACGCCCTCGTCGACGACATCTGCGCCACCGCGGGGAGCCTGCAGGAGAGCTGCGACTACGTAGTGGCCATCGGCATCGGCGGCAGCTACCTGGGCGCCAAGGCCGTCATCGAGGCCCTGAGCGACTCCTTCGCCGCCTACGCCCCCAAGGGCGCGGCTCCCAAGGTGCTCTTCGCCGGGCAGAACATCGGCGAGGACTACCTCTCGGAACTTACCAAGTTCCTCGCCGACAAGCGCTTCGGCATCATCGTCATCAGCAAGAGCGGCACCACCACCGAGCCGGCCATCGCCTTCCGCATCCTCAAGGAGCAGCTCGAGGCCAAGGTTGGCAAGGAGGCCGCCGCCAAGCTCATCGTCGCCATCACCGACGCCCGCAAGGGCGCCCTTCGCCAGCTCGCCACCGAGGAGGGCTACAAGACCTTCGTCATCGAAGACAGCGTCGGCGGCCGCTTCTCCGTCCTGTCGCCCGTGGGACTGCTGCCCATCGCCGTGGCCGGATACGACATCCGCAAGCTGCTCGACGGCGCACGCCGGATGCAGAAAGTATGCACCGTCCCCTCCGACACAAACCCCGCGCTCATCTACGCCACCACTCGCAACGCCCTCTACCGAGACGGCAAGAAGATAGAGATACTCGTCAACTACTCCCCCAAGCTCCACTACTTCGGCGAGTGGTGGAAGCAGCTCTACGGCGAGAGCGAGGGCAAGGACCACAAAGGCATCTTCCCCGCCGCCGTCGACTTCAGCACCGACCTCCACTCCATGGGCCAGTGGATACAGGACGGCGAGCGCACCATCTTCGAGACCGTCATCTCCGTGGCAAATGTCAACGACACGGTGGTCATCCCCTCCGACGAGGCCAACCTCGACGGCCTGAACTACATCGCCGGCAAGCGCGTCGACGAGGTCAACAAGATGGCCGAGCTGGGCACCCGCCTGGCTCACGTCGACGGCGGCGTGCCCAACATGCAGATCGTCGTCCCCGCCCTCAACGAGGAGTGCCTCGGCCAGCTCATCTACTTCTTCGAGATGGCCTGCGGCATCAGCGGATACGTGCTCGACGTCAACCCCTTCAACCAGCCCGGCGTCGAGGCATACAAGAAGAACATGTTCGCCCTGCTCGCCAAGCCCGGCTACGAGAAGGAGACCGAGGCCATCCGCGAGCGCCTGAAATAACCCTACTTCACCCAACAATCGATGGGCTGTCGATAGACAATCGATTTCTATCGATAGCCCATCGATTATAAAACCACTCAACCATGAAAAAACTAATCCTCAGCTTATTGTGCTTAGCGGGCGTGTTGTGCGTCAGTGCTCAGCAGTCGACCGAGCAGCTCGACAAGCTCGGCGGCGTCTACTATGCCTACCCCGTCACCGAGACCGTCAACACCGCACCCCCGAAGGGTTACAAACCGTTCTATATCAGCCACTACAGCCGCCACGGCTCCCGCTACCTCATCGCCGACCAAGACTATATAGCCTTCCTCGAGCCGATGCGCCGTGCCAAGGCCGACGGCAAGCTCACTGACGTGGGCGAGCAGGCGTTAGACCTGGCCGAGCAGGTATGGCTCGAGGCGCAGGGCAGGGGAGGGGAGCTGACACCCCTGGGCACACGCCAGCAGAACCAGATAGCCCACCGCATGTACCGTGCCTATCCCGAGGTGTTTGCCGGCGACCCGCAGCTGAGCGCCTGCGCCACCACCGTGATGCGCGTGGCCCAGTCGATGGACCACTTCGTCGAGGGCCTCAAGGAGGAGAACCCGCGTCTGCAGGTGCCCCGCGAGGCGTCGCAGCGCAACATGTATTTCCTCAACTACCACAGCCCCGAGTCTAACCGCTTCACCGCCGACGACGGCCCCTGGCGCCCCGCATTCCGCAAGTTCCGCCAGGAGATGACCCAGCCCGAGCGGCTGATGCACGTGCTCTTCAACGACAGCGCCTATATATATAATAATGTGTTTGACCCCGAGGGGCTGATGTGGCAGCTCTACTGGCTCACCGTCGACCAGCAGAACGTCGAGACCCCCGGCTCGTTCTACGGCATCTTGACGCCGGAGGAGATGTTCAACCTGTGGCAGGTGGTCAACTATGACAACTATGTGCGCGACGCCAATTGCCCGCTCAGCGGCGGCCTGGTGGTCGGCAACGCCTCCAATCTGCTGCGCAACATCATCGACAAGGCCGACGCCATGATAGCCTCCGGCGGCAACGGCGCCGACTTCCGCTTCGGCCACGACGGCAACCTGATGCCGCTGGCCGCCATCCTGCGCCTCGAGGGGTGCTACGGCAGCGACGCGACAGGCCCCCACGGCGCCTGCGAAACGTACCGCAACTACGAAGTCTCACCCATGGCCGGTAACGTCCAGATAGTCTTCTTCCGCAACCCCAAGGGCGGCGACGTGCTGGTCAAGTTCCTCCTCAACGAGCGCGAGAAAGCGATACCGGTCGAGACCGACACGTTCCCCTTCTACCGCTGGGACGACGTCCGCGCCTACTACATAGACGTTCTTGATGAATATGCCCGATAGCGCATCTATTATCCATCGATAATCATCGATAGATAATCGATAATCAATCGAGGTCATCGAAAATCACTCGACAGCCCATCGACAAAGCATCGATGGGCTGTCGATTGTAACTATTCACCGAATACCAATATTTTTATAAATGCGCTCCAAAGGAGCGCGATGATGATAACCCCGGGCAAGCGGAGCGCAGCCCGGGGAATCGGAGAGGCGTCCTCCCGCCCCGGCACCCCAAAGGGGTGCGTTAATGATTGTTGAGCCAATCATCAGCGCACCCCTTTGGGGTGCATGTCCGGGCGGTTTTTCTTCACCCCCGGGCTGCGCTTCGCTTGCCCGGGGTTATCATCAACATGCCCCGTCGGGGCATTTCCATTACGATTTTTTGTCATTCGTTGGATTTTTACTATTCGGTGAATAGTTGCTGTCGATTTTATTTTGGTTAAAATACCTTAAATGGCGACCGACGGCTTGTCTGTTTTTGGCAAAATGCTTAGATTTGTTTGAAAAGTTTAACATAATGTCGCTTCCACCGATTTTTTATAGACAAATTGATAGACTAATCAATAGACAAACTGCTAACATATATATTTAATTAACTTTTACACAATGAGAAAGCAACTTGCTTGTATCGGATGCTTCATAGTCATGCTCACCCTGGCCGTGACATCCGCATGGGCCGCTCCCCGGACCATGACCATCGCCAAGAGCGTATACCTCAAGAGTGTCACGCCCAAGGCCGAAACCGGTAAACCTACCGCAGTGACAGCAGCAGAAATGTTGGAGAACGGACTGATGTCTGACGCCGACCAGCCCACCGCTCTGACCGCCGTCAAGGAGGGCGAGATCTTGGTGACGCAGCTCGACGACAGCGGTAAGACGCTGTTTGACTTCTCCATCGACCCCGCCGCCAAGACGGCGTGGCTTTACAACGCTTACGCCAACGCCATAGTCGACAGCGTGCTGACCGTGCCCGACAGCTTGGTGTATGAGGGTGTAACCTATCCCATCACCGCCATCGGCTCGACTTCGGCCAAACGCTCCGGCATCACCTCGCTGTCGAAGATGCGCACCCTGGTGCTCGGCGCCAACATCGAGCGCATCGACTCCCTTGGCGTCTACGCCTGCAGCAAGCTGACGGAGGTGACCTGGAACGAGAAATGCCACGAGCTCGGCGCCTACTGCTTCCGCGGCAGCGGCTTCACCGCCTTCACCCTGCCCAAGCCGGTCGACACCATACTTGGCAACCCCTTTATGGAGTGCACCAAGCTGACCACCATAAAGACCGCCGCCACAACATATTTCCGCGCCCTTGGCAACTTGCTGATGGACCGCGGCTACACCACTCTTATATGCTATCCTCCGGGCAAGACCACGGGCACGCTCAACCTCACCGTCAAGAAGGTGGCCGCCGGCGCATGCTACGGCTGTACCTTCGACTCCATCGGCTGGGGCACCGTCGTGCAGGAGATCGGCACCAACGCTTTCGCACGCGTGCAGTGCAAATATGTCAACATCCCCGCCTCAACCACTTATATAGGCGACATGTTCAACTACTATAACAGCGCCTGCATCTCGCTGACGCTCGACCCCGACAATACCAGCTTCAAGCTGGAGAACGGCTGCCTCTACGACGTCGCCACCGGCAACCTCGTCGCCGCCGTCTGGAACCAGGACAACGACGGCAAGGGCCTCGTCATCCCCGAGGGCGTAAAGCGAGTCTCCCCCTACCTGTTCTACCAGAACAAGACCTACAGCAAGATAACCTTCCCCTCGACGCTTGAGTCGATCGAGAGCCGCTCGTTCTACTACACCACGGCCGAGGAGGCCAACTTCGAGGACACCAAGCTGAGCTACATCGGCCCGCTGGCCTTCCAGTACGGCAAGTTCAAGAGCATCGCCTTCCCCTCGACCATGCGCCTGGTCGACACCCAGGGCTTCTACCGCTGCACCAGCCTTGAGAGCCTGACTCTCAACGAGGGCCTTGAGCAGATACTCTACTGCGGCTTCGGCTATTGCACCTCCCTGAAGGAGGTCGAGCTCCCCAGCACCCTCACCGGTGAATACGGCGTGGTAGAGATGGCCAACCAGACGACGGCGTCGATGCTGTGGTTCTACAACGACGCCAAGATCGGCAAGGTTACCGCCAAGAACAAAATCATCGCCCGCAGCGCCTTCTCGGGCTGCGGCAGCATCCGCTCCATCAACCTCGAGGAGGGCGTGGAGGTCATCGGCCCCGACGCATTCAACGTCTACGGCTCGTCGGCCGAGGCTGACGAACAGGGCTCGTTCGTGCAGGGCTACCTCAACTTGGACACCATCGCCCTTCCCTCCACCCTGAAGTTCATCGGCGACGGCGCCTTCCAGACCAACCTCTTCAAGAGCGTAACCATCCCCGCCTCCTGTAAGTATATCGCCCAGAACTCCTTCGGCTACTCCTCCAACATGACCTCCTTCACCGCCCTGGGCGCCGACACCATTCAGTCGCGCGTGATACAGATGGCCGTCAACCTCGAGGAGTTCAACATCAACGAGGGGTGCAAATACGTGGGCGCCATGGTCTGCGGCTCGAGCAACGCCAACACCTCGTTCACCATCCCCGCCAGCGTCGAGCGCTTTGGCGGCCGCCTGAACGTGCTCCCGCTGACCACCTCCGGCGACTCGATGAAGACCATCTACTCGCTGCGTCCGACGCCGCCGGAGCTGTTCTACACCAACGGCACCTGGTACCTCGAGTGCGACTCCACCGACACCGACGCCTTCATCGGTGTGACCCGCTTCGCCGAGGACGCCATCCCCGACTGGGTCACCGTCTACGTGCCCTTCGGCTGCTCGCCCGCCTACAAGGCCGACAAATACTGGGGCCTCTATAATATAAAGGAGATGGCTCCCGAAAACGTCTACTTTGCCGGCCAGCCCAACGGGTGGACGTTCGACACCATCCCCGGCAACGGCTCGTTTGTCTACACCATCAGCGACATGCAGTTTACCGACGACAAGGACCTGGGCTTCAAGATCTCATACACCGCCCCCGAGGGCCAATATGACGGCTGGGAAGGCTTCAACAAGGGCGCCATCGCCGCCGATGCTGCCTTCACCGACGGCGCCACCCTGCCCGTGACCCTGTCTGACAAGAACAACACCGTGGCCCTCAAGGGCAAGTGGAGCTTCACCGTCGACCTCGAGGCCATGACCGTCTCCGCCACCGCAGTCGACTGCGACACGGTCATCTACCTGCGCGGCGCCATGAACGGCTGGGAGCCCGTCGAGGCCTACAAGTTCGTCAAGAACGACGATGGCAACTACGTGCTCTATCCCGTGACCATCGAGGCCGGCCAGGAATTCAAGATCGCCGACGCAAGCTACGGCGTGTTCAACTTTGGCGGCCAGACAGCCATGGATAACAACAAGTGGTATATGCTCGCCAACGGCAGCATGGACAACTGCTCGCTGAAGGAGGGCATCTCCTCCGACCGCGAGGGCACCGTAGTCTTCAAGCTCGCCACGGGCGAGGTGAACTTCACCCAGACCGACGGCATCGACAGTGTCAAGGCCGGCGAGAGCGGGGGAGCGCAGTACTTCACCCTGCAGGGTGTGCGCGTTGTCAACCCGCAGAAGGGCGCCATGTATATCCGCGTCGACTCGACGGGTGCCCGCACAGTGCTCATGAAGTAGCCAAAGCCTCTTGAAACAATAATCGACAGCCCATCGATAGATTATCGATAATCTATCGATGGGCTGTCGATGTTTTAGTTAAGGGGCTTGCTTGCAGTCGGTTGGGATGGTTGGGAGGCCGGCGGGCAAAAATTTTTTGAAAAAAAAGTTGAGAATATTTTGCCAATTAAAAAAATGGTGCTACCTTTGCAACCGCAAAAGGGACGAACGCCCCCGCTGCAAGAGCAAATTGACAACGCCTCTTTAGCTCAGCTGGTCAGAGCACGTGATTTGTAATCTCGGGGTCGTTGGTTCGAATCCGACAAGAGGCTCCAACGATTGCCGAAACGCGCGACGGCTCAAAGCATCAGCGTCGAGGCACCATTTAAGGGCGAATACCAGAGTGGCCAAATGGGGCAGACTGTAAATCTGCTGGTTTATAC
>CAYOUJ010000082.1:0-8253 GCA_964407165.1 uncultured Muribaculaceae bacterium | reverse complement strand
CGTCATTCTTGGTCTGCAAACCTATATAGCAGCTCTTGAATCGCTGAATAGTTACTTTTTCGGGATTTAGTGTTAAAAAATGTTAAATGGGGGGGGGCAAATTTGGCTGTTACAGACAGAGTGCTTAAATTTGCAAACACGAAAAATTCATCTAAATAATACCTGATAACCTTACCTTTATTTATTTATGAAAAAATTTTCAATGCTTGCAAGCGCCATCGTCCTGGGCGCCGCCCTCGTCGGTTGCTCCTCCGACGAGCCTGCAGTTTCTACCACCGGCACTGACGGCGTGGTAGCCTTTAAGGTCACCATGCCCGGCAATCTCAGCCGTAGCATCAATGACGGTTACAAGGCTGTCGACGTAACGTATGCGGTCTATGACGCCGACAATGGCAACGCCTTCCTGTTCCAGGACGAGGTAACGGGTGCATTCTCCGGCACGAGCCTCGAGACCACCATCAACATCCAGCTCGTCAAGGGCAAGAGCTACAACGTGGCCTTCTTCGCCAAGAACGCTGCAGCTCCCTACACCATCACCGACGGCGTGCTCACCATCGACTACAGCAACGTCACGGCCAACATCGACACCTACGACGCATTCTACGGCATGGCCGACGTGGTAAAGGTTGAAGACGGCATGGCCCAGCCCTCCGCAACGCTCACCCGCCCGTTCGCACAGGTCAACGTCGGCGCTGCCGACTACGAGGCCGCCGTCAAGGCCGGCTATACCGTCGAGAAGACCGGCATGACCTTCAGCGCCCAGATCCCCAACAGCATGGACATGAAGGACGGCAGCGTATCCGGCGCCACCGAGGTTACCTATAGCGTGGCCGACCTCCCCGAGGATGACGTGTTCACCGTCGCCTCCAAGGACTACACCTGGGTGGCCATGAACTATGTGCTCGCCTCCAAGGACGACGCCACCGTCAACCTCGTCACCTTCAACTACGTTGCTCCCGACGGCTCCACCGTCGCCGTTGAGGTTCCCAGCGTCCCCGTCAAGCGCAACTATCGCACCAACATCGTGGGCAGCTTCTTCACCTCCACCGTCTCCTACGACATCGTCATCGACCCCGTATTCGAAGGCAGCTACAGCGTTTCCAAGCAGGTTGCTACCGCTTCTGAACTCTCGAAGGCCATCGCCTCCATTCCCGAGGGCGGCAGCGGTATCGTAACGCTTACGCAGGACATTGCCGGAACCGGCAACTGCGGCGCCACCAAAGGTCGCACCGTTGTCCTTGACCTTGCAGGCCACTCGATTACCATCAATGGCATGATCATTGCCGGAAGCAACTCCACCCTTGAAATCAACAACGGCACGGTAAATGCCACCACTAACTATGCCGTCAATACCAATAACGGTACCATCAAGGTCAACAACGTGGTTATTAACCATACAGCCAACACGATACCCGTCGCAGCAAACGGCGGAAGCCTTGAGGCCAAGGACGTGACCATCAACTCCGCTGTTCAGGGCACAGGCGCCATCTGCGTATGGAAAGGCACTCCCGTCACCCTTGAGAACGTTACCATGAACCTCACCGGCAGCAACAGCAACGGCGTAGTCATCAACTCCACCGGCGGCAAGGTCACCATGACCGGCTGCGAAATCAACTCCACCGACTTCGCCCTGTCGACCAACGCCAGTGACGGCACTGCTTCTGCTGTCACCATCGCTTCCAGCAAGCTCGTCAGCAGCACAGCTACCGCTATCCTCTATAACGTGCCCGGTACGCTGACCATCACCGATAGCGAGCTGACCGGTGTCGTCCAAGCTGCTATCTTCCGTGGCGGTACGGTTACTGCCGAAAACTCCACCTTCAAGATGGATGTTTCGGGCTATGCTACCGAGGACGCTGCCAAGGCTGCTGCCGAGAATTACAAGGAAAACTGGTCACAGGGCAATATGGTAACCAAGGCCGCCATCACCTTCGGCAACTTTAACTCGACTTCTTACAACTATCCGACGACCGTCACCCTGACCGGTTGCGCCGTCAGCGTAGAGGGTACCTACGCCTCCGTATTCCCCGTAGTCGCAGGTCGTATGGCTAACGACAAGGCTGTGGCTATGTACTACGACGCTGCCACCACGTTCACCGGCGGTGCTGCTGCCGACATTGCCACGGGCGTCACCTTCCAGCAGAAGTAAACACTTCCCTAAATACTAATTTTACCTACCTCTGCCCCGCGGACCCTCTCCGCGGGGCTTTCTTTATAGGAGCGGGGCGGCACCCTCGCGCCCCGCACACAAGTACGGAGGGCGGCCGTCCCGGCCGCACTTCCCCGCCCCACGTCGTCAGCAATGTCGGCTTGCCGACATGTTCAAGTAGCGCAGGGTGCGGGCATCGGCTTGCCGATGCCACGCACCCTGGGAAAGCAAGGGTTTGGAAAAATAGCATCGGCTTGCCGATGCGTTTAATTCCCTCGAATGCATCGGCAAGCCGATGCGTGGGCGAGTTATGCTGCTGTTTCCCAGCGTGGCAGGCATCGGCAAGCCGATGCCGCCACACTGCGCTACTGGAAGTGGTCGGCAAGCCGACCATGTCTGCGATGTGAGGCGCGTAGACACCCTTTGTGGCGTGCGGCCGGGGACGGCCGCCCTCCGTACTCGCTCTTGAACGCCCGTGGCGTGCGGCCGGGGACGGTCGCCCTCCGTACTCGCTCTTGAACGCCTGCCGCGTGCGGGGCGCGAGGGCGCCGCCCCGCTCCTATATAAAAGCCCCGCGGACACGGTCCGCGGGGCTATATAAGCGGTTAAGATGGGTTACTTGACGAGGACTTTGGCGGCACGGGAGTCGCGGATGACGATGTAGACGCGGCCCGACTGCGGGCTGGTGACCTGGCGGCCGTCGAGGTCGAAGACCATGGAATCTTTAACGTCGTCGATGGTGATGGTCTCGATGCCGGCGCCGGTGGTGGAGCAAACCTTGTCGAGGTAGGCGGGGGCGTAGGTGTCGTTACCGGCCTGTGAGGCGCGGAGGGTGACGGTGCCCTCTTTGCTGAAGCGGAGCTTGCCGAGGGAGATGCGGCCTGCGGAGCCGTCAACCACCTTGTAGGTGACGGTGCCACCGGAGGAGGCCGTGGCGTTGAGTTCGTAGCTCTGGCCTACCTCGCACTGGCTGAGGTCCTGATCCCAGGTGATGATCTGGTCCTGCTTGACGACGAAGCTGACGGTAACGTCGGCAGCGGGCAGCACGTTGTCGTTACCGGCCTGCGACAGGGTGATCACCACAGTGCCGGCGCCGTTGAACTTCAGTACGCCGTCGGCGTATGTGGCGTCGCCGGAGGTTACGGCCACGCTGACGGGGAGGTCCATGGTCGAGCGGGCGTCGATCTCAACGGAGTCGCCGATGACGTAGGAGCTTTCAAACTCGCCATCGAGGTATAGGCGCTGGTAGTGGAGGCCGGAGGTGTTGGCGGCCACGTCGGCAGAGGGTATAGTGACAGCCTGGACAACCTCGCCCGTGGTGGCGTCGAGCAGCAGAGCCACGAAGTGGATGTTGTCGGCGTTGACGTCGACCACGTTGCCGTAGGCGTTCTGGAGGTCGTAGACAGGCACGCGGGTGGTGTAGGTGTACTCCTGGCCGGCGGTGATGGCGGCGGGCACGGAGGAGGCGTCGCCGGAGAAGGTGCTGATATAGCGGGCCACGTCGTCATAGAGCCAGCTCTGGCTGGAGCCCATGCTGCCCCAGTCGCCGGGGGCGGAGGAGCTGCCGGCGTAGTAGTTGGTCTGGCTGTACGGGCCTACGGAGTCCTCGGTCATGACCAGAGCCCAGCGGAAGTTGGCTGCGGCATAGTCGAGGTCATACTTGGAGGTGACGGTGATGTCGGCGGCGGAGCGCTCGACGGTGTACCACTCAGCCTTCATGTCCACCTCGGCGGCAGCGATGGAGCCCTGGATGTCATCCAGGTAGCTGTTGTAGAGGTAGTAGGAGGAGGGATAGGTGGCGAAGTCGACGTTGCGGTTGGTCAGGCAGCTGGGGTAGGAGTAGGTGTAGTCATACATGCCCGTCTGGTAGGGCTTGTAGGTCATCTCGTCGGTGCCCATGCCGGTGCTGTGTACTGCGATGGGGATGAACTGCCGGGGGTAGTAGAACTTCATGAACTCCATGCCCACGATGCCCACGGGGCAGTAGCCGCACTTGGTGGAGGTGAACTCCTCGACCACCATCTTGGGCTCGACGGTGAAGGGTGTGCAGATAATCTGGTCTGAAACCTGCTCGAGGGCGTAGTCGGCGCCGTTGACCTTGGTGACTTTGGCGGTCATGGTGTAGGCGGTGGTGGAGACGGAGGCGATGCTCAGGCCGCTGATGGTGACAGTGCCGACGGTGCCGAATGCGATGGGCGTCTCGGCGTTGGCTTCCACGGTCTTGGTCACCCCGTCGAGGGTATACTCAACGGTGGCCGTGGTGATAGGGGAAGCGCTGAAGTTGCGCAGCTCGATCTCGGCGGAGAACTCCTTGCCGGCGTTGACGCGCTCGGGGGCGTACATGTCGATGACGGTGGCGTCGATGTCTTTGAACTCGCCCGTCAGGCCCGCCTTGATGCAGACCATGCCGTAGTTGGAGGTGTAGTCGTAGAACGAGCCGAAGCATCCGTCGGCTGTGGTGCCGATGGCGAGCAGGCCGCCCGGGTCGGTGGAAGTGGTGTTGCCGTCCATGAAGACGGGGTAGGAGTCGGCGGTGTTCTGCTGATAGATGTAACCTACATATACAGGCTTACCGGCGGTGATGGTGTAGGGGGTGTCGAAGGTGAACTCCTGCCACTCGTCGGTGTTGGCGATGGCCACCGTCTTGGTGATGGCGGGAGCGGCAGTGATGCTCTCCGAGATGAAGATGGTGGCCGTAGAGTCGTTGGGGCTGTGCAGGGCGAAGCTGATGCGGTCGATTTGCACGCCGGCAAACTTGGTGGCCGTCTCGGCGTCGATCTCCATGGCGCCGGCGAGGAAATAACCGGCCTGGTAGCCTACCCGGTAGTAGGGGTCTTCGGAGTAGGAGAACCATACCGAGCCGGTGGCCATGGAGGGTGTCTTTTTCACTTCGGGGCCGTTGGGGAAGTCGACGGCCACGGGCTGCGCTTGCAGCACGGGTTTCTGTGCACCGGCGCAGAGGGCCGTTGCGACAGCAGCGATGAGAAGTAACGATTTCTTCATAAGCTGGTGATTAAAAGATTAATAATTGGTCGATTTTCTATCGAGGTTATCGATTTAGTTTGTTACTTTAGTGCGTGTTGTCTGGATTACGCCCGTGGTATCGCGGCAGAAGGCCACGATGCGCAGGTTGGCGGGCACCCATGTGCGCTCCCAGTCGGTGGTGATTGGATAGTTGCAGGTGAATGTGCCGGTGTGGTTGGGCGTGAGAGTAATCTGCTGGCCGTAAGTGCCGTTGGCGGCGGCGCGGAGCACGTTAGAGTGCACATATTCCTGCGTCCAGGCGCTGCGGCCGTCGACGCCGCGCTGCGGTGCGACGATGCTGTCCTCGACTATCCACATCTGCAGGACGCCAGTCCACTCTGTCGAGCAAAGGGCTGACACACTGATTTCTATGGACGAGCTGTCGGCGTTCATCGAGGCCGTGGCCTCCAGGCGGATAGGGGAGGGCTGCGCCATGGCCGTGCGCACGGCGTCGATCCACTCGGTGGCGGTGCCGACATAGACGCTTGAGAAGTCATAGTCGACCACTATCGATGGGTAGCCGTGGGGGGCTATGCCACCCTCGGCGTCGTAGATCTCGCCGACAGGGGTGGCGAGTCCCTTGCGCACCTCGCTGTCGTAGGGCACGCTCTGCACGCCGGCGTGTATGCTCACGGCGATGACGGCATCGCCATACTGCTCCTCGAGGCTGTGGATGTATTCGTGGGCCGTGGGGCAGTTGACGCATGCCTGGCCGGTGAAGTCTTCGACGAGCACGGAGCGCTGCACCTCTACCACGGGGAGGTCGATGTAGCGGTCGTCGTCGGCCACGTCGCTGCACGAGGCGAGCGACAGAGCGGCGAAGTTAAAGAGTAACAGAGTCTTTGTATTTATACTGAGGCGCATGGGGTCAGAAATTGTAGTTGTAGTTGATGGTGAAGCCCTTGGTCTCGGGAACGTAGCGGCAGACACCGCCGGAGCAGTTGTAGCCGGCTCGGGTGCGTCCGTAGCCTATCATGAGGCGGTTTGAGCGGTAAGTGCCGGTGACGGAGAACATGTAGAAGTGCCCCTGTCCGCCGCCGGTGTTCCACTGGTCGGAGGCGGAGAACATCAGGCGGGGGAGCACCGACAGCTCGGCGAGGCCGTATACCCAGTCGCCATGGTCGCCGTGGGTCTGCAGATATTGCAGCTCGGTGCGGAGCGTGCACTTGCGCGAGAGCTTCACCTTGCTGTCGGCGACGAAGATGTTTGAGCGCAGATGCCGGTCGCCGTGGCCCTCCATCACCTGCTGGTTATACATCTGGTTCATGTACATAAAGGTGAGCGTCCAAGGTGAGAGTATCCGCTTCTCTATCTGCAGGTTGATGTCGTGGTAATACCCCTCGCCCATGCCGAAGAACTTGGAGCTGAGGCCGTCCGTTCCGTAATATGTGCCGTGATACTGCTCCGGCTCGGTGCCTGACAGGCCGCGTATCCATGAGAGGTTGAGCGTCACCTTGGTGCCGTACTTGCCGCCGAGGGCGCTCCCTTTCTTGAACTTGTATTGCATGGCGCCCTGAAACGCCCACTCGCCGGGCGACGCCTGCGTGGCGTAGGGGTACATGGCCGCGAGGGTGTAAGTGTGCTGGTAGGCGAAGGGAGGCATATTATTAATGTATGAGGAGATGCCGGTCATTGAGCGGCGGCTGCGGAAAGAGAAGTCCTCCGAGCGCTTGGTCTGCACGAACACGCTGAGGCCCGAGCGGGAGTAGCTGCCGGAGAGGAGCACGGCCGTCCCCTTGCCGTATGTGTAGTCGTTGTCGAGCGAGGGGTCCTGGCCTTTCCAGGCAAACTCGCCGAGGATGCTCCACGGTCCGCGGGTGAGCTGGGCGCGGGCGTCCCAGGCCTGCACGTTGGAGGGGAGGTTGAGGCGCTGGTTGGTGCCTGGCACCATGACCGTCTCGTCCTTCTCGTGCTTGTTGACGAAGCTCAGGCCGAGGGTGAGGTTTGTGGCGTGCGCCTGCATAGGCTTGATGAGCTGCTGCAGGTCTATCTCATAGTTGACGCCGAGGTCGATGTCTTTCTTCTCCCAGTCCCAATAGACGCGCTGCACGCCGCCGAGGGCCGTCAGGCGCATGCCGGGGACTGTGCGGACTGTCACGCGCGCTCCGCGCAGAGGGTTGTCGACGCCCAAGGAGCGCTCCTCGTAGCTGCGTAGGATGAACCCGGAGCCAAACTGCTCGTAGAAGTCGCCAAGGGTCAACTCGACGCCCTTGTACTTGCCCTTGACCCAGAAGTTTGGCACGCCCCAACCCTTGAAGTCAGGCTCAAAGCCGGGGAGCGGATGTTCGAGATACTCGAATCGGAGGCCGGCGTCGACATACTTCGAGTATAGGGCGGCGTTGGCGTAGAGGTTGGCCATGACGTCGTCCGTATATTTATATGAGCCGTAGGTGACGTCTTCGGTGGGGATGAGTATGTCGGCCTGCACGGAGCCGTGGACGGTCACACGGTTGACGGTGCCGTCGCCGGGCGACTGTGCCGTGACGATCCCCGCGCACATCAGTGCCGGGAGCAATATCTTTAGCGTCTTGTTCATTTGCTATTGGTTGACGAGTTTGCGTACCACGTCGATTATCTCCTGCTCGCCCCCTTCGGTGTATCCGGTGTGCTGCCAGACGATGTTGCCTTGGCCGTCGACGATGAGGGCGTGGGGTATGGTCTGCACGCCGAGCGTACGCATGAAGTCGCCATTGGAGTCGAGGAGCACCTGGTATTCCCACCCCTCGGCGTCGACCAGCGGGCGCACCTTTGCCACGTTCTGGCCCTCGTCGGTGCTGACGGCAACGAGGCGGACGCCGGTCTCCTCCTGCCACTCGTCGTAGACCTCGGCGATGGCCTTGAGCTCGCGCTGGCATGGCTTGCACCAAGTGGCCCAGAAGCTGATGATGATGGGGCGCCCGTCGTTCGACAGCGTGGCGGTGTCGACGGTGCGGCCCTCGATGTCGCGGAGCTGTACGGAGGGGAGCTGAGCGGCGGCAGAGAGCGCCAATAGCGATGCAAACAGAACGAACAAAACCTTGCGCATAGTGAATACCTTTGGAAAAGTGATATGATAATTGCGACAAAGGTACACTTTTTTT
>CAYOUJ010000081.1:0-9577 GCA_964407165.1 uncultured Muribaculaceae bacterium | reverse complement strand
GTGATATTGCTGCGTTTCCAGGTGCCCACGATTGAGCTGGAGGGCTCGTCGTCATCGTCACCGCAAGCAGTGAAGGTGACACAGAGGGCTGCGGTCACCAAGGCCATCAGCCACCATTTAAAGATCTTTTTCATGTTGCAATGTGTATGTGTTGGATATGATTTTTGCTGACAGGTGTCAGGCCTTATTTCCAGGTGTAACTGGTGGTGTAGCTGTTACCTGAGGATGTGATGCGTTCCATTTTGGTCAGGTAGCCTCGGCTGTCGTAGGTATAGAAGTATGTGGTCTCATCGCCAAACTCACCAACCTTCGAAACCAGACGTCCGTCGAAAGTGGTTCCAAAATAACCCTCTGCATAGAGGAATGGATCAATCCAATAGAACTCGAAGATGCACTGTTTGTCGTCTTTCAGATAGGGATAGATGTAGTTGTAATAGCCGCCCAAGTTAACGCGCTCGAATGTGATTGAGCTGTAGAACGGCTCGTGCTTGGTATTGCCATCGCGGAAGGTGCGCTTCTCCTGGATGCTGCCGGAGGTGTAAGTATATTCATACCATTCTTCCTCGCTGTCGCTCGAGGTGCCGTAGTGGATGGACGAAAGCTTTTTGCCTGAATACTCCACCGTAAAGGTGTACCCCTCCTTTATTTTCCCCGAAGTTACCAGCCCGTTGGTCAGGTAATAGGTGTCGGTGCCATAACTGTCAGTGCGTGTTATCTTGCTGGAGGAGTAGGAGTAGGTCACCGTCTTCGAGTTTTGTGTGTATGACACGATACGGTCAGAGCTGTCAAACTTCAGGTCTTTCCAACTTCCCACCGACACCAGGTCGCTCAGTTTGTAACTGTAGGTCTCCTCCGGGTTGTCATCACCACCTGTCGAAGGCTTCGTCACCTCCGGCTCGTCATCATCTCCGCAGGCGGTGAATGTGACACAGAGGGCTAAGGCCACCAGTGCCATCAGCCACTTAGATAGTTTTGCCATAAAATAAATACGTGATTAATTCGCGCCGGGCAGCCCTATCCGGCAGGTACAACAAAAAAGAGGCGTGGGCTGCTATGCCACGCCTTTTGCTGAAGGTGGTCGGATACCTGTATACGAAGAAGTGGAAATAACAGCTCCACGCCTATGACGTGGAGACAGTTACGACCCTTTCTTGCGTATTGCGAGTAAGTTTCCGACGCTTCTCAGCAACAAGAAGAGGACATAACGTCTCTTATTTTAATATTTCAGCGTGTCAGGCCGTTGCCAAACACGCTGCAAATTTACAATTTGTTAGCCTACTGACCAAACAAATCGAAATAAAATTTTTCAATAGCTACTATTGAAAATTATTAACGGCAATTATTCTTCTATAAGAAATATGGATAACCGACCGACCCGGGGGCGGTTGGTTACCGATTTTATTCGATTGGTTTTCGATAACCATCGATAACCATCGACAACCATCGACAACCATCGATAGATTATCGATTGGTTATCGACTGGTTATCGATGGTTTCGGGGATTATCTTACTATTACCTTGCGGGTGCCGACGATGTAGAAGCCGGCGGGGAGGCCGGTGGTGGCGTCGGCGGCGTTGACGGCCGTGCGGACGCGCACGCCGGCGGCGGTGTATACGTCTACGGGGGCCTCGGCGTCAGCGGCGACACTCTCGATGCCGCTGATGTTGGTGGCCGTGACGGTCATGTCGGCAAAGTTGACCTCCACCTTGTAGGTGAGGGCGCCGGGGACCATGAAGGCGTTCTCGCCCTCGACGAGGGTGGCTGCCACGCCGTCGCTGAGGGTGTAGCCGTCGGTGGAGGCTCCGTAGCGGGTACCCACGCCGGCCCAGTCGTTGGAGTTGCTTCCCTTGGCGGTGCAGAAGCTGAAGTAGGAGTAGTCGCTGCCGGAGGCCTTGGTCATCTCGACGGACTCGAGGGTGTACTTGCCGCTGCCGTCAGCGGTCAGCAGCAGGGGAGCGGAGGGATCCCAGCCCTGTGCGTCGCCGAGCATGTAGAGGGCCACGGGATAGTCAGGCTCGTCGCCCCAGCTGACGGTGAGCACCTTGGTCTGCACGTTAAACTTGAAGGTGAGCTCCTGGCCCAGGGCCTCCTTGTTGAGGAGCATGTAGGGGCTGCCGGGGTTGACGTCGAGCGTCTCGGAGGGCACGCGGTTTTCCAGCGTCAGGTTCTTTATGCCGTAGTTCACGTTGTGCCACTTGACGGTGAAGCCGACGGCCTGCTTCTCATAGTTGTTGACCTTGATGGTGGCCACGCTGTCGACTATTATGTTGGTGGAGTTCTCCACTTTGTTATAAGAGTTGAAGTAGCCGGTGATGACTACGCTCTCGTAGGTGGGGATGGTCTCGAGGTAGACGGAGTCGGTGCTGAGGTCGACGGTGATGTTATAGAGATTATAGAGTGTCTTGAGGCTGTACATGGTCGAGCCGTTGGCGCTCTCGTCGAGGTGTGTCCATCGGTCGGGCAAAGCCTCGGCGCCAAGGCTGGCGGTGCCCCACTGCCGGGTGCAGTCGGCGCTGACGGGGTTGTCGCCGAACATGATGGGTGCTGACGAGCCGTTCTTATTGTTGAGCACGATGATGTTTTTGGCGGTGTAGACACCGTTCTCCCCTTTCTCCATGGGTATGTAGTTGCGCTTCTCGGCCTCGCCCTGATACTTGAAGTTGTCCATGCCTATCATGTAGAGCGTGGCGGGGTACTGGTCGGCGCTCCAGACGGCCTTGACGGTCTTGGCCTCGGTGTCGAAGGTGAAGGTTACGTCCTTGCCCTCGGCGTCGGCGGGGAGCTGGATGTTGTCATCCTGGGCGCCGGCGGCGAGGGTCTCGCTCATCACGCCGTTGGCGAGGGTGGTCGACAGGCCGTACCACGTGGTGCCGTAGACCACCTTGAAACCCGTGCCCTCGCCCGTGCCGTTGGTGTAGGCGGGGACGATGACGGAGGCCAGGCCGTCGACTATGTTGGTGGTGACGTTGGCGGTGTCGCTCCAGTTGTTGAAGGCGCCGGCGATGGCCACGGGGAGCACGACGGGGGCGCCGGAGCCGACGGTGAGGGTGCCGGTGGAGGAGCCGTTGGTGAGCTTGATGGTCATCTTGTACTCGCCGGCGGGTATCATGTATGCCTTGTCGCCGGCGGGGTTGGTGATGGTTGTGGTGCCGTCGGTGTCGAGGTCGACGTCGGCCGTGGCCGACTCACCGGGGCCGTAGACCCACGTGCCGGCCTTGAACTTGAGGTAGTTGTCCGTGGAGGTGAACTTGACGGTGCCCTCGAAGGTGTCCTCGGTGCCGCTCACGAGCGACAGGGGCATGTCGGTGCGGGTCTCGCTCCAGGAGGTGCCGTTGAAGTCGCCGATGACGTAGATGACGTCGTAGTCGTTGGCCGCCTCCTGGCCGGTGATGGTGAGCGTGCGTGTGCTCAGGACGAAGGTCAGGCGCACGTTGGTGGCGCTGCCGGTGCCGGAGAGCGACATGTTGCCGCCGCCGGAGGTGCAGACATAGGGGGTGCCGATCTCCACTTTCTTTGAGTTGGTGGCGCCGTAGTTGTAGGTGCTCCACCCCGCGTCGGCTACTTTGAACTCGCCGCTGAGCGACGCCACGTCGAGGGTGTAGGTGTCGTTGTCGGTGGTGGAGAATTTGTACGCGTTGAGCGCGTTCCAGCTGGTGACCGTACCGCGCAGATACAGGTCGGCTGCCGATGCCGAGAGCACAGCAAGGGCTGCCATCAGAATGAGAAACAGTTTCTTCATGCTTGACTTAAGCTTTTAAAAGTGTGAAAATAAAATGTGAGAGTAAATCGTGTAAGTATAAGTGGTATCCCTGTGGGATAGACTTGTCAGGGGCAAAGTTACGCAAAATTTCCGAAGCGGCAAACAAAAAATGCAAATCCGTCCAAACGCCTACCTTTTTCGACCAAACGCCCAATCGGGGGATAATCGATAGGCTATCGATAGCCCATCGATTGTCATCGATTTTTTTGCTGTTGCCGATATTATTCGTAATTTTGCGGCAAAATAACACGTTAACCACCCCATCTATGCCCATCACCATCTCCCAGCGCATACAGGCGCTGTCGCCCTCGGCCACGCTGGCCATGTCGCAGAAGAGCGCCGAGCTGCGCGCCCAAGGCGTCGATGTCATCAATCTCGCCGTGGGCGAGCCGGACTTCAACACCCCCGACCACATCAAGGAGGCCGCATGCCGTGCCGTCGCCGAGAACTACTCGCACTACTCTCCCGTGCCGGGCTACCTGAGCCTGCGCGAGGCGGTGTGCGCCAAGCTCCTGCGTGACAATGGTCTGACGTACGACCCCTCGCAGATAGTCGTCGGCAACGGCGCCAAGCAGGCCCTCTCCAACGCCATCATGGCACTGGTCAATCCCGGCGACGAGGTGATCATACCTGTCCCCGCGTGGGTGAGCTACATGGAGCTGGTGAAGCTGGCCGAGGGCGTCAACGTGCTTGTCCCCGCGGGCATCGACAGCGACTTCAAGGTCACTCCCGAGCGTCTCGAGCAGGCCATCACACCCCGCACCCGCCTCGTCATACTCTGCTCCCCCTCCAACCCCACCGGCAGCGTATACTCCCGCGAGGAGCTGCAGGGCCTCGTCGACGTCATAGCACGCCATCCAGACGTGGCAGTCATCGCCGATGAGATTTACGAACACATTAATTATACCGGCTCGTTCACCTCCTTGGCCTCGTTCCGGGAGATTGCCGACAGGGTGGTGGTCATCAACGGCGTGTCGAAGGCATACGCCATGACGGGCTGGCGCATCGGTTTCCTGGCCGCTCCGCCGGCCGTGGCCAAGGCGTGCGTCAAGCTGCAGGGCCAGCAGACCTCCGGCCCCTCGTCGATAGCGCAGAAGGCCGCCGAGGCAGCCTACAACGGGCCGCAGGAGTGTGTCGAGCAGATGCGGCGCGCCTTTGAGCGCCGCCGCGACCTCGTTGTGAGCCTCGCCAGCGAGATACCCGGCCTGCGCTGCAATGTGCCGCAGGGCGCCTTCTACCTCTTCCCCAACGTCAGCGCCTTCATCGGCCGCACTTTCGACGGGCGCCGCATGGACAGCTCGGCCGACATCACCATGTATCTGCTCGAGAAGGCCCACGTGGCCACCGTCGACGGCGCCGCCTTCGCCCTGCCGGGATACATACGGCTTAGCTACGCAACCTCTGACGACAACCTCCGCGAGGCCCTCGCCCGCATCAAACAAGCCCTTAAATAATAAAATCGACAGCCATCGATGATTATCGACAGTCATCGACTAACTCGATTAACTCGATTATGGAAAAGATAATACTTACCGGCGACCGCCCGACAGGCCGCCTACACCTCGGCCACTTCGTCGGCTCGCTCCGCCGCCGCGTCGAGCTGCAGAACTCCGGGGAGTTCAGCAAGATATACATCATGATTGCCGACGCGCAGGCCTTGACCGACAATGCCGACAATCCGGAGAAGGTGCGCCAGAACATCGTCCAGGTGGCCCTCGACTACCTCTCCTGCGGCATCGACCCCGCCAAGAGCAACATCCTCATCCAGTCGATGGTGCCCGAGCTCACCGAGCTGACCACCTACCTGATGAACATTGTCACCGTCTCGCGCGTGCAGCGCAACCCGACGGTGAAGACGGAGATCAAGATGCGCAATTTCGAGGCCGACATACCCCTCGGCTTCTTCTGCTACCCCGTCAGCCAAGCCGCCGACATCACCGCCTTCAAGGCCACCACGGTGCCGGTAGGGGAGGACCAGAAGCCCATGCTCGAGCTTACGCGCGAGCTGGTGGGTCGCTTCAACCATATCTACGGCCCCACGCTGGTCGAGCCGGAGATACTGCTGCCCGACAGCGCCGTGTGCATGCGCCTGCCCGGCACCGACGGCAAGGCCAAGATGAGCAAGAGCCTCGGCAACGCCATCTACCTCAGCGACACCCCCAAGGAGCTGAAAAAGAAGGTCAACAGCATGTACACCGACCCGCTGCACCTCAACATCTCCGACCCCGGCCACCTCGAGGGCAACTGCCCGTTCATCTACCTCGACGCCTTCTGCCGCGACGAGCACTTCAGCCGCTACCTGCCCGACTACGCGTGCCTCGACGAGATGAAGGAGCACTACACCCGCGGCGGCCTCGGCGACGGCACCGTCAAGAAGCTGCTGCTCAACGTGCTCAACGAGCTGCTCGAGCCTATCCGCGAGCGCCGCGCCGAGCTTGAGAAAGACCTGCCGGCCGTCTACGACGTCCTCCGCCGCGGCACCGCCGCCGCTCGCGAGGCCGCCGCAGCCACCATGGCCGAAGTCCGCCACGCCATGCGCATCGACTACTTCTCCTGATCACATACAGAAACATCAGAAACCAACAGAAACTATTTTAATTAAACGACAGATTACACAGATAAAAATTCGTGAAATTCGTTTAATTCGTGAAATTCGTGGTTGCAAATCTGTGTAATCCGTTAAATCTGTTTTTTAAGTTTCTGTCTGTTTCTGTCTGTTTCTGTATGGGAAGAGCAAAATTTTTCGGAATCCATTCCGAAAAATTGTCTCATACAGAAACAATAGAAACCAATAGAAACAAAAAAGAGTTTCTATTGGTTTCTATTGTTTCTGTATGAGATAAAACGTTTCTACTTCTTGAAGTAGCGGTTGTAGAGGCCCTGGAAGCCCTGGCCGTGGCGGGCCTCGTCCTTGGCCATCTCGTGCACGGTGTCGTGGATGGCGTCGAGGTTCTGCTCCTTGGCGCGGCGGGCGATGCGCATCTTGTCGGCGTTGGCACCGGCCTCGGCGGCCATGCGCTTCTCAAGGTTGGTCTTCGTGTCCCATACGCAGTCGCCGAGCAGCTCGGCGAACTTGGCGGCGTGCTCGGCCTCCTCGAAGGCATAGCGCTTAAAGGCCTCGGCGACCTCGGGATACCCCTCGCGGTCGGCCTGGCGCGACATGGCCAGATACATGCCCACCTCGGTGCACTCGCCCTGGAAGTGGGCGTTGAGGTCTTTGATCATCTCCTCGTCGGTGCCTTTGGCCACGCCGATCTCATGCTCGGTGACAAACTGGAGGGCCTCGGTCTCCTCCATCTCCTTGAACTTCGACTTGGGGGCGCCGCAGAGCGGGCACTTCTCGGGAGCTTCGTCGCCTTCGTGGATATAACCGCAGACAACGCAGATAAATTTCTTCTTCATAGTTCGTTGTGGAATAGTTAGATTGATGTTGATCTGTTTCTGATAGATGAGATATGCAAAGTTAAGCCGAAAACGCCTAACCCTCGCACTAAATTTTGTTAAATCTTGCCCTCGTGGCTCATACAGAAACGACGGAAACAGTTAGAAACTCCCCTTAGGTTAGAAACAAAATGGAGTTTCTGAGGGTTTCTGTTGTTTCTGTATGCGCGACATTTTGTAAATTTGCAGCATGATTAGGCAGACTACACTATTCCTTATATTGGCGCTGCTCCTGGGAGCGTGCGCCGACGACACGCATTTCAAGGTGTCGCTCACCATCGACGATATCGGCACCCGTGGCGTGACCATGATGTATTACGCCGACGGCACGGTCTACCGCGTGGAGGCGCAGCCGACGAAGAAGGGTGTGCTCACCTTCGAGGGGGTGGCCAAGGAGCCGACGCTTGCCGACTTCGCGCTCACCTCCAACGGGCAGCCTGTGTGCATGCTCGTGGTGCAGGGTGGCGAGCACGTCAAGGTGCACCTCAATCTCGACGGCCCCGCGGCAATGACCGTCAAGGGGAGCCGGGTCAACGAGCAGATAGCCGCCTTCCTCGCCGACCACGCCGAGGCCCTGAAGGCCCACGACACGGAGGCCGTGAACGAGGCCATCCACGACTATGTGCTCGCCAACACCTCCTCGCTCAGCGCCACCGCGCTGCTGGTCAGCCGCTTTGAGGTGGAGGGCTACGAGGCTGTGGCCGACTCGCTGCTCAACGTCATCGCCCCCGAGTGCCGTCCCGTCAACCTCATCGAGAACTTCAGCGCCGTCATGCGCTCGCGCTCGCAGCGCGACTTCAGCGCCCTCATACGCCCGCTCAACCTGGTGGGCCTGCATGACAGCATCTATTCCTTCAACCCCGCCGACCACTCTTACACGCTCATCGCCTTCACCACCAAGACCGCCGGACGCAATGACTCCGTGGGTGCCGCCCTGCGGCAGATGCGCGCCGACTATCCGGAGCGGCGCCTGGGGGTGATCGAGATCTCGATGCAGGCCGACGAGCAGGCCTGGCGCAGCGCCGCCACCCGCGACTCGGCGCGCTATGACCGCACCTGGGTGCCCGGCGCCGCCGCGGCAACGGCCCTCAACCGCCTGAGCATCAACCGCACCCCTTACTTCATCGTCGCCGACTCCGCCGGCCGCCAGCTGCTGCGCACCCCCTCCGCCTCCGCCGCCATCGCCCTGATTGGTCGCATACAGAAACGATAGAAACAAGAGAAACAACAGATTTCACGGATTACACAGATTAAAAATTATAAATCTGTGTAATCCGTGAAGTAACTCTTCAGCGAATACCAATATTTTTATAAATGCGCTCCAAAGGAGCGCGTTGATGATAACCCCGGGCAAGCGGAGCGCAGCCCGGGGAATCGGAGATGCGTCCTCGCGCCCCGGCACCCCAAAGGGGTGCGCTAATGATTGTTGAGCCAATCATCAGCGCACCCCTTTGGGGTGCATGTCGGGGCGATTTTTCTTAACCCCCGGGCTGCGCTCCGCTTGCCCGGGGTTATCATCAAGTTGCTCCTTTGGAGCAAAATTTTATTCGCTACCATGTAACACTCCCTGTGTTACCTTTGTTTATTTCCAGAGCGCGCCCCTGGTGTGGGACTGAATAGTTACTCCGTGCCGGTCATTTGGGTTCTATTTTTTGCGGCACGGCAAATTTTCGCTACATTTGCAAAAACATTTCTTAACCCTATTATAAACAACCGAACAAGATTATGAAAGGAATCCTGACGCGCTGCCTGACCCTCTTGCTGGTGGCAGCCACGCTGGCCGTAGGCTTCAGTGCCGAGGCCGCCACGAAGAAGACGCGCAAGCGCACCGCCACCAAGAGCGCCTCCAACTTCAAGCCCGCCAACATGGGCTACATGATCAGTGTACAAGACGCAGAAAGAGAGGAATTTACTGGCATGTATGCATACGTGCACTTCAACGCCAAGGGCAATGTGGACGACTGCAGCAACTGCGAAGCGACAGGCTCGTATAACTCCGCCACGGGCGAACTCACGCTCAAGATGACCGACTTGCTCGGAATGGCTCCAATGGTGGTAACAGTCAGCGGCAAAGTGACAAGCTTGGGTAATCGTCAGTACACAGTTCCTGCTAAAATATACTTGGAAAGCGACAAATCGACTACAAACGTCATCCTTTTCATCATGATGGCTACCTAAGGCGTGGACGGCTAAACCTTGCAATTTGTCACGCATACAGAAACGTCAGAAGCCACAAAAAGCCAACAGATTACACGGATTTCACAGATTAAAATGGTATCTGTGAAATCCGTAACTATTCAGCGAATACCAATAATTTTATAAATGCGCTCCAAAGGAGCGCGATGATGATAACCCCGGGCAAGCGGAGCGCAGCC
>CAYOUJ010000080.1:0-9613 GCA_964407165.1 uncultured Muribaculaceae bacterium | reverse complement strand
GAAAACCACCGCGCCGACGTGTGGCTCCTGCGCAAGACCTCAGCCGATGGCGTCGTTTGGAGCGACCGCGAATACCTGGCCGCGCTCGCCGAAGGCCGCACGGCCGCCTTAGGCGACATGATAGTCTCTCCCGCCGTTATCCGGGAAGAGGGCCTGTACAAAATGTGGTACGTCGACAGCGAAGGCGCCGGTCCACGCCACGTCCGCCTCGCTACCAGTCCCGACGGACGCGAATGGTCGCCATCTCGGCTATGCACTCTCGACGGCCACACCTCCAACCCCTGGCATATCGACGTCATACGCGACGGCGAAAGCTATGTGCTCACCGTCTACGAGTTCTCCGAACTCACTCTCTGGCGCAGCTCCGACGGCATCCGGTTCCAATACCTCTGCACGGCTCTCCACGGCCGACAGGCCAAGGGATCATATTACTACGACCTCTACCGCGCATCCTTGGTAAAACTTCCGGGCGGCAGCTACCGACTCTACTTCAGCAGCAGCGACCTCTGTCATACATATATAGGCTACATGGAGGGTAACACCCTCGACGCCTTGAGCGTGGCCAATCCCTCGGGCCGAAAATTCCGCTCGCAGTGGCAGGCGCTCACACAAGAGTTTATCCCGCGCGCATGGCTCTCCATAAAATTCAGGCTTAAGAGCCTGTTTAATAAGAGCCTGTTTAATAAAAATCGTAAAAGAGGTTAGAAAGTAATCGGAGAGCAGTGAGCAGAGAGTAACGAATAGAAAATTATATACTCACTACTCACTAATTACCTATTCAGCCACGGATCTGGGCTATCTCGCGCTTGTTGCCGACGAGCCACAGCTTGTCGCCGGCGGCGAACCGCAGCTTGCCGTCGAGCGGCAGGAACTCCTCGCCGCGCTCCAGGCTCACAAGAAGCGTGGCATACTTCTCACGCAAGCCCGACGAAGCCATGGTTTTCCCCAAGATAGGCGACCGGTCGGTCAGCTCGATGCTTGTAAGCTTGACGTCTGTGCTGTCGGCCTTTGGTCGCGCATTCTTCACGGGTGCCTCATGCGCCTCTACCACAGGCAGCAGCGCCTGTATCTCTTCGTCGGTGCCCACCACGCCGATGACGTCGCCGGGGAAGATGCGCACGTCGCCCGTCGGAACGGGAATGAACTGCTCGCCGCGCTGTATGTTGACCACGTTGACGCCGTAGCGTTTGCGCATATCGCTGTCCATCAGCCGCTCGCCAACGAACGGACAGCCGTAGCCCACGGTCATGTAGGCGAGGTGGATGTCGTTGATAAGGTTGTTATTCTTGCCGCTGCGGCGCAGGTCGCGCTCGTTAAGGTTGCTGAAGAAGCGGTTCTCCATATCGCCAAGGCGCTCACGCAGACGCCGCGACATGAAGATGAGCAGCACCAGGAGCACGGCGAGGCCCATGGTCCAACCGACGCGCCGGGAGTAGATGGACGAGAGCACCCAGACTACAAACCCCCAGGCGAGGACAAACCGGAAGACGTACATCACCATCATCGGCACAGCCGAGCGCGGCGCGGGGCGCGAGGGCGCCGCCCCGCTCCCACCAATGCTCAGGGCCACGAGGAAAGGTGACATAAAGCCTACGGCGATGACGGCAGTGGCCAGACGACCCCATTCGGGGGTGATCTTGAGCATGAACGGCAGCAGGAAGTGGGTGGCGCAAAGGACGACGGCGATAAGTATCACCGAGTAGACCACCACGCGCCACAGGTAGCGGCGGATTACCGTGAACGTCAGGCTGCGACGCTCGCTTGCCTGACTGACGGCGCGGCGGCTGTATGTGTCGAGAGCCTCCTTCAGCTTCTTCGGTAGCACCCGTTCAAGCCCACGGTACGCCGGTTGCGCCAGACGGATGAAGTAAGGGGTCAGGAACGTGGTGATCACCGACACAGCCACCACGATGGGATAGATGGTCGAGTCGAGCACGCCCAGGCTCATGCCGAGCGTGGCGATGATGAACGAGAACTCGCCGATCTGCACAAGCGAGAAGCCGGCCTCCATCGACACCAACAGCGGCTGGCCCGTGACGAGCATGCCGAACGTGCCGAAGATGATCATGCCCACGATCACCGTGGCCGACAGTATTAGTATCGGCGACCAGTAATGCACTATGATGTCGGGGTTTACCATCATGCCCACGGAGATGAAGAAGACGGCGCCGAAGAGGTCTTTGACGGGGTTGGTCACGTGCTCGATGCGTTCGGCGAAACTCGTGCCCGCCAATATCGAGCCCATGACGAAGGCGCCGAGGGCCAGCGAGAAGCCGCAGGTGACGGAGAACACCGCCATGCCCAGGCACAGACCCATCGAGATAACCAGCAGCGTCTCGTCGCTGAGCATCGACCGGAACTTGTTGAGCAGCGATGGTATCACATAGACGCCCACCAATATCCACATCATCAGAAAGAAACCGAGCTTGGCCACGCTATAGAGCAGCTCCGTGCCCTCCACAGAGTTGTTAAGGGCGATGGAGGACAGTATAACCATCATCAACACGGCGAACAAGTCCTCGACGATCAGCACCGCCAGTACCTGCGAGGCAAATTTCTTGTGCCGCAGTCCCAAGTCGGTAAGCGCCTTGAGAATGATGGTGGTGGACGACATAGACAGCATGCCACCCAAGAAGAGGCTGTTTATGTTGCTGAAACCCATAAGGTTGCCCAAGCACCACCCCACGCACACCATGCCGGTGATGATGATAAGCGCCGTGACAACCGCCGAGCCGCCCGCGTTCATCAGCTTCTTGAAGCTGAACTCCACGCCGAGCGAGAACAGCAGCACGATGATGCCTATCTGCGCCCAAAACTCGATATTGGCCTCCGTCGTCACCGACGGCAGATACTCGAAGTGCGGGCTCGCCAGGAAGCCGGCGACGATGTATCCGAGCACCACCGGCTGCTTGAGCCACTTGAAAACGATGGTAGTGACCGCCGCCAGTATCAGTATGAAGCCCAGGTCGGAGATGAGGCTGTCGATGTTAGCGCTCCCGGCAGTCTCGCTTGCCGCAGTCGCGCTCGCCAATATGAGATTCAGTAACATAATCGTTCGTAGTTAGTAGTTCGTAGCTCGCAGTTAGCTGCTGAGCTGGTTGGCCACCGACAGGGCACGCGTGGGGTTGACATCGCGCATGAGACGGAACAGCGCCACATAGTCAGTAGTTTCACGCGAGAGCACCACGAAGTTGACCGACGTGGTGTGAGCCTGGTAGTCGTATGCCACGTACATGTTTATCACGTGAACGCCGTGCTGCGAGAGCAGCTGCCGGTACGGCTCCATGTTCTCAATCGTGCCGTCGACCGTCAGGCGGATGATTCGGCTCTGGTTGCCCATGCCCAGCCGGTGCTCGATGCGCTCGATATTGAGCAACACAAAGTAAATCAGTAGCGAGGCGACGATGGAGAGCAGGTACATCCCCAGGCCGACGCACATGCCGATGATGGCCACTATCCAGATGCCCGCGGCGGTGGTGAGGCCGCGGACAGAACCCTTCATCTGTATGATGGCGCCGGCGCCGAGGAAGCCTATGCCGCTGATCACTTGCGCCGCGATGCGGCTGGGGTCGCCGTTCTTCAGGCCGAGGTATTCCTGCGGGACGTAAACTGACAGTATCATAGCCAGCGTCGCGCCCATCGAGATGAGGGCAAACGTGCGGATGCCCGCCGACTGCCCCTTGCGCTTGCGCTCAAGCCCGACGAAACTGCCTAACAGCATGCTCAGGCACAGCTTGAACAGCGACCCGACGGTGTTGACCTCCGAGGCGTTTATATCGCTGATCAGCTGGCTTATGAGCGCACTTACATCCATGATTAACTACAAATTTGTAGTTATTAGTTCGTAGCTCGTAGTTACTTGTTGAGGGTAAACGAGCGGCGGACGAGGCGGTAGTTGTCGCAGAAGAGCTCCACGGTGTAGTCGCCGGGGTTGAGCGTGGCGTTGACGTCCCAGTAGATGGTCACGCCCGAAAGTTCCTCGCCTGTATACTCGACCGTCTTGCGGGCTGTGTATGCCACGCTTCCCCCCTCGAACGAGAAGTGGCCGGCGCCACCGAGCAGCTGCCCCTCAGGCGAGACAATGCGCAGATAGATGGTCTTGTTGCCCACGGGCGTGGAGTTGTTCTGCGGTATGGTGAAGCGTACCATCAGCTGCTGCGCCTTTGTTACATTCTTCTCCGTCTTGCCGTTCTTCTTCAGACCGGTGAGGCTCACGCCCGTCACGTTAAGCTTCTCGGCGAGGGTCATGCGCTGGTTGAGCTGCTCGTTCTGTTTCGACGTAGTCTCCACCTGTGATGTCAGCTCGCGGTTCTGCGTGCGTATCTCCGTGTTCTCGGCGCGCAGGCCGGCGTTCTCCTTGCCCAGCGAGTCGATCTGTGCCACATAGTGGCGCAGCAGTTCCTTGAGCGTATCTATCTCCTTCTGCATGTCGGCAATCTTGGCCTGCAGGGCGGCTATCTGCTCCTTGCTCTTGGTGCCGTCGCGACGCGCTTTCTCCAGCTCGGCCGTCAGCTGCTCGATGCGGCTCTTGGCAGCCTGGTACTTGCCCATGATCGAGTCGTTGTCGAGGCGCTGTATCTGGTTCTCATACTGCGCAAACTCGTTGCTGATGGCGTCGAACTCATTGTTGAGCTGAAGCTGGTCGTTGGTGAGCTGCAGTTCCTCTATCTCGCTGTTCTTGGCGTCGAGCTCGCTGTTTTTCGAGCCGAGCATTACAACGCCAACGACGATGACAGCGACCAGAGCCACGGCCAGCGCTATGATAATCAATCCTGCTTTCTTCATAGAAAATACTTGTAATCGGTTAGTAGTAAATGATTTCGCGGCGGTCGACGCTATAGTTCAGATGCGGGATGCTGTCCTTGGCGCCCATCGTCGACCAGATGGTCAGGCGCTCCGTCCAGTTGCCCTTCTTGTCAAACTTCTTGTAGACGTTAAACGCCGATGTATATGTCTTGGTAAGCTCGGGCGCGGTGTACTGGCCGACTACTTTCCCCTCGTCGTCGTAGACTATGACGGCGTAGGCGCCCATGCCCGTGCTGACTAGGTGGTTGCCGTTGACGTACTTATACTCCAGCGTGTCTTTAAGGAATCCGCCGGGCACATTCTCGGCGTTGGGCCGGTGGTCCTCCCAGCGCACGATGCGTCCCATCTCGTCACGCCTGATCGACTCGTTCTCCTTCTTGATATATCGCCCCTGCTCGTCGAATCGCGCCGTAGAGCTTATCACAGCGTCGCCGACAGTGTCAACCACAGTGTAGCTGTCTCCGTCGAGCTTGACGTCGAAGTAAGAGGTCTTTGTGCACTCCTTGACAGGACCGTGAAGCTCGTGCAGAGCCAGGTCGGTGCATACTGTGGTGTCGGCAGCGGCCTCGGCAGAAGCTTCATCGGCAGTGCCGGAGGTGCCGCAAGAACTCGCCAACGCCATCGCGGCGCCGGCCATCAGGGCGAGGATGAATTTGCGATCCATTCTATACAATCTGTGTTTAGTCGTTTTTCCGAGTGCAAAATTACGGAATTTTTGCGAGATAGGGCCGCCCGTTCCAATAATTTTTGTACCTTTGTGGTGCATAAAATTACGACGCACTCAGTGCTTACTTTCTTTCAGACACGACACGATCGTGTATTAATTAATTCTTAACCTGTTATACCTACATGACTATCACAAAGTTAACGGTCTTCGGGACTCTCGCCCTGGCCTGCGCCGGCTCCGCTGCCGCACAGACCTACTCCTTCCCCGACAACATCCAGGACTGCAACATCCTCCACTGCTTCGACTGGAAGTTTGACGACATCGTCACAGAGCTGCCAAACATCGCCGCCGCCGGCTTCGGCGCCATCCAGGTAAGCCCCGTGCAGGGCAACTGCTCGACCAACGCCGAGTGGTATTACGCCTACATGCCCTACGACTTCGTCTTCCGCACCAACGGCAACGGCACCAAGGCCAAGCTGCAGAACCTCTGCGAGAAAGCCTCCGAATACGGCATCAAGATCATAGTCGACGTCGTGGCCAACCACATAAACAAGGCCACCAACTACCACGACACGTGGTGGGACGAGAACGGACGCATACGCTGGGAAGGCTCCGTCAACTACTCCTCCCGCTCGAGCATCACCCACGGTCAGCTCGGCGAATACGGCGACGTCAACTCCGAGGACGCCGAGGTGCAGGCGCGCGCCGTGGCCTTCATCGAGGCCCTCAAAGAGTTGGGCGTAAAGGGCATCCGCTGGGACGCCGCCAAGCACATCGGCCTCCCCTCCGAGAGCTGCGACTTCTGGCCCCAGGTATGCTCCGTGGCCGGTATGTGGAACTACGGCGAGATACTCGACACCCCCGGCGGCTCCGACAAATACGGCCTGCTCGCCGAGTATTGCAAGTACATGTCCGTGACCGACACGCAGTATTCCTCCTCCTGCCGCTCCAACGTCAACCGCGGCTACGTCCCCGCCTCAAAGGGCAGCTGGACCAACAACAGCATCCCCGCCAACTGCATAGTCTACTGGGCCGAGAGCCACGACAACTATTCCGACGGCACCAGCGTCAACATCACCCAGGCCAAGATCGACCTCGCCTGGGCCATCGGCGCCTGCCGCAACAAGGAGACCTCGCTCTACTTCTCGCGCCCCTTCGCCACCACCCGCACCACCATCAAGATGGGCGTCAAGGGCAGCACCCACTGTCTCGAGGCCCCCGAGATTGCAGCCGTCAACAATTTTCGTAACGCCATGACCGGCCGTGCCGACGCCTACGTGGCCATCAACAGCCCCAGCGGCATCGCATGCATCACCCGCGAGGGCGGCGGCGCCGTCATCGTCGTCGGCAATGGCTCGACGATGGACGTGGAGGTGGAGAACGCCAACAGCTACTGCCCCGTCGGCACTTACGTCGACCAGGTAAGCGGCAACACCTTCACCGTAACCTCAACCACGATCAAGGGCACCGTCGGCTCAACCGGCATCGCCGTGATCAACGCCCTCGGCAGCGGCATTGAAAATGTGGAGGTTGACAACTCGTTCACCGGCGAGCCGGAGTATTACACCCTCCAGGGCGTGCGCGTCACCGAGCCTGTCAGCGGCAACATCTACGTCGTACGCCGCGGCAACACCGTCACCAAAGAGCTCATCCGCTAAAAAGGAGCGGGGCGGCGCCCCCGCGCCCCGCCTTGCAAACCTCTTTAACCGATTAGCCGATTATCCGGTTAATCATAAGGGTCTTTAACCGGTTAACCGATTAACCGGTTAAAGACCCTGATTACGTTCAAACATTACGCGGCCGTCGGGCGTTTATATTTTATCAACATCACGTCTCAACTACCCCCGCCATGTCCCTCATCTCCAAACTAAAAGGCTATTTCAACATCTCCGCCGACCTCGACGACCTCGACGTTGCCCGCCAGCAGATCATCGAGGGGGTCTCGTTTCGCGGCTCCAACATCATCATCCTGATAATAGCCATCTTCATCGCCTCCCTGGGCCTCAACACCAACTCCGCGCCCGTGGTCATCGGCGCCATGCTCATCTCCCCCCTCATGGGCCCTATCATCGGCGTTGGCCTCGGCGTCGGCACCTACGACTTCCCCCTGATCAAGCGCTCTGCCCGCAACCTCATCATGGCCGCCATCTTCTCCGTGCTCACCGCCACGGTCTACTTCCTCATCTCCCCTGTCAGCGAGGGACATAGCGAGCTGCTGGCGCGCACCTCCCCTACTATCTACGACGTGTTCATAGGCTTCTTCGGCGGCGCCGCCGGCATCGTCGCCATCGCCTGCAAAAACAAGGGCAACGTCATCCCCGGCGTCGCCATCGCCACCGCCCTCATGCCCCCGCTGTGCACCGTCGGCTACGGCCTGGCCACGTGGCAGCTAAACTACTTCCTCGGCGCCCTCTACCTCTTCATCATCAACTCCATCTTTATCGCCTTCGCCACGCTCGTAGGCGTCAAGCTGTTCCACTTCAAGAAGATGGAGTTTGTCAACCCGCAGAACCAACGGCGTGTCAAGCGTATCGTCTACATTATAGTAATACTGACACTTATCCCAAGCATCTACCTGACGCTCATGATGCTGCGCGACAGCTTCTTCACCCGCGACGCCAACAACTTCATCGACGACCAGTTCCAGTTCTCCAACACGCAGGTGTTCAGCAAGAAAGTTTATACGAAGGGGTGGGGGAAATACATCGAGGTTACACTCATCGGCGACCGGCTGAATACTGACTCGCTGCAGATGGCCCTGCTGGCCAAGATGCACGGCACGCGAATGCTCCGCGACACCCACCTGACTATCAAACAAGGGATTACATTCACCGCCAACACCCCACAGGAGGCCTCGAACACCAACGAGGTGTTCTCCGCCATGGTCTCGCGCATCAACCGGCAGTCGGCCGACATCGACTCCCTGCGCGCCATGGTCACGCGCCGCGAGGCCCTCGACTCGCTGTCATATACCATCGCCCCTGAGTTGCAAGTCATCTACCCGCAAATCAGCTACATAGCCCTCAACCGGACAATGCTCACCAACGTGGCCGACCGGCACATCGACACCCTCAACATCGCCATCATCGAGACCACGCGCCCCATCCCCGACATGCCGCGCCTGCAGCGTTACCTCGAGACGCGCACCGGCCTCTCCCCCCTCCAAATCGTCCAGCCCCGCCTCCGCAACCTATGAACCACGAATTTCACGAATTACACGAATTACACGAATTAAAATTCGTGTAATTCGTGGTTAAATTTATTAAACTGGTTTTCAGGAATATAGACTTTAAGCTAACTTTATCTCGGTTTTTGGGGGAGATAAAGTTACGTTTCACGCACTTTTTTGATGTTCCACGGACAGCACGTTTGCGAAGCCGCCGTAGGCGGTGTGTCATAGTAGCCGCCAGTCGAGGCCGCCGAAGGCGGTCGAAGGCTGGCGGGGGGTTAGGGCATAAAGAAATTTTCGGCCGCCGTCAGGCGGTCGTTGCATCGCGGACGTGGCGACCGCCTGGCGGCGGCCGGAGGGGTGAGGAGGGTCGCTTTGACCGCCAGCCGTTGACCGCCATACGGCGGCCAACGACAGGCGGCTACTATGACACGCCGCCTACGGCGGCTTCATTTATTCGTTTCACGCATTTTTTTGATTGTTCCACGGCAGACGCAGACACAAAAATCCCCCGGAAGCAGCCGCTCCCGAGGGATCTTATATCAGTTAATGTATTTGAATTACTCCTTTACGACCTGATAGGGATAGGTAGCGTCACCGGTCTCAAGCCATGTGTAGCCCGTGGGCAGAGGATAGTCAGACTTGGTCTCCTGCGAATAAGCATGAGTGTTATACAGGCCACCATATAAATATATGATACCATAGGGATAGCCAGTATTATCATTATTTCCACTATAAACGGCATAACGAGGACTGTAGAAATTGCCGTCGTATACAGAAGCAACACCAGCAGTATGTACATAAAGGGCATAGTACGCATCATTATGTTGGGCATCGGAATTCTCAGCTATAAATGTTCCTCCAAGCACAGTCGCTTCATAGCCATCACCAACTGAGAGAACACCCTGAACGCCATGATAGTAACCGCCTTCGATGACAACCTTGTTATCATCTCCATACAGGAAATCTAG
>CAYOUJ010000079.1:0-9683 GCA_964407165.1 uncultured Muribaculaceae bacterium | reverse complement strand
GCTAACAGTCAGCGAGTTGCCTGTTTCAGGCCCGTGATTTTTAACCTACTTTAACGCCTCGGGGCTAACCAGTAACTATTCACCGATTACCAATATTTTTATAAATGCGCTCCAAAGGAGCGCGCTGATGATAACCCCGGGCAAGCGAAGCGCAGCCCGGGGGAGCGGGGCGGCGTCCTCGCGCCCCGGCACCCCAACGGGGTGCGCTGATGATAGTTGAGCCGATCATCAGCGCACCCCTTTGGGGTGCATGTCCGGGCGGTTTGTTCTTCATCCCCGGGCTGCGCTTCGCTTGCCCGGGGATATCATCAAACTGCCCCTTTGGGGCAGAAATGCCTAATGAAATATATTCGGTGAATAGTTACGCCAACCAACCGGGCAGAAACGCCTCCATAATGGGCGCCCAAGGCGGAGAGGTGACGCGCAAAGCGCGCCACCACGGTAGCGCCGGCCTGACGGCCGCCGCTGTGACAGCCGCGCTCGCTGACGCTCGCGGCGAGGGGGGAAACTCTTGCGGCCAAGGCGGGGATGCGGGGCGCGAGGGCGCCGCCCCGCTCCTTACTTGGAGGCGGGGCGCGAGGGCGCCGCCCCGCTCCTTACTTGGATGCGGGGCGCGAGGGCGCCGCCCCGCTCCTTACTTGAAGGCGGGGCGCGAGGGCGCCGCCCCGCTACTTACTTGAGGGGGCGGGGGCCGGGGCGGAGGGTCCGGGGGTCGCGGGAGTCGGTGAGGTCGACGACTGCGGAGGGGGTAAGGGTGCCGGAGCCTCCGTCGAGGAGGAAGGAGGCGACACTCTCGTAGCGCATGGCGATGCTCTCGGGGTTGACGGCCTCGTCGGGCTCGGCGAGGTCGAAGTCTATGGAGGCTGTGAGCAGCGGATGCCCCAGGGCCTCGGCGAGGGCGAGGGGTACGGGGCTGTCGGGGATGCGCACGCCCACCTCCTTGCGCCCCTTGAAGACCTTGGGGAGGGTGGTGGCTGCGGGAAGGATGAAGGTGAAGGGGCCGGGGAGGTTCTCCTTGAGCACGCGGAAGGCGTAGTTGTCGATGCGCGCGTATTCGCTGGCCTGGGAGAGGGAGGCGCAGAGTATCGATAGGTGCTGCTTGGCCGGGTTGATGCCCTTGAGCCGGCAGATGGCCTCGACGGAACGCTGGTTGAGGGCGTCGCAGCCGATGGCATAGAGGGTGTCGGTGGGATAGATTATGATCTCGCCCCGGCGCAGGGCGTTGACAGCGGTATCGATGTAGCGCTCGTTGAGGTTGGCGCCGTGAAACTGGAGTATGTTCATTCAGGTTTGACGATGGTGTGCTTAATGTTAGTTGCCGAGCAAAACCGGGTGAGGAGGCTGTCGGTGAGGGCAATGAACTCGTCGGCGGGCATTTCCTCATTATATATATGTGCGGACATGAGGAGGCGCCGTGTACCGAGTGTTAGTTTGGTGCGCTCATGGTCGGAGGTGGGGGTGCCTATGGGGCCGAGGCTGTCGCGGAGCACGGGGAGGCAGGCAATGTTGAGCTGGCCGCGGCCTATGGCCTCGAAAGGCTCGCCCTCCTCCCCTACCCCGAGGGTGACGGTGTCGCCGGCGACGCGGTCGGCATCGAAGCCGCCGATGGAGTAGCCGGAGCGGACGGATAGCAGGTTTATTATGTCGACGAGGGCGTTGATGCGGTAAAGCTCGAGGCCCTTGACGAGCCGCCGGCAGAGGGCTTCGGTGGAGGGCCGGTAACGGTTTGGCTCCTTGCCGAGAGCCTTGTATGCGGCGCGGGTGCCGGCGATGCCGGGGCGTTTGTTAATTTGGTCAATTTGGTAAATGGAACGTATGCGTGCGCCCTCGTCGAGCAGGAGCTGCCAGAGGGTGTCGGAAGTGGGCAAATTTACCACATCGGCGGTTATTACGACCTCGCGAAGAGCGGGCGCCACGACCTTAATTTTTTGAGAAATTTTGAGATTCATGGTGCAAATATAGAGATAAAATAAAAAAATAGGCCTTGTCGTCACGACAAAACCTACCATTAAACCTTTATCTTAATCTAATACTATGAAAAACACACATGCAAATGTAGCGAAAAAAATCTGACGTGTGCAAGTTTTTCAAAAAAAAAATGCGAATATTTGAGAATTTTTTGGCGTTGTTTACTGTCGTTAACGAAAACCGAAGACGTGAAATTTCAGGGACACGCCATTGTAATTAAATGGTAATATTACCCAACGATGGTTTGGGTATTTTACCACACGAGCGCTGGTGGTCGAGTTTTGAAGAAATTTTTCAGAGGCGATGCAAAAATCACGCGCCTCGGCGACGATAGCACCTGACAAGCGGCGAAAATCGACAAAATTGGCCGATTGGTCGAATATTCGGACGTTTGGAAAAATCGGGGTAAACCAACGCTGATTTTTGAAGTCAAAGAGACAAAGAAACGAAACAATAACCCTCCAAAACTTACAGTCATGAAAAAGTCACTCGTAATGCTCAGCGTCCTCCTCCTCTCATTGATGTCTCCATTGGTCGGAAAGTCGGAAGTTTACTTCAGCCTAAGCGTAGGCGTTCCGGGAGTAGTAGTCAACCCGAATTATCAGCCGGTACCCCCCCAGCCTGTGCCTGAGATACGGCCTGACAGCAAGCGTCACCACAAGGAGCCGGTGCCTCAGCCGAAGCAGCAGCCCGGCAAACAGCAGCCCGGCAAACAGCAGCCTGACGGGAGCAAGCAGCCGCCGCAGCAGGGAGGCAAGCAGTCCGGCAACCGCCGCTAACAGTGCTCCACAAACACCAAGTGTCACAAATTATGATAAATTTGTGACACTTGGTGTTTGTGGAGCACTGTTAGCGGGAGCCGGAGTAGGAGTTGTCGAGGTATTTCTTGGAGTTGGGGTCGAAGGGGTTATAGTTGGGGTTGGGGATGCCTTCCTCCTCCTCTTCGTTTTCATCTTCAGGCTGTTGCTCGCCGGGCTTGAGCTTGGGTTTGTTCTTCTTGATGGCCGCGGGCTTCTGGAGGTCGAGGGCCATCTCGTAGATGTTCCAGTTTTGCTCGACGTCCCAGTTCTTTTTGAGGTTGAGTGCCTTGGGGTAATAGTAGACCTCCTCGGGTTGCACGGAGTCGAGCAGGGCGCCGGTATCCCATTGGCCGTTGCGGTTGGCGTCGATAAACAGGCGCGCATAGTAGGTGCCGGGGTTGAGGTACTCGAAGGCTGCTTCTCCGTTGACCACGGGTGAACGGCGCACTACATTGTCCTGGCCGTTGAGCAGCTCGACCATCATCGGCTCGGAGGTGCCGGTGACCACGAAGTATAGCTGTGAGTACTCATCCTCGGTCTTGACTGTAAACTCGTGCGATATGGGCTTGTTGTGAAGACCGTAGATGTCGACGATGGAGGCGGAGTCGACCTGCAAGCGGTATTTGCCCCCCGGCTCCCAGGTGTACGCGGCCACGAGCTGCATGGAGTTGCGCGCGGAGGGGTATCGGAAGCGTGGGGGAGGTACCGGGGTCCACAGGGTGTCGACCATCATCTCAAGGCGCACGGCGGCGCTGTCGAATCGTTCGATGGGGGTCTCACTCTTGATGATGAGAGGGGACGGAATGTCGATGGTGGCTCCGTTGGAGAGCTCAATCTTGGCAAACTCAATCTTTGGCACGGTATCGGCGGCGAGAGTGTCGGCCTCTTCATCCTTCTTTTTTTTCTTCTTTTCTTCCTTCTTCTTGGGCTCGCGGAAGTTCATGCGGAGAGTGTCGGTCTTCCACACCAGGCGCTCGGTGGAGTCAAGCCGCTGGTATGTGGCCTCAATCATGAGGGTGTCGAGAGCCATCACCTGCCGGTCGCGTATCCACCAGTTGATGGAGTCGCCGCGCTCGTTTGCGATGAGCACACCCCAATCCTCGGCTGCAGCGCCTCCGAAAGGCTCTGACGCTATGCGTATTACCGGAAGAGAGTCGGTCGGCGCGCCGAGTATGAATGTCAGCTTGCGGCGCTCGGGACGCGAGTAGTCCTTCAGATACTGCGGCAGATAGTTTTCATTGAACCATGTAAGCAGCACGTCGTTAGGGAGGTAGCGCACGCCCGGACGCTGCACAATGGAGTCGACGGCAAATGTCTCGGCATTGCGTATGGTGTCGTTGACCATAATCTGCTCGGTTGAGGGGACGACGAGCGAGCCGAGGAAAGCGACGTCTTCTGAGCGGTCCCAGTGGAGGTCGCGGTTGTTGTCGGTCAGGGCGTAAACGGCATACTCGCCGGGCCTGAGGCCCCGGAGGGTGAACTGGCCGTATTGGTTGGTCTTGGTGATGCGGTCGAAAGGAAGCGTGGTGATGGCCGTGTCGCCGCGGTCATAGTACGCCCCGACAAGCATCCCCTGCGCCGGCTCGAGGTTTTCGGCGGCGAGCACCATGCCGGAGATGCGCAGTGAGTCGATGGTCTCGCCGGTTGAGAAGTCGATGGCGAAACCGTCGAGCACGTTGCCCTCGTTGAGGTCTTTGATGGCGTCGGCAAAATCAATGACGTAAGTGGTGTTAGGGAGCAGGGTGTCTCGCAGCTCGACGGTGACGCGGCGGCCGTTGGATGATATGACGGGCTGCTGCTTCTGCGCCGGCGAGACTACCACCTTGTTTGTCGGGTCGTCGAGCTGGACGTTCTCGTCGAAGTCGATGGTGATTTTGTTGTGGCTGACGTTGAGGGCGGCGGGCAAGGGGTTGGAGCGGACGAAGACGGGCGGGTCTTCGTCGCGCGGACCGCCGTCGGGCCGGCCTACGGAGGCACAGGAAATGCACAATGCACAATGCACAATGCATAATGCACCCAAAAGCAATAAAACTCTGATATTTTTTGAATTATGCATTATGCACTATGCATTAAGCATTATTTGAGAGACCACTCGAAGCCGTCGCGGGTGTCTTTGACAGCGAAGCCGATGGCGTCAAGGCGGTCGCGGATGAGGTCGGAGGTTGCCCAGTCTTTGCGCTTCTTGGCGTCGGCACGGACTTCAAGCAGCAGGTTGACAGCGTCTTCAAAGGGTTTCATTGCCTTGTCGTCGCCGCCGGCGGCGATGTCGGTGCGTATGCCGAGTATGTCGACGAGGAAAGTCTTGAAGAGGTCCTTCAGATAGTCTATATCCTCCTGAGTTATAGTGGCGTTGCCATCGTTCACCTGGTTGGCGATGCGGCACGCCTCGAAGAGGTTGGCGATGACAATGGGGGTGTTGAGGTCGTCGTCCATGGCCTCGTAGCACTTCTCGCGCAACCCCTCGACCTTGACGGTGGAGGCGTCGGAGGGCTTGAGCTCTGCGAGGCGGCGGTAACCCTCGAGCATGCGCTGTAGGGCCTTCTCGGAGGCCTGGAGGGCCTCGTTGCCGAAGTCGACAGTGCCGCGGTAGTGGGCCTGGAGGATGAAGAAGCGGATAGTCATCGGAGAGTAGGGCTGGTCAAGCAGCGGGTGGTCGCCGGTGAAGAACTGCTGGAGGGTGATGAAGTTGTTGTATGACTTGCCCATCTTCTTGCCGGAGATGGTGATCATGTTGTTGTGCATCCAGTAGTGGACGGTCTCATGGCCGTTATGTGCCACAGACTGTGCGATTTCGCACTCGTGGTGGGGAAATTTGAGATCCATGCCGCCACCGTGGATGTCGAATCGCTCGCCCAGATATTTCTCGCCCATTGTCGAGCACTCGAGGTGCCAGCCGGGGAAACCCTCGCTCCAGGGTGAGGGCCAGTGCATGATATGCTCGGGGGAGGCCTTTTTCCACAGGGCGAAGTCGGCGAGGTTGCGCTTCTCGCTCTGGCCGTCAAGCTCGCGGGTGGTGCTGAGGAGCTCGTCGATGTTGCGTCCGCTGAGCTTGCCGTAGTGGTAGTCAGCGTTATATTTGTTGACGTCGAAATACACGGAGCCTTCGGAGACGTAGGCATATCCGGCGTCGAGGATCTTCTTGATGTACTCTATCTGCTCGATGATGTGACCGGAGGCGTGGGGCTCGATGCTGGGGGGCAGCACGTTGAGAGCCTCCATGTCGCGGTGGTAGTTGTTGAGGTAGTGCTGCACCACCTCCATGGGCTCGAGCTGCTCCATGCGCGCCTTCTTGACTATCTTGTCCTCGCCCTCGTCGGCGTCATGCTCGAGGTGGCCGACATCGGTGATGTTGCGGACGTAGCGCACCTTGTAGCCGAGGTGACGGAGGTAGCGGAAGAGCACGTCGAAGGTGATGGCGGGGCGGGCGTGGCCGAGGTGTCCGTCGCCGTAGACGGTGGGGCCGCACACGTACATGCCCACAACCCCCGGGTTGATGGGTCGGAACAGCTCCTTGGTGCGGCTCAGGGAGTTGTAGATGCAAAGGTTGTTGGAAACCACGATTTAGGTAATTAGTGAGTAGTGAGTGGTGAGTAGTTTGAGGGGTGAGTGGGGAGCGGTTAGTGAAAAGCCATCGGTTGAAAAACCAATCACTAATCACTAACCGCTAATTACTCGCTTAGGCGTTGCCGCCCATGATGAAGGGGTTGGGGATGTTGCCGCCGCCGGGGTTGCCCTGCGGGCGCTTGGGCTGGATCTCGCCGAAGGTTGCCTCATACTTCTTGACGTTGTCGTTGAGGGCGAACATGAGCTGCTTGGCGTTCTCAGGGGTCATGATGATGCGGCTCTGCACGCGTGCTTGGGGCATGTTGGGGAGCATGGCGATGAAGTCGATGACAAACTCGTTGCCGCTGTGGGCGATGAAGGCGAGGTTGGAGAACTGGCCCGTGGCTTTCTCGGGGGGGAGTTCTATTTTAAGTTCTTGTTTCTGAGGCTGCTGTGCCATAGTTGTAAAATTTTAGGTTATTGATTAATTTTTTCGGAACTCAAAGAGTGTCGAGGAGGTGAGGTTGGTGTTGGCGACGTGTACGTCGACGCCCTCGATGTCAGAGCGCTGCCACACCTCGGAGATGTCAAACGAGGCGTAGTATCGGCGGTCGAAGGTGTTGACCTCCGAGGCCAGCGTGTGCGCCAAGTAAAGCTGGGGCACGGGGTCGCCGAGGGTGGCCTCGTCGGCCACAAGGGCGTATGTGCGCGGCTGCTCGTCGTATGCCAGGCGGGCGTAGACGTTGAGCCAGTGGCCTGTGCGCCAGATGCTGAGGAGATATACTCCGTCGGCGTCCCAGCCAGGGAGGCTGTCAATGGGCGCGGTTACCACGGCGCTGCTGGTGATGAGCGCGACCTGCCGCAGGGTGATGTCAGTTGTGCTGTAAGCCAGGCCGTTGGCGGGGCGGTAGCTGATGAACACGCGGCTGCCGGGAGCGACCTTTGCCGTGTCGAGCGCCGACGGGCTCTGCAGCGTCGCCTCCGGGAGGTCGTCGACCTGCCGGACGGTGAACACGGCGCCCGTGACGTTGTTGCCGACGAATGTCGCCAGGTCGCTGACCACGAGGTTGGCCGTGTCAGGCCCATCGTCGTCGCGGCAGGCAGTCAGCGCAATGCACAGCATTAGCAAAAGAGCAATATGCACATTAAATTTCCTCATTGATTGTGCATTGTGCATTCCACGCGCCCGTCGCGTATGTGTATTATGCGGTCGGTGTCGGCGGCCAGGCTCTCGTCGTGGGTGACGATGACGAACGTTTGCCCCAAGTCGCGGCGCAGGTCGAAGAAGAGGCGGTGCAACTCCTGCCGGTTCCGGCTGTCGAGGCTGCCCGAGGGCTCGTCGGCAAGCACCACGCGGGGATTGTTGACAAGCGCTCGCGCCACGGCCACTCGCTGCCGCTCGCCGCCACTAAGCTGTGCCGGGCGGTGGCTGAAACGGTCGGAAAGACCCAGGTAGTCAATAATCTTGCGCGCCTTGGCAAACGCCTCGGAGCGTCGGTCGCCGGCGATGAGCGCGGGCATGGCCACGTTCTCTTCGACGTTGAACTCGGGCAGCAGGCGGTGGAACTGGAAAACGAAGCCGATGTTGCGGTTGCGGAATCGCGCCAGGCGGCTCTCGCGCAGGCGCATGACCTCCTCGCCGTCGTAGGTGACGGTGCCGGAGTCGGGGCGGTCGAGCGTGCCCATAATCTGCAGCAGCGTGGTCTTGCCGGCGCCGCTGGGCCCGACTATCGACACCACTTCACCCTTGCCGATGTCAAGATCTATACCCTTGAGCACCTGCAAAGTATCAAATGATTTGACTATGTTCCTTAGCTGAATCACCTCGCAAATTTACAACTTTTTCCCCACCCGTGCAACCCCCTTATGTCAACTTGTATTATATGTTATTATTATGGCGCGGGCGGCCGACGCTGTCGCGCGGGCCGCCCGCCATGGGTGTGTTTGGGTTGCGTATATTTTGAAGCCTTCGAAATTGTTTCCTTATTTGTCACTGCCCGAAAGTGAGCGTGGTGAAGTAGGCATAGTTGCCGTATTCGTTGCGCCGCTGCGAGTAGTTGAGGGTGATGTAGCAGTTGTTGCCGTACCACGTCAGCTGGTTGCCCACGGTGACCGTCGGGGGGCCGTACATGCCGTAGATGTGGTTGTAGACCTGACGGTAGCGGTAGGGGTCGGCGTACGGCGTGGAGTAGAAGAACTCCGATCCGGCCAGGCACCCGCCGCTATTATAGTATAATGTGGCGTTGGGCCAGAGGAAGCCGTATTGGTTGACATCGCAGAGGTACACCAGCCCGTTGCTGTAGCCGTCGATATAGTAACCGTCGGCAGCGAGGTAGCTGAGGGTGTAGTCGAGGGTGGCGCCAAAGGCAATGCCCAGAATGGTGCCGATGACGGGGCAGCCGGGGCCGGGACGCCATCCGCGCGGGGGAGGAGTGGGACGCGACCAGGGGGCATAAACCGGCCGGTTGGGACGATACGGAGGCGCTGCAATCGGGCCGCGGGAGGGACCCCAGCCGCCGCCGGGACGGGGCGTCGGGCCGGCATTGGGACGCGGTCGCGGACCCGGGTTGCCGGGAGGATTGACATTGCCGCCGGGGCGCGTGCCGGGATGGCGGTTGCCTACGCCGGGATGGCCACCGTTGTTGCCATGGTTGCCGCCGGGCTGGTTGCCCATGCCGGGGCGGTTGCCGCCGGGGTTGCCGTTATTGCCGCCCGAGCCTTTGCCGCCGCCGGGGTTGCCGCCATGGTTGCCGCCGCGCTGGGCGGTGGGACGGTCGGCCACGGGCTGGCTCTTTGAGCCGTTGTCCTTACGAGCCGATGCACCGTGACTGGTGGGCCGGCCTTCGTTGCGGCTGCTTGCCGGACGTCCGTTGTTGCCTGGGTTGCCGCCGGGACGACTGCCCTGGTTGCCTCCGCGGGGCTGAGAAGTGCGCGGGGAGCCGCCGCCGTGACGGTTGCCGCGACCCTGTGCCTCTGCCTGGAGGACCGTCAGGGCCACCATCACCAGGGCACACATTATATATTTAATGAGCTTTTTCATGACACAGAGTGTTTTGTGGTTTCTTTATCTTTTTGACAATTTCGCCTGCAAAAAGTTTAGAGCCTGTTTCTTAAAAATTGTTTATTTTTTGAGGGCTGATTTTGAGGCAGTTTGGACTTTTAAGGAATGAGTTTAGCGAGCTAAATGATTGACGAAAAAGGCCAAACTGGCCAAAATAAGCCTCAAAAAATAAACAATTCAGGTTTCGCATGTTAGCAAATGCTTGTGGCGCAGCCACAACTTGCGAAACATAAATAAACAAGTAAAGAATGAAAAGCCAATTTTACAATTTTTATGAAACATGCTCTAAATCGCGCAGCGCCGTTTTTATT
>CAYOUJ010000078.1:1672-9819 GCA_964407165.1 uncultured Muribaculaceae bacterium | reverse complement strand
GGGTGTCTACCCGCCCCGCGTCGCCATCGCCTGACGACGTGGGGCGCGAGGGCGCCGCCCCGCTCCCCCCCGGGCTGCGCTTCGCTTGCCCGGGGTTATCATCAGCGCGCTCCTTTGGAGCGCATTTATAATAATATTGGTATTCGGTGAATAGTTACTCTTACCCCCGCCTTACCGGAAGTAGGCTGTGCGCAGCAGCAGGTCGGAGACGCTCCAGGCGCGGCGGTGCAGCTGCTCCATCCCCTCGGGGGGCGTGCCGTAGAGGCGCCCGTGGCGGTCGACGGCGCCCTGCAGCCGCTCGTTGAACATGCTCATCCCCACGCCCCTCCACTCGGGGGCGTCGCCGTAGCCCATGATGTCGAGCACGGTCGGGAAGACGTCGACCTGCCCCACGGGGTGCTCAATGAGCCGCGTGTGGCCCGTGTTGGCAGCCAGGAACAGTATCGGCGCGGGGCTGTACTCAAAGTCGCTGTCATACTGGTCGGCCGTCAGCCCCACGTTATGGTCGGAGGCGACGACTATAACCGTGTTGTCGAAAAGCCCGTGTCGGCGCAGGGTCTCCAGGAAGAGCTGCAGCTGCGTGTCGAAGAAGCGGCACGAGCGGTAGTAGGCCGTCAGGTGCGCGGGCACGCCGGCCAGGTCGGCCTCGGGGATGGCGTCGGCCGTGGCCGCCTCGCTGAAGGGTATGTGCATCGACAGCGTCGTCAGCTCCAGCAAGAAAGGCTGATGCATCTGCCGCACCGTGCGCCCGGCGAACTCAAACATTGCGGCGTCGTTGCCCGTTTGCTCCCAGTCGAGGCCGGCGGCGAGCAGGTCTGAGCGCTGGTAGATGCGGTCGTAACCGTAGGCCACGGACATGAGGTTATGGTTCCACGAGGTCGCCTCCTCGCAGATCACCTCCGCCGACGCCCGCGGAGCCATCACCTTGGGCATCCCCGGCAGCGGCAGGTCGGGGTGTAGCGTGGCATACGCCCCGGCGGCCTGCGGCAGTATGCCCGTGTTGTAGATGAGCACGCCGTCCGACGAGCCCCCTACGCTGATCTGCGGCACCACCTGACGGCACGCCACCGTCCCCTGCGCATGAAACAGGCGGTTGAGCGCCGGCGTCACCTCCACGCTGTCGGGGCCGATGCGCGCGTCGACCACGTCGGCGTTGAGCGACTCCACGATGATGAATATCAGGTTCTTCTGCCGGTTGGCGGCGAACGTGTCGGGCGGCGCGGTGTATAGGCTGTGCATCTGGCTGAGGTAATCCTCAATCTCCTCGCGGCGCGAAGCGGTCAGCTTGAGCACGCGGTGCGACTCGAAGATCTCGCTCCACACCAGGCGCCCCATGTAGACGGGGAGCCCCACGCAGTCCAGTTGGTTGACGGGCAGCGTGTTTTTGGTATACCGGCTGACGAGGGCCAGCCGTGGCGAGGTGACAATCCCTTGCCCCTCGAGCAGGGTGTACGACCGCCACGCAAGGGTGCACTGGCCGCCGATGAACAGCAGCAGCGTCGCGCCCGTGACGGCCAGCCGGGAGCTGAGCGGCGCCCTCGCGCTCAGCCGTATGCTCCGCCGCCGCGCCACATAATATATAATGTAGGCGAGTGGCAGGGCGATATATACCACGTCGGCCGACGAGAAGAGCGAGGGGATGGAGTCGGCGGCGCGCTCGGTGTAGTTGTTGGTAAAGAGTATTGTGGAGATGGTCATCAGGTCGCCGAAGTGCCTGAAATATACCACGTTTGCGAGCATGAAGAGCGGCGCGAGCACCACGGGCGCCATCACCGCCCAGCGCCAGCGGCCGGGCAGCCACCAGTAAGGGAGCATAATGAGCATGGCGTCGGAGACCACGGGCAGCAGCGTCTGCCACTGCCGCATGGAGTATTGCCACAACTGACGGTTCATCTGTCCCCAGCAGATGACCAGCACCAGCACTGCCAGGATGCCCGCGAGGGTGGCCGCGCGGAGCGGGGCAGCGCCCCCGCGCCCCGCCGACCGGAGCGGGGCAGCGCCCACGCGCCCCGCCGACCGGAGAGGGGCAGCGCCCCCGCGCCCCGCCGACCGGAGCGGGGCAGCGCCCACGCGCCCCGCCGACCGGAGAGGGGCAGCGCCCCCGCGCCCCGCCGACCCCGCCCCCCGCTGCCGATTACTATTCCCGCTCTTCCTTGCCATTGCGTACCAGTGCTTTAGTGAGGGTGAACCGCACGTCGTAAGGGGAGCCTTGCGAACGAGTGGGCGCCTGCGACAGGCGGTAATAGAACGCCTGCTGGCGGTCCCACGAACTGATCGAGCAGTTGCGGGTGTCGCCGGGGGGTATCACCACGTTGCACACCGAGTCGGTGCGGCTGTGCAGCCGCCGCCCGTCGACGGTGTAGTAGTCGACGGTGAACCAGAGGCCAAGCAGGGTGTCCGTGCGGTTGTTGGTGACGAAGAATGTCTCGTGGCGCGACCGCAGGGGCTTGTCGTAACCGGCTATCACCACGCCTGTCACGTCGAAGATGGTATCGCAGCCCGGAGCGGGGCAGCGCCCCCGCGCCCCGCCGCCCTCGCGCCCCGCGGCCTCAACGGGCGTCACCCTCCGGGTGCTGTTGACCTTCCTGGCCGTGCCCGTAAGCGCCGCCAGCGCGCACACTGCCAATATGACCGCCGCCTGCCTCATAGGTATCGCGGATGTCCCTTCGAGGGCTTGACAGGATAGAGCAGCAGCGCGCCGTCGAGATCCTTCGGCCGGTCAGTGCCGAAGGTGATGCGCTGCCGCATGATGTAAGGAAACACTATCACGGGCGACACGTGGGGCCCGGAGTGTATCTTGCGGAATGACAGGTGGGTGGCGTCCTCCAGGGTGAGCACATAGCTCTTGCCGCCGGTGGGGAGCAGGTCGGGGTCGTCGGCGTCGCGGTCGTAGACCCTGGCCTCGTAGACCCCCGGCTGCGCGGAGGGCTTGATGTCGGCCATCAGCAGCCCCGGGCGCCACAGCAGGTCGGGTGAGCAGACCAGCTCCATGCGATATTGGCCGTCGCCCTCTTGCGCGCGCCATATCACGGCCGTGGCGCCGTCGTCGGTGAGCTGCCAGAGCCCCTCGATGTCGTGCAGCGGCATCCCGGCGAGCACGGCGCACACGCTGTCGGTGGCATACCGGCCCCCGTCCTGCGCCCGCGTGCCGGCAACAGCCGACAGACACAGCGCCAATATAGCCAAATACCTGCGCCACTGCATCATACGCCCGAGTTAAATTTGTAGCTGAAGCCCAGCGAGAGTATCTCCTTAAACTGCCAGTAGCGCCAGCCGTCGGTCTCGCCGGTGGTCGACGAGTCGTAGCGCAGGTGCACGTAGAGCTGCGAGCTGAGGAAGCGGTTGATGTCAAACTTGAACGTGTTCTCCCAGTCGCCCTGCGCGTACTTGTAGTTGGTGAATAGGTACAGGCGCGAGGTGTAGGAGATGTTGGCGGCGATGTTCCACGTCATCTTGCACTCGGCGGTGCTACCGAGCTGGTTCACAGTGTGCCGGCCCTCCTTGATGCCGAAGTCGGCGGGGTTGACGCGGTGATAGGTGCACGTCTTGAGGTTCCACGCGATGGGCGCCAACGACGCGTCAAACGTCAGCTTCTTCCGCCCCGAGACGTAGTTGTAGGTCATACCCAGGCCTATGTTCAGCTCTCCCGGCGAGAGGAACGCCGCCTTCATCGTGGTGGTGTTGGCGGTGTAAGAGTGCAAGAACTGGGTCTTGAACTGCAGCGTGACGGAGTAGAACCAGTGGTCGTTGAACGCCTTGAAGCCAAACTTGCTGTTAATGCGAAAGATGTCCTCCGAGATGTTGTAGGTGTGCAGCGAGTCGTCGGGGGCGTTGTTGAGCGCCAGCTTGTAAAAGATGGTGGTCTCGAAGAGCAGTTTGGGGTGGAACGTCGGGTTCAGCTTGTTGGTCCACACTATGTTGCCGATGCCGTTGATGTTGCCCGAGCCGCCCTGGTACCAGTTAGGGGAGATGTAGCTCTCTGAGAACTGCAGCGACGTCTCCAACGTGTTGATCCAGTGCTGTTTGTTCTGGTGCAGCGTGATGTTGGCGTTCTCCGCCGCCGTGGTGTTGCTCACCAAGGGGATGTGGAACTTGTGCTGGCGCGGGTCGGCCTTGGGCTTGAACACCGGCGGCGGCGCCGGCAGCTTCTCCATGTTATACTGCACGCTGTCGGCGTGGTCCACCACATACTGCTGCCGCGCGAGGTTGATGAGGTTGCGCCGCGTCAGCTCGTCGGTGAGCCACAGCGTCGACGCCGGGAAAGCGGAGGGGTAGACCATCGGGAAGTCGTTGACACTCAGCGTGTCGAGGAACTGGTAGCGGTCAAAGACCACGGGGCCGTAGTCAGAGGCGGGGATGGGGTCGAAGTGGCGCGGGGCCATCACCACCGAGTCGAGCCCGTAATAGAACACCTCGACGGTGTCGCGGTTGAACCCCAGCCTCTGCGCGGCGGCACGGCTCACGGCGGCGGCGCGCTGGGGAGTCCACCGGCGCGACCGCGGCGAGGCCCCGGCAGTGACACTGGCGAGGGCAAACGCCATGAGCAGTAGCAAGATAACGAGTTTGCGTATATCCATCTTGGGCTGCAAAAGTACACAAAAAAAAGCACTTTACACCCTCCACACCCACAAAAATTTGCATTTACGCCAAAAAATGCCTAATTTCGCCCCTTTAAAGCCCCCCTCTCAACTCCCCCCTAAAGGGGGTAGCTTTTAAGGTTACAAACAATATTTAAACTAATGGCCTGACCTTTAGCTCCCCCCTTTAGGGGGGAGTTGAGGGGGGCCGATAAAAAACTAACATAATGTCCAAAGTCCTCATCATCGGTGCCGGCGGTGTCGGCACTGTCGTCGCCCACAAGTGCGCCGCCAATCCTGACGTGTTCTCCGACATCGTGCTCGCCTCTCGCACCCGCAGCAAGTGCGACGCCATCGCCGAGCGCCTCCCCAAGGGCGCCAATATCGTCACCGACCAAGTCGACGCCGACAGCGTAGACCAGCTCGTCGAGCTGTTCCGCCGGCACCGCCCCGACATCTGCATCAACGTCGCCCTCCCCTACCAGGACCTCACCATCATGGAGGCCTGCCTGCAATGCGGCGTAAACTACCTCGACACCGCAAACTACGAGCCCAAGGATGAGGCACACTTCGAATACTCCTGGCAGTGGGCTTTCCGCGAGCGATTCGAGAAGGCAGGCCTCACCGCCATCCTCGGCTGCGGATTCGACCCCGGCGTCAGCGGTGTATTCACCGCATACGCCGCAAAGCACTACTTCAGCGAGATGGAGACCCTCGACATCGTCGACTGCAACGCCGGCGACCACGGCAAGGCATTCGCCACCAACTTCAACCCCGAGATCAACATCCGCGAGATCACCCAAAACGGCCGCTACTACCAGGACGGCAAGTGGGTGACCACCAAGCCGCTGGAGATACACAAGCCGCTGACCTACCCCCGCATCGGCGACCGCGAGAGCTACCTGCTCTACCACGAAGAGCTGGAGAGCCTCGTCATCAACTTCCCCACCATCCGCCGCGCGCGCTTCTGGATGACCTTCGGACAGGAATACCTCACCCACTTGCGCGTCATCCAGAACATCGGCATGGCCCGCATCGACGAGGTCGACTTTGGCGGCGTCAAGATCGTCCCCCTGCAGTTCCTCAAGGCCGTCCTCCCCAACCCCCAGGACCTGGGCGAGAACTACCACGGAGAGACCTCCATCGGCTGCCGCATCTCCGGCAAAGACAAGGAGGGCAAGCCCCTGACATACTACATCTACAACAACTGCAGCCACGAGGCCGCCTACCGTGAAACCGGCATGCAGGCCGTCAGCTACACCACCGGCGTCCCCGCAATGGCCGGCGCCATGATGTTCCTCACCGGCAAGTGGGTAAAGCCCGGCGTCCACAACGTCGAGGAGTTTGACCCCGACCCCTTCCTCTCGGTCATCGCCGCCCAGGGCCTCCCCTTCGAAGAAGTCCTTAACGCCGACCTCCAACTCTAACCAGCCAACCAATCCTTGTGCTTGGAGGCTGCGCCCCCAAGACCCTAACATAGATTAGCATAATGAAACTTAAGACTACGATTACGGCTGTGGTGGCGATGTGCGCCATGGCCACCGGGGCCCAGGAGCACCTCTACAGCCTCGACCTGAGCAACGTCAACGACAGCATCCCCGCCGGCACCGACTTCTACCGCCACGTCAACGACGGCTGGATGAAGAAGCACCCCCTCACCCCCGAATACTCGCGATACGGCGTGTTCAACCTCCTCGGCGACACCTCCGAGGTGCGCGTCAAGGAACTGGTCATGGGCCTCGCCGACACCAACCCCGAGCCGGGCACCGTGGCCTTCAACGTGGCCACCATCTACTCCCAGGCCATGGACTCCACGCGCCGAAACGTCCTGGGCGTCAGCCCCATAGCCGACGGCATCGCACGTATAAAGTCTACGGGCAACGACCGCGCGGCCCTCGACGACCTCTTCATCTGGCTGCAGACTGACTACAGCGCCCCCTTCGTGGGCGTCGGCCCCGACGTCGACCTGATGAACTCCAACGTCTACGCCATCTATGTCGCCCCCTCGGGCCTCGGCATGGGCGACCGTGACTACTACCTGCTCAACGACGCCCGCCAGAAGGAGGTGCGCGAGGCCTACAAGACCATGATTGTCAGCCAGCTGATGAACGCCGGCCTGTCGAAGAAGGAGGCACAGCGGGTGATGAAGAACGTGATGAAGATAGAGACTCGCATGGCCGAGGTGGCCTGGACACGCGAGCGCAACCGCGACATCCAGGCTATCTACAACCCCACCACCTACGCCGACGTCAAGGCCACGTACCCCAACATCCCCTGGGACCGCCTGTTCACCGAGACCCTCGGCTTCGAGGCCCCCGACACGGTAATCGTCACCAAGACGGAGCCGCTGGCGCTCGCCAACGAGTTGTATGCATCCCTCAAGCCGGCGGAAATCCGCGACTACTACCTGTGGAAATACGTCAGCCAGGCCGCGCCCTACCTGGGCGACGCCTTCACCGACGCCGCGTTTGAATATTCCAAGGTGATCAGCGGCGCCACCGAGCAGCGCCCCCGCTGGAAGCGCGCCCTCGGCGCCACCGAAGGAGCCATGGGCGAGGCCATCGGCCAGCTCTACGTCGAGCGCTACTTCCCCGAGTCGTCCAAGCAATACATGCTCGAGCTGGTCGAGAACCTGCGCACCGCCCTGGGCAAGCACATCATCGACCTGACCTGGATGTCCACCGAGACAAAGTATCAGGCCCTCAAGAAGCTCCAGGCCTTCACCGTCAAGATCGGCTACCCCGACAAGTTTGAGACCTACGAGGGGCTGGTAATCGACCCCGAGCTGTCGTATTACGACAACATGCTCAACGTACGCCGCTGGAAAATCCGCAAAGAGCTGGCCAAATACGGCAAGCCCGTCGACAAGACCGAGTGGGGCATGACTCCCCAGACGGTCAACGCCTACTACAACCCGCCCTACAACGAGATAGTCTTCCCCGCCGGCATCCTCCAGGCACCCTTCTTCGACCCCAACGCCTCTGACGCCGAGAACTATGGCGCCATCGGCGTGGTCATCGGCCACGAGATGACCCACGGCTTCGACGACCAGGGCCGCCACTTCGACGCCGACGGCAACATGACCGACTGGTGGACCGCCGAAGACGCCGCCGCCTTCGAGGCCCTCGCCGCCAAGCTGGGGGCACAGTTCGACGCCGTGGAGGTGCTCCCCGGACTGCACGCCAACGGCTCATACACCATGGGCGAGAACATCGCCGACCAGGGCGGCCTCCGCGTCGCCATGACAGCCTTCCTCGACAGCCAGCGCAAGAAAGGCGTCGACGTCAACAGCCCCGAGGCTCTCATCGACGGGATCACACCCGTGCAGGCGTTCTACATGAACTATGCCAACATCTGGGCGCAAAACATGCGCGAGGCCGAGATGCGCAGCCGCGTCGTCAGCGACGTCCACTCCCTGGGCGAGCACCGCGTCAACGTGTCGCTACGCAACATCGACCCCTTCTTCGACGCCTTCGGCATCACCGAGGGCCAGCCCATGTTTCGCCCCGTCGCCGAGCGCGTAGTCATCTGGTAACAGCCCGGAGCGGGGCGGCGCCCCCGCGCCCCGCC
>CAYOUJ010000078.1:0-1572 GCA_964407165.1 uncultured Muribaculaceae bacterium | reverse complement strand
CCCACGTCGTCAGGCGATGAGGACGTGGGGCGAGTAGACAGGCCTGGTGGGGCGGGGCGCGAGGGCGCCGCCCCGCTCCTTGGAGGCGACGCGCCCTCGCGCCCCGCATTCCAGACCCTGCGGTAACGAATTTAAGGAGATTAAGGAATTTAACGAGAGCTCTCGTTAAATTCCCTAATCTCCTTAATTTCCTTACCGCAAGGGCGGGGAAGGCGGGGGGGCGGCCGGGGACGGCCGCCCTCCGTACTTGGGGTTAGAGGGTGTACTCGCCCTTCTCGACCTCGGTCATGTTCTGGATGGTGCAGCCGTCGTAGACGATGGGCACGAGGTAGGGATCGTCCGGGGTCACGCCGGGCTCGTCGGGGGTCGGCTTGCCGGGGACGTTCTTGGTCAGCTTGAAGTAGTAGGTGTAGAGCGTGTTGGCAGCCCACTGGCAGTCGGTGTAGGGCACGTGTACCTTGGCGCCGTAGACGTAGATGACCTCGTTGGTGTCTTCGGCGGTGAGCTTGAAGCTTACGTTGACGGTGAAGCCGCAGTCGGTGTTTTCGGTGCCGATGGGCATGACGGTGTAGCGGCCGCCGATGATGGCGGAAGCCTTGGTGACGCCGAGGATGTTGTTGGTGAACTTGCCGGGCCAGGAGCCGTCAGCAGCCTTTGCGCAGAACCAGATGGGGCAAACGATGTCGGCGGAGGTCTTGGTGCCGAGGGTGAGGGCCTCGGTGGCCTTCATGCCGGCGGTGGCGTCCTCTGCGAAGGTGACCACGCAGGTGCCGGTGGTGGCGTAGCTGCCGGCGGAGTAGCTGTCACCGTTCTTGACGGCGGGCTTGCAGATGACGCCGGGATAGGTGGGAGCGTTGTAGTCGATGATCTCTACCTTGTAGCCATCGATCACCTCGTAGAAGGCCAGGCGGATCTGCGACTGCAGGCGCACGAAGTCGAGCTCGACGTGGTCGGTGTTGGCGTCGTTCATCGAGGCGTTAGCATAGCGAGCGTAGGCGTACATGGCGGAGGGCTGGGTGGAGCTGCTGCTGAGGTCGAAGGTCAGCGTCTTGGCAGCCTCGTCCCACGTGCCGGCTCCGTAGGGGGCGCAGGCGGTGAAGTAGGTGTAGGTGTACGACTTGTCCCAATACTTCAGGTACTGGTTCTTCTGGGCGCTGGTGGCAGCCGACTGGGGATACTGCACGAGGTCGGAGCCGCCCCAGGTGTACTTGTTCTCCTCGTAGCCGAGACCCTCGTAGAACCAAGTGGAGCTGTAGAGGTTCTGGCTGGCGCTGGGCACGTAGCCGAGGGTGCCGTCGGTGTAGCCGACCAGGTAGTTGCTCATCACCAGGTTGCCGGCGGCGTCGGTGGCGGCGGCGTAGGTGCCGTCCTTGACCTTGTAGGCCCAGGCGCCGAAGTCGTAGTACTCGGTCTCGAGGCCCTGGTCACCGGCGGCGCGGCTCATGTTGGGGGTGTTGATGGCGAAGCCGATGGCAGCGTCACCGCTGTTGTTGTCGGGGCCCACGGCGGGGTTGACGACGTCTTCGCTGGAGCAGGAGGCGAGCGCGAGGGCTGCACAACCCATCAGGAAAT
>CAYOUJ010000077.1:0-9967 GCA_964407165.1 uncultured Muribaculaceae bacterium | reverse complement strand
AGAGCACCTGACTGTTAATCAGGGGGTCGTTGGTTCAAGCCCATCCTGAAGCGCTTCACCCTCCACCCAGAGCCTTGGTCGTCCCCCTCCACCCACCCCCTTACGACGGCCAAGGCTCACTTTTTACCCCTAACAAGACCATTTATAACCCCCTAACCCTCTCACTCTCATGGAAACAGCTATCCTCATTGTCGGCTATCTTGCCGCCATCTGCATGATATTGGGCTACGTCCCCCAAGCCTGGTACACCATTCGCACCCGCGACACCGACGGCATCGCGCTGCCCACCTTCCTGCTCATGGGTTTCGGTAGTCTCTTCTTCGTCGTCCAGGGCATACTGCTGAGCAACTGGCCGCTGGTGATAACCAACTGCCTGACAGGCACCTCCAGCGCCATCATTACCGTTATCAAGCTCAAAAACGACGCCCGCCGCCGCCGCAATCGCCACCCCTGATTGATTAATTAAGCTTAAAAATTACCCGCAGCTTGGATATTTGCCGTAACTTTGCACCCGAATTTCTAACCGGCACAGTGCCACGCGCATTGTGCCAGAGTGCATTATCACAATGTCAACATACCAAGCAGAAGACCGGCGCAAAGTGACCACCCTGCGCCTTAGCGAGATGAAACAGCGCGGCGAGAAGATAGCCATGCTCACCGCCTACGACTACTCAATGGCCCGCCTGATCGACGAGGCCGGCATGGACGTCATACTCGTCGGCGACTCCGCCTCCAACGTCATGGCCGGCAACATCACCACGCTGCCCATGACCCTCGACCAGATGATCTACCACGCCAAGAGCGTGGTCAAGGGTGTGCAGCGCGCCCTCGTGGTGGTCGACATGCCCTTCGGCACCTACCAGGGCAACTCAAAGGAGGCCCTCCACTCAGCCATACGCATCATGAAGGAGAGCCACGCCGAGGCCGTCAAGATGGAGGGTGGAGCCGAGATACGCGAGAGCATCGAGCGCATACTCTGCGCCGGCATCCCCGTCATGGGCCACCTGGGTCTTACTCCCCAGTCCATCAACAAGTTCGGCACCTATAGCGTGCGGGCAAAGGAGAAGGCGGAGGCCGACAAGCTCATTGCCGATGCACATACACTCGAGGAGATCGGCTGCTTCGCCATGGTCATCGAGAAGGTGCCGGCCGAGCTGGCCGCCCGCGTGGCCTCGGAGGTGTCGATACCCATCATCGGCATCGGTGCCGGCGGCGGCGTCGACGGCCAGGTGCTGGTCATGCACGACATGCTGGGCATCAACAAGGGCTTCTCTCCCAAGTTCCTGCGCCGCTACGCCGACCTGTCGACAGTGATCACCGACGCCGTCGGCTCATACATCTCCGACGTCAAGGCCTGCGACTTCCCCAATGCCTCCGAACAATACTAACATAACAGAGAGCAAAGACAATAACTTAAAGTCCCCCCCCTTTAGGGGGGGGGCGGGGGGGGCCGGTCCCCTGTGGAAGCAGATAGTGATGTTAGGGCTGCCCATTGTGGTGGGCCAGGTGGGGATGGTGCTCACGGGGTTTGCCGACACGCTGATGGTGGGCCGGTACACCACCGAGGCGCTCGCCGCCGCGTCGTTCGTCAACAATCTCTTTAACCTCGCTTTCCTTGCCTGCATCGGCTTCAGCTACGGCATGACCCCGCTCATCGGCGCTTTGTTCAGCCAGCATCGCAGCCACGAGTCGGGCGCCATGGTGCGCGCGGGTCTCATCGCCAACTTCGGCTTCGGCGTGCTGGTGACGGCCATTATGTTTGCGGTCTACCTCAACCTCCACCGCCTGGGCCAACCCGAGGAGCTGCTGCCGCTGATACGCCCCTTCTTCCTCATCTACCTCGCCTGCATCATCCCCACAGCCATCTTCGGCGCCCTTTCGCAGTGGAGCTACGGCATCAACCGCACCAAGCTGCCCATGTGGATCACGCTTAGCTGCAACGTGCTGAACGTAGTCTTCAACTGGTTTCTCATCTACGGCAGCTGCGGCTTCCCTGAGCTGGGTCTCAACGGCGCGGGCATAGCCACGCTGATGTCGCGCCTGGGATGTATGGGCGCAATGTTGGCCGTCTTCTGCTTCCGTCCGGAGTTCCGGTCCTACCGCTTGGGGTTTGCCGCCGCCCGCCGTCGCGGCGGCCGCCTGCGCCGCGTCGTCACCATCTCCTGCCCCATCGCCCTGCAGCTCTCCCTGGAGACCTGCGCATTCTCCGGATGCGCCGTCTTGGTCGGCTGGCTCGGCACCATCGACCTCGCCGCTTACCAGGTAATATTGGTTATCAGCACTTTGGGCTTCTGCGTTTTCTACGCCATGGCCTCGGCGATGTCGGTGCTCGTGGCCAACGCCGCGGGCCTCGGCGATGTGCGGCTCATGCGCGCCTTGGCGTTCTCGGGCTACAAGGTCGTACTCATCACCATGGTGCTCTCGTCGCTGACACTGTGGCTGTTGGCGCGCCCGTTAGTCTGCGCCTTCACCGAAGACCCGTTGGTCATTGCCCTGGCTGTAACGCTTATCCCCCCCCTGCTGCTATACCAGCTCGGCGACGCCACGCAGATCACCTTTGCCAACGCCCTGCGTGGCACCTCCCGCGTCAAGATAATGAGCTGGATAGCCTTCGTGTGCTACATCTGCCTGGGGCTTCCCAGCAGCTACCTTTTCGCCTTCACCTTCGGCTGGGGCACCCGCGGTGTCGTCCTCAGCTTCTCCGTCAGCCTCTTCTCCGCAGCCATCCTCTTCCTCTCCGCCTTCCTCCGCTACACCCGCCATCAAAACGCCTGAAATATTTGCAAATCCAAAATATTACTGCTATATTTGCAAAAATAAAACTTGAAGGCAATGATTACCGAGCAAGTCCGCTCATACATCCCCAAGATCTCGGCTTATTTCAAGAACGAGCCGGTAGTGCGCGCGTGGATGTTCGGCTCTTGCTCCCGCGGCGAGGAAACGGAGACAAGCGACATCGACCTGCTCGTGGACTATGACAAGAGCCGCCCCTTGTCGTTGCTGACCATCTGCGGCATGATGATCGACCTGGAGGAGATACTCGGGCGCCGCGTCGACATGGTTGAGAACGGCCGCCTCAAGGAGTTCGCCGCCCGCAGTGCCGAAACCGACAAAATACTTATCTATGAGAGAACCACTTAGAGACATAGAACGCTTGCAGCATATACAAGAAGCCATAGTGCGCATAGAGGAGGGCACTCGCAATGACAAAGGCTACTTGGTTGAGTTCTCGTTAGAGTATTACGGCATTGTCAAGCTCATCGAGATAATCGGCGAAGCCGTCTATATGCTTTCCCCTGACTTCAAGGACACTCACACCTCGACCCCATGGAAGCAGATAGAGCGTATGCGTCATGTGCTTGTGCTCGGCTACTATACCGTCGGCATCGATTTTATCAAAGAGGTGGTTGAAAACGACTTACAAGTACTCAAAACGCAAATCGACGAATACCTCTCCTCAATACCTTAACTCACGAAGAAACAAAAGAAATAAAAGAAACGAAAGAAATTCAGTAACTATTCAGTCCCTCACCAGGGCGCGCCCCTGGTGAGGGACTGAGTAGTTACTTGGCTGAACTTGTCTGGTAAAAATTGTTAATATGCCCAGGTTTTTCAACCCGGACCAGAAGCCGGGCCTGAAGCGTGGAATTGGTCGGAATGGGTGGAATGTTGGAATATAAGTCGAAATGTGTCAGGGACATGCAGCCGAGGGTTGCAAAAACAGGCCGTTTTTTGTATATTTGGTGACAGGAAGGCGTAATGAGACTGACGACAGGTATGCCACTCCTGCATCAATATTATCCATTCACATACAAAAATTTTGCCTATGGGACATTATTTGAAATTTATATGGCTAATGATTGCAGCCGTCATCGGGTTGGGCGCAAACGCTCAGCGTACCATAGACCTGCAAGTCAACAAGCACAACTTCGCCAATCGCGACACCATTCGCGCTGTCGTAGAGTTCAAGGGGTTTGACGATGACCCAATAACCGATGAGGTGTTCGCCGACGTTTATTATCCGCGTGTCGACTCTGTAGTGCTCTCGGCCAAGATGATACGGGTCGGAGACAACCGTTACTATGCAGAGATGCCGCTTCCCTCCAACGGCTTCGACACGCCTGAAGACATCTCCAAGATCAGCCGTGAACTGACAGCCATCCTCAACCGCTCGCGAGAAGACAGGAAGGTGCTGGACAAGGACTTCTCGTTCTCCCGGGAGGACATGAACAAGCTGACTTACCTTGGCATTTCGCAGGTGCACTCCCTGAGGCACGGGGGCTATACCATAGGGCTGGCCAAGGAGTTTCGCAACAAGGACGTCTATCTTGTGTATTCGACGGACAAGGGTTACTATGACATGGGAGACGGAAAGCCAATGGTAAATATGTTCAACTTGCAAATAACCGGCATAACGGCCGGCGGTGAGGTAGTGGCGACCATTGAGCCCATCACTCTTCATGTCATCGTGCTGGCACCTTATCACGCTGACAAAAAGCTTATTAATCCTGAGGAGAACTTCTTGCAATATGTTCCCTACGAGATTAAGGCAAAAGAGGCGTTCTTCTAAGAGCCGTCTCAGATCAAAGCCTGTAAATCCCCGGAGCCGGATGTCGTCTCTTCCCGACACGGCACCGGGGACTATTTTTCAAAATATTTTGCTTTAATCATTATAATGTGTAACTTTGCAAAAGAAATGAAGCGGGCGCGTTAAACCCGTTACGATTTGCAACGTCTATTTATAAGTAACTAAATAACACTTACAGATTATGAAGAAACTTCTTATTCTCTTGGCCGCCGTCATGGTCAGCGTGAGCGTCATCGCCGGCGAGGCCGCCGCCCCGCGCAAGGCCCGCGCCGTCAAGACCACCACTACCAAAAAGACCACAGCATCCAGGACCGGAGCCACCGCCGTTGCATGCGACAGCGCTGCCGTTTGCTGCCCCGCCACGAGCGGCACCTGCACCGCTCCCGCCGCTACGGCTCCTTGCTGCAAGGAGTCTGCCGCCACATGCACCAAGTGTGGCAAGGCCGACTGCTCGAAGGCCGACAACCCCAACTGCAAGTGCGGCACCGAATGCAAGTGCACCCCCGAGAAGAACTGCTGCGGCACTACTACCTCGGTCAAAGCCGGCAGCGCATGCACCGAGAAGGCTGAGGGCGCTTCCGCCAAGACTGGCGTCGCCGTTCCCGCCGTAGGGGTGGCCGACCCCACCCCCGTTGTAGTCGCCGAGCCCTAAAGCAGATTTAGGGAGAGAATCTCGCTGAGCGGTAACATATTGAGCCACTTGTTAGCAAAAAATCACGTAAAATGGCTCAAAACAACGGAGACTAACACTTTAGTGTTAGTCTCCCCTATTGAATATCAGAGATTTATCCCGGCAGAGCCAATCAATATTCGTCCTCGTTGAAGAAGAAGTCTTCTTTGGAGGGGTAGTCGGGCCAGATGTCTTCGATGCACTCGTAGGTGTCGCCCTCGTCTTCGATCTCCTGGAGGTTTTCGATGACTTCGAGGGGGGCGCCGGAGCGCATTGCGTAGTCTATGAGCTCGTCTTTGGTGGCGGGCCACGGGGCGTCCTCGAGCTTCGAGGCCAGTTCAAGTGTCCAATACATTATGCGGGTATTTTTTGTTTGTTAGTAGCTATGGAAAAATGTGCGCAAAATTATGCTATTTTCTTGATACTAACAACTGTTTGGCGCATTTATTTCACACAAAAGGGGCTCCGAAGCGTTAAACCGTGTTAAATTACCCTCATTCCTTGTGCCACGGGGTCTCCTCGGTCTGCGACGAGATGTTGAGGTAGCGGGCGTAGATGAAGAGGAAGTCGGAGAGGCGGTTGACGTATTGCACGACGATGGGTGCTACGCGGCCGACGCTGTGGCCCAGGGTTATGATGCGGCGCTCGGCGCGGCGGCAGACGGTGCGGGCGACGTTGGCGGCGCAGGCGGCGGTGCAACCGGCGGGGAGGATGAACGCGCGCAGGGGGGGGACGGTAGCGTCCAAGCGGTCGATGACCTCCTCGATGCGCTCGATGTCGGCCTCGTCGAGGCCGGGGACGTCGTCGGGGTGCGAGGGCGCCGGTGTGGCGAGGTATGCGCCGATGCAGAACATCTTGTTCTGTGCCTCGGTGATGAGCGCTGCCACGTCGGGGTCGGGGTTTGCGATGGAGGCGAGCAGGCCGAGGTGTGAGTTGAGCTCGTCGATGGTGCCGTAGGCCTCGAGGCGCGGGTGGTCTTTGTCGACGCGCGAGCCGCCGACGAGTGCGGTGGTGCCGGTGTCGCCGGTGCGGGTGTATATTGCTGATTTCATGGTTGATTGGTTTTGTCAATAATCATCGATAGGCAATCGATTGTCGATCGATTAATCGATAGTCTGTCGATGGTTATCGATAGGTTGTCGATTATTTCTTAACTTCTTTGGCGAGCAGGTCGCGTATTTCGGTGAGCAGCTGCTCCTCTTTGGTGGGCTCGGCTGCCGGAGCCGGGGCTTCCTCCTCTTTCTTCTTGAACTTCATGACCACGCGCAGGGCCACGAAGATGCTGATGGCGATGATGAGGAAGTTGACGATGTAGTTGATGAACTGGCCCCAGTTCATGGTCACGGCCGGCTCGATGATCTCGTTGCCTTTCATGACGGCGGCCTTGATGGTCCACGTGTAGTCCTTGAAGTCTATGCCGCCGGTGCACGCGCCGATGACGGGCATGATGATGTCGTCGACGAGCGAGCTGACGATCTTGCCGAAGGCGCCGCCGATGATGACGCCGACAGCCATGTCGATGACGTTGCCCTTCATGGCAAAGTCCTTGAAATCAGATAGAAAATTTCCCATATTGAGTTGATGAGTTGATGAGTAATCAGTTGATGAGTTGATGAGTCAAGAGTTGATGAGTGTTATTTTAGGGTGGGGGGGATGTCGTTGGCGACGTCGCGGTAGATGCCTATGCGTTTGGCTTTTATGTGCACGTCGGGGCCGATGACAGTTCGCTCGGGCAGGTGGGAGAGGTCTCGTGAGAGGGTCGAGCGGGCCTGGACGGTGGTGCAGGCTGGCAGGCGGGTGCCCTTGAGCACGAGGGTCTGAGTGCCCAACCAGCAGTTGTCGCCGATGACGATGGGCGCGACGGCATCGGTGAGCGAGCCGTCGGGGAGGGTGAGGGCGTGGAAGTCTGTGTCGAAGACGGTGCACTCCCAGGCCAGGCGGCAGCGGGTGCCGAAGGTTATGCTTTGGTAGCATGCCAGCCGGAGGGCGGCATTGGCCATGAAGTCACCGTCGATGGTGAGCTCGCCCTTGGGACCGATGCTGACGGCGGAGGCGCCGCCGATGCACACGTTGTCGCCCAGGCGTATGACGCCGCCGTGGTTCTCGATGACAATGCCGCTGTTGGGGTAGAGCGACACGGCGCCGTGGCCGAGGTTGACCATGCCGAAGCGGGCGGGCGCAGTAAGCTCGATACGTCCCTTAAGCGCCTTGAAATGCGGCTTGTAAAGGACGATGGGCAGCTTCACCGCCTGCCGCAGGGGGAGGTAGTGGAAGTTGAAGTATATGGTCTTGGCGAGCGACCGGAGGGCCCAGCGCTTGCGCCACAAACGCCTTAGCATCATCGAGATTTGTAATTATTCGTGTCCGGGCCGGGGGCGTCGACCTGGGCGGCGAGGCCGCCCAGGGCCGTCTCCTTGTAGAGGCTGGGTATGTCGTGGCCCGTCTGCTTCATCACCTCCACGATGCGGTCGAAGCTCACGCGATGGTGGCCGTCGGAGAAGGTGGCGTAGAGGTTTGAGTCGAGGGCGCGGGCGGCGGCGTATGCGTTGCGCTCGATGCAGGGTATCTGCACCAGGCCGCACACGGGGTCGCAGGTGAGGCCGAGGTGGTGCTCCAGGCCCATCTCGGCGGAGTATTCAATCTGCGCGGGTGTGCCACCGAAGAGCTGGTTGGCGGCGGCAGCGGCCATGGCGCAGGCCACGCCGACCTCCCCTTGGCAGCCGACTTCGGCGCCGCTGACCGAGGCGTTGGCCTTGACCACGTTGCCAAACAGGCCTGCCGTGGCCAGGGCGCGGAGTATGCGCTTCTCGCTGAACCCCTTGGTGGTGTGCAGGTGATATAGCACGGCGGGGACTATGCCGGAGGAGCCGCACGTGGGGGCGGTGACTATCCGGCCACCGGCGGCGTTCTCCTCGCTCACGCCCAGGGCGTAGGCGTATACCAGGCCGCGGGAGCGCAGCGAGGCGGCGTATCCGGTGGCGTGGACGTAGTAGCTGACGGCCTTGCGGCGCACGCCGAGTCCGCCGGGAAGCACACCCTCAGCCTCGATGCCGCGGAGCACGGCCTCCTTCATCACCTGCCACACCTGCTGCAGGTAGTCCCACACGTCGGAGTTCTCGCACTGCTCGACGTACTCCCAGAACGAGCGGCCGTTTTGGTTGCACCAGCGCAGGATGTCGTCGATGCGGCTCATCTCGTAGACGCTCTCGTGGCCGGCGGGGGTCTCCCCCTCCGCCACCACGTCGCCACCGCCTATCGAGTAGAGCGTGACGTCGGCGATGACCGTGCCGTCGGCGGCGAACGCCCTGAACTGCATGCCGTTGGGATGGAACGGGAGGAATATCTCCGGTTTCCATACTATCTCCGTGGGGGTCACGGGTGATAGCACGTCGAGTATCGCCTTGTCGGTGAGGTGGCCTTTGCCGGTGGCGGCGAGGGAGCCGTAAAGCGTGACCTCGTAGCGGGCGGCATCGGGGTGGTGCCGGACAAACTCCTCGGCGGCGTGCCGCGGGCCCATGGTATGGCTGCTGGAGGGACCGTAGCCGATTTTATACAGGCATTTTATTGATTCCATTAAGGGCTATTTTTTCTTGTGTGGGCTGAGATAGGCCTCGATGATCTTGCGGGCCTTGCGCGCGTCGGCGCCAAGCTGCTGCCTCAGCCGCTCGAGGTCCTTGAACTTCTTTTCCTTGCGAATGAAGTCGATGAAGTCGATGGTAAGCGTCTCGCCGTAGAGGTAGCCGGTGTAGCCGAGTATGTTGACTTCGATGGAGAGCGTGGCGTCCTCGGCGTCGTCGACCGTGGGCCGGTAGCCGATGTTGAGCATGGCTGGGCGGCGGACGCCGTCGGGGGTGGTCACAACCACGGCATACACACCGGCGCGGGGTATTATCGCGCGGTCGCTCAATGGCTTGACGTTGGCCGTGGGATAGCCGATGGTGCGGCCCATGCGCTTGCCCTCCACCACCTTACCGCGGAGGCGGTGCGGGCGGCTCAGGGCCTGCGTGGCCTTGGCTATCTCGCCCTGGTAGAGGTAGTTGCGCACTATCGACGAGCTGATGTGGCCGCCGTCGCCGCGGTATTCGGGGGCGCTGATCACATCCATGCCTATCTCCGTGCCTATCTGCCGGTATTGCTCGAGGCCGTCCACGCGGTCGCGGCCGAAGCGGTTGTTGAAGCCCACCACCAGGGCGTCGACGCCAAACTTGTCATGGAGCATCCCGAGGAACTTGCGTGCCGCCATTCGACGCATGGTCTCGGTGAACGTGAGGAGTATGCAGTCGTCGAGGCCTGTGCCCTCGAGCAGGCGCAGGCGGTCGTCAAGGTCGGTGAGCATCCCCGGGGCCTCCAGCGGGCGCACCAGCGTGCGCGGGTGCTCCTTGAACGTCACCACGGCCGGATGCAGCCCCCGGTGCACCGCCTCTAGCTTGAGGTAGTTGATCAGGAACTGGTGGCCGCGGTGCACGCCGTCATACATCCCCACGGCGGCGATGCGGCGGCTCTTGTTGTTGGTTGACTTGATTACTTTCACGTTTGACGGCAGTTAGGCATATTTATAACGGCTGGGCCGTGGCAAAAGTTTGCGAGTGCAAAATTAACGAAATTCGCATACAGAAACAATAGAAACGGCAGAAACAAAAATTTAAGTTTCTGTCGTTTCATTTGTTTCTGTGTGAAATTAACAATCTTTAACGGCAAGGGGCGTAACG
>CAYOUJ010000076.1:0-10007 GCA_964407165.1 uncultured Muribaculaceae bacterium | reverse complement strand
CTAGTATTCCTCGAAGTACTGCTGGATGGTCTGCCAGTCGTGGGTCTTGGTTAGGGCGAGCATGAGCAGTACGCGTGCCTTCTGGGGGTTGAGTTCCCAGGAAGCGACGAACTGATACTGTGCGTCGTCTACCTCGTCGTAGAGGGTGGTGGGGCCGGTGGGGACGCGGCTGGAGCGTACTACGATGATGCCTTTCTGGCGTGCCTCAAGCAGCTTGGGGAAGATGTCCTTGTGGTAGTTGCCGTTGCCCAGGCCTGCGTGCACGATGCCCTCGTAGCCGCCCGTGAGGAAGGGGTCCATGATGTCGGCCTCGACGTTGGAGTAGGAGTATACGATGCCCACTTTGGGGAGCTTGTCGAGATTGCGGACGTCGAAGACGGTCTCGGTGGTGTGCTTCTTGAGGGTGACCATGTTGTAGTAGGGCTTGGAGTTGTAGACGTAGCCGAGGGGGCCGGCGTCGGGGGCCTGGAAGGTCTGCACGTCGACGGTGTTCATCTTCATGGTGCTCTCGGCGCCGAGGATGAGGCCGTTCATGACTATCATGACTCCGCGGCCCTTGGATGCCGGGTCTGCGGCGGTGCAAACGGAGTTGTAGAGGTTGAGGGGGCCGTCGGCGCTGATGGAGGTGGAGGCGCGCATTGCACCGGTGAGCACGACTGGCTTGTCGGACTTGACGGTGAGGTTGAGGAAGTAGGCGGTCTCCTCCATGGTGTCGGTTCCGTGGGTTACGACGATGCCGTCGACGTCAGGCTGCGCGAGCAGCTCGTTGATGCGCTTGGCGAGTGTCAGCCACACGTCGTTGGTCATGTCTTGTGAGCCGATGTTTACCACCTGCTCGCCGGTGATGTTGGCGACGTCCTGCATCTGCGGGACGGCGTCGATGAGGGTCTGGATGGCCACCTGTCCGGCGGTGTATCCGGAGGCTGTGGCGGAGGTGCCGGTGCCGGCGATGGTGCCGCCGGTGGCGAGGATGTAGACGTTGGGTTTCGCGAAGGCCACGAGTGCGATGGCCAGCATGAGCGTCAGTGCGCTGAATCTTTTTAAGGCTTTCATGGGATAAATAGTTTAGACGTTAGACTTGAATATAGTTTTTAGTTTTTAGCTAATGGATTTTTGGGTCGGGTATGTTGTTGGAGTGTTAGTAGAGGTGGATGAGGAGGAGGCCCATGCCGACGGCGACGGAGGTGGCAACGAGGCCCGGCATCATGAAGGAGTGGTTGAGTATGTATTTGCCGATGCGGGTGGTGCCGGTGTTGTCGAAGTTGATTGCGGCGACTATGGTGGGGTAGTTGGGTATGAAGAAGTAGCCATTGACGGCGGGGAAGAGTGCGATGAGCATCATGGGGTTCATCCCGAGTGCGACGCCGAGGGGCATTACAGCACGGACTGTGGCGGCCTGGCTGTATAGGAGTATCGACATCACGAACAGTGCGAGGGCGAAGAGCCAGGGGTAGCTCATCACGAGGCCTTTGACGCCTTCGGTGATGACGGTGATGTTGCCGTTGATGAATGTGTCGCCCATCCAGGCGATGCCGAAGATGGCGATTACGGCCTGCATGCCGGCGATGAAGACGCTGCCTTGGGTGGGCTTGATGCCGTCGATGCCGCAAGTGATGAGTATGAGGGCGCAGGTGGAGAGCATCAGTATCTCGATGAGGGCGGGCATGTCGAGAGCGGTGCCGTTCCAGGAGGGCCGCATGGAGGGTATGGAGCCGAAGATGACGATGAGGACGGTGGCGACGATGAAGAGTGCCACGGAGAGCTTTGCGCGCCAGAGGCTGCGTATCTCGTTGATGGGTTGCTTGTTCTCCTTGATCATCCCCTGCTCGATGCGGCGGAGGTATTCGGGATCTTCCATGAGTTCTTTGCCGACGCGCTTTGAGAGGAAAGCGCCGACGAGTACGCCGACGAGGGTTGCGGGTATTGTGATTTTGAGGATGTCGAAGAGGGTGATGTCAAAGCCGGTGAGCATGCCCAGGAGGGCTACCGTGGCGGCGGAGATGGGGCTTGCGGTGATGGCCTGCTGCGAGGCGATGACGGAGATGCCGAGGGGCCGCTCGGGGCGTATCTTGGTCTCGCGGGCGACCTCGGAGATGACGGGGAGCAGGGAGTAGGCGACGTGGCCGGTTCCGGCGACGAAGGTGAAGAGGTAAGCCACGAGGGGGCTGAGAATGGTGACCTGGGAGGGATTTTTGCGCAGGAGCTTCTCGGCGATGCGCACGAGGTAGTCGAGGCCGCCGGAGGCCTGCATTGCCGAGGCCGCGGAGATGACGGCGGCAATCATCAGCATCACGTCGATAGGAGGCGAAGTCGGCTGCAGACCGAAAACGAAGACTAATATCGCCATGCCTACGCCGCCCATGACGCCGAGGCCGATGCCTCCGAGGCGCGCGCCAACGATGATGGCGGCAAGTACGAATAACAGTTGTATTACAAGCATGATGCAGAGTTGGGTTAGTAAATAAATAGTTTTCCGTGGTCGGCGGCGCGGGGAGTGATGAAGAGGGGAGGGGAGTCTCCGGCCGCTTTACCCTTAAACGTGATTGTGCGCAAATTTGTTCACCTCCGGTGGCCGATTTCTCGCCTCAGCAATGCTCGAGCAAGCTCGGCATTGCTTTCGGCTTAACGAAATCGTTCAAAATTTTTTGACGATTTTTGCAATCGTTTACAGCAAACATTCTTGCCGCCAACGTGTTTAATAGATAAAAAGGAAATTCAAAAATCTAACATAAAACTAACCACGGCCATGAATACAACTGACACTGAAACCGCTACTCGCAAAGCCACCCGCATGGAGGGTGACCTGCTGGGTGAGATGGAAATTCCCAACACTGCGCTCTACGGGGTGCAGACGCTGCGCTGCCTCGACAACTTCGAGATCAGCCCGTTCAAGCTGCAAGACTATCCGATGTTTATCCGCGGCCTGGCCATCACCAAGTGGGCGGCTGCGGTGGCCAACCATGAGCTGAGCCTGATCACCGACGAGCAGTACCATGCCATCGTGCAGGCCTGCAAGGAGATCATCGAGGGGGAGTGGCACGACCAGTTCCCCATCGACCTGATACAGGGCGGCGCGGGCACGTCGACCAACATGAACGCCAACGAGGTGATAGCCAACCGCGCGCTGGAGATCATGGGCCACGAGCGCGGGCAGTATGAGTATTGCTCGCCCAACGACGTGGTCAACCGGTCGCAGTCGACCAACGACGCCTACCCGACGGCGATACACATCGGCATGTACTTCAGCCACGAGCAGTTCCTGCTCCACTTCCAAAAGCTGATCGACGCCTTCCGCAAAAAAGGCGACGAGTTTTTCCACATTATCAAGATGGGGCGCACGCAGCTCGAGGATGCGGTGCCGATGACCTTGGGGCAGACGTTCTACGGGTTCGCCGACATCCTCAAGGATGAGATCAAGCACCTCGACGAGGCTGCGCAGGACTTCCTGACAGTGAACATGGGTGCTACGGCCATCGGCACGGGCATCTGCGCCGAGCCGGGTTACGCCGAGCTGTGCGTGGCCGCGTTAGGCAAGATTACCGGCTGGCCGGTCAAGGGTTCTGACGACCTCGTGGGCGCCACGTCAGACACCTCGTGCCTCGTGGGATATGCCGACGCCCTTAAGCGCGTGGCCGTCAAGCTTGGCAAGATATGCAACGACCTGCGCCTGCTGGCCTCAGGCCCGCGGTGCGGATTAGGCGAGATCAACCTGCCGGCACGGCAGCCGGGGTCGTCGATCATGCCGGGCAAGGTGAACCCTGTCATCCCTGAGGTGATGAACCAGATCTGCTTCAAGGTGATGGGCAACGACGTCTGCGTCACCATGGCCGGCGAGGCGGCTCAGATGGAGCTGAACGCCATGGAGCCTGTGATGGCGCAGTGCTGCTTCGAGTCTGTCGGCATCATGATCAACGGGATGGACACGCTGCGGCTGCGGTGCGTCGACGGCATCACGGCCAACCCGGAGCGGTGCCTGCAGCATGTGCACAACAGCATCGGCATCGTCACGGCGCTCAACCCCGTCATCGGCTACAAGAACTCGACGAAGATAGCCAAGGAGGCTCTTGAGACTGGCAAGCCGGTCTACGACCTTGTGCTCGAGCACGGGATACTCGACAAGGAGGCCCTCGACCGCATCCTCGCGCCCGAGAACATGATACGTCCCGTGCGGCTTGACATACACCCCAAGAAGTAAGACACGGCTCTGCCAACAAGCGGATTAAAAAGGGGCTTTAAAGAATTAAAGATTTAATTCTTTAAAGCCCCGTTTAACTATATACTTACATTTTGGTGGTCCCGGAGATTTGTGTATTTGAAGGGGGACCGGGGGGAGGGCTCTAACCCTTGAAGTGCTTGAGATAGGTGGGGACGTCTTTGTCGCCGCGGCCGCTGACGGTGACTACGACGATGTCGGTGGGCTTGAAGGTCTCCTTCTCGAGGGCGGCCAAGGCGTGCGACGACTCGAGAGCGGGGATAATGCCCTCCATGCGCGTCAGCCGGAAGGCGGCGTCGAGGGCCTCCCGGTCGGTGATGGCGTAGACGGTGGCGCGTCCCTCGGCGGCTATCTGTGCGTGCAGCGGGCCTACGCCGGGGTAATCGAGGCCGGGGGAGATGGAGTAGGGCTCCTTGGCGTTGCCCTCGTCGTCCATCATAACCAGTGTGCGGAAGCCGTGGATGATGCCCGGCTTGCCGATAGTCACCGTGGCGGCCGTGCGGTCGGTGTCGGCGCCGTCGCCGCCGCCCTCGGCGAAGACCATGCGGACGCGGTCGTCGTCAAGGTAGTCGTAGATGGTGCCCGAGGCGTTGCTGCCGCCGCCGACGCAGGCGATGAGCACGTCGGGATAGTCGCGGCCGTTCTCCTTCTCGGCCAGCTGCCGGCGTATCTCCTTGCTGATGACCGACTGGAATCGGGCCACCATGTCGGGGTAGGGGTGCGGGCCCACTGTCGAGCCGATGAGGTAATAGCACTCCTTGTGTCCGCACCAGTAGACGAGGGCCTCGTCGACGGCGTCTTTGAGCGCGCGGCCGCCGCTCTCGACAGCTACCACCTCAGCGCCGAGCATGCGCATTCGCTCGACGTTTACGCGCTGGCGCTCGACGTCCATGGCACCCATGAAAATGGTGCACTTCATGCCCATGAGGGCGCATACGGTAGCTGTGGCGACGCCGTGCTGTCCGGCGCCGGTCTCGGCGATGATGTGCGTCTTGCCCATGTGCTTGGCCAGCAGTGCCTGCCCTAAGGCGTTGTTGATCTTGTGGGCGCCCGTGTGGTTGAGGTCTTCCCGCTTGAGGTAGACCTTGCACCCGTAGCGCTCGCTGAGCGCCTTGGAGTGGTAGAGCGATGACGGGCGCCCTGCGTAGTCACGCAGCAGCTGGTCCAGCTCGGCCTTGAAGGTCTCGTCCTCCATGATGTCGTTGTACTGCTCGCGCAGCTCGGCGATGACTCCCTGGAGCATCTCGGGGATGTAAGAGCCGCCGAACTCACCGTAGTAACCCTCGTTGTTGACTTTGAATTTTCCCATGATTTCTGTTTGTTTTTTGATTGTTATTGATTTGATTTGAAGTTTCAAGGCGGTATAAAACTAATTGAGGCCGGCGTAAGCGACGCCGGCCTCAATTGTCATATCCTTATTGATATTCGAGCATACACAGAGGTTACCGCTTACAGCCTAATCAGCTCCAAGCAGCGCCACCAATAGTTGTTGCTCAAAATCGTATGCATGTCAGATGTTGGTTGTTTACGGCTGCAAATTTAAAGCCTTTAATTGAAACAACCAAATAAAATTGAAAAAAGTTTTCAAAAAACTCAAAATTTTTCGGTTTTTGGGGTTGTTATATATATAATAATGTGTAAGGGGGGCTGTTCATTTTTGTTCCAAGTTGCGGGGGTGGGGAATTTTTGTTATTTTTGCGGGTGCAATGAAACAGGATGAAACTACAATATACCAGGCGTACCTGCGGCGCGAAGTTGAGCGGACGTTAGGGTATGCGCTGTGCGGGCCGTCGGACTTCGAGCGGGCGGCCGAGGCCATCGAGGCCGGTGTAGGGGAGCGGCTGTCGGTGTCGTCGCTGAAGCGTCTGTGGGGCTACGTGGAGTGGGACCATCACGCGCGTCGGTGGTCGCTGGAGTTGCTGTCGCGGTTTGTGGGTCAGACGGGCTTTGACGCTTTCTGCGAGCTGGCGGACAGGGTGCTTATCCCGGAGTCGCATTTCCTGCGCGGGGAACTGCTCACAGTCAAGGATATAAATGTGGGTAACCGACTGCGGTTGCGGTGGGAGCCGGGGCGGTGTATCGAGGTGACATGCATTGCCACCGGTCGCTTTCGAGTAGATCGGTCGGAGAACGCCAAACTGAGGGAGGGCATGGAATTTTCGGCGCGGATGTTTGGCAAGGGGTTTCCGCTGCAGGCTTACTCGGTGACGCCGCCCTCGGTGACGGGGATGACCGTTTATGTGGCAGTGCCGCGCCGTGGCCTGACGGAGGTAAGCATGATATAGCACAATGGAGGAGAGCAGCGGATTTTTTGCGGGCGAGGACGCGGGGTATGGCAACGGCCCACTTCTTGCGGACAACGACTTTACCGACCTGCAGCCGATGGCCGGAGGCGGTAGCGGCTTTACACGGTTGTACACAGGACGACGGCGCGGCAAGCGGTTCGTGCTGAAGTGCCTGCAGGCTGACTACCGCCACGAGGCGGGGGCTGTGGAGATGCTGCTCAAGGAGTTTACGTTAGGATACAATCTTAGCCACCCCAACATTGTGCAGACCGTCGGGCTTGAGGAGATAGATTCGCTCGGGCCGGCGATAGTGCTGGAGTGGATAGACGGTGAGACGCTTGCCGACGCGCTCGCTGGCGGGCACGTGTCGCGCGGCCAGGGACGGCGCATAATGCAACTGCTTGCCGAGGCCGTAGACTATCTGCACGCGGCCCAGCTGACCCATCGCGACATAAAGCCGACCAACATCATGATCACCCGCGGTAGCGGGGTGGCCAAGCTGATAGACTTCGGGTTCAGCGACAGCGCTGACTATCTTGTGCTGAAGACTCCGGCAGGCACTGACTGCTATGCGGCGCCGGAGCAGCACGGCGACGATGCGGACACAAGGGCGGACGCGTACGCGCTGGGGCGTGTGGCGCAGGAGATAGGGATAGCGACGGGTGACCGGCGGCTGCGCTGTCTTGGGGCGCGGTGCATGCACCCGCGCCCGGAGCGGCGCCCCGACCCGTTGGCAGGGGTGCCGTGGGAGGGAAATCGACACGCAGGCCTCGGGGGATGGATAGCGTCGGCCGGGGTGCTTGCCGCGGCTGCGGCGGTGGCTTTCCTGACGCCGCGTGAGGGGGGCACGAAGGTGGAGCGCGTGGAGGTGCCGGTGGCCGTGCACGACACTGTGGTGATGACGCCGCCGGTTGACACGGCGCGGGTGGCGTTCAAGCAGCAGCTGCAGGGGCAGGTGGAGCGCATCGCGCGCACGCGGTTCGAGCAGATGGTGCGGGCTATTGAGCGGGACACTGCCGATGTGTCACGGAAGAAGGACCTTGCGGTGTATTATCAGGAGATGGAGGGTAAGGCCCGCGGTGACATCGAGGGGCTGGTACGCAAGCAAGTGCCTGAAGACGACGCTGAGCACTTTACCCTGCTGTCGGCGGCGCTGCATTACTTCCAGACGGAGCGCGACCGGCTGGCGAGCGAGAACGGCGAGCGGATAATCGCAGCCTACTTCGGACGCGTCGGCGTAGAGGCAACGGGTGAGTGAGGCGGGAAAACCAACCTTTTTGAAATACACAAGCCCCGGGGCAAAAAAATTTATTCCCCCGGGCTTGATGTGTATGTTAATTGATATAAACACAGTGATTTATGTCGAGGATAGCCTTTTTCGGTAAATCGCTGGTTTAATGTTGGGGGAAATCGTTCGTTAAATTTGAAAGGCCGTTAGGAGGGACGGTGGTCCATGTTGGTTCTACATTTGACGGTATGGTGCCTCCCCGCCCGTTAATACTTACTTTTGCATCACAGAAATCAAAAACGTTTAACAAATTTAATATTCATGAAACAAATCAGAATTATTGTCGTGGCTGCCTGCGCGCTCGCCTGCGCCGTGGCCTGGGCCTATTCGCCGGAGGTGATAAAAGCCAAACTTATCGAGGCCGGCGTCCCCGAGAGTGAGATCACCCAACAGATGCTGGATGAGTATTCGGCATTCACTGAGGCCTCGATCCAGAACGAGGCCAAGTGGGACAACGAGATGCTTCCCTCCATCCGCAAGGAGTACGCCGAGAAGAAAGCGGCTGCCGACAAGGCGGCTGCTGACCGGGCAAAAGCGGATGCCGAAGCACAGGCACGCCGAGATGCAACGAATGCGCGCGAGCAATACCTCGCCAATCTCGACTCGGTGAAAGTGATGTTGCAAAATCCTGACTTCAGCGCTGTCGCCGACCTATACATCGCCAAGTATGAGGAATGTAAGAAGGCGGCCAGCTTTGGCGCCTCTCTGAAGCGTGCCTGGAACGAAGAAAAAGATCCGGAAGATTTCGACACGTGGCTGAAAAAAGACCGGTGCAATACCTTCTGCAAAGTCGGGCTGCCGGGTGTCACGCCAACGATGATTAGCACCTTGACTAATAGCCACCCGCGCACTACGCCACTGGTGGAACTTGAGAAGTTTGAGCCGTTTTTGACAGCCATAAAGACGAAGTACAACAAGAAGAAGCCCGAAGTCAAGCGCCAGGTCGTGGCCGACGCCCTGCTGCAATATTACCAGGCTATGGCGGCTGCCGTGGAGAGCTATATACAGGGCTACGATATGTCGCAATGGAAGGAGAAGGGCAACCAGTTCCTGTTCATTGACAATCATGGCAACAGCCATCTGTTTGAGAACGGCATCTTTGCCGGCACTACGCAGGGGGAATACCCGCAGTACTTCAATAATGATCTTGTATTCTTCACTCCTTTCTCGACTAACTCGCCAAGAAACAACTTTTCCAAGGCAACGCAGGAGTGGCTGAAATCTTACGTCAATGTTCAGGACCTGTATCTTGGCGAGCGCGACAGCAGTTATTACCTTTATGCCAGAGACTCGGACAAGCAGCCCAGGGTTGAGATACCGATTACCCCCGTGGAGGCTTATTACTGTATGGTGGCGTTAATCGAAAGGCATATTTATGATGACAGCTCGCCATACGTATGGTTTTGCGCCGCACACGGCATTGACGATCAAGTGTTTCGTAAAGAGGCCGCCATTAGGAGCCTGGCGGTTGTTGTAGACTTGGCAAATACAGCCGACCAATGGGAGGGGAAGGAGATCACGCTCCTGCCCAACGCAGGCGTGCGCAAACTGGTAAAGAGCCTGGCAAGCGAGAGCAATGTTTATTATAACTCACCTAAATATATTTACCAGACAGAGGAACGCCGGCAGGCTCTGGCCGCCGACAAGGGTGACTATGCGAAAGAACAGAAGGCCAACTCGCAGGAGGAGAAAGACAAGAAACTGCTGGCGCGGGCCAAGAAGCATGACTATGTGGGGATGTTGCCCACCGAAATTGGCCGCCTCGAGGAGTTAGGCTGGCTGCGACTGGACCCCAACCGTAATTCTACCGGCAACACTGTCTACGTCATCGAGAAGACGGGGCGCAAGATAGCGCTTACCCTTGGCAAGCGTTCAGGCTTCGTGGTGGTCACCAGTTGGCGATGAGAGTAAGCCCCACACATTAATTATTACACGTCCGCGGTCTGATGCTGCGGGCGTGTTATTTATAGGGGAGTTCTATAAATTCCCCAAATAATTAATTTTTTTGCTGTCTTCCGGTCTCTTTTTGGCTAAAAACGCCCGTTCGCTCAGTTACGTAGCTCGCTACGCGCCTTTACTCACCGACGTTTTTATCTCAAAAATAGCCTCGGAATACAGCATGGCAATTTATAGAACTCCCCTATAAGTATGTGGTTTGTGGGCGCTTGGAAAAAATTTTGAAAAAAGATGGGGAAATGTTTTGTTGGGTCGCGGAAAAGTT
>CAYOUJ010000075.1:0-10448 GCA_964407165.1 uncultured Muribaculaceae bacterium | reverse complement strand
GTATCTTTGCAGCCGAAATGCGTACGATCGTATATATATTTGTTATGCTCTCGGCTGCGTTTACGGCCATGGCGCAGGGGACGCCGCCAATCCTCGGTGGCCAAGGCGGGGATGCGGGGCGCGAGGGCGCCGCCCCGCTCCAGTCGGGGCGCGAGGGCACCTCTCGGCTCCAATCATACGCCTGGCGGCTTATGGAACCGCTTGGGTTGCACCAGGAGGCCTCTATCGACACGCTGCTTTACAACTATTATCAGCAGGCAATCCCCTCGGCTGTCTCAGCGGCGTATGCCACTACCGGCAACACCGCCTCGCCGGGGCTCAACATGATATTCATGCAACGGCCGCAGGTGAGCGACTTCTACTTCCGCGACGCCCTGCAGGCATGGCTGCCGTCGCTGCATACCCAGCGATTCTACAACACCCGCATACCCATGACGCTGCTGAGCTACAACTTCGGCGGCGGCCGTGAGAACGGCCAGGAACGGCTCAACATGGTCTTCTCGGGCAACGCCGGGCCGCGATGGCAGGTGGGGGCGCTGCTCGACTACATTTACTCAAAGGGCAGCTATGACTACCAGGCTGCCAAAGATCTGACTTGGGGCGCCTCGGCAAGCTATTTGGGCGACCGCTATGAGATGCAGGCGTTCATGTACCATTACAACAATTATGACATGAACAACGGCGGCATCACCGACCCGCTGTATATTACCGACCCAGCGCAGCTTCAGGGCGGCACGTCGAGCATCAACCCCAAGTCGATCCCCACCAACCTCACCAAGGCTCGCACGCGTGTCAAGGGAACACAAATTTACCTCAACAACCGCTACAAGGTTGGCTACTGGCACGAGGAACGCGACTCGACCGATTCAGTGGTCAAGCGTGTCTACATACCCGTGTCAAGTTTCATCCACACCCTCGACTACCGCGAGGCCAAGCACCGCTTCACCAACTCGGCTAACGAGGACTTCTGGGAGAACCATTACCTCAGCACGTCGGCCACCAACGACCTGACCACATACTGGAGCCTGCGCAACACCCTTGGCGTGTCGCTTCTCGAGGGATTCAACCCCCGATTCAAGTTCGGTCTTGCGGCATACGCCACCTACGAGGTGCGCCGCTACAACCTGCAGCCGGTCGACACGTTCACCATCGAAAATTTCCCCGACCTGCGAATACCATCTGCCAAAGCCACAGAGAACCTGCTCTACGTAGGCGCCCAGCTGACCAAGCAGCGAGGAGCCATCCTCCGCTATGACGCCACGGCGCAGTTTGGCGTGGTCGGCCCCGTAGCGGGCGACATAGACCTTCGGGGCAACGTCTACACCAACATACCCCTGCGCGGCGACACGCTGAAAGTAAAAGTCTACGGGGCCTTCTCAAACAAGGAAACGCCCTACCTGCTCAAGCACTACGTAGGCAACCACTTCATCTGGGACAGTGACCTGGGCAAGGAACGGCGCTACCGCGTGGGGGGCACCCTCAGCTATGCCCGCACAGGCACGAGCCTCGACTTTGCCCTGGAGAACCTGCAACACCACGTCTATTTCGGCACGGACGGGCTGCCGGTACAGGACGGCGGCAGCGTGCAAGTATTGGCGGCCACGCTGCGGCAGGACCTAAGCTGGAAGGCACTGCACTGGGACAACTCCGTGACCTGGCAGACCACCTCTGACAAGGCTGTCATCCCACTGCCCGCGCTGGCCGTGTATTCCAACCTCTACCTGTGGTTCAAGGTGGCCCGCGTGCTACAGGTGCAATTCGGCGTGGACTGCGACTATTACACCAAGTATTACGCCCCCGTCTACCAGCCTTCGACCATGGCCTTCTGCAACCAGACAGGCACGAAGGTAGGAAACTACCCTTTCTGTAACATATACATCAATATGAAACTCTCCAAGGCACGCTTCTACATAATGTGGAGCCACGTCAACCAAGGCATTTTCGGCGGCAAGAGCTACTTCTCCATGCCCGGTTACCCGCTCAACCCCCGCCGCTTCCAGCTTGGCGTCTCCGTGGACTTCGCCGACTAAGCAGTTTTTAGTTTTTAGTTTTTAGTGAAAATGCCATGATAACGGTCATTTTACTTCAAGCAAAAAAAGCTAATCACTAAAAACTGAAACTAAAAACTAAAAACTATGGTAATACGGTTTATATGCATACTGCTGTTGTGGCTGGGGCTGTGCTACCTGGTCATCGCTTCACAGCCATTTACGCTGAAGGTGCTCTTCATCGTCGTCGCCTCCGGCATCATAGTCTTCGTGCCACTATATAAGAAATATGTCCGCAAGAAAAAGTGAATAGCGTTTAGTGATTAGTGATGAGCTAAATGCTTAATTAACAAACAGCTTATCACTAATCACTAAACACTAGTCACTAAACACTAATATGACTGAAAATCTTGATAAATATCCTCTGTTAAGCCGCGTCGACAGCCCCGCCGACATCCGGCAGCTCACCCTGCCGGAACTGCAGCAGCTTTGTTCCGAGATACGCGGATTTCTTATCGATGAGCTGTCGGTCAACCCCGGACACTTCGCCTCGTCGATGGGCGCCGTGGAGCTCACCGTGGCCCTGCACTACGTCTTCAACACCCCTTACGACCGCATAGTTTGGGATGTCGGCCACCAGGCATACCCCCACAAGCTGCTCACAGGCCGTGCGCGCACGTTCGACACCAACCGCCGCATGCGGGGCCTCAGCGGCTTCCCCAACCCAGAAGAGAGCGAATATGACACTTTCACCGCCGGCCACGCTTCCAACTCCATATCCGCCGCCCTAGGCATGGCCGTGGCCTCCAAGCTACATCACGGCGAGAAGCATCGCCACGTGGTGGCAGTGATCGGGGACGCCTCTATCGGCGGCGGACTCGCCTTTGAGGGCCTCAACAACGCCGCCAACGACGGAAACGACTTGCTGATCATACTCAATGACAACGACATGTCGATAGACCGCGGTGTAGGCTCGCTTCACTCCTACCTCAGCCACATCAACACCTCCAAGAGCTACAACGCCCTCCGCTACAAGGCCTACAAGCTGCTCAAAAGACTCCACCTGGTCAGCGAGCGCCGCCGCGGCTCGATACTGCGCTTCAACAACTCCCTCAAGTCGTTCATCAGCCACGAGCAAAACATCTTCGAGGGGCTCAACCTGCGCTACTTCGGTCCCTTCGACGGCCACGACCTGCAGCGCATCATACGCGTGCTCACCGACATCAAAGACATGCGCGGCCCCCGCCTGCTGCACCTGCGCACCGTCAAGGGCAAAGGGTACGCACCCGCCGAGGCCGACCCCTCCACCTGGCACGCCCCCGGCAAGTTCAACCCCAAGACCGGCGAGCGCACCAAGCCGGAGCACCCCGAGCTGCTGCCCCGCAAATACCAGGACGTCTTCGGCCACACCCTGCTCGACATCGCCCGCCGCGATCCAAAGGTGGTGGCCATCACCGCCGCCATGCCCTCCGGCACATCCGTCAGCGTCATGCAGGCTGAGATGCCTGAACGCACATTCGACGTCGGCATCGCCGAGGGACACGCCGTCACCTTCGCCGGTGGTCTGGCCAAGGAGGGCATGCATCCATTCGTGGCCATCTACTCATCTTTCTTACAGCGCGCCTACGATCACATCATCCACGATGTGGCCATACAGCGGCTCCCCGTCACACTGTGCATCGACCGAGCAGGCCTCGTCGGCGAGGACGGCGTCACCCACCACGGCCTCTTCGATCTGGCTTATCTCCGCTGCATCCCCGGCATCGTCGTCGCCTCCCCTGCCGACGAAGTTTGGCTGTGCCGCCTGATGTACACCGCCGCCGACTACCCGCACCTCATGGCCATACGCTATCCACGCGGCCGTGGCGTCATTCCATCGGGCGAGCCGCTACCCGCAGAGTCAAAACGACCCGTTGAGATTGGACGCGGACGCAAGCTTTGCGACGGCGCAGATGCTGTCCTCCTCACCATCGGCCCCGTCGCCGCCGAAGCCGCCAAAGCCGCAGACATCTGCCGTGAGAAGGGAGTCAGCGTCGCCCACTACGACATGGTCTTCCTCAAGCCCCTCGACCTCGACATCATTCGCGAGATTGGCGACAGCGGGCGCCCCGTGGTCACCGTCGAAGACGGCACCGTCGCCGGAGGCTTCGGCTCCGCGGTCATAGAGGCCTTGACAGACCTTGGATACAAGAACCCCGTGCGGCGCCTGGGAATACCCGACACATTCGTCACCCAGGGCACACCCGCCGAACTCTATCGCCAGTGCGGCCTCGACGCCCCCGCCATCGCAGCCGCCCTCACAGAGGTAATTAGTGAGTAGGGAGTAGTGAGTAACTACACCTCACTCCCCACTCATCCATACCACTTCCTCTCACTTCTCACTAATTACCTACCCACTACTCACTAATTACCTACTCATGCGCATAATCATCGCCGGCGCCGGAGAGGTCGGCACCCACCTGGCCAAACTCCTCTCCAACGAAGAGCAAGACATACTCGTCATCGACAAAGACCCCGCCCGTCTGCAATACCTCGACGACAACTTCAACCTGATGACCCATCAGGGCAGCCCCATCTCCTTCGCCGCACAGACCGAGAGCGGCGTCGAGGGGTGCGACCTGTTCATCGCCGTCACCCCCTCCGAGACCGACAACATCACCGCCTGCGCCATTGCCCGCGAGCTGGGCGCCAAGCGCACCGTCGGCCGAATAGACAACTACGAGTACATGTCGCCCGAGCACATAGGATACTTCAACCGTCTGGGCATCAACGCCCTCATCTACCCCGAGTATCTCGCCGCAAAGGAGATACTATCGTCGCTCGAGCACTCGTGGGCGCGCAACTGGTTCGACCTCCACGAGGGTGAGCTGATATTGATAGGCGTGCGCCCATCTGCCGGCGCTCCCATCATCGGGATGCAGCTCAAGGAGTTTGGCCGCTTCGGCCACGGATTCCACGTCAGCGCCATAAAGCGAGGCGACACCACCATCATTCCACGCGGGGACGACCACATAGAGCCCGACGACATACTCTATTTCATGACCCGCGCCGACCACGTCGACGAGCTGCGCGAGCTCTGCGGCAAGGAGCAGCACGCCATACGCCGCGTGATGATACTCGGCGGCAGCCGCATAGCCATACGCGTCGCCTCCCTGGCCGGTGACAAATACCGCATAACCATCCTCGAGCGCGACCGAGACCGCTGCCGCAAGCTCGCCGAGAAGTGCCCCGACTGCCGCATAGTCTGTGCAGACGGCCGCGACATCGACACCCTGCGCGACGAGGGTCTTGGCGACATGGACGCCTTCGTCGCCCTCACTGCCAGCTCTGAGACAAACATACTCACCTGCATGACCGCCCACAACTTCGGAGTCTTCAAGACCGTCGCCGAGGTCGAGGACATACAGTTTATCACGGTCAGTGAGCAGCTCGAGATAGCCTCTGTCATCAACAAGAAACTGCTGGCCTCGTCGCGCATCTTCCAGTTGCTTCTCGACGTCGACTCATCAACCGCAAAGTGCCTGGCCATGCCCGACGCCGAGGTGCTCGAGCTGGAGGTCAAGCCACATGCCAAAGTCACCCGCGGCCCCGTCTACACCCTCGGCCTGAGCCACGACATGACCATCGCCGGCCTCGTGCGCGACGGCCACGGCATGCTCGTCGGCGGCTCCACAGAGATTCAGCCCGGCGACCACGTAGTGGTCTTCTGCCTCCAGGGCGCCATCCACAAAGTCGAGAAATTATTTGCCTGATGCATTACCGGCATTCCAAAGATTTTTGCTAACTTTGCACTACCATTTCCAAGAAACCCCATATTTACCGTAAACACTATGAATATAGACAATTACAAGTTTGCCGGCAAGAAGGCAATCGTGCGCGTTGACTTCAACGTGCCCCTGGATGAGAACGGTAACATCACCGACGACACCCGCATACGCGGCGCCCTCCCCACCCTCAAGAAAATACTCGACGAGGGCGGCGCCCTGATCATCATGAGCCACATGGGCAAGCCCAAGGGCCGCTTCAACGAGAAGATGTCGCTCAAACAGATCAAAGACGTGGTGGCTCGCCACCTTGGCCGCGACGTCAAGTTTGCCCCCGACGCCGCCGACGCCACCGAGCTGGCAGCCAACCTGCAGCCCGGCGAGGTGCTCCTGCTCGAGAACCTTCGCTTCCATCCCGAGGAGGAGGGCAAGCCCGTAGGCATCGACAAGGCAGACCCCGCATACGCCGACGCAAAGAAAGAGATGAAGGCGCGCCAGAAGGAGTTCGCCAAGAAACTAGCATCCTACGCCGACGTTTACGTCAACGACGCATTCGGCACCGTCCACCGCGCCCACGCCTCCACGGCCGTCATCGCCGACTACTTCGACGCTCAGGACAAGATGCTCGGCTACCTGATGGAGAAGGAGGTCAAGGCCGTCGACAACATCCTCAGCGACATCAAGCGCCCCTTCACCGCCATCATGGGAGGCTCGAAAGTCTCCACCAAAATCGGCATCATCGAGAACCTCATGGACAAGGTCGACAACCTCATACTCTGCGGCGGTATGACCTACACCTTCGCAAAGGCCATGGGCGGCAACGTCGGCAACTCAATCTGCGAGAACGACAAGCTCGACCTGGCCATCGCCATCATGGAGAAGGCCAAGGCCAAGGGCGTAAACCTCGTGCTCGGCACCGACTGCATCGCCGCCGACTCGTTCAGCAACGACGCCAAGACCCAGGTATGCTCCGTCATGGACGTCCCCGAAGGCTGGGAAGGCCTCGACGCCGGTCCCGAGAGCCAGAAGGCTTTCGCCGAAGTCATCAAGCCCGCAAAGACCATCCTCTGGAACGGCCCCGCCGGCGTCTTCGAGTTTGACAACTTCACCGCCGGCTCCCGCGCCATCGCAGAGGCCATAGTGGAGGCCACCAAAAACGGAGCATTCTCGCTCGTCGGCGGCGGCGACTCCGTGGCCTGCGTCAACAAGTTCGGCGTAGCCGACGCCGTCAGCTACGTATCCACCGGCGGCGGCGCACTCCTCGAGGCCATCGAGGGCAAAGTGCTTCCCGGCGTGGCAGCAGTAAAATAAAACCCTAACTACGAACTACGAGCTACGAACTACTAACCTTTCAGTAGAGTTCATAGCTCGTAATTCGTAGCTCGTAGTTTGTAGTTCGTAGTTTAAAAGATGAAAAAGGTCGTCATAATGGTCCCGTGCTACAACGAGGAGGAGTCGCTGCGGCAGCTCCACCAAGAGCTCTGTGCCGTCATGTCGCCTGAATACTCCTGGGAGCTGCTGCTCGTCGACGACGGATCGACTGACGGCACGCCCGCGGTCATGAAAGAGCTGTATGAAAGCGACCCCCGCGTCAGCATCCTCCGCCTCTCGCGCAACTACGGCAAGGAGAAAGCCATGCTCGCCGGCATGGACTACGCCGACAGCGACGCCCTGATCAACATCGACGCCGACCTGCAGGATCCCCCCGAACTAATTCCGCAGATGCTGAAGAAGTGGGAGGAGGGATATGACGACGTCTATGCTCACCGTACAAGCCGCGGAAGCGAGTCCTGGCTGCGCCGTGTAAGCACACGTGCGTTCTATCGGCTGCTGCAACGCATCAGCCGCATTGACATGCTCGAAGACGTCGGCGACTTCCGCCTGCTCGACCGCAAATGCGTCGACGCCCTGCGGGCCATGCGCGAGAGCGAGCGCTACACCAAAGGCCTCTACTGCCATATCGGATTCAGCAAAGCCGGCATAGACTTCGACCGCGCCGACCGCCGACAGGGCAAGTCCAAGATGAGCCTGCGGCGCCTCACCGCTCTCGCCATCAATGGCATAGTCTCACACTCGAGCCTCCCCCTGCGCCTGGCAACGGTCCTGGGCGTATTCATCTCACTTTTCGCCTTTATCCTCGGCCTCTACTATTTGGTCAAAGCCCTCATCTGGGGCGACCCCGTTTCAGGCTTCCCCACACTCGTAACCATCATCCTCTTCCTCGGCGGCGTCCAGCTCGTCGGCCTCGGCATAATCGGCGAGTACATCGGCCGCATCTTCATCGAAACCAAGCAGCGCCCCGTCTACAATGTCAAGGAGCATCACCGCCACAAATAGAGGTCTTCTACGGTACGCTGCATGGCTGCTCCTGTCGTTTGTCTACCTGCTGTGTGCCTGCGAGTTCTCATCCCCCCTGACAGGGTTCACAGGCATAGATTATGACATGTTCAGGGTCGGCGGCGAATATCTGCTGCGCGGCGAGCTTTACACAGGCTTCTTCGACAACAAGGGGCCATACCTTTTCGCCATCAACGCCCTCGGGCTGCTCATCTCCCACACCAAATGGGGCATCTTCACTCTTGAAGTGCTCTGCCTAAGCTGGCTGCTCGAGATGCTGTGGCGCATGGGCCGCGCCCTCCACGCTACGGCCAAAGCCTGTGCCTGGGGCATTGCTTACGCCCTCAGCATATTCATCTTCACCATAGCCTACGGCGACTCCGTGGAGTTCTGGTCGCTTCTGCCGATAGTCTGGGCACTGCTTGTATACATACGTCGCCCCGGCCGGCGCTCATCATACATTGTCTACGGCATCGCCGTCGGCATCCTTGCCTTTCTACGTCTCAACGGAGCCATAACCCCCCTGGCCATCATCCTCGCGGAGGCCGCCACAGTCATCAATGGCAGCCAATGGAAGCGTCTCGGCCTTGGCTCGCTCTGCGTAATTGGCGGCCTCGTCATGGGCGCAGCACCCGCCATAATATGGTTTGCCTGCCTCGGCTCCCTGCCGCAGATGCTCGACGCCACTTTTATCTACAACATGCAATACGCCGCCCTCCACGGCGCTAACGGCCTGCGGGGAATGGCCGTCACGTTGTCGTTGCTGGGAGTCTGCTTCCTCCTCCCTGTCGTAGCCTGGCGCACACGCCTGGGGTGGATGCTTATAATAAACAGCGCCCTGCTCATCATCACCATGGTGAGGATGTGGGTGCTAATCCACTACATGACCGTGCTGCTGCCCCTCAACTTCCTGCTCATCGTCATCGGCTCGCAGACCATGCAGCGCCGTTGGCTCATATTCTGGGCCGTGCTCCTGGCCCTCCCCTACGCCATCCGCGACCCGGAATCCCTCAGTGGCATATGGCAGCGCACTGCCCTGCAGGCCTTTGACGAAAAGACACGCGACTCACTACAAGGCTACGACCGCGCCGTGATGGAGCGCGCCGTCGCAATAATACCCCCCCAAGAGCGAGACAGCATCTATGAATTCGAAATAGTACGCAAATACTGGGGCATGAGCCATTATATCGGCTACCGCCCCGTCGGACGTTACTTCAACCAGCAGTCACACATCACCGAAGTGCGCGCGGGCGTCTACGGCACGACGGAGCCAAACGCCGACATTACAGAGCAGTTTGACCGCGCCCGACCTCTGTGGATTATCTCCAACCACCCGCTGCGCTACAGCATTATGGCATCACGCTGGCCACTATATGAGCGTCGCGAGAAGTGGCAAGCCACCCCAGACCTCACATTCTACATCTACCGCCGCAAATAATGCATTATGCCTTTGGCCTGAATAGCTCCCCGCGCTCATCCAGGTGATAGTTACGCGCAAGAGCCGCTATAAGCTGTGAAATCACACGCATCGCCTCCAGCGTCTCGGCCGACACCTCGCGCCGCTGCAGCCGCATCAGCAGCATCCCATACAGCGCGTTAAAACACGTCTCCAACTCCCCTTTCTTCTCCTCGCCCCCCTTCGACCGCAGCTCCACGATATACGGCAAAGCCTTGTAAAACTGCGCCGTGTACTCCGGAAACTCCGGATCCTGCAACAGCGTCTGGTGCAGACGCACCAGGTCGGAGAGCACATTGCGGTTGATCTGCAGATGGCCGGACTTCTCCACCCCCTCGCGACGCATCATGTCAATCAGCGACTCATACCACTGCCGCATCTCCTGCGCACGTGCCTCGTCGAGTCCCAGCGGACGTATCACAGTCTGCTCAATACGCTCAATTTCAAGCCCGCAGGCGCGTATCATGTCCTCCACCTGCCACATATACAGCAGATACTCGGCAATGTTCTCCTTTCGTTTCTCGGATGCTATGTACATATCAAGTTTTAAGTTTTTAATTTTAAGTTTTTAGTTTTTAGCTATTTGTTTATAGTATGGGGCTGTTTGTCTGTAACAGAGGCATTTCACTAAAAACCAAAAACTAAAAACTATATACTTACTGCAAATATAACAACTTTGGTGCGAAAAAATGCACCCATCGCGAAAAAAAGTTGCTAAAAAATTTGCCGGTTCAAAAAATAGCCGTACCTTTGCACTCGTCAACGCGACACACCCCCCACCTTTTATACATTGCCTTGTGGTGTAATGGTAGCACGTCGGATTCTGGTTCCGCCTGTGAGGGTTCGAATCCTTCCAAGGCAACACGTTTAAAAGCCAGCTGATTTCGAGCAAATCGGTTGGCT
>CAYOUJ010000074.1:0-10460 GCA_964407165.1 uncultured Muribaculaceae bacterium | reverse complement strand
CTAGTCTCAACAAGCAAGTGCAAATTTACGAAAGAAGATTGAAAAACTCCTTGAGGGGAGTTGAAAAATTGACTTTTTCACGCACACCAGGGTTAAGCTTGTGCCGGAGTCGAGCACGTGCTTGTTGAGAGTATGTAAAAATATATAGCCTGTCGAAGGTTTGTCGACAGGCTATATATTATAAGAGAGTGATCGTGGGTTCAGTTGGCGGGTGTGAGGCGTATGGCGAAGCCGCCGCCGGGGGCCAGGGGCTGGCGCAGCCGTGTCTTGGAGGTCACCTGCTTGGTGGTGATTACGTAGCCGGTGGGATTGGTGCGGTAGTCAGCGTCGGGGGCGTCGGCATAGATGGTGGCCGTGTATTTCACTCCCTTGGGAAGGAATGAGAAGTCGATGTTGGCCGAGCGGGCATTTTCGTCGGTGATGCCGCCGACGTACCAGTCAGAGCTGTTCTTGTCGAGACGGGCCACGGTAATGTAGTCACCGGGCTCGGCCTCGAGATAGCGTGAGTCGGCCCAGTCGACGGGGACGTCTTCGATAAACTTGAATGCGTCGAGATACTTCTCATAGTTCCATGGCATGTCGCAAGCCATCTGCAGCGGAGACGGTAGTGTCAGATACAGGGCGAGCTGCTTTGCGATGGTGCTTCCACCCTCGAAGGTTCCACCCTTGCTGACATGCAGGGGATGAGGCTCGAAGAGGCCGGGAGTATAGTCCATCGGACCGCCCATCAGGCGTGTGAAGGCCAGCAGTATGGTATGCTCCGGCGGATTGCCGCCCATCGACTCGAATTCGCCGCCGCGGGCGCTCTCCTGGGCCACCCAGTTGGGATAGGTGCGGCACAGGCCGGTGGGGCGCACGGCCTCGTGACTGTCGACCATGATGCCGTATTTAGAGGCCAGGTCGGCCACGTGGATGTAATGGTCGACCATCCATTGCGACGAGTGGTGCTCGCTCCGTGGGATGATGAAGCCGACGTAGCCGGTTTTGACGGAGTTGTAGCCGTGATCCTTCATGAATTGGAAGGCATCGGTGAGCTGGCGCTCGTAGTCGGCTGCGTTGCCGGCGGTCTCGTGGTGCATGATCAGGCGGACGCCCTTCGACAGGGCATACTGCTGCAGGCCGTCGACGTCGAAGTCTGGATAGGCGCGGGTGAAGTCAAACTGGCGGTTCTTGTTGTAGGCGCTCCAGTCCTCCCAGCCTTCGTTCCATCCCTCTACGAGCAGGGCGGGGATGTGATGCTCTGAGGCGAAGTCGATGTAGCGGCGCACGTTGTCATTGTTGGCGCGGTGGCGTCCGGAGGGCTGCAGCTTGGAGTAGTCGGTGACGCCGGGCTGTGCGTTCCAGTCATCGCTGTACGCCCACGAGCCGCCGTCGCCCTGGAACATCTCCCACCATACGCCCATGAACTTAGTGGGCTTGATCCAGTCGGTCGAAGCCAGTGCACACGGCTCGTTGAGGTTGAGTATCAGGCTGGAGGCGAGTATGTCGCGGGCGTCGTCGCTGACCACTACGGTGCGCCAAGGAGTCTGGAACGGGCACTTGACGTAGGCGCAGATGCCGTTACGGTCGGGGGTGATGTGGGTGGTGAGCGAGGTAGACGCGCCGGTGGTGACGTTGAGGCTCATGCCGCCGTAGTTGCGGAGGTTGGCCTCATGGATGTTGATGTACAGAGGTTTGGAGTCCGCAGTCTTGACTATCAGCGGTGTCTGCACCACCAGCCCTTTTATCATGGAGCTTTCGGAGTGCTTGTACCTGCCGGAGCGAAAAGCCTCTGCCAGGCCGCTTGCCGGCGAAGTGGTGTAGAGGTATTCGTCGGTGTCATAGTCGCCGGGCGAGCAGTAGAAAGTCGGGTCGCCGGGGAGGTTGAACTCAGTCATCTCGCGGGTGACCTTGAGGTAGTTCAGGCCGGGCTGTGCGGGCAACTCGTAGCGGAATCCGAGGCCGTCGTCGAAGAGACGGAAGCGCACCTTCATCACCTGCTCCTTGGGCTCTGTGCGCGTCAGGGTCACGCACATCTCGCGGTAGTTGCAGCGGATTGATGCATACTGGCCCCAGACGGGGGTCCACGACTCATCTACCGTGCAAGTGTCTATGGCTGTGATGGTAAAGCCGCGCGTCAGCTCTGCCTGTTGGCCGCATATACCGAGGGCGGAGGGCTCGATCACCGGGCGTCTGTCGTAGCTCAGCGAATAGATGGGGACACCTCCGCCCCCGGTCTCCACCGTTAAGGTCACACGACCGGACGGTGAAGATAGTTGTGCAGCCGAAGCAGTTAATGCAGCGGCAAAAACCAGGTATGAAAAAAGCTGTCGCATTGTGGGAGTTGATGAGTTGATGAGAGAGATGAGTTGATGAGCGGCCAATCGATAGTCTATCGATAATTATCGATAGACTATCGATTGGTTATCGATTTTAGTTGTAATAAACAGCGTAGGCGTAAGGCTCCAGATTCACAACTACGGGGAGGGTGCCGGAGGCGCCGGTGACGGCCTCGGTCATCGTGGCCCCGTAGAATGCCATCGGGGTCTTGACGGAGACGGCCTTGGCGGTGGTGTTGACCAGCACGAGCACGGAGCGCGAGCCGTTGGTCTTGCTGAATATGGCCACCTTGTCGGCCTGGTAGGTGGTGAGCACACCGGCGCGGGCGGAGGCGGTCAGCAGGTAGGCGTTGCATATCTTTGCAAGCTCTTCGTGGCGCGCGGCGTTGAAAGTCTGCGTGCCGTAGGTGAAGAAGTTGAGAGTGCCCGAGTAGTCGAGCTCGCAGCCGGTGTATACCATAGGCACGCCGCCGAGCATCATTGTCAGGACGGTTGCGGCCCCGACGGCGTCAGAGGAGCCGTAGAGCGAGCTGAGGGAGCTCTCGGAGGCGGTGTCGTGGTTGATGACGTAGCGCATCACGTTGCAGGCGACGGGGAGGGATGACAGCTCAGAGGCGGCGGTGGAGTAGAATGATGACAGGGTGGTGCCACCGGTGAAGACTCCCGACATTGCGGGGGCGAAGCTCCAGCCGTATTTCATGTCGAATCCTGACTCGAAGTAGTCATCCTTGGAGGTCTCGGCGAGCATGGTTGCATCGGGCTTTACGGCACGGATGGCGGTGATGGCCTCCGTCCAGAAGTCTACCGGCACGCCGTCGGTGTAGTCGCAGCGGAATCCGTCGATGTCGGCCTCGCGCACCCAGTAGGTCATGGCGTCGATCATGGCCGTGCGCATCTCGGTATTGGCGAAATTGAGGTCTGCCACGTCGGTCCAGCTCTGGCCCTCCGGGCTGATGATGTTGCCGTCGGCGTCGTGGGTGTACCATTCGGGGTGCTCGGTAATCCAGGCGTTGTCCCAGGAGGTGTGGTTGGCTATCCAGTCGAGGATTACGCGGATGCCGCGGGCATGTGCGGCGTTGACGAGGGCCTTGAGATCGTCGAGGGAGCCCATGCGCGAGTCAATGCCCTTGTAGTCGCGGACGCAGTAGGGCGAGCCGACCGACTTTAGCGAGCCTTGGGTGTTGACGGGCATCACCCAGAGTGTGGTGACGCCGAGGTCGGCGAAGCGCTGCATATCGGCGGTGACGGCGGCGAGGCAGCCGGTGGAGCCGTAGAAGCGGGGATTGACCTCGTAGATGATTTCAGAGGAGGCATCGGCCACCTGCTCCGTCGAGCCCGGGATGGGATCGGGGACGGTGGGCAGGTCGTTGTCGTCGTCGGAGCAGGCGGCGAGGCCCAATAAAGCTGAGATTATAAATAATTTATGTAATTTCATCTTGGTTTCGTTTTTTGGGGCGGGGCGGGCGGAGCCGCCCCGCACGGTCAGCTATTTATTTGGTGCGCTTTTTGGTTTGGACTCCGGCGGTGGAGACGGTCAAGAAGTAGTTTTGGTCGAAAGTGACGGAGAAGTCAGCCAGCTGCTGGCCGCCGCCGTTGTTGTTGAAGATCAGGTTCTCGGCCTGGCCGTAGCCCTCGACCACCCAGTAGACGTACTCGGTGCCGGCGATGGTCTGCGTGCCGTCGGGCTCGCGTCCGGGCCAGCCGCCGAAGTATTCCTTGTCGCCCCAGGCGTAGACGCTGATGGCGTCCCAGCCGGTCTGGTTGTCAACATATATATAATAAGTGGTGGTCTCGGGGTCCGGCTCCGGCTCGGGAGCGTCGCCGGGCTTGTAGGTGGCAGGGTCGATCTCGGTGACGCCGGAGGTGGTGATCTCGACGTATACGTCACGGTCGATGGTGAATGCGAAGTCGCTCAGCTGGCTGTCGCCGTTGTTGCTGAAGATGAGGTTCTCGCCCAGGCCGGTGTTGGCCTCGCCGAAGTCAAAGTAGAGGTAGGTTACCTCGTTGATGACCACGGTGCCGGTAGGCTCCATGCCGGGCCAGCCGCCGTTGAGGTCGTTGACGTCGCCCCACATGTACAGGCGGACATCCTCGTTGGCCCAGCCGGTCATGTTGCTGACGAAGACAGCGTAGCCGTCATGCTCAACCTGGGCGTTGGGGTCGTACTCCTTGACGCCGTCGGGGGTGAGCTCGAGGTAGTAGTCCTGGTTGAGTGTGACGTTGTAGTCGGCAAGCTGCTCGCCGCCGCCGTTGTTGTTGAAGATGAGGTTGAGGTTGAGTCCTGCGTTGTCGGCGCCGGTGTCGAAGTACTTATACTCGCCTACGGTGCCCGTGGGTGTCATGCCGGGCCAGCCGCCGAATGCCTCGGCGTCGCCCCAGGCGTACATTGCCAGTTCGTCGTAGCCGGAGTTGTCGACCACGTAGATCACGTAGCCGTCATGCTCGATGTCGGAGGGGTCTTTCTGCGAGTCGAAGTAGGCCTGCCAGCGGGTGACGGTGATGTTGGTGCGGGTGCCGACGGAGGGGTTGTCGTTGCGGGTCACCTCCTCGCCTTTGACGGTGCGTTCGAAGCCCTGGGTGGCGTTGTAGAAGGTGTAACCGTCGGCCAGCGTCTTGCCGTCGACGAAGGTAGAGGGGTTGAGATAGATGCCCCACTTGACGTCGTTGTTCCGGCATTTCTCGAGCTGCCAGAGGGGATTGCCGATGGCTTCCTCGCCGCCGTTGAATGCGCCGACTATATAGATCTTGTCGTCGGCGTTGGTGGCCTGTGGCATGACTACCTCGAGGAGGATGGCGTCCGCGCGGGTCTCAAACTGCGGGGCCTCGTAGTCGAAGTGGATGTCGTCGTCGGAGCAGCCGGTGAAGAGGCATGCGGCGAGCGCGGCCAGCATATAAGTTATTTTATTGAGTTTCATTAGCTTAAATTATCTTGATTAAGGAACTTAAGGAATTTAAGGATAAGGAGTAGTGAAGAGAAAGTGAGACAGAAGCAAACAGCTAATCACTAATCACTTATCACTAATCACTAATCACTTAGTTGTAGCCTTTGACCTGGTGCAGCCCGGGGTTGACCATGAGGGCCGACTGCGGCAGCGGGAACCATTCGTAGCGGGTGTCGCGCTGGGCGGGGAGGCTGCGGTCAGACTCTGAAGCGCGTCCGAAGAACCACCACTGGCCTTGAGTGAACTTGTTGAAGCGGCGCAGGTCGGTGCGGCGGCGGCGACCCTCGTTGATGAACTCGAGGCCCCACTCAGAGAGCATCCAGTCCATGTCGAAGGCGGTCATGCCCGGACCGGGCTGCTCGACGGCCGTTGAGTTGGTGAAGTAGCGGCGGCGCACCTGGTTGACAGTCTCCTTGGCGCCGTTGGCGTCGCCCTGGCGCATCTGGCACTCGGCCAGCGAGTAGTAGACCTCGGCCAGGCGGAACTCCACCTCGTCGATGCAGGTCCAGTCGATGCCGGCCTCGGAGGGGTAGATGGGATATTTGACGAAACGGTAGCCGGAGTTGGTCTCGCCCCAGCGGGGGCTCATGACGGTCTCGAGGGTGCGGCCGAGGTTCTGGAAGGTGCCGAGCTGGTCGACGTAGACCAGGTTCTGGCCGTCGCGGTCGGCGTCGGCGGGGAGTGCCTCGCCGGTGTTGTAGTCTGTCTGCAGGCCCATGAGGAAGCGGCCGTTCCAGCGGCCTGTAGTCTTGTCGTAGTGGAAGGGGGCCTTGCGGATGTCGGCGTCGTTGAGGCGGTCATAGAGGGCGCCTAGCTTGTCGCCGTAGTCGGTTACGAAGCTCTTGGGCGAGTCGGTGCCACCGGTTGAGAGCACGTTGCCGGAGTTGTCTTTCGAGGGGGCGACGCACACGCAGTTCCAGCCGCTCAGGGGCATGTCGCAGCCGAAGATGTCGCCGTAGTTGTAGGGGAGGAAGACGGTGTTTGAGGTGTTGTTGGTCAGCTGTCCGTTCTCGAGGGCGAAAGCGAATACCACCTCGGGGCAGGCGTTGTTGTTGATGTCGTAGATGTCGCGGTAGTCGGTGGCGAGGGAGTAGGTGCCGTAGTCGCCGTTGATGATCTCGCGGCAGAGCTGTGCGCACTCGTCGTAGCGCGCGGTGCCGGTGAAGAGCTCGCTGTTGAGCAGCAGGCGCATCTTGAGCATGCGGTTGGCGGCCTGGTTGAGGCGCGTGCGGGTGGCATTGCTGCCGGTCTCTACCATCAGGTCGGCGTAGCAGGCGTCAAGCTCGCTGACGATGAAGTCCCAGACCACCTGGCAGCCGGTGTCGAAGTCGGCGTCGGCGGAGCCGGGTATCTCGGAGCTTACCTTGGTGTTGAGAGGTATGCTGCCGCCCCAGAGCTCGAAGTTGTTATAGTAAGCCCATGCGCGCATGGTGCGCACTTCGGCGATGTACATGGCCTTCTGCTCGTCGGTCATGTTGAGCGCTGAGGCGCTGAGGCCCTCGAGGTCTTCGATGAGCTGGTTGCAGAGGCCGATGGTGGTCCAGGCCTTCTGCCAGGCGGAGTTGACGATGGCGCTCTCGGCGTTCCAGGTGTGGGTGGAGAGCACGTATTTCTCGGCCTCGTCGTAGCCCCAGAGGCCGCCGTTCCACACGCGCCAGGCTATCTGGTCGGCTGAGAACTCGTTGAGGTAGTAGAAGTATTCGAGGAATCCGGTGCAGGCGGAGTTGTAGATTGAGGCGACGGCGCCCTTGACGCTGTTCTCATCCTGGTAGTAGATGGAGGCGTCGATGCGGTCGTATACCACCTCGTCGAGGTCGGTGCAAGCCGAGCCGAGGATCATGGTCGCCAACGCCAGCGGTATATATTTGAGCTTTTTCATTGCTTGTAAGGAATTTAAAGAACTTAAGGAATTTAAGGAACTTAAGGACTTGGCCGCTTGTTAGCGGAAGCGGAGGGTCACGCCGAGCGACAACTGGGTGGCGCGCGGGTATGAGCTGGTCACGTCCACGCCGGGGGTGATGCCCGTGGAGGTCACGATGGACGGGTCGTTGCCGGAGTAGGAGGTGAGCGTGAAGATGTTCTTCGCCGAGATGTAGACGCGCAGGCTGTCGATGATGCGGCGGCTCTTGAGTGGTATGGTGTAGCCGAGGGTTACGTTCTCGAGCTTGAAGTAGTCGCCCTTCTCAAGGAAGTAAGAGCTGATGACGCCGGCCGACGAGTAGACGTCGGAGTCGTCGGTGTAAGCGGTGCGCAGGACGTTGTCGCTTCCGCTGCCGCGGAGGCCCATGCCGTATTTGCGCATGTTGAAGATGTCGAAGCCGAAGGCGCCTTGGAACTGCACGCCCAGGTCCCAGTTCTTGTAGCGCACGGTGTTGCTCCACGTCAGGAAGTGCTTGGGAGCGCCGTTGCCGATGATGCGCTTGTATGAGGGGTCGGCGGTGGAGGCCAGCACGGCCTCGCCGTCGTTGTTGTAGACCAGCAGGTTGCCGTCGGCGTCGACGCCGGCGTACTCATAGCCGTAGAAGTTGCCGATGCGGCTGCCCTCCTCGTAGCGGAAGAAACACTCCGAGGTGCCCACGCCCGGCTTGGTGTAGAGGTCGAGATACGACAGCTGGTAGATGTCGTTTGACAGCTTGGTCAGCTTGGTGGTGCCGTAGGAGTAGTTGATGCCGGTGGTCCAGGTCACGGGGGTGTTGACGAAGACGTCGCCGGTGAGCGAGATCTCGATGCCCGTGTTCTTGGTGGTGCCGACGTTGACAAGGATGTCGGAGTAGACGTACGGCGGCTGCGGTGCGGTGTAGTTATAGAGCAGGTCGTGGCTGCGGCGGTCGAAGTATTCGACGGAGCCGTAGAGGCGGTTCCACAGCATGAAGTCTACGCCGTAGTTGGCAGACGACGACTTCTCCCAGCCCAGCTCGGGGTTGGCGTTGGAGGTGGGGGCGTAGCCGGTCACCCACTGGCCGTCTATGAGATATTTGCCGGAGGTGGAGTAGGTGGCGATGCTCTTGTAGGCGTCGAAGTCGCTGCGGCCGGTTACGCCGTAGCTGAATCGGGGCTTGAGGCTCTGCACGATGTCGCTGTAGGGCTGCATGAACGGCGTGCGGGCCATCTCCCAGGCGATGGATACGGAGGGGAAGTTGCCCCACTTCTTGTTGGCGCCGAACTTGGTGCTGCCTTCGTGGCGCATGGAGGCGGAGGCAATTATCATCGAGCGCCAGGAGTAGTTGACGCGGCCGAAGAAGCCGATGAGCGTCGACTCTGACTTGCCGGCATACATAGTGGCCTTGCCCTCGGAGAGGTATCCGCCGGCGCCGATGCCGTGCCACAGGGCGTTGTCGAAGGTGAAGTCGTAGTTCTGCTCATACATCTGCTCCCAGTTGGTGCGCTCCCAGGTGTAGCCGAGCATCACTTTCAGGTCGTTGTCGCCGTGCGAGTACTGGTAGTTTGCGAGCCACTCCACGGAGTTGGTCCACCACTTCTGGTACTGTATGCTGGCGCGGCCGTCATAGTCGTTCCAGTAGCTCTCTGAGGAGGTGGTGGGGGTGTAGAAGTCGCTCTTGAGGTCGTTGTATTGGTGGGCGTATGTCACCTGCGTGCTGATGGTGTTGCGGTCGTTGTGCCAGATGTTGTATTTGGCGGTGCCGCTGCCGATGATATAGTTGCGGTGTCCCTCGGAGGTGTTGAGCAGGAGGTTGCCAACGGGGTTGGCCACGCCGGTGGGGGAGGTAGGCTGGTAGAAGGAGCCGTCCTCGTTATAGATGGGCATGGTGGGGTTGAAGCCGAGGGCCGTGTCGAAGAGGCCGTCGTCGCCCCACTTCTCGCTGACCTTGCGGGCGGTGAGGTTGGCGGTGAGCTGCAGGTGTCCGTCGATGAACAGCTGCTGGACGGCTGCGCGTGCGCCGTACTCCTCGCGCCCGCTGACGATGTCGAGGCCGTTGGCCTTCTTCCAGTCGACCGAGGCGCTGTAGTAGCCGCCGTCGGTGGTGCCGTCGACGCTGAGATACTGGTGGGTGTCGTAAGCCACGTCGCGGGTGATGGCGTCATACCAGTCGGTGGTGTAGCCATAGTCGTTGCCGCGGCGGCTGCGGCGCCACTCGTCGGCGTTGAGCACCTTGGGGCGGTTGCGCTCGAAGGCGAGGGCCACGTAGCTGTCGTAGGTAACGGTGGCCTTGCGGGTGGCGTCGCCGCTGCCGTGCTTGGTGGTGATGAGTATCACGCCGTTTGCGCCGCGGGTGCCGTAGATGGCTGCGGAGGCGGCGTCCTTGAGCACTGAGATGGAGGCTATGTCCTGGGGGGCGACGGTGCGGATGTCACCGCCGACCACGCCGTCGATGACTATCAGCGGGGAGTTTGAGGCGGAGAGTGAGGTGGCGCCGCGCACCTGCAGGTCGGAGGAGCCGTTGGGGTTTGCGCCGGCGGTGGTGCTGACGTTAAGGCCGGCCACCTTGCCCGAGAGCATCTCCATGGGGTTGTTCATGGCGCCCTGGAGCATGTCGGCCTTGTCGACCTGGACGATGGAGCTTGACAGCTCCTTGCGCTGCAGCGAGCCGTAGCCCACTACCACCACCTCGTCGAGCACCTGCTGGTTCTCGCGGAGGGTGACGTCGACAGTCGAGCGTCCGGCCACCTCCACCTCGACGGTGGTGTATCCTATATAGGAGACGATCAGGACGGCCTTTGCGGGCACATTGTTTAAAGAGTACCGGCCGTCGACGTCAGTGGCGACACCGTTGGAGGTGCCCTTGACCAACACCGAGGCCCCGATGAGCGGTTCGCCCATGTCGTCGCTGACGGTGCCGGAGACTGTTGTCTGGGCCATGGCGACGAGCGAGGCGGTCAGCAGCCACGCCAGGAGCATGAGCCGGCGTGCAGCACAGATGATAGCCTTTTTCTTCATTGCGTAAGGTAAGAAAGGGTGATTTTTAAGGATGTTAGTTTATCTGGTGCAAAATTAGTATGTAAATGGCGGACGTGGATGGTCGCGGCCCTTTTTCTAACCGAAATCTAAACCGGCTCAAAATCCAAATGGTTAACAATCAGCTAAAAGCGGCTTTTGGGTGGGTTGGATTTTCTAAACTGACGCCATCGGTATTTTTGGAGAAAATGGTGATAATCTATCGGTGGGGTTTCGTTTAAGTATCGATAATTAACGAGAAATATTGTGCGAAGGTAGCTTTTTGCTACAAAAATATGTGAAATT
>CAYOUJ010000073.1:0-10853 GCA_964407165.1 uncultured Muribaculaceae bacterium | reverse complement strand
ACATTGTGCATTGAATTATGTGAATTTTTCATAATTTTTTGGTTAATCCGAGAATGTTGTTTAACTTAGCAACCGCTTAGCATGGTGAACCATTTTGCCACTGCCGGCGTTTTGTAATAAAGCAATCAAAAAACCAACAAACCATAAACTAAAACCAAAGATTATGAAACCCGTACACATCGTATTAGCTGTTGTTGCCGGCGCCGTTGCCGGTGCTACCGTCGGCCTGCTCTTTGCCCCGGAGAAAGGCACTGACATGCGCGACAAGATCGTCGAATACCTCAAGGAGAAGGGTGTCAAGCTCCGCAAGAACAAGCTCGAGGAGCTTGCCGACGAAATCGCCGACGAGATCGAGAAAAAATAATTACTAACTTATAACTTATAACTTATAGTTTATAACCGGCTGTCAGGCAACCGATTCTTGTGGTGAGCCGCTGTGCGGCTCACGGCAAATAAGCTATAAGTTATAAGTTATAAACTATAAGTTATAAACTATGAACAACTTAGGATTACTTTACGCCTTCGTCGGCGGTGCCATAGTCGGCGCCGGCGCTGCCCTGCTGTTCGCCCCCGAGAAGGGATCAGAGATGCGCGCTCGCATCAAGACCCTCCTACGCAAGCGCGGCATCTGCTGCAGCGACGCCGAGATTGACGCCCTCGTCGAGCAGCTCACCACCGAGCTCGAAGACTAATCTCCTCAGTTTTTAGTTTTTAGTGTTTAGTCTTTAGCGAAATGTCTCGCCTCTGAGTTTGCCTGACGTTCCATTAAAAAAGCTAATCACTAAAAACTAAAAACTAAAAACTATCAACTAATCATGGCTGAGCAGCAAAACTCATACAAGCGGCTCTGGGAGCAGGTACGCAATTACATCTCCCTTACCGTCGAAGACACCAAGCTTACTGTGGCTGAGAAGTTTACGGTGTTTGTCACCGCAGCTGCCATCAGCATCGTGGCCCTGCTGTTCGGTGTCATCATACTCTTCTTTGTCTCCGTTGCCCTCGCACATCTGCTTGAGCCGGCCGTCGGGGCTTTCTGGAGCTATCTCATCGTTGCAGGTGGCTATCTGGTCATACTGCTCCTGCTCGTGCTCCTGCGGCGCCCGCTCATCTCCAACCCCGTAGCCCGTTTCATAACCCGCTTGTTCTTTAAAGATTAGCCCATGAATGCTGAAGAGAAGATAATAAAGATGCAGACTGAGCGCGGCGAGCATTGGAGCGGCTACACCCTCGAGGAGCTGCGTTACCAGCGAGCGCTGGTTCACCTGCGTCGCGAGGTGGCCAAGGAGAAGCTCATAAACGGCTCCCGTACCGTGGCTCGCGAAGGCATCGTCCCCATGACGGGTCACGCACAGGGCATTATGGCCAAGATGGTGAGCGCTCTCGACTACTTCGACTACGCATACATTGCCTATAAGGCCGGAGGCAAGGTGATGAAGTTTTTACGGCTCTTCCAACGAAAAAAATAGCCCGACGCCCAATGAACGACTATCGCGAGGTGCGGCTCACGCTCCGACCCTGCATAGAGGTGGCTACCGATGTGCTCGCCGCACTCCTTGCCGACGCCGGATATGAGTCCTTTGTACCCGACGCCGAAGGGCTTACGGCTTATATACCCGATTCCAAGTACGGCGCCGACGCCCTCCGTGAGGCCATTGGCGCTTTTCCCATGCCCGGCGTTGAAATCACTTTCACCGACACCTTCGTCGAGGGCCGTGACTGGAACGCCGAGTGGGAGCGCAACTATTTCCAACCCATTGTGGTGGGCGGCGAGTGCGTGATACACAGCACTTTTCACAAGGATGTGCCCAAAGCTCGCTATGACATTGTCATCGATCCCAAGATGGCCTTTGGCACCGGTCACCACGCCACCACCGAGCAGATGATAGGCCGCATACTCAGCATCGACATCGCCGGTCGCCGCGTCATGGACATGGGCACCGGCACCGGCATACTCGCCATACTCTGCGCCATGCGCGGCGCCGCGAGCGTCGATGCTGTCGAGATCGATGAGTTTGCCTACGTCAACACCCTCGAGAATTTGGCCTTGAACGGCCACCCCGAGATAAACGTGCAGCTCGGCGACGCATCCCTTCTCCCCGAAGAGCCTGCCTACGACATCTTTCTGGCCAACATCAACCGCAACGTCATCCTCGCCGACCTTCCGCGCTATGCCCGCTCGCTGGTCGTCGGAGGCCTCATGGCCCTCAGCGGCTTCTACGCCGAAGACTTCCCGCTCATCACCGATGCCGCCTCGTCTCACGGCCTTGCCCTCTTACGGTACACCGAAATCAACCGCTGGGTTTGCCTCACATATAGAAAACACGACCGACTGTGAACCGCTTTCATTCATCACTCGCTGCTAAAATACTGTTGATAATCCTCGTGACCCTCGCTATTCCTCTCAGGAGCGGGGCGGCGCCCTCTCGCCCCGCCTCGCAAGGCTGTTCGCAAGCTACTGCAGCCGAGGCTGACACGGCGGGGCGCGAGGGTGCTGCCCCGCTCCAAGCGGTGGGGGGGACTTCCTTCGCCTGGGGCGGTGACCTCGGAGTCGGCATTGATGTCGGCGGACACGACATGAGTGACATCAATCTCAACTCCTACTTTGGCATAAGCAACCGCTTCTTCCAGTTGCTCGGCATCGGCGCCGGCATCGACATGGTGATGAGCAACGACGGGCGTTTCTTCCCCGTCTATGCCATCTCGCAGTCATCATTCGGCTATAAGAACGCGCTGGCTTTCGGCGACCTGCGGGTAGGATGCGCATTCAACAACGTTGGCAACGGTTTCCATCAGACGTCATTCTACGTCTCCCCCGGCGTTGGTTTCCATCTGGCCACCGGCGCCAACTATCGCTCCTATCTCATAGTCTCCTACGTATTCAACGGGCTCGACTACACCTCCACCACCGAGCGCATCCGTGGCCTCCATTACGCCAAAGTCTGCATCGGCATCACCTTCTGACCGGGAGCAGTAAAAGGACGGCGTCGCAGAGCGGCGCCGTTCAGTGGCAGCGGCCTGACGGCCGCTGTTGGTCTATAATGGCGACGCGGAGGCGCGTCGCCTCCTAAAGTTAGAACAGGTAGGCCGCGGTGATCATCCAGTAGCGGTTCTTGCCCTCGATTTCGATGGCGCTGTTGCCACGGTCGATGGCTTTGAGGGTTTTGTTGAGGCCCAGGCCGTAGGTGGCGCCCACTTGCAGGTGCTTCAGCAGCTCCAGGCCGAAGCCGAAGTTCCACGAGTAGCTGACATTCTTGGAATGATAGATGTCAGATATCGTCTTCTTGCTGCAGCGGAAGGCGAAGTCGGGGCCGGTGACCAGGTAGGGGCGTATGATGTTGTTGATCACCGGTATGTTGATGCGCCACTTGATGTTGACGGGGATGTCGATGTAGTCTTGGTTGGCCTTGTATGTCGTGGCTTCGGTATAATCGGTTTTCTCTCTCATCCACTTGTCGGAGCGGCGGACGTACATGGCGCTGATGTCGGCGCCGACACCGATGAGGGGCACGGTGAACTCGGCCATGACGCCGCCGGTAAATCCGGCGCGGTTGTCGGCGTCGAAGTTAGATTCGTCGAATTTGAGGGTGTTGACGCAGACGCCGGCCTTGATGCCCCAGCGGAATTGTGCACTGGCGCTTGCGGCGCCGACGATGGCGATGACTGCCACGATGGCAACGGTCAGTGATTTCTTCATAATGTGATAGTTGTTAGTTGATTTTGGGACAAAGGTACGAAAAAAATGCAAAATGCACAATTTCTAATGCATTATGCATTATGTATTACTCCTGGGGGAGCTGCTTGGTGGCCTTGGCGCCCATCTCGCGAAGCTTCTCGACCCTTCGCAAGAGGTTGCCCTGGCCCGTGGCAAGTTTTGAGTAGGCAGAGTTGTAAGCCTTTTGAGTTGACTCGATGGCGCGTTGTATCCCCTCCATGTCGGCGACAAATCCGGCAAACTTGTCATATAGGCGTCCGGCCTCGGTGGCGATGGCGATGGCGTTACGGCTCTGGCGGTCGTGCGTCCACAGCTGGGAGATGAGCTTGAGGGCGGAAACGAGGTGCGTGGGTGAGACTATAAGCACCCGCTTGTCGTACGCCTCCTGCCACAGGGCCGGCTGGGCCTGCATGGCGGCGACGTAGGCACCCTCGTTGGGGATGAACATCATGACGAAGTCGGTGACGTCGCCCCCTATCACGTCCTGATATTTTTTTTCGGCGAGCTCGCGTATGTGCGTGCGCACGGAGCGCAGATGCCGGTCGAGAGCCTCCTTGCGTGCATCTTTGGTGCCGGCGTTTACCAGGTCAATATAGGCTGTGAACGAGACCTTTGAATCGATGACCACAGCTTTGCCGCCAGGGTATCGCACCACTACGTCGGGGCGCAGTGCGCGGCCGTCGGCGTCGCGCAGTGCGCGGCCGTCGGCGTCGGTGGTCACCTGTACGAAATATTCCTCGTCGCGCCGCAGCCCCGACTTCTCGAGGATGCTCTCCAACAGCATCTCCCCCCAGTCGCCTTGGGTGCGGGCGTCGCCGCGGAGTGCACGCGCGAGTTCACGGGCCTCGTTGCCCAGGTTGCGGTTGTTTTCAATGAGCAGGCGCACCTGTTCTTGCAGGGAGTGGCGCTCGCGGGCTTCGGCATTGTAGCAGTCGCTGACGCTCTTGGTGAATGTGTCAAGGCGCTCGCCGAGAGGTTTGAGCAGAAGGTTGAGAGAGTCGGCGTGACGTGCTTGTATCTGGCGCGAAGAGGCCAGGAGCACCTCGTTGGCTATGGCACGAAAACGCTGCTCGTCTGCCATCTTGCGCTCTTGGTCGGTGACTTGCTGTTCACGGAGGTTGGCGACTTGCTCCTGCAACCGCACGTTTTCCTGTGTAAGTGCGTTGACGCGCTGCTCAGCCTCATGCGTAATTTGCTGAAGCTGTGCCGAGTGGCGCGTGTTTGACAAGTGCAGGGCCACTACAGCAGCCCCCAGGGCCACGGCGAGGAAGATGAGAGCTAACGTCATGAATGTGTTATTTGAGCTTGCCGTCGTGGGCCAGCTGTATCATTTTGGGCCCGGGGATGAGGTAAATGTCGAGGCGGCGGTTGACGGCTCGGTTGGCACGGGAGTCGTTGGGCAGCAGGGGGTCGTCGGAGGCCATTGAGAACGGGATGACTATCAGGTCGTCGGGTATGCGCTTGTCGCTCAGCAGCCAGCCGTAGATGGTGTTGTTGCGGGCCTCTGAGAGGTGCTCGAGGTAGTTGGCCGAGCCGGAGTCGTCGGTGTTGATGGTGTAGACAACCTTAAACATCATGGGGTCTTGCAGATAGGGGAGGAGCGGGCGCAGGCGCTTCTCGCCGTAGGGGGTGAGCAGGGTGTCGTTGGGCAGGAAGAGGTCGTCGGTGGGTATGGAGACGATGACCACCTCCTCGTCGCGGGTGAGGTCAAGGGTGTAAGTTCCTTTGAGCTGGTCTTTTACGCGGCTCATGTAGTCACGCACGCTGCGGCGCTCCTTCTTGCCGACCACGGGCGTCTCGACGTTCTGCTCGAGGGTGAGGTCGAAGAATAGGAATTCGTCGTAGTCCTTGTACGGGTCTACGTATGTGTCCTGCGCAGCGGCCGGGAAGCACGCAAGGAGGAGTAATATGCTTGAAAACAGAAGTTTTGACATTGTGCGCTTAGATGATGGACTGTTCGTAGTCAATTTCGGCGGCGATGATGGGGCGAAGGTGCGCGTGATCCATGTGCGCCTCGCGGTCTTTGCGCAGCATGCGCTTTGCATACTGGGCGATGTCGTCGAGGAGCTCGTCTGCGTTCTCCTCGGCCTCGTCGACGAAGTCTGGATCGAGCATGCCGTTGCTCTCGTAATAGTCAAATATCATGTCTATGACGTTAAGCAAATCGTCGTCGGTATACAAGGCGCTGACGTCGGCGCCGATGGCTTGGCGGATAAAAGCTATTGCGTCGTCTTCGTCGTACATGATTACAAGGCTTTCAGGCCCTCCGGGAGGGCGAATTCAATGGTTTTGGCGTCGGTGTCGATGTCGATGATGAATTCGTCGGCGACGGGCACGAGCAGGGGAGCTTCCCCTTCGCGGCCTGTGTCGATGATGAAGAGCACGTTGTCGGTCTGGTCGTCGATGTCAGTGATGACGCCGAGGCGCGTGTCGCCCTCGATGGCGGTGAATCCAACGAGATCGGCGGCATAGAATCCGTCGGCGTCGGGGTCGAGCCCCTCATCTTCGGGCACTTCTGAGCTCAGGGCGTAGATGTCTTTGTTGACGAACGCCTTGATCTGCTCCTCGGTCTCGTATCCGTCGAGCTTTAGCAGCACGTTTTCAGGACCTTTGGGGCGCAAGGAGGTGATGAAGAAGGGCACGTCGATGCCCTCGACGTTGACCACGATGCAGCGCAGTGCGCTGAGGTCGACGTCGACGGTGGCCGCAATCTCCCCGTGTATGCCGTGGGGCTTGTTGAAGCGGCCTATGTGCGTGAGCTTCTCTGCGATCATTTCTTCTTTTTCTTTTTGCCGGTGGAGGGTGTGGGAGCCTGGCGGAACTCGTGGAGGTGGCATGCCTCGGGATCGAGGCGGATGGCTCCGTGGGTGTAGCGGGCAATGTCGGCAAATACGCGGCGGTCGTCCACACCGTCGGGGTTTACGGCGAGCATTGCCTTCTTCATGTGGTTGGCCAGCAGCATTATGAGCGTCTGGCGCTCCTCGCCGTCAGGCATCCCGGCTGCCACGTTGAGCATCTGCTCGATATAGAGTCCGTAGTGGCGCAGTTGTATGCGGGTGTCGGTATAGGGCACTGGCGCGGGGTGCGAGACGAGGTTGTCAGGCTCGATGACGGGGAAAGGATAGTCGATGTCGAGCTTGAAGTTGCTCATTATGGCCAGATGATCCCAGAGCTTGTGCCGGGAGTCCTCGGTCTGCTTCATCTCAGGGAAGAGGTTGCCCATGGCCTCGATGACGGCGCGGGCGCAAAGGTTGCGCTCGTCGCGGTCTTCGACGGTGAGGCAGAAGTCGACCATGCGCTGTATGTTTCGGCCGTACTCGGGGAGTACAAGTTGCTTTTGCTGAGTGTTATAGTTTAGCATTTGGCGGAGGGGTGTCAGAAATTTGAGTTCAAAGGTACGAAATAATGCACAATGCACAATGCACAATGCACAATTTTTTTCTGAAAGGGGTGACAAACTATTTAATTACGTTAAAAATGGGGGCGGTATAGAGGTAAATGGCGGAAGAAGTTGTACCTTTGCACGAAAATTTACCAAATCGCCAGACCGGTTGAGGATATTTTTGCTATACATATTGGTGGTAGTCAGCGTGCTAATAGCGAACAGCGAACAGCGAGCAGCGAACAGTTGGGAGGTGCCTGCCGACTCGCTCGTGCTCACTGCTGCTGACAGTGTGGTGGCGCCCCTCGACACTGCGGGGCGCGAGGGCGCCGCCCCGCTCCCCCTCGACACTGCGGGGCGCGAGGGCGCCCCCCCGCTCCATTCGCGGCTGAAGCGCACGCGCGTGGAGGAGACACCCACGGGGCGCCGGATAGTGCGTGAGAAGAGCGACCTCGACGCGCAGGTAGACTTCTCGGCGCAGGACTCGATGGTGCTCGTCGGACGCGACCGCGCGTTCATGTACGGCGACGCGAAGGTGAGCTACGGCAAGATCAAGCTCGACGCGGCCAACATCGACATGGACATGGCCACATCCGAGGTGTACGCCGTGGGCGCCACCGACTCGGTGGGCACAGTCGAGGGAAAGCCCGTCTTCTCTGACAACGGCACCGACTACGAGTCAAACACCATGCGCTATAACTTCAAGACCGGCAAGGGATTCATCACCGACGTCATCACCCAGCAGGGCGAAGGGTATCTCACCGGCGGCGAGACAAAGAAGGTCGACGAAAACACGTTCTACATACGCAACGGCCGCTACACCACGTGCGACGACCACGAGTGCCCGCACTTCTACCTGCAGCTGACCAAGGCGCGTGTGCAGCCGAAGAAGAACATCGTCACCGGCCCGGCGTACATGGTGCTTGCGGGGCTGCCGCTGCCGTTGGCGGTGCCGTTCGGCTACTTCCCCTTCAGCGAGAAATATTCCTCCGGCATCATCTTCCCCAGCTTCGGCGACGACTATAACCGCGGTTTCTACCTCAGCGGCGGCGGCTATTACTTCGCCATCAGCGACAACATCGACCTGGCGCTTACCGGCGAGGTATACACCAAGGGCTCGTGGGGCCTGCAGGCGCGGTCGGCATACGTCAAGCGCTACAAATACAGCGGCTCGTTCAACATCAACTACCTGCTGACCAAGACGGGCGACAAGGGCACGGCCGACTATTACAAGGCCACCAACTTCCAGGTGCTGTGGAACCACTCTCAGGACTCGAAGGCCAACCCCAACCTGACCTTCTCGGCATCGGTAAACTTCACCACCAGCGGCTACACCCGCAACGACCTCAACTCGTATTACAACTCCACGGCGTTCACCGAAAACACCAAGAGCTCGACGGTCAACATGACCTACCGCTTCCCGGGGACGAAGTGGAGCCTGTCGACCACGGCCAACATCTCGCAGCGCACGCAAGACTCGACGTTGACCGTGTCGTTTCCCAACGTGACGGTGACCATGAGCCAGCTGGCGCCGTTCAAGCGCAAGCGCGCCGTCGGCTCGGAGCGGTGGTACGAGAAGATAAAGATTTCATACACCGGCGTCCTGAATAACTCGCTGACAGCGCGTCAGAATGAGTTCTTCAAGAAGAGCCTGATCAAGGACTGGCGCAACGGCATGAAGCACACGGTGCCCATATCGGCCACGTTCAACCTCTTCCAATACCTCAACATCACCCCGTCGGTGAGCCTGACCGACCGCATGTACACCAACAAGGTGCGGCGCCAGTGGGATCCCAACGCGGCTGCGGAGGTGTGCGACACCACCTACAGCTTCTACAACGTGTGGGACTTCTCGGCCTCGCTGTCGCTCGACACGAAGATCTACGGCTTCTGGACGCCCGTGGGCTTCCTGGCCAAGAAAGTGAAGATGATACGCCACGTGCTGACGCCGACCGTTTCGGTGAGCGCGGCGCCGGACTTCGGCTCGAAGTTCTTCGGCTATTACGGCACCTACGAGCGCCCCGACGGCAACGGCGGCACGACGGTGAACACCTACAGCTACTTCCCCAACTCGCTCTTCGGCACCCCCTCGCGGGGCAAGACCGGCTCGGTGTCGGTCACCTTAGCCAACAACTTAGAGATGAAGGTGCGCACCAACGACTCCATCGGCGAGAAGAAGATCTCGCTCATCGAGAACCTGTCGATCAGCCAGAGCTACAACTTTGCGGCCGACTCGCTCAACTGGAGCAACATCAACACGTCGCTGCTGCTGCGCCTGACAAAGAACTTCAACCTCAACGTCAGCGCGGTGTGGGACGTGTACACCTACCGGCTCAACGCATCCGGCACCCCCGTGCGCGTGAACGTGCCGCGGTGGAAGTGCGGCAAGGGCATCGGGCGCCTGTCGAGCACGGGCACGTCGTTCAGCTACACTTTCAACAACTCCACTTTCGGCCGCGGCTCGGGGGCGAAGAAAAAGGGCACCACCGGAACAAAGAGTGACGACCCCGCCGGTGAGCCTCCGGGACCTGACGAGGGGGGCGACGAGATGCAGATGGGCTCCGACGGGTATATGAAGTGGGAGGTGCCGTGGAGCCTTTCGGTCAACTATTCAATCAATTACGGCTACGGCACGTTTAACTACGACAAGATGGAGTATAACGGCAAGGTGACGCAGAACCTGTCGCTGTCGGGCAACATACGTCCGACGAAGAACTGGAATTTCTCCATGTCGTGCTCCTACAATTTTGACACTCACAAGATTGCGTACATGAACTGCAACGTGTCGCGCGACCTGCACTGCTTCACCATGACCGCCTCGTTCGTGCCCATAGGCCCGTACAAGAGCTACAACTTCCACATCGCCGTCAAGTCGTCGCTGTTGAGCGACCTCAAATACGACAAGCGCTCCTCCTCCTCCAACGGCATCACTTGGTAACCCTTGGAAGCCCCACAAGTACGGAGGGCGGCCGTCTCGGCCGCACGCCAGGGAGGGTGTCTACCCGCCCCGTGACGTCAGCAAGTAAGGCGTGCGGCCGTCTCGGCCGCGCCTCCCCGCCCCACGTCGTCAGGCGTAAGGGCAAATCGGGAGTCCCGTCGCCCCGACGGGCGGCAGCCGGAGGCTGCCAGTTATGGAGCGGGGCGGCGCCCCCGCGCCCCGCCGCCCCACTGTGGCCGCAAGCTATGGAGCGGGGCGGCGCCCTCGCGCCCCGCCTCCCCGCCTTGGCCGCAAGGCGTGCAGACGTAGGCGCGGAGCGCCGCGGAAATATATAACCCCGCGCGACCGCAGGGAGCGCGGGGATGAACGGATTCTCGGTGCCGTGAGCCGCGGCGCGGCGATACTGAATTCAGAGGGGGGACGCGAGGGCGGCGCCCCGCTCCAAGGGCGACGCGAGGACGCGTCGCTTCCAAAGGCTTACGGCGTGGGGCGAGTAGGCACCCTCCCTGGCGTGCGGCCGGGACGGCCGCCCTCCGTAGTTGCGGGCACGGCGGGTAGACACCCTTAGTGGCTGCGGGGCGCGGGGCGCCGCCCCGCTCCACTGCGGGGCGCGAGGGCGCCGCCCCGCTCCACTGCGGGGCGCGAGGGCGCCGCCCCGCTCCGTCCGGGACGGCCGCCCTCCCGATTTGTTAAGGAAAAAATTTGTGCACAGATGGGCGGGGGAACGGAAATTATTGCTACCTTTGCGGGGAACTAACACAAACACTGCACACAATGAAACGCATACTCCGCCTGATGCTCGTGATCGCTCTGGCCGCGGC
>CAYOUJ010000072.1:0-11082 GCA_964407165.1 uncultured Muribaculaceae bacterium | reverse complement strand
GCCGCGGCCAGAGCGATCACGAGCATCAGGCGGAGTATGCGTTTCATTGTGTGCAATGTTTGTGTTAGTTCTCCGCAAAGGTAGCAATAATTTCAGTTACCCCGCCCATCTGTGTGGAATATTTTCCCAAACCCCGCACTTCAGGGACGAAACGCCTAAGGAAGGCGGCCGTCCCGGCCGGAGCGGGGCGGCGCCCTCGCGCCCCGCCGCCACAAGGGGTGTCTACTCGCCGTGCCCGCGCACCCACGGAGCCGCCGGAGGCGGCGGGATAATGATAGCCGCCTGTCGGCGCCCGCCGGAGGCGGTCAAGGCCGGCGGTTAAAACGCCCCACACACAAATTGCGGCCGCCGGAGACGGTCGTCGAACAAACACAAAGACTATTGGGGCGACCGCCTCCGGCGGCCGCACGGAGCGGGGCGGCGCCCTCACGCCCCGCCGGCCTTGACCGCCTCCGGCGGGCGCCGACCGGCGGCTACAATATCCCGCCGCCTCCGGCGGCTCCCCGCACACGCCTGACGACGTGGGGTGGGGGATGTGCGGCCGGGACGGCCGCCCTCCGTACTTGCTCTTGGCGGGGGCGCGGGGGCGCCGCCCCGCTCCTTACCGGCTACTCGGGGAGAAGGTTGATGAGAAAGTAGTCGACGAGGGCGTGGTTGGTGCCGAGGTTCATGTTCTCGTTCTCGGGACGATATTCGAGGCCGAGCAGGTGGTTGCCCTTGGTGAGGTGGAGTGTCACGTAGTTGCTCATGCCCCAGTCGTCCCAGTTGGCCACGCCGCGGGTGGGCATGACGATGGTGCCGACTTTCTGGCCGTCAAGCATGAGCGAGCGTATGGCGCACTTGTTTTCAGTGTTGACGGGGCCGTTGCCGTTGGCATAGCGCACACCCACGGCGTATGTGCCGTCTTCGGGAATGTCGATGATGGTGACCGCGGGCTGGGCGTTATGGTCAATCTCGAAGTAGCCGGGACCGGTGTAGCCGCTGACCGGAGTTGCTGGCTGGTATGACACCTCTGAGGAACGCATCTCCATCGCCGGGTTGGCAACCTTGAAAGGCTTGCTGCTAAAGAGCATGAGAGGCTCTGAGGCGAACGACTCGACGCCGCTGCCGTCGACACCAATTATCTGGTATTCACCTGGCTCGGTGGGCTGATAAGTAGTTTCGCGTGTCTCCTTGATCACTTTGCCGTTTCGCAGCACGCGGTATCCGGCGATGTACTCGATTGGGTTCCACTCTATCGTGACGGCATCGGGAGTAAGCCGGGCGATGGGGGTGAGGGGAGCCTTGGCGTTCGGCACAGTGTTGACCTTCAGGGGCGCTATCTCGTTGTTGGCCATGACGATGCGCACATCGACGTCACCTTTGGTCTTGGCGGAGATGAACGGCTCCTTTTGCTCCTTGCCATTGACTATGAACTTGTCAATCTTGTCGCCGAAGCCCTCGACAGTGATGGTGAGATTGCAGTTGCGATATTTGAAGTTGGTGAGCGTGCGAGTATCGCTGAGTGCCTTGGGGATGAATGGGGTGAAGCGGAGGCCGTCGGTCTCAAAGTTGACTCCGAAGAGTATTCGGTATGTGATGGCGAGGTTGCCCGAGAGGCTCCAGAGCATGTTGGAGGAGTTGAGCTCGGTGGCGATGTCGCCGTTGTCGAGGTTGAAGTTCTCCTTGTTGGTGGCGAAGAGTGCGGCGGGGCGGTATACGGCACCGATGGCAAGCAGCGTGCCCTCCTCGTTGCCTGCCTTGGCGTTGGCGAGCGCCCAGTAGGAGCCGACGAAGGGCCACAGGGCGTTATTATGGTAAGCGGGCATGTCGGAGATCTGCGGGTAGAAGATGGCGGCGCCGTAGGGTGTGACGGGGTTGTTCTCCGTTATCGAGCGTGCGCGCTCGCTGCCTGCCACGCCCCAGAGAATTGCCAGCGACTCGCCGAGGGTCTCGGCACGAGGGTTGGTGATGAGGTAGTTGCGGCCGTAGCGATACATAGCGTAATACCCTTTGTCGGGCATCCAGAGATATTCGTTGATGGCACGGGCAATCTTTTCGGCACGGGCGTCGTAGAGCTGCGCGTCGGCCTTCTTGCCCAGTTCGCGGGCGCAGTCGGCTAGCACTTTGTAGGCGTGGTAGAAGACCACGGAGGTGCCGAGGGCCTCGGAGTTATAGATGTCTGCGCACTGCATCCATTTGGGGTAGCTCTGCTCGCGCCAGTCGATGAACGAAGTCTCGCCCTTGGGTAGCCCGCTGTCGCCGGTGAAGACGGTCTGCTCGTCCACGGCTATCGACTTGGCGATGACGGGGTAGATGTACTCGAGCCACGCCTTTTCGCCGGTGACCTTGTAGACCTCCCAGGCGGCGGAGGCCCAGATGAGTCGGTCGGTGCTGACGGGCCAGGCGCCGCCGCTGCCGGTGTCCTGTATGATGACGCCGTTAGCGTTCACCTTCTTCATCAGCGACACCTTGGAGGCCTCGGGCTGGAGGTATGCCATGCTCAAGATGATGGAATAGCTGACGTCACGGGTCCACACGCCGGCCCACTCCTTGCCGGTACGGAGGGTGGTGTCAGGCTCTACGTTGTTGATCATCTCGTCGAGGCCCATGTTGTAGATGGCGTGCTGGAGCGTATTGGACGTGGTGAGCGCGGGGTAAAGCGTCAAGTCGTTGCGGCACGTCCACGTCTGCTCTATGGGCATATAATAGCCGGGTTGGGCATGGTAGGTGGAGACTATCTGCGTAGGACTCGGTGCCGTGGCATAGAAGGGAGCCTGAAACATTGAGTCGCCGCGCCACTGCCAGGCGTGGGTGTCGATGATGGTCTGCGCCTGGGCGCCTGCGGCAACGAGTGAGAGAGCTAACAGCAAGTATTTCATGATCTTAAATTTATTATCTGTATGGTCAGGAACGCGAATTAATCGAATTACGCGAATTACGCGAATTATTTTTTTAATTCGTGTAATTCGCGTAATTTGTAGTTTTTCCGCTCATATTCGCGTAATTCGCGTAATTTGTAGTTTACCCGCCGAAGTTGTCGTAGTGGACGGACTCCGGCTCGACGCCGAGGCCGTAGAGCATCTTGTTGACGGCGGCGCTCATGGGGCCGGGGCCGCACATGTAGTATTCGATGTCCTCCGGGTCCGGGTGGTCCTTGAGATATGTGTCGTAGATGACCTGGTGGACGAAGCCGGGGGTGTATTTTACGCCGGCCCTGTCGGCTGCGGGGTCGGGACGGTCGAGGGCGAGGTGGAACTTGAAGTTGGGGAACTCCTTCTCCAGCTGCAGGAAGTCGTCGAGATAGAACACCTCGTTGAGCGCGCGGGCGCCGTAGAAGTAGTTCATGACGCGGTCGGTGGTGTGGAGCGTCTTTGTCATCCACATGATCTGTGCGCGCAGGGGTGCCATGCCGGCGCCGCCGCCTATCCACATCATCTCGGCCTTGGAGTCGACGATGGGGTGGAAGTCGCCGTAAGGGCCGCTCATGAGCACCTTGTCGCCGGGCCTGAGGGTGAAGATGTAGCTCGAGGCGATGCCGGGCATGACGTCCATGAAGCCGACCTGAGGCTTGGGCTTGAACGGCGGCGTGGCGATGCGCACGGTGAGCATAATGCGGTCGCCCTCCTCGGGATAGTTGGCCATGGAGTAGGCGCGGACGGTGGTCTCGGTGTTGCGGCACTTGAGGCCGAAGAGTCCGAACTTCTCCCACGCGGGCAGGTACTCCTCCCCTATCAGCGTCTTGTCGATGTCCTTGTCATAGTCCATCTCGTAGGCGGGTATCTTGATCTGGGCGTATGAACCGGGGATAAAGTTCATGTGCTCGCCGGGGGGCAGGGCGACGATGAACTCCTTGATGAAGGTGGCGACGTTGCGGTTGCTGATGACCTCGCACTCCCATTCCTTGATGTCGAGCACTGAGGCTGGGACAGCTATCTGCATGTTTTCCTTGACCTTGACTTGGCATCCGAGGCGCCAGTGGTCTTGTATCTGCTTGCGGCTGAAGTGCACCTTCTCGGTGGGGAGGATGTCGCCGCCGCCCTCGAGCACCTGCACCTTGCACTGTGCGCAAGAGCCCTTGCCGCCGCAGGCGGAGGGGAGGAACACGCCCTCGTTGGCGAGCGTGCCCAGCAGAGTGCCCCCGGAGTCGGTGGTGACCGTGCGGTCGCCGTTTATCACTATGTCAACCTTTCCCTGATGCACCAGGTAATGCTTGGCTATCAGCAAGATGGCCACAAGCAACAGCGTCACCAGCAGGAAGATGCCCACGCCCGCAAACAGCGTGAGCGAGCCCACAGAAAGTATTATCATTGCAAAGTTCATATTACCTTAAATCTTGATGCCGAGGAAGCTCATGAAGGCAATGCCCATCAGAGCAGTGACGATGAATGTGATGCCGATGCCGCGCAGGGGCTTGGGGATGTTAGAGTAGGTGGCGAGGCGCTCGCGGATGGCGGCGACGGCGGTGATGGCCAGGAGCCAGCCGATGCCCCAGCCGGCGCCGGCGCAGACGGCCACGCCCACGTTGGCAAAGTCACGCTGCTGCATGAATAGCGAGCCGCCGAGGATGGCGCAGTTGACAGCTATAAGCGGCAGGAAGATGCCGAGGCTGCTGTAGAGCGCCGGGCTGAACTTCTCCACCGCCATCTCCACCAGCTGCGTCATCGAGGCGATGACGGCGATGAACATGATGAGGGAGAGGAAGCTGAGGTCAACGTCGGCATATTCCTCCCCGAGCCAGCTCAGGGCGCCGGGCTGCAGCACGTAGGTGTTCATAAGGTAGTTGATGGGCAGCGTCACCACCAGCATGAAAGTCACGGCGATGCCCAGGCCGAAAGCGGTCTTGACGTTCTTTGACACGGCCAGGAAGGAGCACATGCCCAAGAAGTAGGCAAACACCATGTTGTCGACGAATATCGACCGTATGAAAATATTTAAGTCTTCCATTGTCAGTACGTTATATCGTTATTACTCCTCCTGCAGATCCTTGTTGTGGGCGCGGTGTGCCCAGATGATGCAGGCCACGACGATGAGGGCCATGGGCGGCAGGATCATCAGGCCGTTGTTCTCGTAGCCGGCGGCGTAGAACGATGGGGGTATCACTGGCCACCCGAGCAGGGTGCCCGAGCCGAGCAGTTCGCGGAAGAAGCCGGTGATAACGAGGATGATGGCGTAGCCGATACCGTTGCCGATGCCGTCGAGGAAGGCCGGCCACGGGCGGTTGCCAAGGGCGAATGCCTCGAGACGACCCATAAGTATGCAGTTGGTGATTATAAGGCCGATGAACACTGACAACTGCTTGCTCACGTCGTAGGCGAAGGCTTTGAGCAGCTGGTCGACTATGACCACCAGGCCGGCGACTACCACCAGCTGCACGATAATGCGGATGTTGGTAGGTATGGTGTTGCGCAGCAGGGAGATGATGACGTTTGCAAACGCCAGGACGGCTATCACCGACAGTCCCATGACTATCGCCGGCTCAAGCTTGGCCGTAACCGCAAGCACCGAGCAGATGCCCAGCACTTGCACTATCACAGGGTTATTTTTGGAGAACGGGTTGAAAAACACGCTCTTGTTTGATGCTTTCTCAGCCATAGTGTGTTATCTATCGATTGAGTGACTCTAAGTATTTGCGGTAGGGGGTCAGGCAGTTGTTAATCATCTCTCCCACGCCCTTCGACGTGATGGTGCCACCTGTGATGCCGTCGACATAGTCGGCGTCGGGGGCGGTGGGCTTGTTGCCCTTCTTGATGACCTCGACGGGGACGAAGTGGCCGTCGATCATCACGCGCTTGCCGTGGAACTGGTCGCTGAACGCCGGCTTCTCGATCTCGGCGCCTAAGCCGGGGGTCTCGCCCTGATGCGCGAAGTAGGCTCCATAGACGGTGGTGCCGTCGCTGTCAAACGAGAGGTAGCCCCATATCGGGCCCCACAGGCCGGCGCCATAGACGGGGATGATATACTTCACGGTGTCGGGCGCGAGGGTGCACACGAAGACGGGGAGCTGTCGGTCGGCCGCCGGCTTCTTGTACTCCGCGGCCATGTCTACGTCGAATGCGTCGCCCTCGACCTTCTCGCCGGCCTCGTTGACAAGGTATTGGTCGGTGATGTATTTGTGGAACTCCGCCACCACGTCGGCGTTGTCGGCGGTGATGTTAGCCGAGGCGAGTATCTGGCGCATCTTGTCGGCGTCGGCGTTCTCCTTCTGACGCGAGCTGAGCGACAGGGAGGTGAGCGCCAGGGCCGCTCCGACCACCACGACCAGGACTATTATATATATTATTGTGTAAACGCTGCTTTGCTTGTTCATGGTCGTGGTGCGTTAGGAGTTGGACGATTGGGCAGCCTTGAGGCGGCGCATGCGGCGGTTGACGTTGGCCTGCACCACACAGTAGTCGATGAGCGGGGCGAAGGCGTTCATCAGCAGCACGGCGAGCATGGCGCCCTCCGGGTAGCCGTTATTGTAAACCCTTATGAGTATTGCTATTACGCCTATAAGGAAGCCGTAGACATACTTGCCGATGTTGGTGCGGCAGCCGGTGACGGGGTCGGTGGCCATGAACACTGCGGCGAAGATGAAGCCGCCGTAGAGCAGCTGGTCGCAAGGCTGCAGGTAGCTGCCCGGATAGGTGGGCGTGGCAAACGTATTGGCTATCCAGCCCATGAACAGACCGCCGACAAACACTGAAAGCATGATGCGCCACGAGGCTATCCGACTGAAAAGCAGGATGGCGGCGCCGATGAGTATGCACAGCGTCGAGGTCTCGCCGAACGAGCCGGGGATGAGTCCTAAGAAAGCGTCCCACGTGCCGATAGCTGCCCCGTCGATGTTCTCCGGCACGAACGCGCCACCGGCGTGGGTGGCGAGCTGGCCTAAGGGAGTGGCGGCGGTGAAGCCGTCGACGGCGTCGAGGCCAACGCCCCATATCTTGTGAGTGGCCACGAAGACGGCGTCGCCGCTCATCTTGGCCGGGTAGGCAAAGAACAGAAACGCCCGGGTGATCAGCGCCACGTTGAAGATGTTGAAGCCAGTGCCACCGAACACCTCCTTGGCAAAGATTACCGAGAAGGCGGTGGCAACGGCAATCATCCACAGCGGGGTCTCAATCGGGCATATCAGCGGGATGAGGATACCGGAAACGAGGAAGCCCTCCTGGATCTCCTCCTTGCGCCACTGCGCCACAATGAACTCAATGCCCAGGCCCACGACGTAGCACACCACGATGCGCGGCAGTATGGCCAGGAAGCCGTAAAGCATTATCGGCCAGAAGGGAAACGAGGTAGCCCCGCCGGCCAGCAGGTTCTGGTAACCCGTGTTGTACATGCCGAAGAAGAGACACGGCATCAACGCCAGCACCACTATGATCATCACGCGCTTCGAGTCGATGCTGTCATGCACATGCACGCCCGAGCGAGAGGTGGTGTTGGGTGTGAACAAGAATGTCTCGAAGCCGTCGAACACCGAGCGGAAGGCGTGCAGCTTGCCGTCCTCCTCAAAGTGAGGCTTCGCCCTGTTCAGTAAGTTTCTTAATACTTTCACTTGCAAGCAGTTTAAGAGGTTTGGGTGCCCACGTCGAGGGCAACCAATATATATTTTCTTGTTATTCAAGCTCTTTGCGCAGGTAGTCGAGGCCTTCGCGCACTATCTTCTGCATCTCTATCTTCGAGGCGTCGACATACTCGCACAGGGCAAAGTCCTCGGGAGCCACCTCGTAGATGCCCAGCTGCTCCATGCGGTCGATGTCGCGCGAGATGATGGCCTTGAGCAGGTACTCCGGCAGGATGTCCATGGGCATCACCTTGTCATAGTCGCCGCTGAGTATCATCGCGCGCTTGCCGCCGTGGATGCGTGCGTCGGGGGCAAACTTCTTGCGGCCGAAGAGCCTGGAGAGGAACGTGGGGCTCTGGCTCATCTTGTCGATGCCCGGGGAGGCCCAGCCCATGAACTCGTCGGCGTCGTCGCCCTCGCGCATCACGGTCACCTGACGGTAAGGGAAATGCAGGAAACCCTCGCGGCCGGCGTTGACGCCGGTTAGCACATTGCCGGCAATGTAGCGGCGGTGGGTGTCGTCATCCTTGATGTCGCCCTTTACCAAGGGTGCTATCTCCGCGCCTATAAGCGTTTGCACGAGTTTCGGGCGCTCGACTTCCGGACCTGCTACCGACGCAATAGTCAGTGTGTCAAGTTCGCCTGTTAGGATGAGGTGGCCGATGCGGCTAACAGTCACTATGTCGAGAGTCCATATTGTTTCCCCTTTGTTGACCGGAGCGATATTGGCGGCTTGCACGCCGGCGTTGCCGCAGGGATGCGGGCCCTTGAACATCACCACCTCGGCGCCGGGTATCTCTTTCGGGCCTCCCTCGCGAACGCCAACATATACCTTGCCCGTGGTCAGACGGCCGAGAGCCTTTACTCCGGCCTCGATATTTTGGGCGCTAAGGCCGGTCATCAACGACGGGGCCAGAGGCGCCGAGTCAAACGTTGTCACGAAGATGTCACGGGGTGTGGCGTCAGCTTTGGGGACAATGTCGTACGGACGCTGGCGCATCATTGCCCAAAGTCCGGCGTTTTGCAGCAGCTTGCGCAGAGCATCTTCATCCTTTTGTGCCGTCCTGACGTCTATCGCGTTCATGCCGGTGGCGTCGGCGCCTACCTTGACGACCACGCGCTCGATATGGCGGCGCTCACCGCGCAACACATCCTCAACCGTACCGTTGACGGGCGACACGAGCCGCACGTCGGGGCAGTTCTTGTCATGCATAAGAGCCGTGCCCACCGTCACCTCGTCGCCGGCCTTCACGTCAGCCTTGGGCATGAAACCGGGGAAGTCGTCGGGACAGATGGCCACGCGGGGCTCGCTTACCACTTGGGGCGTAAGGTCAGAAACCCCACCTTTTATGCGGAGGTCAAGGCCTTTCTTTAAGCGGATTGTCTTCATTATAATGATTTTCGATTGTCTGTTCTCAGCCGCTGAGGGCGCACAATGCGCCATTTTCGGCTACAAAATTAAACATTTTTTCTCAATATATAATAGTATGCGCCCAAATTTATTAAAAAAATTTTTCGACTTATCTGCCAAACAACAAAAGAGCCGAAAGAGCGGTACGCTGCCTTCGGCTTTTCGTTTTGCCCACGCTTCACAGCGTGAGATGTCAAACCTAACATAAACCATTTACTTTGCAACCTAAATGCAAAAATTCTAACAATCTATACTAACCCAAAATTTTCCTTTATTCGTTTATAGCGTCGAGCCGAGGCCCGCGTTGTTTTCTGTTGACGATGCAAAGGTAAGGCGCCAAATCTCCCTTGTCAAACTTCTATGGACGAAATATAAATGAATATAACCCGTTGTAAAAATTATTCAGCTGATTGCTTGCGATTTAAACCATTTGAAAAAGTTCAAAAATATAAGCCCAAATTCAGAAATCAGAAGCCTGTTTTCATTAGTTGATGGAACTAATTTTCATCACATCGGCCTCAAAAGTTTCACGTACGATGGCACGATTCTTGAGCTTGTTGCGGTAAGTATAGATGGTGTTGATGGAGTAGTTAAGGACTTGTGCTATCTTGCTGCTGTCCTCGATGCCCAGGCGCATGAACGCCAGGATGCGCAGGTCGGTGTTCATCTTCTCACCCTCCTCGAGCACTATCTGCTCATCGGGACGAAGCAACGCATTTACATTGTCTACAAACGTGGGATAGATGTGCTGGAAGGCGTTGTCAAACACCTCATAGAAGTCGCGCGTCTGCTCCTCGACAAACTTGCCCGACTTGGTCATACGGTATAGCTCGTCGACCTGGCCCGCGCTGATCTTGCGCGCCGTCATCTTGCATAGTTGGTTGAGCTTGTCCATGTATATGCTACAAAGCTGCAGGAACTGGCTGAGGTACACGTCCTTGATTTGGTTCACCGACTCCAGGCGCCGCTGCAGCTCGGCCATGCGCCGCATCTCCAGGCGGATGAATATGACCACGCCAATAAGCACAAGCACGAGCACGGCCATGATGCCGATGACTATGTACATGTTGCGTTGTCCTTTCTCAAGCTCCTGACGGTGAGCGTCCTCGATAATAGGCATCGACTCGGCAGTCTGGATCATGCGCATGGTGGCATGACCGCGGACCGCGGCCCCGAGTGCATATATAAGATATGTGTGGGCGCGCTCAACATCCCCCTGGTCGAAAAGCAGGCGTCCGAGTTGCTGGAGCGAGTTGACCTCAAGCGTGGCACTCTTGATGTCGCCGATGGCCGAGAGTATTAGGTAATACACGTATTCGTAGTTATTGCCTCGCGCCTTGGCTATGTCGCTGAGTATGTGGGCCGCGCGGGCATACATATTGTCATCCTCGGGCAATTCTGCTATGAGTTCGTCAAGCACCACCTTAGCCTTGGTGTATTCTTGCTGTGCGAAGAAATACTCTCCGAGATTCAGCTTGTAGCGCGGCGAGTCTTGCGGCAGGAGCGCAAGCAGGGCAAGCTGGCGGTCAAGTGTCAGCTTGTTATAGTGGTCATGTTCAGCAGGATAGTTGATATAGAAGGAGCCGATGTATGAGTACATCTGGCGTCCGCTGGCATTATATAGCAGCTTCAAGTCGGGAGCCATCTGCAGGGTGTCGATGCTCTCGAAGTCCTCCATGGCATTCTTGATGAAGCCGACCACGGGGTATACAGTGGCACGCTGGAGCTTGAACACTGTGGCCAGAGAGTCGAGTCCTAGCTCCTGGGCGCGCATGTAACCCGCAGAATAATAGTATAGTGCAGAGTCTATGTTAAAAGAATTGTAGTTAGCCGCAAGCACCATCACGTCGTCAAGCCACCGCCGATCGTGCTGGCCACGGTTTATGACCACCTGTCGCAAAGAGTCGATACGGTTCTGTCGCTCAGAGATATAGCTGTCGCGCTTCTGCAGCTCGTGGTCCAGACGGTTGAGCTGGCGGTCAACCTCGTCGCGGTCAATCACAGCAGCGCTCAATGAGCCGCCGAGCACAATCATCGCTATAAGTAGAGTAATGGCTCTATACATATTGAGAGAAATTTTCACTGCAAAGTTACGGCAAATTCTGCAAACGCAAAAACCAAAAACCGACAACAAGTCACTAGT
>CAYOUJ010000071.1:8835-11257 GCA_964407165.1 uncultured Muribaculaceae bacterium | reverse complement strand
CCCTTTGGGGTGCCGGGGTCGCGAGGACGCATCTCCGATTCCCCGGGCTGCGCTCCGCTTGCCCGGGGTTATCATCATCGCGCTCCTTTGGAGCGCATTTATAGAAATATTGGCATTCGCTGAAAAGTTACTATCGCCGAGCTAAATTTTAAAAATAATAAAATTCGCGTAATTCGCGTAATTCGGTTAATTCGCGTTCCGGCCGACCAACTATAATTAATGTAGTTTCTTTGGATTCTTTGATTTCTTCACGAGAGAGGATGACTGTGGTGTTTATGTTGCCGGGGGTGGGTGACAGGCCGGCGGGGGGGTTCAAGGTGGTGTATGAGTACGCCAACCGGCTGGCGGCGCGGGGTCACCGTGTGCACATCGCGTATGCGGGGAGCCTGCGGTGGAGCCGGAAGACGCTGTATTACAAGCTGACGGGGGTGGTGCGGTTTGTGCAGCGGTGGCTGAAGGGGCGGACGTGCCGGGGGTGGTTTGCGCTGGACCCTCGGGTGAAGGAGCATCTGACGCTGTCGCTGTGCGAGCGGCACGTGTCTCGGGGGGATGTCTATGTGGCGACGTCGCCGCTGACGGCGCAGTACTTGGGTGAGTACCGTCGGCCGTGCCGTCGGGTGTATTTCATCCAAGGTTACGAGAACTGGGGGGGGATGAGCGACGAGGAGCTTCGGGCGACGTACCACCTGCCGCTGCGCAAGATAGTGATCTCGCGGTGGCTGGAGCGGATATTGCGCGAGGAGGAGGGTGTGGAGTGCGCGGTGGTGCCCAACGGGTTCGACTTCAAGTTTTTCGAGCTGACGACGGCGCCGGAGGATCGCGAGGCGGCGAGTGTGTCGCTGGTCTACGGGTCGAAGGCGCTGAAGGGGTGGAAGTACGCCGAGGAGGCTGTGCGGCGGTTGCGTGAGCGATACGGTGAGCGTCTGCGGGTGCAGGTGTTCGGCGCGGAGGCGCGTCCGGCGGGGATGTCGGAGTGGATGGAATACACGCAGCAGCCGACGCGGGAGCAGCACAATGCGATCAACAACTCGTCGGCGGTGTTCATGGCGACGTCGCTGCAGGAGGGGTGGGGGCTGCCGGTAGGTGAGGCGATGATGACGGGTCAGGCGGTGGTGTGCACCGACTGCTTGGGGTACCGCGAGATGGCGCGCGACGGGGAGAACGCTCTAATGGTGCCGGCGGGGGATGCGGAGGCGCTGTATGCGGCGGCGTGCCGGGTGATAGATGACCGTGAGCTGCGGCTGCGGCTGGCGCGGCGGGGGCTGGAAGACATCCGCGCCTTCGACATCGAGGCCTCGTTTGATGCTTTCTTGCACGAGGTAACGCATACAGAAACAATCGAAACAAAAGAAACTTAATTTTTTATTTTATGGAGGAGGAAAAGAAATTGTCTTTTAGGGTAAGAGGAGCTATCTTTGAGGTTCATAAGTTACTTGGCCCGGGGCTGTTGGAGCATGTGTACCACAGTGCGTTGTATTATGAGTTGAAGCAGCGCAATATCGAGGTTAAGAGCAAGGTGAGCGTGCCCGTGGTCTATAAAGGCGTTCAAATACAGGATGCCTATCAGCTTGATTTGTTGGTGGAGGACAAGATAATCATAGAGTTGAAGAGCGTTGAGTCACTTTCGAAGGCGCATTATAAGCAGTTGCAGAACTACCTCCGCCTGACGGGCATTCCGTTAGGGTACTTAGTGAACTTCAACACTCACTTCATGGAGGATAAGCGAGATATAATAAGGGTGGTGAATGTTACAACTACAGACGTTGACGAAATATAAAAAAAGTTTCGGTTGTTTCTAATGTTTCTGTATGAGACACATGAGGTTGGTGACGTTTGACATTTTTGACACGGTGCTGCTCAGGAGGTGCGGCAGGGGGGAGGCGCACCCGTACGCGGGCAACGCGCCGGAGGAGTGGGAGCGGCGGATGCTGGTGGGGTATGCGGCGATGCGGCCGGTGGTGGAGCGCTACCGCCGCGAGGGGTGGACTGTCAAGTTTCTGTCGGACATGTACCTCAGCTCGGCGTTCCTGGGGGAGATGCTCACGCGCGAGGGCATGCGCGAGGAGGGGGAGGAGGTGATAGTCTCCGACGAGTGGGGCGCGCGCAAGGACACGGGGACGCTTTACAAGGCCGTGCGTCGGCGCTACAACCCCGCGGAATGGCACCACTGGGGCGACAACCGCCGCAGCGACGTGGCCGTGGCGCGGCGCCATGGGGTGAAGGCGCATTGGGTGGACACGCGGTTCACGCCAGCCGAGGAGGCCGTGATGGCGCGTGCGCAGATGGCGCGCAACGGGTGGCAGCTGAAGGCGCTGGCGGGTGTGAGCCGGTGTGCGAGGCTGCAAGCGGAGGGGAGCGGGGCGGCGCCCTCGCGCCCCGCGGCTGCAGGCGTTTGGAGCGGGGCGGCGCCCTCGCGCCCCGC
>CAYOUJ010000071.1:0-8735 GCA_964407165.1 uncultured Muribaculaceae bacterium | reverse complement strand
GCTGCAAGCGTTTGGAGCGGGGCGGCGCCCTCGCGCCCCGCTGCTGCAAGCGTTCAAGCGAATACTGCTCTTGAAGGGGGGCGCGAGGGCGCCGCCCCCCTCCCAAGCGAGGGCGCCGCCCCCCTCCCAAGCGAGGGCGCCCCCCCCCTCCATGGGGGGGCCTGCACTATGGCTGCCGACCACGTCGCGCCGGTGTACATACCCTTCGTGATGTGGACGGTGGCGCAGGCACGCAGGCGCGGCATAACAAGGCTGCGGTACCTCAGCCGCGACGGGTGGATAATGAACGAGATACACGACGCCTTGGGCGTCGACGACGTGGCCTACGACCTGATGTTCGTCAGCCGCCGTGCGCTGCTGCCGGCATACCTGGCGGACGGCACGGAGGAAGACTACATGCGCGTGGCCGACCGCTGTACGCTCGTGGGGCGCCAGGCGGACCATCTGCTGTGGCAGCTCGGGCTGACGCGCGAGCAGATGCGCGACGAGTACGGCACGGAGTTCGCCTACCACCGCATAATCAGCAAGGCGCAGGAGGCCGACTTCCTGCAGAAGCTGTTCCACAACCCGCGGTTCACGCCACAGTGGCAGGAGCGTTGCCGGGAGGCACGTCAAAGGTTCATAGAATATATGGGGAGCGGGGCGGCGCCCTCGATAGAAAGGAGCGGGGCGGCGCCCTCGCTAAAGGGGAGCGGGGCGGCGCCCTCGCGCCCCGCTGCTGTAGGCGTTCAAGCGAATACTGCTCTTGAAGGGGGGCGCGAGGGCGCCGCCCCCCTCCCGGGGGGGCGCGAGGGCGCCGCCCCCCTCCCGGGGGGGCGCGAGGGCGCCGCCCCCCTCCATACCCGCAACTGGGCGATGGTGGATGTGGGGTGGCTCGGTACATCGCGGCTGATGGTCGGCAAGATATTGGGCGTGGGGACGCCGACGTTTTACCTGGGCGGGCGCCGCGACATACTACCCGAGGAGTTCGGGCCGTACGACACCTATTTCCTGCCGGGCACGCTTGACACGTGGGCCACGGCGCTGATTGAGAGCTATTTCTCGGCGTGCCCGTGGCCGTCGACGGTCGGGTATGACGCGACGTCAAACCCGATATTCGACGGCGAATATCAAGAAAATGAAGCGACCAAGGCCAACGCTTCCGTTGCCCGCGCGATGGCGCGGATGATAAGCGAGCTGCCATTTGAGCCGGATCCGGAGGTGCTGTTCCTCTGGGCGCGCACGTCGGTGGACTATGTCGCCCACCTCGAGGGGCCGGTAGACCTGTCGCCCCTGGCCGGAGCGGACGGCATCGACAACAAGTCGCAGTTAGTGAAGAAACTGTCGGTGAAGCAGTTGGCGAACATGCTGCTGCTTGGCGGGCGCCCGACCAACTTCGACCGCGGCAGCCTCGCCTACACCCTCGGCCGCCGCACCGCGCGCCTCCTCTGGCCCCTGCACACCCTCACCGCCCGCCTCCGCGGCGCAGTGTATAAACGCATTATCCATCGATAGACAATCGATAACCATCGATAATCATCGACCATAATCGATGAGCAAAACCGGTATCGTCATCCTTAACTATAACTCGCGGGAGGACACGCTCCGGCTGCTGGAGGACATCCGCCGGCAGGAGGGGGCGGAGCTGCGGGTGTATGTGGTCGACAACGCCTCGACGGAGCCGCCGGGCGACGTCGACGGCGCCACCGTCATACGCGCTACGGAGAACCGCGGGTACAACGCCGGCAACAACCTCGGCCTGCGCGCCGCCCGCGCCGACGGGTGCCGCTACGCCCTAGTTGCCAACCCTGACATGCGGCTGACCGACCCGAGGTATGTGGCCACGCTCGTTGGCGAGCTGCAGGCGCACCCCGGGGCCGTGGTCTGCGCCTCCGACATACGCGGTCTCGACGACCGTCCCCAGAACCCCATGGGCGCCGAGGGCGGCTCGCCCTGGGGCGCGTGGGCATGGGTGGGCGAGCTCGCCGCACGCGCCCTGCGCCGCCCGCTGGGGCGCGTGGCCGACTATATCGACCGCCCTGACGTCTCCCACGAGTGCGGCAAGGTGAGCGGCTGCTGCCTGCTGCTCGACCTCGACTGGCTCGAGGCTGACGGCTACTTCGACGAGGGGGTGTTCCTCTACTGCGAAGAGGCCATCCTCGGCGCCCGCGTGGCCCGCGCGGGGCGCACGATGTGGTATACCACCGCCACCCGTGCCGTCCACGCCCACCGGCCGTCGGCCAAGGGCAACGCCGCCCCCCGCTTCGCCGCCTGGCGCCGCTCGCGCCTGCACTACATACGCCGGTACAGCCCCTACGGCCCCTTAGGACGCCTCGTCGCCCGCACCGGCATCGTCGCATACACCCGCCTGATGCAATGGATCGCTTAGCCCCCCCCACCCCGGCAGCCCCCCCCATCCCCCCCCCAAGGGGGGGGGCTACATTAGCTCTTGGCTCCCATGCCAGCCTCTCTACAAACTTAGAAGCTCCCCCCCTTGGGGGGGAGTTGAGGGGGGCTCATAACTTGGTGTCCCCCCCCCTTGGGGGGGGGGCGGGGGGGGCAAGCCGTGACCGCGCCATCGACATGGCCAAGGGCCTCGGCATACTCTGCATAGTCTTCCTCCACTATGAGAACGGGGTGATACCGTGGCAGATGAACCTGTTCATCGGGTCGTTCATGATCTCGATGTTCTACGTCACCTCCGGGTGGCTGTCGGCCATGAAGCCCGCGCCGCCGATGCGCGCGCTGGCCGTCAAGCGGCTGAAAACGTTAGGATTGCCGTACTTGTGGTGGAGCCTCATCATACTCGCTTTCGACACCCTGCTGTGGGCGTGCGGGCACTACGACACCTACTTCGTCGCGCGCGAGACATACAAGACGCTGGTGCTCCGCGGCGTCGGCACCCTGTGGTTCCTGCCGGCTCTGTACATCGGCGAGCTGGTGGTGAACGCGTGCCGTAGGTGTCCGCGCTCCGTGGCGGCTTTTGTGCTTACCATTGCGCTCATATTTGTCTATTATAGAATATATTATGCGGTGTTCGGGGATATGCGCACCAACCGCGACCATATCATCAACGGCCCCTTCCGCACCCTCTGCAACGGCTGCGGCGCCGTCATCGGAGTCGCCGGCGGCCTGGCGTTCCACCGGCTGTTGGCGCCGCGCGTGCTCGAAGGCTCGCGGTGGATGCAGGGCATCCTCGCCGTCGCGCTGCTCGCCGTAGGCTTCTACGGCGCCACCTACATGGGGCGCCTGGGGTGGTGGACCGGCTTCCTGTGGCCCTTCGTGTGCCCCGTGTGCGCACCCGTCGGGTTCATACTCCTCTTCCGCGCCCTCGGCACCCCGCGGCTGCTGCGCTACCTCGACTACTGGGGGCGCAACTCCCTGGCGCTCATGGTCACCCACTACGACATCGTCCTCGTCCTGCTGGCCATGCTCCTGCAGCTCACCACCGGCCACAGCCTCGACGGCTGGTGGGGCATCGGCGCCTTCATCGTCTCCATGCCCGTCCAATGGGTGCTCGCCGAGCTGCTCAACCGCTACTGCCCGCGCCTCCTCGGCAAAAAGAAACCGGCAGACGCACCCCACGTCAAATAAAATGCTTACCTTTGCGCGTGTGTAACTCATACAGAAACATTAGAAACTAAAGAAACTTCCTTAGTTTCTTCAAAAAATAAAGTTTCAGTTGTTTCAGCCGTTTCTGTATGATACATGATTATCTCATACAGAAACATAAGAAACTAAAGAAACTTCCTTAGTTTCTTCAAAAAATAAAGTTTCAGTTGTTTTAGCCGTTTCTGTATGAGACAACATTCCGGCATTATGACATTTCAGCTACGCAAAATACTCCCCCCGACGGTGTCCGACGAGACGCGCATGACGCGCTTCGCCGTGTGGTTCATCGTCTTGTTCAGCACGCAATACCAGCTCATCGAGCCTAACCCCGGCTTCGGCGTCATCAAGTTCACCCTGATGGTGGTCTCCACCATCCTGCTCGTCGCCGCCAACTTCGCCATGACCAAGGCGCTGCTCATGGGCGTCGTCTACCTGCTCTACCAGGTGCTCCAGGCCACCTTCTTCCCCGAGACACTGCGATGGTCCACTCTGCTCTTCTCATGCGGACTGATGTTTATGTACCTCAACTGGTACGACATGCTCTACGTAAAGAAGGTGTTCACCATCGACCTGTTTATCAGGATACTGAAGTACATCATGATGCTCTACTTCGTCTTCTGCGTCATGCAACAGGCGTGCCTGGCCGTGAGCATACACTACTTCCCGCTGATCAACCTCAACCACTACCTCGCACGCGGCATCGGCACCAACGCCCTGTCGATGGAGCCAAGCTCCTTTGCCCGCACCATGCTCGTGTGCTACTACGCCTACCTCAAGTGCACCGAATACCGCCGCGGCGAAGGTCCGTGGAGCATCCGCAGCGTCTTCTCCGGCGAAAACAAATGGGTCACCATCCGCTTCCTCTGGATGATGTGTACCATGGGCTCCGGCACCGCGTTCGTGTGCATCTTCCTGTTGTCGTTGTACTTTATTCGCAAGACCAATTGGGTGTTCATCATCCCGGCCTATATCATGGTCGTTGCCGTTGTTTCCCTTATTCCCAACGAGAGCCTGCAACGCGCGACTTCCGCCATCGAGGCCACCAGTACGCTTGACACACAAGAGGTGGTTGAGACAGACGGTTCCGCCGCCGTGCGCATTGCTCCTATGCTGAACTCGCTGAATGTAGACTTTACGGACTCTAAAACGTGGTTTGGGCACGGTGACGCCGACGCACAGAAGATACCCATCATGAAGCGCACCATGTTTGACTCCTACGGTCTTGTGCTTTGGCTGATAGCATTGTGCTTTAATATTATATGCGCCTATCGCGTGCGCTCGTTGGCGTTCCTTTTCCTTCTTGCAGGCGTGGGAGGCGGTGCAGGTTCAAATATATGGTACGCGTGGGACTTGATGATGATAATGACAGGCGTTAAGTACTTCTATGACAAATATCACCCAAAAGCGGCGCGAAAATGGGATTAGTTAACGCTTTCGACAAGATGCGCTTCTGGGACCGCAAGCGCAACCGCCTGCTAAACCGGCTGAAGGTCTATGGCGCGCTCAACCGCCTGATCGACCTGACGGCAAACGCCGTGCTCCCCGTCTACTTCCGGCTTACCGCGACCAATCCAAAGAACGCACTCTCAGACAAGAAGCGCGACGGTCGGCAGGTGATAGTGTCGCTTACGTCCTTTCCCAAGCGCATACCTACGCTCTGGCTCGTGATTGAGACACTTTTGCGACAAACAGTCAAGCCCGACCGCATAGTGCTCTACCTCACCGCCTCGCAGGTGCCCGACATCGAAGCCCTGCCAAAGCGGTTGCTCGACCAGCGCAGGCGCGGCCTGGAGATACGCTTGTGTCCCGACGAGATACGCTCACACACCAAGTATTACTACGCCATGCAGGAGTTTCCCGAGGACACGGTCATCACCGTCGACGACGACCTGTTTTACCGCGACAATCTTGTGGAAACGCATCTTAAGAACGCCTCAATACTCCCTGAATGCATAATCGCTAATTGGGTGAAAGAGGTCATCCCGGGCAAGTACAAGTATACCGACTGGCCCGACCTGCACCACACGCCCAAGCTGTCGCGCAACATGCTCGTGCTCGGTGTCGGCAGCGTGCTATATCCCCCGCACTCCATTCATCACGACGCCTTCGACGTGGCCGCAATACGTAAGCTCACCCTCACTGCCGACGACGTATGGCTTTCGGCTATGCTCCTCAAGCAGGGTACGCCTGTCTACTTCACCGGAGCGCCCTACAACCATTTGCCGGTGATGATACGCAACAACGAGACCCTCATTTCCGGAAACTATGTCCGTAACCAACAGTGCGTCGACGCCATCAACGAGCATTACCGCCGCCTCGGCCAAGAACGCCCCTTCATCGACATCCCCAAACGCAACGCCAAATGAATGTATTGCTCACCATAACAGATAGCTATGCGCCTTATTGCGGCGTTACCATACGTTCACTTATCGACAGCAACCCGGATATGGCGCTGGACATCTATGTGGTGTGCGACGACCTAAGCCCCGCTAACGCGGCAAAGATCAAGTCGATGGAAACGGTTAACGCAAAAATTCATATTCCGGTCATACCCGATTGGGTAAAGAGTGAGCTTGCGCAAATGCGTAAATACTTGGTAGCAACTCATAGCTTATCGTTTCTTTATAGGCTATATGCGACTTCTTTGCTGCCTAAAGAGGTTGATAAAGTGTTGTATACTGATGTCGATTTGATTTTTAACGATACGCTCGGTCAATTGCAAAACTATAAATTCAGAGATGATGTTTCGGCGGCAGTGGTCAAAGATTTGGTTCGCTGGGACGACTACGAGCGTTTAAATTTGACAAACAAGGCTCATGCGTACTTCAATGCTGGTGTGGTCTATATTAATTTGGACTATTGGCGGAGACATGATGTTGGTGCAAAGTGCATTAATGTTTTGAAAGAAAACGGGTTTACATATTCGATGGCGGATCAAGATGCTCTTAATGTGGTGCTTGAAGGCTTAGTCGATTACTTGCACCCTCGTTACAATTGTCTCTCGCCATTCTCCGCGCGTCGCGAATTCTTAAAGGCACGAGTAAGGCCGGAAGAATTTGAACGTGTGCAGGAAGCAGTCAAGAATCCTGCCATAATTCATTATGTGTTTACCAACAAACCGTGGTTTAAAGGTGAATATCTCCCTTTTCGCGACTTGTGGCTTAAGCATCTCGCCAACACGCCGTGGGCCGGGATGCCCATCAAGTATCGTGGTGGATACAAGGGGATGCTTAAATGCAATGTAAAGAAAGTGTTGCAGACAATGGCAGCGCTTTTCGGCATGGATTACTTAAGCAACATCTTCTTCAAGAAACGTTATAAGCATATCCACCTGATGTTTCTGGCTATGTATTATGGCATCGGCCAATGGTTGCCTGACTCGTTTACACCTGTCTTTGGCAAACCGAGTAACAAGTTCCGCCGTTGGTGTTGCTCACATCTGTTTGACTATATGGGCAAAGGTGTGAATATTGGCCGTCGAGCATACTTCGGCAAAGGTGGAGGTGTTTGGATTGGCAACCGAAGCAACATCGGGGCTTATTGCCATGTGCCTTCCAACATCATAATCGGCGACAAGGTGATGATGGGACCAAATAATTACTTCTTTGAGAATGTGACACACAATTTTGCCGATGCCTCGCGTCCGATGATGGATCAGGGGCTCTTGGCCGTCCCCGGCCGCATGGAAATTGGCGACGATGTGTGGACCGGCCGCGAAGTGATGGTCATGCCTGCCATCAAAATCGGCTCCCACTCCATTCTCGGCGCCCGGTGCCTTGTCACAAAAGACGTCCCCGAATATTCCGTCATGGGAGGCATCCCCGCCAAAATTATCCGTAATCGCCGCAACTTATTGATAGTCAATACATTAAATGGGGGGGGGTAAATTAGCCGCATAATTTTTTGCTTAAAGTGTTGAAATACAGCAAAATAGCAACTGGGGGGGGTACACAGCGGCTGGCTTGGGTGGATGCTGTCAGGGGGATGTGCATGGTGGGTGTGTACTGGATGCATGCGGCGGGGTATTGCGGGGAGGGGCAGTCGGCGGCACGGGTGGTGTTGCCGTTTTATGTCAATGCGTTCTTCTTTGTTAGCGGGTATCTGTTTTTCGGCAAGTGGCTGCGCCAGGGGGCGAGCCGTGAGGACTGCCGACGGCGCGCCGCCAATGTGCTGTTCAAGATAATGATACCGACGATGATATTCGCCGCGCTGATGTTCGGACCGAAGCTGCTGATGCACGCCCAGGGGGCGACGCTCGTGTCGTTCGTGACCGATGTCTTCGGCGGCGTGAGCTATTGGTTCACTCCGGCGATAGCCGTAGCGCAGCTGTTTTTCATCGCGTTGGTGGCATTGTGCGGGAAGTTCAATATATGGTGGTGCACGGGGGTGTCAGCGGTAGCGTTCGCGCTGTGCTCGATAGTGTGGCCGCACGCGCTGACGGCCGCCTCTGGATACGTGCCGTGGTATTGGCAGACGGGGTTGTCGTACACGCCGCTGATGGCTCTCGGCGGGTTGTATGCACGTTATGAGGGGCGCCTTCGGCACGGCAAATGGGTGGCAGCAGTGTGTGCCGTGGTGTATATGGCGCTTATGGCACTGATGTTCGCGGGCAAGGCAGACTTGGTGTGCATGGGCATTAGCGCGCACATCAACGCTCTCGGAGCCGTTGCCGTCGCGGCGAGCATAGTGACGGTGATAGCCGTTGCGCGGACGCTGCCGAGGATGGGGTGGCTGGAGCGGATAGGCCGCAACTCTATACTCTTTTACTTCTTCTGCGGAGCCGTCCCGGCGTCGTTGGCGGCGCTGTTCATGCGCGTTTGCCCGGGGCTGACGCCCCTCGCGCTGTCGACCACGGTGACGCTCGTGTCGCTGCTGACGGCCTACGCGCTGATGCTCCTGATCCTCCGCCACCTGCCGTGTCTGACCGACCTGCGGCTATTACATAAATAGGAGCGGGGCGGCGCCCATGCTAAAAGGGAGCGGGGCGGCGCCCTCGCGCCCCGCAGCTGCAGGCGTTCAAGCGAATACTGCTCTTGAAGGGGGGCGCGAGGGCGCTGCCCCCCTCCCAACAGAGGGCGCCGCCCCCCCTCCCAACGGAGGGCGCCCACGCTAAAAGGGAGCGGGGCGGCGCCCACGCGCCCCGC
>CAYOUJ010000070.1:0-11369 GCA_964407165.1 uncultured Muribaculaceae bacterium | reverse complement strand
AATTATTAATGTGTTTGCTTAAGGGTATTGCAAATTTAGCAATAATTTCGGTACATGGAAACGAAAAAACCAATAAAATATGCGGAGTGCACGATTTAAGGGGTGAAACAGTGCATTTGGAGGGTTTAACCGGCGGGGTGCAAAAAGTTTTTCAAAAATATTTTGGCACTTCCAAAATTATTCGTACCTTTGCAGCGCATTTAAGCCCGGGTGGCGGAATGGTAGACGCGCTCGTTTCAGGTGCGAGTGCTGCGAGGCGTGCAGGTTCGAGTCCTGTTCCGGGCACATTCCCAAGGCTGATAATCACCCATACGGGTGGCTGTCAGCCCTCTTTGTTTTGGAAATACTCCATATCGTGTGACTTAACTACTTAACCCTGCTTCCATGAAGAAATATCTCGTCACCGGCGCAGCCGGTTTCATCGGTGCAAACTTCGTCAAATATCTGCTCAAGAAGTACGGCACTGACGTCGACATACTCATACTCGACGCCCTGACTTACGCCGGAAATCCCCTGACAATCAAGGAAGAGATGGAGCTTCCCAACGTCCGCTTCGTAAAGGGCGACATCGGCGACCGCGAGCTGGTCACACGCCTCATTGAGGAGTTTGACCCTGACTTCATTGTCAACTTCGCCGCCGAGAGCCACGTGGACCGCTCCATCGAACAGCCGCGCCTCTTCCTGGAAACCAATATTTTGGGTACGCAAAACATGCTCGACTGCGCACGCAAGGCATGGTGCACAGGCAACGACGTGCAGGGACATCCCACCTACAAGGAGGGCAAGAAGTACCTGCAGATCAGCACCGACGAGGTCTACGGCTCGCTGACCAAGGACTTCGACGAGCCGCAGCCGCTGCACCTCGACGACGCTGTAAAGCAGGTGGTAAGCGGACGAGACAACCTGCAGACTTTCGGCCGCAAGTTTTTCACTGAAGACACTCCTCTGGCCCCGCGCTCCCCCTACTCAGCAGCCAAGACCGGCGCCGACCTGATAACTCTCGCTTATCATGAGACTTACGGGATGCCAATCAACATCACTCGCTGCAGCAACAACTACGGCCCCTATCACTTCCCCGAGAAACTCATCCCGCTGATCATCAAAAATATACTAGAGGGACGCAAGCTACCCGTCTACGGCAAGGGTGACAACGTGCGCGACTGGCTGTACGTCGAAGACCATGCCAAGGGCATCGACATGGTGCTCCGTCAGGGCCGCCTCGGCGAGGTGTACAACATCGGCGGCTTCAACGAGGAACAGAACATCACCATCGTGCGCACCGTCATCGACATCATCGCACGCATCATGCGCGAGGAGCCTGCGTATCAGAAGCTGCTGAAGTGCTCGGTCGACGACATCAACTACGACCTCATTACATACGTAACTGACCGCCCGGGCCATGACATGCGCTACGCCATCGACCCCACCAAGATAGCCACCGAGCTGGGCTGGTATCCCGAGACCCCGTTCACCGTGGGTATCGAGAAGACCATCCGCTGGTATCTCGACAACCAGGCGTGGGTCGACTCTGTCACCTCTGGCGAATATTTGCAGTATTATAAAGACATGTACGAAAATCGCTAAGTCATGAAGGGTATTGTTTTGGCCGGGGGTTCCGGCACGCGCCTCTATCCCATCACCCGAGGCATCTCCAAGCAGCTTGTCCCGATCTATGACAAGCCGATGGTATATTATCCCCTCTCCGTGCTTATGCTGGCCGGCATCCGCGACATCCTCCTGATTTCCACGCCGGAGGATCTTCCAGGCTTCCGCCGCCTGCTGCGCAACGCGCCGGAGATGGGCGTCAACATCAGCTTCGCCGAGCAGCCGTCGCCCGACGGGCTGGCGCAGGCTTTCATCATCGGCGAGGAGTTTATCGGCGACGACTCGGTATGCCTCGTCCTGGGTGACAACATCTTCTACGGCCAGGGCTTCACCGGCATGCTCATGGACGCCCTGCATGTGAGCGACACTCGCGAGGAGGCTACGGTATTTGCCTACAAAGTGCTTGACCCGCAGAGGTTTGGCATTGTCGAGATTGACGCTAACGGCAAAGCCGTTAGCATCGAGGAGAAGCCGCAGCAACCCCGCAGTGACTACGCGGTGGTCGGCCTGTATTTCTACCCCAACTCAGTGGTGGAGATAGCCAAGAACATCAAGCCCTCGGCTCGCGGGGAGCTGGAGATAACCTCTGTAAACGAGGAGTATCTGCACCGCGGCCAGCTCAACGTCACCCGCCTGGGCCGCGGCTTCGCGTGGCTCGACACCGGCACGACCGACTCGATGATGGAGGCGTCGAACTATATCGAGGCCATCCAGAAACGCCAGGGCGTGCAAGTTGCCGCCCTTGAGGAGATAGCCTTCCGCAAGGGGTGGATAGACGCCGACCGCCTGCGCGAGCTTGCCACGCCCATGGCCAAGAACCCCTACGGACAGTACCTGCTCAAGCTCGCCGCCAATGGCATTAAATGATGTAAGGATATTATTGCTCCCACGCATCCACGACCCGCGCGGCAACTTAACCTTCGCCCAGGACTATGACCAGGTGCCCTTTGCCATACACCGCGCGTTTTGGATCTATGACATCCCCGCCGGCTGCGAGCGCGGGGCACATGCCCACCGCAAACTCTACCAGGCAATCATAGCCCTCGCAGGCAGCTTCACGGTCACCGTCACCGACGGCGTGGAGGAGTGCCAATATACCCTCAACCGCCCCTACGAGGCGCTGCTCGTGGTGCCAGGCATCTGGAGCCATATCGACAACTACTCCTCCGGCGCTGTGTGCATGGTGCTCGTCTCGGCCCCCTTTGACGAGGCCGACTATATCCGCGACTACGACGACTATCTCAAATACGTTGGTGTCAAATGAGCGAAATCCGCTACCCATTCCTCGACCTGCAGGCCGTCAACGAGCCGTACCTCGAGCAGCTGCACGAGGCTGCGGCTCGCGTCGTAAGCAGCGGCCGATATGTCGGCGGTGCCGAGTGCGAGGCGTTTGAGCGCGAGCTTGCTGAGATGACCGGCACACCTTACGCCGTCGGCGTCAGCAACGGCCTTGACGCCCTGCGGCTCATCTTCCGCGCATATATCGAGCTTGGACGGATGGCCCCCGGCGACGAGGTGCTCGTGCCCGCAAATACTTATATTGCAACTGTTCTGGCACTTACAGACAACGGGTTGACGCCCGTATTGGTTGACGCCGACGAGCGCACGCTCAACATCGACACCGCCCTGCTCGAGCAGCACGTCACTTCCCGCACCCGCGCTATCCTCACCGTGCACCTATACGGCCGCACTGCCTGGGACGAGACACTCGTAGAAGTGGCTCGACGGCACAATCTGACTGTCGTCGAAGACAATGCGCAGGCCATCGGCGCCCGCTCGCTTACGCCGGGCCTCTTCGGCACCGATGTCACCGGAAGCCTCGGCCATGCAGGCGCCTTCAGTTTCTATCCGACCAAAAACGTCGGCGCCCTCGGCGATGCCGGAGCCGTCACCACCCACGACGCCGAGCTTGCCTCGGCCGTCCGCGCCCTGGCCAACTACGGCGCCGACCGACGCTACCATAATATATATGCGGGTCTCAACTGCCGCCTCGACCCCGTGCAGGCCGCATGCCTGCGCGTCAAGCTGCCTCACACAGCCAGGGTCAACGGCGCCCGTTTCGCCCGCGCCGTCTGCTACCAAAACGAGATACACAACCCTCACATAGTAAAACCGGAGATCACCCCCTTCGCCGCCGACCAGGTGTGGCACCAGTACGTCATCCGCCTGGTAGGTGCCCCCCGCGAGGCGTTCTTGGAGTATATGCGAGACCAAGGCGTGGGCGTCGATATCCATTACGCTTTGCCACCGCATCGCCAGCCGTGTTATGAGGGACGCATCGCGCACGGGCCGCTGCCCGTCACCGAAATGCTTGCCGCCCAGGTGGTGTCCCTCCCCATTTCCCCCGGCGCCTCCGTGGTCGACTGCGCCGCCATTGCAGGCATCATCAACGACTTCCGCCCGTAAGTTCCTTTGGAAAAATGTGAATTTCCTCCGAAAGTTCCTTTGGAAAAATGCGCAATACCCTTGCAACTTCCTTTGGAAAAATGTATCTTTGCACCGTATTATGCTTTAAATTATACAGTTAACACCGATGCTATGAGGATGAAGAATTTGGCTATTTTTGCCATGCTTATTGGTCTGGTCTTTTCGGCTGCAGGGTGCAGCCCGGTGGAGGCCAAGCGCGAGAGGGGTACGGCAAATGGTGACGTCATCGAGGCGGACGCTCTGCTCGACGTGAAGACGACAAGGTCTGTACGCTCGCAGGTGGTAGACTACACGGGACACCGGCTCTCGTTCAACCCCGAACTTCACATACCCAATTGGGTGGCCTGGGAGCTCACCGGCGAGGAGGTGGCCGGCACCAACCCTCGAAAAGACAATTTTCAGCCTGACTCGCGCGTTGACGGCTGCGCCGGGCTCGGTGACTATCGCGGCTCGGGGTACGACCGCGGCCACATGGTGCCCTCCGGCGACCTCAAATGGAGCGCCCAGGCGATGGATGAGGCGTGTCTGCTTACTAACATTTGCCCGCAACTACACTCCCTCAACGGCGGGGCCTGGAAGTCGCTTGAGGAGAAGTGTCGCACGTGGGCCACCGCCGACTCCGCCATCTATATCGTCTGCGGACCCATAATTACCGACAAGCCAATTGAATACATCGGCGAGACGGGAGTGTTCGTTCCCGCGCGGTTCTACAAGTGCATCATCGCCCCGTATGCCGTGCCCCCGCGCGGCATCGCATTCATAATGCCCAATGGCCAGGTGCCCGGTGGCATGCAGAGCGCGGCCGTTTCAATCGACGAGGTGGAGCGAATCACCGGCTACGACTTCTTCAGCGCCCTCCCGGATGCCCTTGAAGATGCCATCGAGGCCCAGTGCGACTTCAACTGCTGGGGCCACCGTAAATAACTTATAACTTATAACTTATAGTTTTGTGTTGGTGACAGGTTCAACTGATACTATTTGCGCCATATCCACGGCGGGGGGGGTGGGGGGCATTGCCGTCATGCGCGTCTCAGGCCCTGAGGCAGTGGCCGTCGTCGGCAAACTCTGGCGCGGCAAGTCGCTCGACGCCGTCGTCCCGCGCACCGCGCACCTCGGCGACATCGCCGACAGCCGCGGTGAGACGCTCGACACAGCGCTCGTCACCCTGTTTCGAGCCCCCGCCTCGTTCACAGGTGAAGACGTGGTGGAGATCTCGGTGCACGGCTCGCTATACATCCAGCAGGAGCTGTTGGAGGCCCTGACTGCCGCCGGCGCACGCATGGCCGAGCCGGGAGAGTTCACTCGCCGTGCCTTCGCCAACAGGCGCATGGACCTTAGCCAGGCAGAGGCCGTGGCCGATGTCATCGCCGCCAACTCGCGCGCCGCACACCGCCTCGCCTCCTCACAAATGCGTGGAAGCGTCTCCACGCACCTTGCCCTACTGCGCTCGCAGCTGCTCGAACTCACGTCGCTGCTCGAGCTTGAACTTGACTTCGGCGAGGAGCACGTGGAGTTTGCCTCCCGCGAGCGCCTCGTCAACCTCGCTGACAAGATACTCCGCGAGGTGCGGCGCCTCCACGGCACGTTCACCACCGGCAACGCCCTGATCCACGGCATACCCGTGGCCATCGTCGGCGCCACTAACGCCGGCAAGTCGTCGCTGCTCAACGCCCTGCTCGGCGACGACCGCGCCATAGTAAGCGACATACACGGTACCACCCGCGACACCGTCGACGCCCTCTGTGCCATAGGCCCTTACGCCTTCCGCCTGACCGACACCGCCGGCCTGCGCGACACCGCCGACGCCGTAGAGCGCCTCGGCATCGAGCGCTCGCACGCCGCCCTGCGCGCCGCCCGCTTCGTCATATTCGTCGTAGACCGCACCGTGCCCGTCGACCCCGAGCTGCTCAGCACCGTAGAGACGGAGCGTCCCGAAAGCTCGACGCTCATCATTGCGCTCAACAAGAGCGACCTTCCTCTAACTACGAACTACGAGCTACGTGCTACAGCCGTGGAACTCAGCGCTACCACGGGCGAAGGCATCGAAAAACTTAAGCAGATGATGATCAGCGAGATAGAGGCGACTACTGCCGGTGAGAGTGTCGTGATCACCAACCGGCGCCATGCCGACGCCCTCGCATCGGGCGCCGAGAGCCTCGAGCAGGTGCTCATGGGTCTGCGCACCGGCATCCCGGCCGACCTCGTCGCCGCCGACCTGCGGATGGTCCTTGCCGCTCTTGCCGACATCACCGGCGACGCCATCACCACCCCCGAAGTCCTCCGCAACATCTTCTCCCGCTTCTGCGTCGGAAAATAGGGCTTCCCGCCTGTTGCGCAAACAACGGCAACGAACCCGCCTCGTATGCTACCCCGGGAGTTAGCGGGATGCCCGGACGTAGAGGATTACGGCGATGATGGCGTAGACGATGTTGGGGATCCACATGGCCAGCCACGGCGGGGCGATGCCGCTGACGGCGAAGGATGAGGTCACGGCCATGAACAGGATGTAGCTGAAGCTGAGCACCAGGCCGATGCCGATGTTGACGCCCATGCCGCCCTTGACTTTCTTGGAGGAGAGGGCCATGCCGATGACGGTAAGGATGAATGCGGCGGCGCACATGGCGTAGCGGCGGTGGTATTCGATCTCAAACGACTCGATGTTGCCGATGCCGCGGTGTTCCTGGCGCTTGATGTAGCGGCGCAGCGCGGGGGTGGTGAGGGTCTCCTCGTCACCCTTGCTGATGAGAAAGTCGCGTGGCTCGACGGGGATGATAGTGTCGAGGCGCTGCCCCCGGGTGATAATCTCGCGGTTGCCCTTTAGGTCGCGTATCATGTAGTCGCGCACTTGCCACTGGTATAGTGTGTCCCACTTGACGGTCTGGGCTGTCAGGCGCGAGACGAGTTTCTTGTCTTCGAAGGTCTCGAGCGAAAATTTGTAGCCGGTCTTGTCGCGGTTGTCGAAGCGCGACATGAACATGATCTCGCCGGGGGCGACCATCACCTGTATGTTGGTGCCATATTCCACCTTCTTGTTCTTGACGTATGTGTTGGTGAAGTTGATGCGCTTGACGTTGGCGGGGGGTATTACGTAGGCGCTGAGCACAAAGGATGAGGCGGCAATGACGGCGGCAGAGATGAGATATGGCACGAGCAGGCGCTGGAAGCTCATGCCGGTGGAGAGCATGGCTATAATCTCCGAGCGGTCGGCCAGGCGGGAGGTGAAGAAGATGACGGCAATGAAGGTGAACAGCGGGGAGAACTGGTTGGCGAAGTAGGGCAGGAAGTTTACGAAGTAGTCAAACACGGTCTCGCGCAGGGGCGCCTTAAGGAAAGCGTCGAGTTTCTCGTTGATGTCAAACATGATGGTGATTGCCAGGATGAGGATGATGGCAAACACGTATGTGCCGAGGAACTGCTTGATTATGTACCAGTCGAGCTTCTTCAACGTCTGAGTTAATCAGTTGATGAGAGGTGTGAGTTGTGAGTTGATGAGTAGCTTGGTAAGCCCCTCCCCTTGGGGAGGGGTTTAGGGCGGGCCTGCTTATTTGGCGTCGGCGAACCGGTTGGGGAACTTCAGAGGGACTTTGGGCCGTGACAACGCCCAGAAGACCAGCGCGATGCCGCCGACCACGAAGGGAATGCTCAGCAGTTGGCCCATGTTGAGGGCCATCCCCTGCTCGAAAGCCACCTGCGGGTTCTTGATGAACTCGATGAGGAAGCGCGGCAGGAAGATGCCGATGAAGAATACGCCGGTGATGAGTCCCGGACGCTCCTCGGCGTTGCGCTTCCAGTACATCCACATCAGCAGCGCGAACAGGGCGAAGTAGCACAGTGCCTCGTATATCTGCGTGGGGTGTACTGCAACGCCTTCATAGAGCGCGTGCCACTCAGACGAGCGCACGAACATGAATCCCCAGGGCAGCGTGGTGGCGTGGCCGAAGATCTCGCTGTTCATGAGGTTGCCGATGCGTATGAGGCCGCCGACCAGGGCGATGGGTATCACCAGACGGTCGAATGTCCACAGCGGGCTTCGCTTGGTCACCCACCAGGAGAACATGAAGACGGCGATGATGATGGCGATGGTGCCTCCGTGGCTCGCCAGTCCCCCCTGCCATACGTATAATATGCTGATGGGGTTGTGGCGGTAGACGTCCCATTCGTAGAAGAACACATGGCCGAGGCGCGCGCCGACAATGGTGGCCACTACCACGTACAGAAGCAGTGTGCCGAGCCATTTCTCAGGGGCACCTTCATGCTTGAACATCCGGGCTACGATGTTGTAGCCCAGAATGAATCCGATGGCAAACATCAGGCCGTACCAGCGGATGGTGATGCCGGAGTCAATGATGTTGGGGTCGACGTTCCAGACGATATAGTTGAGCACTGTATAAGTTATAAGTGTTAAGTGATAAGGGTAAAGTTGATAAATCAAGGTGCAAAATTACAAAAAAAAGTGAAAACCGTGCAATTTATTTGGCCGTTTCAGGAATTTTTGCTAACTTTGCATAGATATGAAGCAGTTAGGCAAAATATTGATTGCATTTGTGACGGCGCTGCTGCTGGCAGTCTCGGCGCAGGCGGAACCGGCCCCCCCCGGCCCCCCCCTTAAGGGTGGGGTGCAGGAGGTCACCGTCGCCGTCGCCGCCGGGCACGTGGAGCTTGGCAACGCCTCGGCCGAGCCTGTGCGCCTCTATATCTACTCCATCACCGGGCAGATGGTCAAGGCCGTCGATGTCGCCCCGGGAGCCGTTGTGACGGTCACCCTCCCCGCCGGATACTACATCGTGCGCACCCCCGACGGCTCCCGCCGCATCAAAATCACCTCCTAACCACCGGCACATCATCGATAATAATCGATGACTCTCGATAACCATCGATAATAATCGATAACTATCGATAGCCAATCGATGGCTGTCGATAACCGATCGACCTAAAAACTAAAAACCAAATACTAAACACTTTCCATGAGAATCACCGGCACCATACTCTCTGCAGCCGTGGCCCTGGCCGCCTCGGCGCAAGCCAATCCCGACGCTGTGTACGCCTCTTACCCGACATACTCGGGCACCGACCTCGAGCTGACCGTCGACGCCACCGGCACGCACTTCAAGCTGTGGAGCCCCAAGGCGGAGGCCGCACGAGTGTTCATCTACACGCAGGACCGCAACTCGCTGCCCGTCGACACCCTGTCAATGACCCTCGGCACCCAGGGCGTGTGGAGCGTTAGCGTCCCCGAGCAGCTCTATGGCCGTTTCTACACCTTCCAGGTGAAGGACGGCGGCTACTGGCTCAAGGAGACCCCCGGCGTATGGGCAAAGGCCGTGGGCACCAATGGCGAGCGCGCGGCCATCATCGACTTTGCCCTGACCGATCCCGCAGGGTGGGCTGACGACCGCGGCCCCCATATCGACGCCATCACCGACGCCGTCATCTATGAGATGCACCACCGCGACTTCTCGATGCACCCCTCCAGCGGCATCGTCAACAAGGGCAAGTTCATAGCCCTGACCGAGGAGGGCACCAAGACCCTCCTGGGCGACGCCACCGGCATCGACCACCTCAAGGAGCTGGGGGTCACTCACGTGCACATTCTCCCGAGCTATGACTACAACAGCGTCGACGAAGCCAACCTCTCAACCCCGCAATATAACTGGGGCTACGATCCGTGGAACTATAACGCGCCCGAGGGCTCCTACTCCACCAACCCTGCCGACCCCTACGTGCGCATCCGCGAGTTCAAGGAGATGGTCAAGGCCCTGCACGACGCCGGCATTGGCGTGGTGATGGATGTGGTCTACAACCATACCTCGCTCAACGACGACTCCAACTTCTCGCTAACTGCCCCCGGATACTATTACCGCCACCGCGCTGATGGCACATACAGCGACGCCAGCGGCTGTGGCAACGAGACGGCCTCCGACCGCCAGCAGATGCGCGATTTTATCATCAACTCGGTGAAATACTGGGCCGACGAATACCACATCGACGGCTTCCGCTTCGACCTCATGGCCATCCACGACATCGAGACGATGAACCAGGTCGCAGCCGCCCTGAAGGAGGTCAACCCTGACATCTTCGTATACGGCGAGGGGTGGACTGCCGGTGACTCCCCGCTGCCCGTCGAGCAGCGCGCGCTCAAAGACAACGCCTATAAGATGCCCGACGTCGCCGTATTCTCGGACGACATCCGCGACGCCATCAAGGGGCACTACTCCAACGCCGCCGACCGCGGCTTCGTCACCGGCAAGCCGGGCAACGAGGAGACGGTGAAGATAGGCATCGTCGGCGCCACCGCCCACCCGCAGGTCGACTACTCGAAGGGTAACAACTCCAAGGCTCCCTACGCCTCGGCTCCCACCCAGGTGATCAATTACGTCAGCTGCCACGACGACCTCACGCTCACCGACAAGCTCGCCAAGAGCATGCCCGAGGCCTCCGTCGACGAGCGCGTGCGCGCCGCCAAGCTCGCCCAGACCATCGTGTTCACCTCGCAGGGCACTCCGTTTATGTTCGCCGGCGAGGAGGTGTTCCGCGACAAGAAGGGCGTGCACAACTCCTACAAGAGCCCCGACAGCATCAACGCCATCGACTGGGAGCAGAAGCACCAGTACGCCGACCTTTATGACTATTATCGTCAGCTCATTGCACTGCGCAAGGCCCACCCCGCCTTCCGCATGACCACTGCCGACGATGTGGCCCGTCACATAGTCTTTGACGAGGTCAGCGAGCCCTGTCTTATAAGCTACTCGATAGTAGACCACGCCAACGGTGACGAGTGGCAGGAGATCAAGCTGATATTCAACGGCTCCGACGAGGAGCGCACGGTCAAGGTGCCGAAGGGCAAATGGCTGATCGTGGCGCAGGACGGCACCATTGATGCCGGAGGCTTGGGTACCAGCAAGGGCGGCAAGATGACCGTGGCTCCCCGCTCTGCCCTTATCCTCGCCCGCTAATATGGCTTATGACAACGGATTTCACGGATTGCACAGACTCCATAAAGTCTGTGCAATCCGTGAAATCCGTTGTTGGTAAATGTAAAATGTAAGGTATACTTTGCGGCGAGGGGCGACATTTGATTAAAAAGTATTTGAATTGGTGTTTTGTGGGGCTTTTTTTGTAATTTTGCAAACGAAATTGCTATTATTTAATGCACGATGCATAATTTTTTTTGCTCAAGCATTATAACTAAACAAACAACTTAAAAACAAACGCTTTATGAAAGGCATTAGACTTCAATTGACCCCAACGGGTCATCTGCTCGAAAACGGCAGACATTATTTCTCGGTCACTAGTGTCTCTTAACAAATGTTAATCAAAAATCAGGTCAAGTGTGGGGT
>CAYOUJ010000069.1:0-11532 GCA_964407165.1 uncultured Muribaculaceae bacterium | reverse complement strand
TGCCGCAGTGGCTGTGGACGGCGGTGATGGGAAGCAACCCGAGCTACTGGAAGGGCGACAACCTGCCGGTGGAGTCGGTTGCGTGGCACCAGTGCAAGGAGTTCATCACCAAGCTGAACGCTGCGACGGGCGCTTCTTTCCGTCTGCCGACGGAGGCGCAGTGGGAGTTTGCTGCCCGCGAGGGGCGGGATGGCAACGACAAGCTGTACAGCGGCTCCGACGACATCAACAGCGTGGCGTGGTGGGATGGCAACAGCGGTAGCTGCACCCATAACGTGATGACCAAGAGCCCGAACTCGCTGGGGCTTTACGATATGACGGGCAATGTTTGGGAGTGGTGTGAGGATAGGTTTGGATACTATAACTCATCTTCCCAGACGGATCCTACCAATCCGTACTCCGGGTGGTCTGCCCACGTGCGTCGCGGAGGGTGCTGGAGCTACGACGCGCCGAGGAGCCGCGTCTCGTTCCGCGACAATTACGAGCCGTCGACCTGCGGCTGCGACCTTGGCCTGCGCCTGGCCCTTTAACGTAGGGTGGAGTAAATCAGGGGATTTAATCGGATAATCGGGTAATCGGGTAACGGTCGGTCGCGGCGTCAAGTACGGCGTGCGGCCGTCTCGGCCGCACGCCACAAGGGGTGTCTGCCCGCCCCACGTCGTCATCTCCTGACGACGTGGGGCGGGGATGTGCGGCCGGGACGGCCGCCCTCCGTAGTTGCGGGCACGGCGGGTGGACACCCCTTGTGGCGGCGGGGCGCGGGGGCGCCGCCCCGCTCCCGACGCGCGGGCGCCGCCCCGCTCCCAACGCGCGGGCGCGTCACCTCCAAAGGAGCGGGGCCTTTGGCCGGAAAACCGGCCAAAGGCCCCGCGTGGGTCTGTTCGCTGTTCGCTGTATGCTGTTAGTGCTGGGCTTTCTTTTTGTCGGACTGGCGCTTGATGGCGTCGAGGCACAGGTCGATGGCCTCCTCGAAGGTGTCGGCGGTCTTGCCGGCAACCATGGCGTCGTGGCCGGGGATGGTGACGGAGAGGGTGGCCCCCTTGTTCATGGCCGTCTCCGGCTTTACTACTTTGAGGGAGACGTCGACGGTGGCGATGTCAGGGTACAGGCGCACCAGGCGCTCGGCCTTCTTGTTGATGAACTCGGTAAGGCGGTCTGAGATGTCGAAGTGGATAGCTTTAATCTTTACTTCCATAGGGGTCTCCTTTCTTTTGGGCACGTGGGTGTGCGGTTAGATAATTTTGTTTTAGATCACGGTATGTTATATGTGTGTACACTTGCGTTGAGGCAAGTGAGGCATGTCCGAGCAGGTCGCGCACGGCGGTGATTGGGGCGCCGTCGTTGAGGAGGTCGGAGGCGCACGAGTGGCGCATGACGTGAGGTGAGAGGCGGGAGGCGTGGACGCCGGAGAGGCTCATCAGGCGGTGGGCCACGGCATAGATTTCGCGGCGGTTTAGGGGCTTGCCAGAGGGCCGGACGAGCAGCTCGTCGCAGCCGGCCTCCGTTAAGGGCTCCCGCAGGCGCCGGTAGGCTTCGATGGCTTCTGACAGCTCGGGGCCGAAAGGCACTATCCTGTCCTTATTACGCTTGCCGTGGACTTTTAGTTCACACGCGCCGGTGTCGACGGCGCTGTCGCGCAGGCCCACCAGCTCTGAGGCGCGCAGGCCGGTGGTGTATAATGTCAGCATTATCAGACGGTCGCGCACGGCCAGGAAGTCGGAGTGGTCATAGTCGGCGTTGAGCATTCCGGCAGTCTCGTCAGGACTGACAAATACGGGTAGGGCCTTGCTACGGCGTGCCAGCTGCAGGTCGGTGGCGGGGTTGGACGGGAGAGCGTGGACTGTCATCAAGAAGCGGTAGAACGCTTTTAGTGCCGTGGCCTTGCGATGGACTGTGGACGACGACGCGCCATGCTCCGAGAGGTGGGCTATCCACAGACGCAGGTCGCCCAGGTCGTAGTCCATGGGGCGAAACTCCCCGTCGGGCGTCTGGCTGCGCATGAATTCCTCCCATTGCCGCAGGTCGGTGCGATAGGCGCGGGCTGTCAGGCGCGACAGGCCGAGTTCGGCGATGCAGTATTTTATGAACTCCTCTACCAAAGTTATAGGTTATAACTTTTTATAGCATATTGTTATTTCAGTTGCGAATTTAGTAAAAATAATGTGATTTGCCAAATTTTTTGTGAATTTTTTTAAGGGCCTGCTATATACTATCAACTATAAGTTATAAACTATAAACTGATTATGCGCTGGTTGGAGGAGCCGCGGAAGCGCAGGGTGGTGTCGCGCAAGGCCTGTATGAAGGGGCCGTCGACCACGGTGTCGACCACGTCGAGAACGGGGCGCAGGTCTGTGCGCTCGCGTATCTGCTCGATAGTGTAGCCTGTGTAGAGCCATATGGTGAATCCCTCGGCGCGTATGGCGCGGGCGAGGTCGAGCAGCTCGGGCATCTGCATCAGCGGGTCGCCCCCGGAGAAGGTGACATTGAACCCCTCGCGGCGCACGACGCCCATGATCTCGTCGACGGTCATCTCCGTGCCGCCGGCGGGGTCCCACGACTCGGGGTTGTGGCAGCCGGGGCAGTGGTGGGTGCAGCCGGCGAAGTAGATTGATGTACGCAGGCCGGGGCCGTCGACGCTCGTGCCCGCCACTATGTCTAATACTCTCAAGGCGTTAGTTTTAAGTTTTATAAAATCTTTACCCGATTATCCGGTTATCCGGTTAACGGTCTGACAAAGTTAGCAAATAATCTTAAGACTAAAAACTAAATTTAACAGTGTTAAATTGGCTATTTTCATAACTTGTGTTAATTTTGCAGTCGTTTTTGCACCTCTGTGTGTTATAACCTTAGTAAACAAACAAAAACAGAAATATACCGGACCATGAACATTACGATGGACAAGACCTCAGACGTTACCGCGCGCCTGAAGGTCGAGGTAGTCGAGGCAGACTACAAAGAGAAAGTCAATCAGGAACTCAAGAAACTCGCCCGCGAGCGCCAGATACCCGGCTTCCGCAAGGGCCATGTGCCCATGGGTGAGCTGCAGCGTCGCTTCGGCCGCCAGATGGCCAGCGATGTCATCAACCACGAGGTCATCCAGGCTGTCTACAAATATATCGAGGAGAACCATCTTGCCGTGCTCGGCGAGCCGGTGCCCGTCGAGGTCGTCGAGCTGGACCTGAAGAACGAGCAGGACTACACGTTTGAGTACGATCTGGCCCTGTCGCCCGTGATGGACATCAAGCTCGACTCGCTCAAGGTGCCCTACTATACCATCGAGGTTACCGACGAGATGGTCAAGGAGCAGGACGAGAACATGCGCAAGCGCTTCGGCACCCAGGAGCCCGGCGAGGAGTTTGAGAAAGACTCTTTGGTCAAGGGCGCCATCATGGAGCTTGACGCCGACGGCAAGGTGCGCACCGATGCCGACGCCATCCAGGTCACTGCCGGCATAGTCTTCCCCGCTACCTTCTCCGACAAGGCCGAGGCTGCCAAGTTTGACGGCGCCAAGGTGGGCTCGAAGGTGGTCTTCAACCCTGCCCGCGCCGCCGGCAACAATGCCGCCGAGCTCTCGTCGATGCTCGAGATCGACAAGGAGCGCGCCGCCGAGGTGGAGAGCGACTTCGAGATGGCCATCTCTGAGATCATCGTCGCCAAGCCCGCACAGCCGGGCGAGGAGTATTACACCAACGTCTTCGGTCCCGACAAGGTCAAGACCGAGGAGGAGTATTTCGACGCCCTGCGCAAGATGATGGCCGCCCAGCTCGAGCCCAACTCCGAGCAGATGTTCGAGCGCGACGTCACCGAGCTGCTGATGCAGAAGTACGGCGACATGGAGCTTCCGGCCGAGGTGCTCAAGCGCTGGCTCGTGCGCAACAACGAGGGTCTGACCGAGGAGAACATCGACGCCGAGTTCGACAAGATGGTACCGGGCCTTAAGTGGCAGCTCGTGCGAGACCATATCGCCGCCATGATCGACCTCAAGGTCGAGGACGCCGACATGAAGGGCTTCGCAATGGCCTCCGCTCGCCAGCAGTTCGCACAGTACGGCATGACCAACGTCGGCGACGACATCCTCGAGGACTACGCCAAGCGCATGCTCTCTGACAAGGAGTACCGTCGCAAGATCTACCAGACCGTGGCCGACGTCAAGCTCTACCACGAGATCAAGAGCCGCGTCGACCTGGAGAAGAAAGAGGTCAGCCTCGATGAGTTCAAGAAGCTCGCAGCCGGTCCCGAGGCCGAGGCAGCCGCGGCCGAGTAATATAATGTGGCAGTGTCGGCCACCGTCTGACGCCGTCCGCGAATTACAAGGAATTTTTAAGAATTTGGGAGAAGGAATTTCCCTTCCTCAAATTCTTGAAAATTTTTTGTCGTTTGCGGACTGCATCAACTACTCCCTCTCCTCAACTCATCCACTTACCTCTCATCAACTCATCCACTCGCGATTGGCACGGTTTTTGCCTTAAAAATGGTTGTTTATACAGTTTTTTTCTTTTTTATTTGCCACACTCCAAAATTTTTCGTAACTTTGAATTTCAAAACAGAAACACCAATTATGAAGAACGACTTTAGAGACTTCGCAGTGAAGCACTTAGGCCTTAGCGGCCTCGGCGTTGACCGGTACACTTCAGCCGTCAACAACACTCTCACAGCCTCCATAGCTCCCTCCGCAAGCTATATCTCCCCCACCATCATCGAGGAGCGCCAGCTAAACGTGGCCTCGATGGACGTCTTCTCCCGACTGATGATGGACCGCATCATCTTCCTGGGCACCGACGTCAACGACTACAGCGCCAACATCGTCCAGGCCCAGCTGCTCTACCTCGACAGCGCCGACCCCGGCAAGGACATCAGCATATACATCAACTCGCCCGGCGGCAGCGTCTACGCCGGCCTGGGCATCTATGACACCATGCAGTATGTGCAGTGCGACGTCAACACTATCTGCACCGGAATGGCCGCCTCGATGGCCGCCGTGCTCCTCGTCGCCGGCGAGAAAGGGAAGCGCTTCGCCTTGAAGCACTCCCGCGTGATGATACACCAGCCCATGGGCGGCGCCCAGGGCCAGGCCTCCGACATCGAGATCACCGCCCGCGAGATACTCAAGCTCAAGCACGAGCTCTACAGCATCATCGCCGACCACTCCGGCCAGCCCATCGAGAAGGTGGAGCAGGATTCCGACCGCGACTACTGGATGACGGCCGAGGAGGCCAAGGCCTACGGAATGATCGACGACGTGCTCGTCCGCACCAAGAAGTAAACCAAACAACTACAAATTACGCGGATTACACAAATTTTAATTCGTGAAATTCGTATAATTCGTGAAATTCGTGTTTGCAAATTCGCGTAATTCGTAGTTTGTCTGTTAAGTGACACTTAGCTCATAAATGGCAAAAAAGAAATCAACCGGACATGAAAGCGTGTGCTCGTTCTGCGGGCGCCCGGCATCGATGGCTTCGCTGTTGGTGCCCAGCCCGTTTCATGAAGACACGTTCATCTGCGACGAATGCATAGCCCAGGTATACGACGCCATCAAGATGTATCGCCAGGACTTGGGCCAGAACCCCTCTACCTCCGGCGCACAGGACCTGCCGGAGCTGGGCAAGCTGCCCAAACCCAAGGATATCTGTGAGTTCCTCGACAAATACGTCATCGGCCAGGAGGCTGCCAAAAAGTATCTCTCGGTGGCTGTATACAACCATTACAAGCGCCTTCTGCAGGCCGACGACGACGTGGACATCGAGAAGTCAAACATTATCCTCGTCGGCCCCACCGGCACCGGCAAGACCTTGCTGGCCAAGACCATAGCCCGCTATCTCGACGTGCCCTTCACCATAGTCGACGCCACCGTGCTCACTGAGGCCGGATACGTGGGCGAAGACGTAGAGAGCCTGCTCACGCGACTGCTGGCCGTGGCCGACTACGACGTGGCCCGTGCCGAGCGCGGAATAGTCTTCATCGACGAGATCGACAAGATAGCCCGCAAGAGCGACAACCCCTCCATCACCCGCGACGTCAGCGGCGAGGGCGTGCAGCAAGGCCTGCTCAAGCTGCTCGAAGGCTCGATAGTCAACGTGCCCCCGCAGGGCGGACGCAAGCATCCCGAGCAGAAGATGATACAGGTCAACACCAAGAACATCCTGTTTATCTGCGGCGGCGCCTTCGACGGCATCGAGCGCAAGATAGCCCAGCGCCTCAACACTCACGTGGTGGGATACGCCGGCGACGCCGCGCGCCAGAAGGTCAACCGTGACAACATGCTCTCGCATGTGGCCCCGCAAGACCTCAAGAGCTTCGGTCTCATCCCAGAGATTATCGGCCGCCTGCCCATACTCACCCACCTCGACCCGCTCGACCGCGATGCCCTCCGGCGCGTGCTCACCGAGCCTAACAACGCCATCATTAAGCAGTATGTCAAGCTGTTTGCCATGGACGGCGTGGATCTGTCGTTTGACGACGACGCCCTCGACCTCATCGTCGACAAGGCCATCGAATACAAGCTCGGCGCCCGCGGCCTCCGCTCCATCGTCGAGTCGATCATGATCGACCCCATGTACGAGCTGCCGTCGTCGCGCAAGCGCAAGTTCCGCGTCACCCGCGACTATGCAATGGAGAAAATCGTCGCCGCCAACTTTGAAACCGCCTAACTCCAATCCTTACATCAAAACAATTCATCACCAGCCGCAAATCACCTCTCTATATCGCCATACCTGTACCATGAACCAACCGACTCCTCAACTCTCACAGGCACTCAAAGAATACTTCGGCTTTGATACGTTCAAAGGCCATCAGGAAGAGATAATCCGCAGCCTCCTGGACGAGCACGACACCTTTGTGCTCATGCCCACCGGCGGCGGCAAATCGCTCTGTTACCAGTTGCCTGCGCTGCTCATGGAGGGGACGGCAATAGTCATCTCCCCTCTGATTGCGCTGATGAAGAACCAGGTGGACGCCATGCGCAACTTCGGCGAGCGCGACTCCATAGCCCACTTCCTCAACTCGTCGCTTAACCGCGCCGCCATCGAGGCCGTCAAGCGCGACATCACCGACGGGAAGACCAAGCTGCTCTACGTCGCCCCCGAGTCGCTGACCAAGGAGGAGAACATCGAGTTCCTGCGGACGGTCAAGATCTCGTTCTACGCCGTCGACGAGGCTCACTGCATCTCGGAGTGGGGCCACGACTTCCGCCCCGAGTATCGACGCATACGCCCGATAATCAACGAAATAGGCCCGAGACCCGTGATCTCGCTGACCGCCACCGCCACCCCCAAGGTGCAACACGACATACAGAAGAACCTCGGCATGGTGGGTGCCCGCGTGTTCAAGTCGTCGTTCAACCGCCCCAACCTCTACTACGAGGTGCGCCCCAAGACCGCCGACATAGACAAGGACATCTGCCGCTTCATAAAAAACAACCCCGGCAAGAGCGGCATCATTTACTGCCTCAGCCGCAAGAAGGTGGAGGAGCTGGCGGAGATGCTGCGTGTCAACGACATAAAGGCCCTGGCATACCACGCCGGCATGGACAGCGCCACCCGCACAGCCAACCAGGACGCGTTCCTGCAGGAGGAGGTGGACGTCATAGTCGCCACCATAGCATTCGGCATGGGCATCGACAAGCCCGACGTGCGTTTCGTCATCCATTACGACATGCCCAAGAGCCTGGAGGGGTATTATCAGGAGACCGGCCGCGCCGGCCGTGACGGCGGCGAAGGCCAGTGCATCACATTCTATGCCTACAAAGACCTCCAGAAGATGGAGAAGTTCATGCAAGGCAAGCCCGTCGCCGAGCAAGAGATAGGCAAGCAGCTGCTCAAGGAGACCGCCTCCTACGCCGAGTCGAGCGTCTGCCGCCGCCGCTCGCTCCTGCACTATTTCGGCGAGCAGTATACGCAGGACAACTGCGAGAACTGCGACAATTGTCTAAATCCAAAAAAGGAAGTGGAAGCAAAGGACGAACTATGCGCGGCGATAGAGACTATCGCCGCATTAAAAGAAAAATTCAAAGCCGAGTATGTCATCGACGTCATGGCAGGCAAGGCAACCAACGACATCACCTCGTATGAGCACGACCAGCTCGAGGTATTCGGTTGCTGCGATCATACCGACCCGCGCATGCTCAACACCATCATACGCCAGGCCATCCTCTCCGGTTACCTCGACCGCGACATAGAGAACTACGGGCTGCTTAAAGTCACTAAGAAAGGCCGTGAGTTCCTGGCCAACCCGCAGTCGTTCAAAGTCACCGAAGACAACGACTTCAACGACGACGACATCGAGGACGCACCCAAGGCCGGCGAGGGAACAGCCGCCGACCCCGAGCTGTTCTCCATACTCCGCGACCTGCGCCGCAAGACCGCCAAGCGCCTCGAGCTCCCCCCATACGTCATCTTCCAGGACCCTTCGCTCGAGGCCATGACCATGCTCTATCCCATCACCCTCGAGGAGATGCAGAGCATTCCCGGAGTGGGTATCGGCAAGGCCAAGCGCTACGGAAAGGAGTTTATCGAGGTCATCAAGCGCTACGTCGACGAGAACGACATCGAGCGCCCCGCAGACATGCGCGTGCGCTCCGTCGCCGACAAGAGCAAGCTCAAGATCTCCATCATCCAGGCTATCGACCGCAAGATACCCCTCGACGAGCTGGCCAACTCCAAGGGATTGGACTTCAACGAGCTGCTCGACCAGGTGGAGGCCATCGTCTACTCCGGCACCAAGATCAACATCACCTACTTCCTCGACGACGTCATGGACGAGGACCACTACCTCGACATCTTCGAGTATTTCAAGGACAGCGAGAGCGACTCCATCAGCGACGCCCTCGACGAGCTTGGCGGCGACTACACCGAGGAGGAGATACGCCTGGTCCGCATTAAGTTCCTATCCGACCTCGGTAACTAATCAAAGTATTGAATATCACTACTGTATGCAGCAAACTGAAAACTCTGATGAGATGAATGTATTAAAGTTTGGCGGCACTTCGGTGGGCTCGGCCGAGCGCTTCAAGGAGGTGGCACGCCTGGTCGTGCCACGTGGCCGCAACATCATCGTACTCTCTGCAATGTCCGGAACCACCAACACCCTGGTGGAGATTGCCGACTACCTCTACAAAAAGAACACCGAGGGCGCAAAGGAGGTCATCAACCAGCTCGAGCGCCGCTACCGCGCAACCATCAACGAGCTCTACTCCACCCCCGAGTACCGCAACAAAGCCCTGCAGGCGGTAGGGGAGAACTTCGCCTTCATGCGCTCCTTCACCAAGGAGATCTTCACCCTCTTTGAGGAGAAGGAGATACTGGCCCAGGGCGAGCTGATGTCCACGGCCATGATGAACCTCTACCTGCATGAGCAGGGCGTTGAGAGCGTGTTGCTCCCCGCGCTCGAGTTCATGCGCACCGACAAGAAGCAGGAGCCCGACATCGCATTCCTGCGCGAGCACCTACAGCCCATGCTCGATGAGAACCCCGACGCAGCGCTCTATATCACACAGGGTTACATCTGCCGCAATGCCTACGGCGAGATCGACAACCTGCAGCGCGGCGGCAGCGACTACACCGCCTCGCTCATCGGCGCCGCCCTCGGAGTCGACGAGATACAGATCTGGACCGACATCGACGGCATGCACAACAACGACCCCCGCTACGTCGACGGCACCGACCCTGTGCGCTGCCTCAGCTATGACGAGGCCGCCGAGCTGGCCTATTTCGGCGCCAAGATACTCCATCCAACGTGCGTGCAGCCCGCCAAGAACAACAACATACCCGTCCGCCTGCTCAACACCATGCAGCCCGACGCCCCCGGCACGCTTATCGACGACTCCCTCGACGGCGACGCCATCAAGGCCGTGGCCGCCAAAGACAACATCACCGCCATCAAGATCAAGAGCTCCCGCATGCTACTGGCTTACGGCTTTATGCGCAAGGTGTTTGAGGTCTTCGAGACCTTCAAGACACCCATCGACATGATCTGCACCAGCGAGGTCGGCGTCAGCGTCACCATCGACAACCCGCGTCGCCTTCCCGAGATACTTGACGAGCTGCGCAAGCTCGGCACCGTCACCGTTGATGAGAACATGGTGATAATCTGCGTAGTGGGCAACCTCGAGTGGCACAACCGCGGCTACGAGAGCGTGGCCGTCGAGGCCATGGGCGACATACCCATCCGCATGATCAGCTACGGCGGCTCCAACTACAACATCTCCTTCCTCGTGCGCGCATCCGACAAGACCCGCGCCCTAAACAACCTCTCCGACCACCTCTTCAAAAAGCTCAAATAGTCAAATAAATAACCGAGCACCGTTAGCGGCGCTGTGCGCCGCCACAGCAATTTTCTACCGTTTCCAATGAATCAATTTCCAATCGAACGCTTCCGGCAGCTGCCCACACCTTTCTACTATTACGACCTGCAGCTGCTCGACCGCACCCTCGCCGCCGCCGTGAAGGCTGCCGGCAACTTCTGCCTCCATTATGCGATGAAGGCCAACCCCGATGTTGAGGTCATGCGCCACGTGGCCGCACACGGCCTCGGCGTCGACACCGTCAGCGGCGGCGAGCTGCAGCGCGCACTCGACTGCGGCATCCCTGCCGAAAAGATAGTCTTCGCAGGCGTGGGCAAGACCGACGCCGAGTTGCGCGTCGCCCTCTCCGCCGGCATCGGATGCCTCAACGCCGAGTCCATCGAGGAGCTTGAGGTCATCGAGCAGATTGCCGCAGAGATGGGCAAGACCGCCCCCGTGGCCCTGCGCGTAAACCCCAACATCGACGCCCACACCCACGAGTATATAACCACCGGCCTCGTCGAGAACAAGTTTGGCATCGACCGCCGCATGCTCGACGCGGCCATCGACCGCGTGCTTGCCTCCAAGCATCTGCATCTGCGCGGTCTCCACTTCCATATCGGCTCGCAAATCACTGTCACCGAGCCGCTTGTGGTGCTCTGCGAGCGCATCAACGAGCTGCAGGACCGTTACAACCCCCGCGGCATCTTCTTCGAGACCATCAATGTCGGGGGCGGCCAGGGCATCGACTATGACGATCCCGACGCTAACCCCGTGCCCGACTTCGAGTCGTTCTACGGCACGTTCCGCCAGCACCTGCATCTGCGCGAGGGCCAGACCCTCCACTTCGAGCCGGGCCGCTCCCTCGTGGCCCAGTGCGGTACGCTCGTGACCCGCGTGGTGCTCGTAAAGAAAGGCATTGAAAAACAATACGTTATCTGCGACGCCGGCATGAACGACCTCATACGCCCGGCCCTCTACGGCTCGCACCACTGCATCCAGAACATCACCTCCGACGGCGCCTCCGAGGTATACGATGTGGTCGGCCCCGTCTGCGAAAGTTCCGACTGCTTCGGCCACGGTGTCACTCTCCCAGCCACACATCGCGGCGACCTGCTCGCTATCCGCTCCGCCGGCGCCTACGGCCGCATCATGGCCTCCCAATACAACCTCCGCCCCGTCGCCCCCGTTATAACAAACGCCTGAAAACATAAAAATAATTCGCGTAATTCGATTAATTCGCGTTCCCGAAA
>CAYOUJ010000068.1:0-11591 GCA_964407165.1 uncultured Muribaculaceae bacterium | reverse complement strand
TCCTTCCAAGGCAACACGTTTAAAAGCCAGCTGATTTCGAGCAAATCGGTTGGCTTTTTCTTTATCCTATTTTGTCCTTATCTTGTCCTTAACCACCCCATATAACATAAGCCCCATAAGTCGCGCACGACCTATAGGGCCTATCTTATCTGAGGAATCCGGATAGCGGTTATAAACTATAGACTATAAGTTATAAACTACCGAATGCCGTCGCGGCGCAGCATGGCGTCAATGGTGGGCGCCTGCCCGCGGAATCGGCGGTAGAGCACATCGGGTGCTTCCGTGCCCCCGGGTTCGAGGATGTTGTGACGGAAAGCGGCGGTGGTGTCAGGGTCGAAGATGCCATGCTCCTGGAACGCCGCAAAGGCGTCGGCGTCGAGCATCTCGCTCCACTTATAGCTGTAGTAGCCCGCAGCATAACCTCCGGCGAAGATGTGGCTGAACTGCGGCGAGAAGGCTGTGCCATCGACCACGGGGAACATGGCCACAGAAGCCATCGCCTCTGTCTCGAAAGCCACGGCGTCGCCATCGACGGGGGTGGTGATTGTGTGCCACGCCATGTCGGTCAGGCCGAAACTCAGCTGTCGCAGACAAGCGTAGGCGGCGCCGAACTGCTGGGACCGCACCAGGGCGTCGACCAGCGAGTCGGGCAGAGCCTCACCCGTCTGATAGTGATGAGCAAAGGTCGACAGAAACTCGCGCTGCGTCAGGAAGTTCTCATTGAACTGCGAGGGCAGCTCAACATAGTCCTGATAGACATTCGTGCCGCTGAGGCTGCGGTACTTGGTGTTGGCGAGCAGACCCTGCAGCGAGTGGCCGAACTCATGCAGGAACGTCTCCACCTCGTATGGGGTCAGCAGCGACGGCTTGTCGGCAGTCGGCTTGGTGAAGTTCATCACTATCGTCACATTCGGCCGGTGAGCCGTGCCGTCGTCTTCCTTCCATTCCTCGCTGAAGTTGGTCATCCACGCCCCAGCGCGCTTGCTCTCGCGCGGGAAGAAGTCTGTATATAACAGACCGAGGAACGACCCGTCGCCGTCAGTTACGCTGTAGGCCTTCACATCGGGATGATAGACGTCGACAGTGTCGCACGGCTCGAAGTTGATGCCATATAGGCGATGAGCCAGGCCGAAGACGCCATCGACCACGCGCGACAGCTCGAAGTAGGGGCGCATCGCCTCCTCGTCGTAGGCATAGCGGGCGCTGCGCAAGCGGTTGGCCCAGTAGCTATAGTCCCACGGCATCATCTCAAACGGCGCGCCTATCTGATCCGAGGCAAAGGCGTTGATCTCCTCAAACTCGCGCTGCTGCGCCGGGCGATACGCCTCCGTCAGGCGGTTAAGAAGATCGTAGACAGCATCCTTGCTCCCTGCCATCGTGCGCTCGAGGGAGTAGTCGGCATACGTCGGGTAGCCGAGCAGGTTGGCTATCCGGCGGCGCGTGTCGGCTATCTCCTTCATCACCTCGATGTTGGAATACTCACCCTGCATGTTGCGGCTGTTGTAGAGCCGCCACATGCGCTCTCGCAGGTCGCGGCGGTCGCTGTATTTCATGAACGCCAGATAGGTTGGCTGGGCGAGAGTGAACAGATACTCACCCTCGCGCCCTTTCTGCGCGGCAGCCTGGGCGGCAGCCTCCACAGAACTCTCCGGAAGCCCGGCGAGATCCTCCTTCGTCAGCCACAACTCGTAAGTGTTGAGCTCGCGCAGCACGTTCTGACCGAACTGCGTGGTCAGCTCGCCCAGGCGCGACGACAGGCGCTTGTACTCGTCGCGGGCCTCCCCCTCCAGCCGTGCGCCGTTGCGGGCGAAGGAGTCGTAGGTGCGCTGCAGCAGCATCTCATCCTCGCGGGTGAGCGAGAGAGCCGAGCGTCCGTCATACACGGTGGCTATGCGCAGCCACAGGGGTTCGTTGAGCGTGATCGACGTCGAGTAGTCGCTCAGCATCGGGCTGAGACGCATCGACACCTCCATCATCTCGTCATCACTCAGCGCCGACAGCATGGGATAGAACACCCCGAGCACACGCTCCAGGTCGGCGCCCGCGCGCTCCAGCGCCACAATAGTGTTGGCAAACGTCGGCGCCTCGGTATTGGCGGCAATGGCGTCTATCTCGGCACGAGCCCGCGCTATGGCCTCCGTGATGGCAGGCTCATAGTCAGCCACCTTTATCTGCGAGAATGGCGGCGCCGCGTTAGTAGTCTTGAACTCTTGGAGCAGAACATTCTCCGCCCCGCTATTTATCGTTGCACTCATAATCAAAGCAAATAATATTAGCAATTGTTTCATAATAGTGATTAGTGTTAAGTGATTAGTGATAGTTTCCAGTGTATTGTTTTCAAGTCATTTAGCTCATCACTAATCACTAATCACTAATCACTGATTTATAGTATTCCGCTTTCCATTCTATGCTGCGCGGATAAGCGCGCGAGGAGGAGGGCATCCGCCACAACCGCAGGCGCCGACCCGTATACTCCACCTCCACAGGCACGCCCATCTGCAGCTTACCATCGTGGCCTACCACGCGGCATAGCGTATCAGATGCTAACTCCCCCGTCACCACAATGTCCGTGCACTCCGGCGCATGTTCCAGGAGTCCTTTCAAGTCAAGTGGCTCAACTATCTCGAGGAACTTGTCGGAGGCATTGTCGCGCAGACGCCGGACAATGTGGCCCATGTCGCTCAGCCCTATCCCGCGCTCCGCGCAGAACGCCCGTATCCGAGCCTCGTCAAAACGCCGCTGCCCGGGGATGACAAAGTGCTCCTTGTCGCCATAGCATATCCACCCCCATATTCGCCACATGTCGTTCTGGAAGTTAGGGTAATAGAATGGCATGCTCCACCTGGGCGCCTTCGGGGGGAAGGTGCCCAGCATTAGCACTCGCATGCCCTCGGGCACGAACGGCTTCCACGGATGAGTCTCTACCGATTGCATAAGTGACCACAAAGATACAAAAAAATGCATAATGCACAATACATAATGCATAATTAGGCCACCCCGACGGAATTATGCATTATGCATTGCACAAGCCTCATTAAGAAATTTTAGGACTCCCCGCGCCGATTTTTTTTGTCAGTTAATGAAAACTTCGTAACTTTGCACAAAAGTCGCATTTTCGTGCAATTTTTGACCTCCAATTGGTATTTTTGTCTTCTAAAATCAAAATCAATAAATATTAATCATGAGTCTTAACATCGTAGTGCTGGCAAAGCAGGTGCCCGATACCCGCAATGTCGGCAAAGATGCAATGAAAGAGGACGGCACCATCAACCGCGCCGCCCTCCCCGCTATCTTTAACCCCGAGGACCTCAACGCCCTCGAGCAGGCTCTCCGCCTTAAAGACCGATTCCCCGGCTCCAAAGTCACCCTGCTCACCATGGGTCTCCCTCGCGCCGCCGAGATTATCCGTGAGGCTGTCTACCGCGGCGCCGACACGGGCATCGTCCTCACCGACCGCGCCTTAGGAGGCGCCGACACCCTCGCCACCAGCTACTCCCTGGCGCAGGCCGTCCGCCGCATCGGTGACTATGACATCATCATCGGCGGCCGCCAGGCCATAGACGGCGACACCGCCCAGGTCGGCCCCCAGATCGCTGAAAAGCTTGGCATACCCCAGGTCACATACGCTGAGGAGATCCAGGAGATAGCCGACGGCAAAGTCACCGTCAAGCGCCGCCTCGACAGTGGCGTGGAGATAGTACGCGCTCCCCTTCCCTGCGTGGTCACCGTCAACGGCTCTGCCCCCGACTGTCGCCCCCGCAATGCAATCCGCGTACAGCAATACAAGTTCGCCGTCACCCCCTCTGAGCGCGCCAAAGTAGAAGACGAGCGCATCAAGGGTATCCTCGACAGCCGCCCCTACCTCAACCTGCAAGAGTGGAGCGCCGCCGACGTCAACGCCGACCCGGCACAGATAGGCATGCCCGGCTCTCCCACAAAGGTCAAGACCGTTGAAAACGTGGTATTCGTCGCCAAAGACGCGCGTCGCATCGACAACAACGACGAACAGATAGAGGAACTCGTAAAGGAACTTATCGCCAACCACACCATCGGGTAACTGTTAAGTGTTTGTGATTAGTGATTAGTTTTTTGGCATTTAGCTAATCAATTTTCAACTAATCACTCATCAACTCTTTACTCATCAACTCTTTAACTCGAAATCATGAATAATCTTATAGTATATTGCGAATACGACGACGGCCGCGTGGCCGACGTGAGCCTCGAGCTGCTCACCAAAGGGCGCGTGCTCGCCACCCGCCTCGGCGTCAAGCTTGAAGCAATAGTCATCGGCGATCGCCTCGAGGACATCGAGGAGCAAGTGTTCCCCTTCGGCGTCGACACATTATATAAGGTGGAAGACCCCCGTCTCTATCCCTACATCTCCAATCCCCATGCTTCGGTGCTCATCAACCTGTTCAAGGAGATCAAGCCCCAGATAGCGCTCATGGGCGCCACGTGCATAGGCCGCGACCTCGGCCCCCGTGTCAGCTCATGCCTCCACAGCGGCCTCACCGCCGACTGCACGGCCCTCGAAATCGGCCCACACAAAGATGTCAAGAGCGGCCAGGAGTACACCGACCTGCTCTACCAGATCCGTCCCGCTTTCGGCGGCAACATCGTCGCTACGATTGTCAACCCCGAGTGCCGCCCGCAGATGGCCACCGTCCGCGAAGGCGTCATGAAAAAGGAAGTCTTCGACCCCGCATACAAGGGTGAAGTGGTCAACCTCGACCCCGACAAATATGTAAGCGACACCGACTTCGCCGTCGAAATCATCGACCGCCACATCGAGAAGTCGAAGATCAACATCAAAAACTCCCCCATCATCGTTGCAGGCGGCTACGGCGTGGGCTCGAAGGAAAACTTCGACCTCCTCTTCAAGCTCGCCGACACCCTCGGCGCAGAGGTGGGCGCCTCCCGCGCAGCCGTCGACGCCGGCTTTGCCGAGCACGATCGTCAGATAGGCCAGACCGGCGTCACAGTACGCCCCAAGCTTTACATAGCCTGCGGCATCTCCGGCCAGATTCAGCACATCGCCGGCATGCAGGAGAGCTCAATAATCATCTCCATCAACAACGACCCCAACGCACCCATCAACAACATTGCCGACTACGTCATCACCGGCAACATCGAGGAGGTGGTGCCCAAGCTCATCAAGTATTACAAGAAAAACTCCAAGTAGCAGACAATGGCAAACTTTTATACTGACAACCCCGACCTCAAGCATCATCTTACCCACCCGATGATGCAGAAGATAGTCGACCTCAAAGAGCGTGGCTTCCGCGATGCCGCCACTTACGACTACGCACCCATCGACTATGCCGATGCTATGGACTCTTACGACCGCGTGCTCGAAATCGTAGGCCAAATATGTGCCGACACCATCGCCGGCAACGCCGAGAGCGTCGACCAGCAGGGTCCCAAAGTCATTGACGGACACGTGGTATACGCCGACGGCACCCAGCAGAACCTCGACCTCTGCCGCAAGGCCGGCCTCATGGGCATGGCAATGCCCCGACAGTACGGCGGTCTTAACTTCCCCATCACCCCCTACATCATGGCCGCCGACATCGTCAGCCGCGCCGACACCGGCTTCGAGAACCTCTGGGGCCTCCAGGACTGCGCAGAGACCATCTACGAGTTTGCCGACGACGACCAGAAGCAGCGCTACATCACCCGCGTATGCCAGGGCGAGACCATGTCGATGGACCTCACCGAGCCGGACGCCGGCTCCGACCTCCAGAGCGTCATGCTCAAGGCAACCCAAACCCCCGACGGATCGTGGGTGCTCAACGGCGTGAAGCGCTTCATCACCAACGGCGACAGCGACATACACCTCGTGCTCGCCCGCTCTGAGGAGGGCACACGCGACGGTCGCGGCCTCTCAATGTTCATCTACGACAAGCGCAACGGCGGCGTAACCGTCCGCCGCATCGAGAACAAGATGGGCATCAAGGGCTCACCCACCTGCGAGTTGGTCTTCAAGAACGCTCCCGCCGAGCTATGCGGCCAGCGCCAGCTCGGTCTCATACGCTACGTCATGGCCCTGATGAACGGCGCACGCCTCGGCATTGCCGCACAGAGCGTCGGCGTCAGCGAGCTGGCCTACCGCGAGGCTCTCAGCTACGCCAAAGACCGCCGCCAGTTTGGCAAGGCCATCATAGACTTCCCCGCCGTCGCCGAGATGCTCACCGTCATGAAGGCCAAGCTCGACGCCTCCCGCTCCCTCCTGTACGAGTGCGCGCGTTACGTCGACCTATACAAGATACTCGAGGACATCTCCAAGGAGCGCAAACTCACCCCCGAAGAGCGCAAGGAGATGAAGCAGTACAACAAGCTCGCCTCCGCCCTGACCCCCCTAGCAAAGGGTATGGGCTCTGAATACTGCAACCAAAACGCCTACGACTGCATCCAGATACACGGCGGCTCAGGCTTCATGAAGGACTACACCTGCGAGCGCATCTACCGCGACGCGCGCATCACCTCCATCTACGAGGGCACCACCCAGCTGCAGGTAGTTGCCGCTATCGGCCACGTGACTACCGGCGCTTACCTCAACCTCATCCGCTCTTACCAGGAGCAGGAGGTACGCCCCGAGCTGCAGTCCATCAAGGACGCCCTCATCGAGATGACCGAAGTCTACGCCAAGACCGTCGAGGCGGTCACCTCCGTCGGTGACAAGACCTACATCGACTTCCACGCACGCCGCCTCGTGGAGATGGCCGCCGACATCATCATGGCCTACCTCCTGCTGCTCGACGCCCAGCGCACGCCCTCGTTCGAGGACACCGCACGCGTATACCTGCGCATGGCCCGCGCCGAGGTCACGAAGCATGCCGAGTTCATCAACACCTTCGCTCCCGCCGACCTGGCGCAGTACATCGCCCAATAATCTTCCACGCATAAAGGTTTGGCCTTTAATCGGTTAATCGGATAACCGGTCTAAGGCCAAACTTGTGTTTTGACAGTTGGTTGTTATTTCAGGAACTCAGATATAGGGATTGTCTTCCACTGGTCGATGGCACGGGTGACGGCGCGTTGCAAATCCTTGTCAGTGCCGGCGCCGCCGGTGCGGCCCCCGAAGTCAGGCGGCCCTCCACGACCCGGGCCAGCGCCCATGCCCGGACCACCCATGCCCGGACCGCCGGACGGAGGCATCTCTTGGAAGCGACGCGCACTCGCGTCGCCCTCCCGGCCCGGGGCGCCATCCCTACGAGGCGCTTCAAAATCGGGGTGCATCGGCTCCGCCGCCAACACGCCAAACTTCCACTTCTTAGCCGAGGGTGCCGTCTCCTTCATCTCCGCCAATGGCAGCACGACGGTGTAGATGAGCACGCCGTCCTCGTCACGGTTGACACGAGCAGATGCGGGCGGCAGATAGGTCGTATCCGTTGGCGTGCATAGCACCACGGGCAGCGAGTCAGCCTTGGCTACTTGCTCAGCAATGGAAAATTTGGGCGCAGGGAGCGGGGCGCCCCCCTCGCGCCCCGCCGAGTCCGGGCGTTCCATCGGCGGACGCCTCTCCCCTATTGAGTCCGGCGGCTGCGGCGGCTGCGGCATCTCTATCACCACCGGCTGGAACACAGCCAGGAACAACTGCTGATGCTTGCCCTCCGGATCGACCGCAAGGGCCACCCCGCGATGCAGCAGCGACCGCTGGAGCGCCTCGGGACGCACGTACAGCTGCATGCACAGAGCCGACGCGTCGGCCGACACATGCAGATAGCAGCCGTCGCATATAATGTTTTGAGACACATACCGCGATGAGTTCGCGGACAGATATTGCTCGACAGACGTCAACTGCCGGGCGGCGGCGCCGAGCGTGCACACCATGCACATCGCGCCCAAGACATAGCGAATTATGATATGATTCATGACGCAAATATAAGCCAAAACGCCTCGCTTGTAAAGCGAATTTCGACCAATCCCCCTAACTATATGGACAAAACAACGGGTTTTGAGCCTTATTGCAATATCTGTTTTACGACAGAGTCGCTGTGGGCGCGGAGGTAATCTTCGAAGCCGCGGGTATAGTCGGTGGCCGCCTGCGAGTCTACGCGGCTCTCTATGTTGTGTATGCGTGCTCTGACGTCGAGCAGCTCCGTCTCGACCTGTGCCTGCGTGGTGCACTGCTCGAGCATCTTCCGTGCGTCGGCAGCGCCGAGGTCGTATATCTCTTGTGTCGATTGCGGTGCAGGCGCCTCCTCTGCAGGCTTTGAGGAGCAGGCAGTTAGCATGACAAGAGTGACAAAAGCAGTGAGCAGGTATCGTAAGGCGTTCATCATATATTGGCTTATAAAAAGTTGCCGCCTCAAGTGCGGGGCTTGAGGCGGAGACTGTCGGGAGGTTCCTAGCAGAATCGAACTGCTGTAAACGGTTTTGCAGACCGGCGCCTAACCACTCGGCCAAGGAACCAAATTACGGGTATTACCCTTAGTTTGCGTCTGCAAATTTACGGCAAAGTTTTCTATTGTGCAAATTTTTTGGCACAAACTTTCCCATTTTTCCAATAATCTCTTGTCTATAAGCTTGGAAGCCCCTCCTCATGGGGAGGGGCTTGGGGGAGCCGAGGGGCCGAGGAAGCCGTTTACTGCAGCTTATCGGCCAGCTCAGTAGCCTTCGTGCCGACGGTGTTGAGGGCCTTGGCCGCGGTCTTGCGCGCACGACGGCGGAAGTCCCACATGTCGTCGTTGAGGCGCCGCTGCACCCGCGCATACCGGTCTTTGACACTCGTGCGGGCGTCGTCCACACGGTTTGCTATGTTGTCCTTGATTTCCTGCACTTTGGCCTTTGCGGCCACTTCCGAGGCCGCGGCACTGACCTCGGCGCTCTGCTCGGCAAGCTCGGCGGCTGCCTGTGAAAGTTTCTCGCTATCCATAAGTATTCTATTTTAATGTTGTTCCCTGTATATATATATAAGTATAACCCACAACTCGGCAAAAAGTTATGGGTTATACTCGGATAGTTGACGGATCAGAAGCGGTCGAGCACGGCCTTGACGAGGCTGCGGACGCCGTCCTTGTAGTTGGGGTTGGCCTCCGTGTTCATACGGTTAGCGATGATGCAGCACACAGTCATGGCCTTGTGGCCGAGAAGCTTGGCGAGGCCCTGGAGTGGTGCCGACTCCATCTCGTAGTTGGTCACCTTGCGGCTGTCGTAACGGAACTCCTCGATGCGGCGGTTGAGGTCGGGGTTGGCAAGCCCCAGACGCACTTCGCGACCCTGGGGGCCGTAGAAGCCCACGGCTGAGATGGTCACCCCGCGCACCATGTCGTCGCGGCCGACGCGCTCCACCAGCTCAGGGCATGAGTCTACGACGTACGGCCGTGCCCAACGCGGGTTGTAGCCCGTGGCCTCGACGAATGCCTCCTCAAAGGCCCGGTCGCAGACCTCGTCGCAGCCGGCGTAATAGTTGAGTATGCCGTCGAAGCCCAGCGACTTGGCGGCTATGACAGGTGTGCCGAGCGAGAGTTCGGGCTGCAGCGCGCCCGACGTGCCGATGCGTATCATCTCGAGGGTTCGGTGTTCCGGCTTGACCTCGCGGGTGGCGAAGTCGACATTGGCCAGGGCGTCCAGCTCGTTGACCACTATGTCTATTGTGCCGGGGCCGATGCCGTGCGACAGGCACATTATGGGCATACCATTGTAGGTGCCTCCGATGGTGTGGAACTCGCGGGCGTTGACCTCGAAGGTGCGGGTCTCGAAGAACTCCGCAACCATGTCGACGCGCCCCGGGTCGCCGACCATGATTATCTTGTCGGTTATCTGGTCGGGGTGCAGGTGCAGGTGAAACACCGTGCCGTCGGGGTTGATGATAAGTTCTGATTCAGGAATTTTCTTCATGGTTGTGTAAATGGATTATATATATAGGTAGAACAATCGGATGGAATGCTTGGTTCTCACTCACCATCAGAGCTTGACTCCGAGGGAGAAGTTGTTGCCCTGTGTGCGCACCACCACACCGCTGATTTCCAAGCCGGTGAGCTCGCTTACAGCTTTGCCCATGGGCATTTGCAAGTTGGTGGCGACTACGTTTAGCGTGCACTGCCCCTTGGCCGTTAGCAAGTCTACAATGGCTTGCTGCTGCGGTGTGAGTTTCATCGTGAGGCTTTGCTGCTCACCCTCCACCTCCTTCTTGGGCCAGTCAAGGACGTCTATGAACTCCTCAACGCTGACAATCGGGTGGGCCGAGGAGGTGTAGATGAGCCGGTTGCAACCCTCGCTATAAGGGTCGCTCAGCCGTCCAGGCACGGCGAAGACTTCGCGGTTGTATTCCAAGGCCACCCGGGCGGTGCGCAATGCCCCTCCCCTTTTGGCCGACTCGGCGACAAGCGTTGCAGCGCCCAGGCCGGCGATGATGCGGTTGCGGTCGAGAAAGTTGCCCTGGTGTATGCGGTCAGTGGAGATATATTCGGTAACGAGCACTCCCCTCTCCCGTGCGATGTCGGCGGCGACGCTGCGGTGCACTGCCGGATAAATGGTATTCAGGCCATGGGCGAGCACTGCAGCGGTAGGCAGCCCGCACTTGATGGCGGCACGATGGGCTGCAATGTCTATACCGTGTGCCAGTCCGCTGACTATCAAAGGCTTCACGGCAAGCGTGGCTGTCATGGCTTCCATCAAGGCGTTTACGAAGCCGATGCCGTATCCGGTGGCGTGACGGGTGCCGACGATGGCCAGTGTATATGGGTTGTTGAGGTCGGCGGGGCCCATAGTGTAGAGCATCTTGGGCGCGTCGTCGCACGTCAGGAGCGCTTGGGGATAGCAGGGGTCGTCGAAGTAGAGGGGTGTCACGCGATGCTCCTCAATCCATGTTGCCTCAGCCTCGGCCTCCATGAGAGCAGCGTCGCGCGTGGCCTTCGACAGCGCACCCACGTCGCGGCCCGTCAAGGAGCGCAAGCGCGTGTCAGGCACGCTGAAGAGCTGCTCCTCTGAACCTACCAGTTTAAGCAGCTGACGCAATTCCGCCAACGAGTGTATTCGCAGACGCGAAGCAGCTATGCAATATTTCAGGCGCTCACGCTCCATCAGTCATCAAGATACTTGGCAAACTTCTCAGCAAGCTCTTCGCCACGGGTTGGACGTCCGCCTATGACTGACACCACTGTAACTTCGCCTATTGCCGCGGGCTGGCCGGTGTCAGCATGAAACACCCCCTGCTCAAAAATGAAGCGTGCTCCCTCGCGGCGCAATGCCAGGCGGCTGACGAAGCGCGTGCCCAGCCTAAGCGGGGTAAGGTAGTCTATGGCTACGCGGCGCACCACGGGATCTATGCCGCTCTCGTGCATCTGCCTGAACGACAACCCCGCCTGCTCGCAGAATTCATGGCGAGTATGCTCGAAGTAATGCTGATAGATGGCGTTGTTGACGATGCCCTCGGAGTCGACCTCATAGTCGCGCACCTTCATCGGCAACTCATATATATAATGTGTAGCCTGTTTCATTGGAATCTTTTAAATTGCAAATTTAGCAAAAAATTCTCTTTCCCCGGCCAAAACCCTTAAAAAATTTTCCCCGAAAAAATAAAGCATTATGCATTGTGCATTATGCATTATTATTCGTATCTTTGCACTGAAAAAACCATATAGAGA
>CAYOUJ010000067.1:0-11735 GCA_964407165.1 uncultured Muribaculaceae bacterium | reverse complement strand
TTATTTTAATTTTCACTTTTACGCCATAACTGAAAAAGTTTGCGTAACTTTGCGCCCGAAAAAATCGGGTTTTGGTCCCGCCTAAAAACTAAAAGCCAAAAACTAAAAACATCACCTGCCATGACTGACTATTCCCGACTCAACCGGCTAATGGCCGAGAAGCTGCTTCATATCAGCGCCATAAAGCTGCAGCCCGACATGCCCTTCACCTGGGCCTCCGGCTGGAGCTCACCCATCTACACCGACAATCGCAAGACCCTCTCATACCCCGACGTGCGCACTTTCATCAAGACAGAGCTGTGCCGCATCATCCTTGAGGAGTTTGCCGACGTCGACGCCATCGCCGGCGTGGCCACGGGCGCCATCGCCCAGGGCGCTCTCGTCGCCGACCAGCTCTGCAAGCCTTACGTCTACGTCCGGTCGGCGCCCAAAGACCACGGTCTGGAGAACCTCATCGAGGGCAATCTGAAGCCCGGCCAGCGCGTGGTGGTGATCGAGGACCTCATCAGCACCGGTGCCAGTTCGCTAAAAGCCGTCGACGCCATCCGTGCCAACGGCTGTGAGGTGATTGGCATGGTGGCCATCTTCACTTACGAGTTTCCCGTGGCTTCCGAGGCATTCAGCCGTGCCGGCGTGCGCCTGATCACCCTGAGCAACTACTCAGCCATGCTCGAGGCCGCCGTGGCCACCGACTATATCCACCCCTCCGACCTCGAGACCCTGCGCCAGTGGCGCCGCGACCCTGCCAACTGGGCACCCAAAGAGAAGTAAATAAGTAAATAATGAGTAGTGAGTAGCTAATTATTTACTCACTACTCACTAATACCTAATACAGTGGCTAATTACAAGAGCAAACCCCATACTTTGGCTGTGAGCGCGCAGACAGCCTACGACCGCCTCTCCAACCCCTCAAACTTCGGCGCGGGCATCCGGCAGCTCCCCGAGGAGGTGCGCCAGAAGATGCCCCCCATAGAGTTTACCGACGACTCGCTCACCTTAGAGACCCCTCAGGTGGGCAAGCTCACGTTCAAGATAGTCGAGCGCACCCCCGGCGAGCGCATACGCTTCGCCGCCCAGGGGTCGCCGATACCCCTGGAGATGGCCCTCGAGTTCGCCGACGGCGATCCGGCCACTGTCACCGCCGCCATCATAGCCGAGATACCGGCCATGTTGCGCCCGCTCGTCGGCGGCAAGCTGCAGGAAGCCTCAAACAAGCTTGCCGAGACCATTGCCAACGTCCTCCGCTAAACCGCTCATTCAGAAACCAATCGATAATCAATCGATGGCCATAGACAGGCTATCGGTTGATTATCGGTTATAATAAAGGGCGCCGTTTGCCGTTTTATTAGCATGAAACATCTGACACTCTTGCTCATAGCCATAACCACGCTGCTCACGGCGTGCGACACCGTCGACGACTCGCGCCTGCCCGCCACCGAGGTACACATATCGTTCTATACCATAGGCGACTGGGAGAAATACGGCGTCACCGGGGCCATGGACTACAAGCGCTTCATCAAAAGCGAGCGCGTCCCCTCCGACTTCCCCTTTACCGCCCTGACCTACACCGGCTACGGCGGCATACTGCTCGTGAGCGACGTGCTCGGCAACTATCTGGCCTACGACCTGGCGTGCCCCTACGAGGCGCGCTACGACGTGCGGCTGACCGTCAACAAGCAGACCAACTACGCAGAGTGCCCGAAGTGCGGCTCGGCCTACGATGTGTTCCTCAACCAGGGCACCCCCGTTTCCGGCCCCGCCCTTGACAAAGGCTTCGGCCTCACCCGTTATAAAGTCGGCCCCGGCTCCGGAGGCGACTACATGCTCGTCTACCGATAACAAGTGCGGAGGGCGGTCGTCTCGGCCGCACGCCACGGAAGGTGTCTACCGGCCCCACGACACCAGCGACGCCGGACAGCCCTTTCGGCCAAGGCGGGGATGTGCGGTCGGGACGGCCGCCATCCTTACCTGTTACCGGCCGAGGAGGAGCTTGGCACGGAGGGTGTCGATGTAGTAGCGGTTTTTCAGGAACGCCAGCTGCACGCTCTGCTCACTGCGGCGGACGGTCACCGCGGTGCCGGAGGGGAGGGCCTGGGAGCGGCCGTCGACGCTCAGGCGGAAGTCGTGGGCGCGCGAGGTGGTGCGGATGGTGATGCACGAGGTGTCTGACACCACCAACGGGCGCATGGTCAGCGAATGTGGTGCCAGAGGAGTGATAATCATCACCTTGGCCTCTGGGTCGACCACCGGGCCGCCGGCACTGAGGTTGTAGGCCGTCGAGCCGGTGGGGGTGCTGACCACCAGGCCGTCGCAGCCGACGGTGGCCAGGTGGCGGCCGTCGACGTCGATGTCGACGGTGATCATCGACGCCGTGTCTTTCTTGAGTATGGCCACCTCGTTGAGAGCCACCTCCTCGCCGCGGGCTTCCATACAGCTTGCGGCAATCATCGAGCGCGTCTCGGTGCGGTAGCGACCCTCAACGATATCGTCGACGTGGTCCATGGCTTCGGCGAGGGTCATGGCCGTGAGATATCCCAAATGGCCTGTGTTTATGCCCATTATGGGAGCGGGGCAGCGTCCTCGCGCCCCGACGCCGCTGTGGAGCAGCGTGCCGTCGCCGCCGAAGCAGAGTATCAGCGACGGAGCACCCTCTTCGACAGGCAGATGCAGCTCCGGCACTGCCTCGCCAAGATACCGCCGGAACATCTCCTCAAAGCCAAACGTCACCCCGGGGCGCCGCCCGATCTGTTGCAGGAGGGTGACGATGGTGCCTCGCGAGGCATCCTGGTGGCAGTTGCCACACACCAATATATGCTTTGTCTCAGACATTCAAGAAACGCATTAAAGATTCGAGACGCTCGCGGGTGACGTCGTCGCCGTCTGCGGGGCGCGAGGGCGCTGCCCCGCTCCCGACGACAGCGATGACACGCAGACCGTAGCGCTCGAGCGAGCGCACGGCGGCGGAGGGGCTGCGGTGGTCGATGCGCAGCGCCACCACCAGTTCGTCGGCCGGAGTATGATGCGGCAGCACGTTGAGGTTGAGCAGGTTGGCGTCACAGTCTTCCACGGCGCGCGCCAGGGCCGAGGCGGTATACTGCCCCGGGTTGACGGCCACCACAATCTCCGACGCCTCACCCCCCGTGGGTGCCAGAAGCGCCAGCATTTCAGCCGTCTGCGGGGCCAATTCAGCCCCCTCTGACAAAAATTGTGTTAACAAAGAGACTTTTGATGCCAAAATATTTTTGCTTTTGAGGATTTCTGACTACTTTTGTACTTGCAAAGTTATGAAAAAATTTTTGTCTTTGCTAAGAATTTAACAATAGATGACTAATTTAAGCGTAAATATTAACAAAGTGGCCACTCTCCGCAACGCCCGCGGGGAGAATGTGCCCAACGTGCAGAAGTTTGCCGTCGACTGCGAAGCCTTCGGCGCCCAGGGAATCACCGTGCACCCGCGCCCCGACCAGCGGCATATCACCTACGAGGATGTCTACCGCCTGCGGCCGCTGGTGAAGACGGAGTTCAACATCGAGGGCTACCCCTCCGACGAGTTCATGGACCTGGTCACCAAGGTGCGTCCCGAGCAGGTGACGCTCGTGCCCGACGCCCCCGGCGTGCTCACCTCCAACGCCGGCTGGGACGTGCCGGCCAACGCCGACTTCCTCCGCTCCATCGTCGACCGCCTGCAGGAGGCGGGTATCCGCTCGTCGATTTTTGTAGACCCTGATGCAGAGCAGATTGCCGCAGCCGCAGCCGTTGGCACCGACCGCGTCGAGCTTTACACCAAGCCTTACGCCGACGCCTTCCCTACAGCCCCCGACGAGGCCGTGTCTCCCTACGTGGCAGCCTCCACCGTCGCCCACAAGCATGGCCTGGGAGTAAACGCCGGCCATGACCTCAACCTCACCAACCTCCACTTCTTCTACGAGGCCCTCCCCTACCTCAACGAGGTGTCCATCGGCCACGCCCTCATATCCGACGCCCTCTACCTAGGCATCCGCGAGGCCATCGCCCAATACAAGGCCTGCCTCCGCTAACCAATCACTAAACACTCATCTCTAATCACTTATAAGTAATGGTTCTTCTTGAAACCACCGCCGCCACCGGCACCTCCCTGTGGGAACTATGCGTGCAGGGCGGCGTCATCATGATCATACTCGCCGCACTCTCCCTTATATGTATATATGTGTTCGTCGAGCGCTTCCTCGTCATCCGCCGCGCCGACCGTGACGACACGGCGTTCATGCAGAGCATCAAAGACCTCATCCACGCCGGCAACGTAGTGCAGGCACGCCGCCTGTGCAAACAGGAGGGCACCCCCTACAGCCGCCTGATAGAGAAGGGCATAAGCCGCATCGGACGGCCGCAGGGCGACGTGCTCGTGGCCATCGAGAACGCCGGCAACCTCGAGGTGTCGGCCCTCACCCGCAGCCTCCCGTGGCTCGCCACCGTCGCCGCCGGGGCGCCCATGCTCGGCTTCCTCGGCACCGTCGTCGGCATGGTGCAGTCGTTCAGCTCGCTGGCCGCCGCCGGCACCGCCGCAAACATCGCACTGCTCGCCGACGGCATCTACCAGGCTCTGGTCACCACCGTCGCCGGCCTGGTGGTCGGCATCGTCGCCCTCTTCGCCTACAACTATCTCAACTCCCGCATCAACAGCGTGGTAAACCGCCTCGAGGGACGCACCATGGACTTCATGGACCTCCTCAACGAGCCGGCCGGATAAATTCCAGACACTATGGCCCTCAAGCGTCAAACTGACATGATATCGGCCTTCGCGATGTCGTCGATGACCGACGTCATCTTCCTGCTGCTGATATTCTTCATGGTCAGCTCTACATACATCTTCCCCACCGCCCTCGAGGTCAACCTCCCCGAGAGCTCACAACAGACAGCCATCAAGCCCGCCACGCGCGTCTACATCGACCAGCAGATGCGCCTCTTCGCCACCGCCGAGGGCGTCGACGAGCCTGTCGAAATGACTCTGGATGAGCTGCTGGCGTTCCTGCACGAGCACGCCGGCGACGACTACATAGCCGTCTACGCCGACGAAGCCGTCACATACGGACGCCTCGTGGAGGTGCTCGACCTCGGCGCCCGCAACAACCTCAAGATGGTGCTCGCCACTAAGCCCGCGCCGCAATCCGTCAAGCCCGATGAGCCGTAACACCGAGCGCAAATACCGCCTGATAGCCCTGGGGGGCACCCTGGCGTTCCACGCCGCACTGCTCGCCCTGCTGCTGCTCGTATGGCTCGCCCCGCCCCGGATGACGGCCCTCGCCGCAAGCACCGCCGAGGACGACGACCCGGAGATACTCCTGGGCAGCGAGTACGTCATGGCCGGCGACGTCGACGTCATCAGCGACGAGCCGCTCAACGACCCCGCGACCACCGTCACCGCCGAGGGCGACGGCTCGCGCGAGGGCGTCGACCTGCAGGATCACGGGCCGGAAGGTGAAACCGCGCCAACAGTAACCTCCAAGCAGCCCTCCCCCGCCAAGGCCACCGAACGCCCCCGCGACAGGAGCGGGGCCGCGCCCTCGCGCCCCAACGACAAGAAAGCCGCCGACAAGGCCGCACAAGAGAGCGCCGAGAGAGTGGCCGCCCGCACCAACTTCGGCACCAAGTCCTCCGACAAGGCCACCGGAAACACCGGCTCGCCCGACGGCACCTCCAACCAAGTCTCCACCGCCGGCGTCGAGGGGTACAACGTCAGCGGCCGCACACTCGCCTCGTTCAAGCAGCCCACCGGCCATGCCACGGGCAAGATCGTGGTAAAGGTGACTGTCAATCGCCAGGGGAAGGTGACCTCCGCCGCTGTCACCTCCGGCAGCGGCCCCGTTTACTCCGACCAGGCCGCGCGCAGCAGCTGCGAGGCCGCCGCCCGCGCCTCCCGTTTCTCCGTCGCCACCGACGGCCCGGCCACCCAGACGGGCACCATCACCTACCGCTTCAAATAACCCCGACACAGCGGCACAGCGGCGCCCGAAGGGCGTCGCCACAGTGGGCGCGGCTCCGCCGCGCCTGCGCCAGGCGTGCCTATAAATTTTGTTAATCCATAACCATAAACAGTTAATTATTATTAATTAGAGGCAGCGCGGGGAGCCGATGTTAGGCCGTTTAAGGCTTTTTTGCTATCTTTGCACCCAGTTTCGGAGGAGGCCCCACGGGCTTCCTCCGCATCTTTTTGCAACTATTATGATAGACAAATCCGTAGTTAACAACATCGTCGCCGAAGCCATCGACGGGACAGACCTGTTCATCGTCGATGTCTCAGTCGACGCCACAAACCGCATAGTGGTCGAGATCGACTCCCTGCGCCACAGCATCGACGTGGACACCTGCGCAGACCTCACCCGCAAGATCGAGGCCGCGCTCGACCGCGACGTCGAGGACTATGAGCTGGAGGTCGGCTCCGCCGGGCTCACCTCCCCGTTCAAGGTGCGCGAGCAGTTCCTCAAGAACCAGGGCAACCCGGTGGACGTGCTCACACGCGACGGCCGCAAACTCACCGGCGAGCTGACAGAGGTCGCCGACGACACCTTCACCGTCGTGGTCAAGGCCAAGGAGCGCGTCGAGGGCCACAAGCGCCCCGTCGAAGTCGAGCACCCCACCGTCATAGCCTACGCCGACGCCCGTCGCGTAGCCTGGCACTGCGACTTCTGATCGCACTGCACTCTTTACCCGATTATCCGATTATCCGATTAAAGACTTCAATTACCGAACACTGAATACTTATTATGGCCAAGAAAGAGGACACTCCCAACATGGTGGAGCATTTCGCCGAATTTAAGCAACTCAAGAACATCGACAAACTCGAAGTGATGAACGTGCTCGAAGAGTCGTTCCGCAAGGTCATCGCCGACATGTACGGCACCGACAAAAACTTCGACGTGGTCATCAATCCCGACAAGGGCGACGTGCAGATCTTCCAGAACCTGGAGGTGGTGCCCGACGGCGAGGTCGACCAGCCCAACCTGCAGATCTCCCTCACCGACGCCCGCGCCGACGACGACCCCGACGCCGAGATCGGCGACGAGCACACCAAAGAGTTCACATTCTCAAAGTTTGACCGGCGCCACATACTCACCCTCCGCCAGATACTCCAGGGCCGCATCCTCGAGATGCAGAAAGAGGCCGTATACAACAAGTTCAAGGAGCTTGAGGGCGAGATAGTCACCGGCGAGGTCTACCAGACCTGGTCGCGCGAGACCCTCGTGCTCGACGACGACAAGAACGAGCTGCTCCTGCCCAAGAGCGAGTCCATTCCCGGCGACTTCTTCCGCAAGGGCGAGACCATCCGCGCCGTGGTGGCCCGCGTCGACAACAAGAACAACAACCCCAAAATCACCATCTCGCGCACCAACGAGAACTTCCTGCGGCGCCTCTTCGAGCTTGAGGTGCCTGAGATACACGACGGCCTAATCACCATCAAGGCCGTGGCCCGCATCCCCGGCGAGCGCGCCAAGATAGCCGTCGAGAGCTACGACGACCGCATCGACCCTGTCGGCGCATGCGTCGGCGTCAAGGGTTCGCGCATCCACGGCATAGTCCGCGAGCTGCGCAACGAGAATATCGACGTAATCTGCTACACTTCCAACCCCACGCTGTACATCCAGCGCGCCCTGTCGCCCGCCAAGATAAGCTCGATACGCATCGACCAGGAGCGCAAGCAGGCAGAGGTGTTCCTCCGCCCCGAGGAGGTGTCGCTGGCCATCGGCAAGGGCGGACTCAACATCAAGCTCGCCAGCAAGCTCACCGGGTATGAGATAGACGTATACCGCGACGCCGTGATGCAGTATGACGACGACATCTACCTTGACGAGTTCAAGGACGAGATCGACGCATGGATCATCGACCAGCTCAAGGACATGGGCTGCGTCACCGCCCAGAGCGTGCTCCACACCCCGCGCCAGGAGCTCATCGACAAGGCCGACCTCGAGGAGGAGACTGTCGACCACGTGCTCGAGGTGCTCCGCGCCGAATACGACGAGACGCCCGACGCTCCCGCCGCCGAGGAAGCCTCAGAGTCCGACGCTCCCGCCGAGCCTTAAGCCTGACTCCCACTCTCACCTTTAGCCGGTTAGCCGATTAGCCGGTTAACGTCACTCTCGGCACCCCTTTACCAAGAACCCCCTAACTCATTATATGGCGAAAATACGAATCAAACAAGCTGCAACTGATTTCAACCTCTCCACCTCCACCGTCGTCGAGTTTCTCAACTCGCGCGGAATCGAGGTGGTCGACTCCCCGAACACCCGCATCGACGAGGCCGCATACGACCTGCTTGTCAAGGAGTTCGCGCCCGACCGCGAGCTAAAGAGCCGCTCTGACAAGATACTCGACGAGCGCCGCAAAGAGAAAGCCAAGGCCGCCGCGCCCAAGCCTGTCGAGGAGATAAAGACCGAGGTGCCCGTCAGCGGGCCCAAGATACTCGGCCGGGTGACCCTCGACAAGCACGGCAACGTAGTCAAGCCCGCGCCGGACAGCGAACAGCGCACCGCGGACAGCGAGCAGGCGCCCGCAGTCGAGGTCCCCAAGGCCGAGGAGAAGCCCGTAATGGAGGTGCCCAAGGTTGAGGAGAAGCCTGCCGTGGAAGAGCCGGTAGTCGAGGCCCCCAAGACAGAAGAGAAGCTCGTAGAGGAGGCTCCCAAGGCAGAGGAGAAACCCGTGGAGGAAACGCCAAAGGCTGAGGAGGAACCCGCAGAGGAGAAGCCCGCAGAGGCTCCCGACGCAGAAGCTCCCGACGACGACGAGCAGAAAGCCGCAGAGCCGGAGGTGTTCACACTCCCAGGCGCCCCCGCCGCGCCCCAAATCAACGTCATCGGCAAGATTGACCTCTCTGCCATCAACCAGAGCACACGCCCCAAGAAGAAGACCAAGGAGGAGCGCCGCAACGAGCGCATCGCCGCCGCCGGCGGCGGTGACCGCAAGAAGCGCAAGCGCATCGGCGGCAAGGAGAAGATCGACATCGAGAAGGCCGGCTCCACCGTCACCGCACAGCAGAGCGGCCGCAACCAGGCCGCGGCCAACCGCGCCGAGAGCCGACGCGCGGCCAAGGACCGCCGCCGCGGCGGCGCACCCGCCCACATGGAGGTAAATGAGGAGGAGGTACAGAAGCAGATAAAGGAAACCCTCGCCCGCCTCACCAACAAAGACAAGGGGCTCAAGAAAGGCGCCAAGTGGCGCAAGGAGAAGCGCGAGGCCAACGCCAACCGCGAGGCCGCTGCCGCAGCAGAGGCCGCTGCCGAGAGCAAGGTGCTAAAGCTCACAGAGTTTGTCACCGCCAACGACCTCGCCTCCATGATGGACGTCCCCGTCAACAACGTCATCGCCACCTGCATGAGCCTCGGAGTCATGGTTTCCATCAACCAGCGCCTCGACGCCGAGACCATCAACATCGTCGCCGAGGAGTTCGGCTTCAAGACCGAATACGTCAGCGCAGAGGTGGTCGAGGCCATCCACCAGGAGGAGGACAAGGAGGAGGACTTGGTCACCCGTCCGCCCATCGTCACCGTCATGGGCCACGTCGACCACGGCAAGACCTCCCTGCTCGACTACATACGCAAGGCCAACGTCATCGCCGGCGAGGCCGGCGGCATAACGCAGCACATCGGCGCATACAACGTCAAGCTGCCCGACGGACGCCACATCACATTCCTCGACACCCCCGGCCACGAGGCGTTCACCGCCATGCGCGCGCGCGGCGCCAAGGTCACCGACCTGTGTATCATCATCGTCGCCGCCGACGACAATGTCATGCCACAGACCGTCGAGGCCATCAACCACGCCACCGCAGCAGGCGTGCCCATCGTCTTCGCCATCAACAAGATCGACAAGCCCGCCGCCAACCCCGAGAAGATCAAGGAGGAACTGGCCGCCATGAACTACCTCGTCGAGGACTGGGGCGGCAAATACCAGAGCCAGGACATCTCCGCCAAGAAGGGCATCGGCGTGCCGGAGCTGATGGAGAAGGTGCTCCTCGAGGCCGAGATGCTCGACCTCAAGGCCAACCCCAACCGCAACGCCACCGGCTCGATCATTGAGTCGTCGCTCGACAAGGGCCGCGGTTACGTCGCCACAGTCCTGGTCAGCAACGGCACCCTCCGCGTCGGCGACGTCATACTCGCCGGCACCCACTACGGCAAGGTAAAGGCCATGTTCAACGAGCGCAACCAGCGCATCGCCGAGGCCGGCCCCGCCACCCCCGTGCTCATCCTCGGCCTCAACGGCGCCCCCACCGCCGGCGACGCATTCAACGTGCTCGACACCGAGCAGGAGGCCCGCGAGATAGCCACCAAGCGCGAGCAGCTGCAGCGCGAGCTGGGCCTGCGCACATCCAAGCGCATGACCCTCGAGGAGATTGCACGCCGCCACGCCCTCGGCTCGTTCCACGAGCTCAACATCATCGTCAAGGGCGACGTCGACGGCTCCATCGAGGCCCTCAGCGACTCCCTCATCAAGCTCTCCACCGAGGAGGTCAACGTCAACGTCATCCACAAGGCCGTAGGCGCCATCTCCGAGAGCGACGTCAGCCTCGCCGAGGCATCCGACGCCATCATCATCGGCTTCCAGGTGCGCCCCTCGCTCGAGGCGCGCCGCAAGGCCGAGCAGGAGGGCGTGCAGATACGCCTCTACTCCGTCATCTACCAGGCCATTGAGGAGGTCAAGGACGCAATGGAGGGCATGCTCGCCCCCGAGATCAAGGAGGAGGTCACCGGCTCCGCCGAAGTGCTTCAGGCATACCACATCTCAAAGGTCGGCACCGTCGCCGGCTGCATCGTCCGCGAGGGCAAGCTCAAGCGCGGCTCCAAGGTGCGCCTCATCCGCGACGGCATCGTCCGCTACACCGGCGAGCTCGGCTCGCTCAAGCGCTTCAAGGACGACGTCAAGGAGGTCACCAGCGGCTACGACTGCGGCCTGTCAATCGCCGGATACAACGACATCCGCGAGCACGACATCATCGAGGGCTTCGAGGAGGTCGAGGTCTCCCGCTCCCTCTAACCTCTCGTTACCCGATTACCCGATTACCCGATTAATCACCACACTCGTTACCCGATTACCCGATTACCCGATTAATCGGATAATCGGGTAATCGTCTAAAATCCATGGAGACAGCCTATATAAACATCGGCACCAACCGCGGCGACCGCCGCGCCAACCTCGCCCGCGCCGTCGTCCTTATCCGCGACCTCGCCGAAGGGTCCCTGCGCCTGTCAGACATCGTCGAGTCGGCTCCCTGGGGCTTCGACTCCCCACACCCCTTCCTCAACCTCGGCGCCGCCTTCCCCACCTCCCTCTCCCCTCTCGACCTCCTGCACCGCCTGCAGGAGATAGAGAGCGCCGTCAGCCCCGACCCGCACCGGTGGCCCGACGGCACATACCGCGACCGCATCATTGACATAGACCTCCTCGCCCTCGGCCGGCTCGTCGTCGACACCCCCGAGCTCACCCTTCCCCATCCCCGCATGCACCTGCGGGAGTTCGTCCTCCAGCCTATGGCTCAGCTCGCCCCCTCGTGGCTCCACCCCCTCCTCCATCTTTCCCCCGCCGCCCTCCTGACCCGCCTCTAACCCTGTAACTACCCAGCCCCCCACCAAAGCGTGCCCTGGTGGGGGACTTAAGGGGAGTTCTATAAATTCCCCTATATTTTAAGTAACTATTCCGCGAATATAATTTTGCTCCAAAGGAGCGCGATGATGATAACCCCGGGCAAGCGGAGCGCAGCCCGGGGA
>CAYOUJ010000066.1:0-11949 GCA_964407165.1 uncultured Muribaculaceae bacterium | reverse complement strand
GGGACGGCCGCCCTCCTTACTTGAGCGCGGGGATGAGCGGCCGGGGACGGCCGCCAGCCTTACTTGCGGGGGACAGAAAAATTTTGTAACTTTGCGGCATGGAAACAAGCATTTATTTGGCGCTGCTTAGGCGCGAGGTGGAGCGGCAGTTTGGGCGTGCCCTGTGCTCGCCGACTGACTTTGCGGAGGCATCGGAGGAGATTTCACGTGTGACGCGCGTTCTGCTGTCGGTGTCGACGCTGAAGCGTCTATGGGGGTATGTGGAGTCGAAGCACCGTCCGCGGCTGTCGACGTTGTCGGCGCTGGCCAAGTATCTGGGCATGAGAGACTGGACACAGTTCTGCCTGGAGGCCGATGTACGGCTGCTGCCCGACTCTGGCTTTTTGGGCGACGACGTGGCCACGGTATCGGAGATAGCCACGGGCCAACGGCTGCGGCTGCAGTGGGCTCCTGACCGGATGGTGGAGGTTACGTGCACGGGTGAGGGCCGATTCCGGGTGGATATGTCGGAGAATGCCAAGCTGCAGGCGGGCATGGAGTTTTCGGCATCGCTGATGGCTGTTGGCTTTCCGCTGCAGGCGTATGACGTGACGCCGGCGCCGGCGGAGGGGCTGACAGTGTATGTGGCCGCGGCACGCGGCGGCCTGACGGCGGTCGAGCGGATATGACGGGAGAGGAGCAGAGCGGCTTTTTTGCGCCGGCAGAGGCTCCGGACACTGTCGGTAGAGGCTTCACGGATGTGGAGCCGTTGGGCGGCGGCGGGAGCGCATACACGCGGCTGCATGCGGCGCAGCGGCGCGGAAAGAGGTTCGTGCTCAAGAGCCTGCGGGCTGAGTGCCGGGCGGACCCGGTGGCGCGGGGGCTGCTGGAGAAGGAATTTGAGGTTGGGTATGCGCTGGACCATGCGGGGGTGGTGCAGACGTACGGGCTGGAGGAGGTCGAGGGGCTTGGCACGGCGATAGTGCTGGAGTGGATAGACGGGGAGACGCTTGCGGAGGCGCTGCGCCAGGGGCGCATAGAGCGTGAACAGGGACGGAGGATAGTGCAGGAACTTGCGGAGGCGGTAGACTATCTGCACTCCAAGCAGGTGATGCACAGGGATTTGAAACCGACTAACATAATGCTTACTCGCGGCACGCGGCGTGTGAAGGTCATAGACTTCGGGCTGAGCGACGGGGCGGCGTATGCGACGCTGAAGCAACCGGCGGGCACCCGCGGGTATGCGGCGCCGGAGCAGGAGCGCGCGGGAGCCGACGGACGCGCGGACGTTTACGGTCTCGGGCGGGTGGCGATGGAGATAGCGGAGGCCACGGGCGACCGTCGTCTCAAAAGGCTTGCGCGGCGATGCTGCGCGGCGGATCCGGAGCGTCGGCCGTCGCAGGCGTCGGCTGTGGCGTGGATGCCGCGTCGGCGTGGCACGGCGTGGGTGGCGTGGACGGTGGCCGCTGTGGCCTTGGGCACCGTGGCGTGGCTTGCAACAGGTACGCCCGCGGAGGGTACGCGCGTGGAGGTGCCGGTAGAGGTGCCTGTGGCCGTGCACGACACGATAGTGGTGGAGGCGCCGGTCGACTCTGCGCGGCTGGCGTTCAAGACCGGTATGCAGGGGCGCATTGAGCGAATTGTTGAGCGCGGGATGGAGGCGTGGATAAAGAGCGTGGAGGCTGGTACCGCGAAGTGCTGCCAGCCGCCGTACCGCTGGGGGGATGATATTGTAGCGCTGCAAAACCAACTGATGGCGGAGGTTACGGCCTTTGTGCAGAAAAACGTGCCGACCGGCGACCCTGAATATCCCGTCCTTCATGAGGCTGCTATGGGGATATTGAACCGCAAGTGGGGCGCCGAGTGGGGGCCGGTGCAAGAGCGGCTGACCGCGGCGCTCGAAAGGATGCTTGATGCGGACAAAAAACCTGCTGCCGAGGCCTCTCGGCAGCAGGAAGGAGTGTGAGAACAATCTTTGAAGCTATTGCTATTGCATTGCACTGGTCATTTTGCGGAGAATCTTGTTGTATCGGCTCCACTGGGAGGAGGTCATGGTGCCTTTGGCCTCCGAGAGCTTGCTCGACAGAGACTCGGCAGAGCTCATAAGTCCGGCATACTCGGAGTAAGCACTCATGTCGCCAGCCTTGATTTTCTTGTAAATGGAGGCGAGCTTGTCGACGTAAGCCTCGTATTCGTCAAGGATTTCATCCCAGTTTTCGCCGGAGGAAGAAGAGGATACGGAAGTGGAGGCTTCAGTGGAGGCTTCAGTGGAGGATGATGCTTCCTTAGTCTCCTCCACAACGCTTGATGAGACTACGGGAGCGGGAGTGTCCGGCTCTTCGTCTTCGATTTGGGATGTGAGTCTAAGTTTTTGGGCACCTGTGTTATCCTCAAGCTTGTTGTAATGGTTTTTGACGGTGACGGTGATTTTTTCGCCGGGAGTTGCGGTACGAAGCAGCGAATAGTCGTTGAATGAATCATGATCGGCTGGGGAATTGATGATAGTCAGGCCGTCTGCATCCTCGACAACGCATCCGATGTAGGCTTTTTTGTCCTCGGGGAGAGGCTTGATGCACTCCAGCTCGACAGTCACTTCGTCTTTTGACCAATCGGTCTTGTAGAGGTAGGGTTTGTCGACGAGGGTGAAGTACTCGCCGAGGGGACCGGAGATGTGGGTGTCGGCGACGGTGAGCTTGAGGTTGCCGTCTTTGTCTTTGCCTTTGCTGCCACCGCAGGCGGCCAGGGCGAGAGTGGCTACGACGGCCACCAGAATGTAAAGATACTTTTTCATGTGAGATGAAGGTGGTTGCGACCGGAGGCCCCCGGCGGGCGCGCGGGTTAGGTGTTGAGCGTGGGGGCGTGTGCTCTAATTTTTGGCAAAGATAATGCAAAAAATGCGGAGACGGATGGAGTGGGGGTTATATGGACCAACATGAACCGCTCGCCGGCCATAAAATGGCCGGCGCGGTGGTCTGTTAGATGACGATGTGGGGCGGGGATTGGCGGCCGGGGATGGCCGCAGTCCTTACTTGTCAGCCTATGTGGAACTCGGGGAGGTCGTCGGCGAGGGCGGGCTCGTCGGCGACGGCGTAGGGTGAGGCGACGGCGGAGTACCAGGGCTCGGTGACGGCGTGGTCGGAGCGGGGGCATCCGGTGCGGGAGGGCTGGTAGCCTCGGCGGGTGTCGAGGATGAAGTCGGGGTCGTTAGAAAGTTCGTGCATGGTTATGAATTTTTTGTTTGTTAGATAATGGCTGGTGCAAAGTATTGTAAATAGATAACGCGGGAGATGGGGAAAAAGTTTATGGGGATGGGAAAAAATATCGGCCCCCCTCAACTCCCCCCTAAAGGGGGGAGCTATAGAGAGGGCGGGGAAGCGGGGCGCGGGGGCGCCGCCCCGCTCCATGTGTCGGGGGTGGCGGGGCGCGGGGGCGCCGCCCCGCTCCTTTATTTGAGGGCGGCGGAGAGGAAGGAGAGGAAGGCGGGGATGTCTTCCTTGTAGACGAAGGGGCCGGAGATGAGGCGCCCCTGGGCGTCGAGGGTGACGTAGTAGGGCTGGGCGTTGGCGTTGAACTTGTAGCGCTGGAGGTAGCTCCAGTAGTCGCCGTAGGTGTCGAGGGTGACGTCGCGGCCGTTCTCCTGGACGGTGACGGGGGAGGGGAGGGACTTCTTGTCGTCGACCATGAGGGTGATGACTACGAAGTTTTCCTCGATGCAACGGCGGACGTCGGGGTTGTCGAGGACGGCGGCTTCCATCTTGCGGCAGTTGACGCAGCCATAACCTGAGAAGTCGAGGAGGACGGGTCGGCCCTCCCGGGCTGCTGCGGCCATTCCCTGCTCGTAGTCGTCATACTCCTGTAGGACGCCGCCGTAGAGGTTGAAGTCTTGGGTGTAGAGCGGGGGCACGAAGGCGCTGACGGCTTTTAGCGGTGCTCCCCAGAGGCCGGGGAGGAGGTATACGGCGAAGCCGAGGGAGGCCATTGAGAGGAAGAATCGTGTGACGCCTACCGATGAGTCGGCGGGGCCGTAGTGGCTGAAGTTGAACTTGCCGAGCAGGTAGAGGCCGAGCAGTGCGAAGATGATGACCCAGAGGACGATGAAGACCTCGCGGTCGAGCAGGCGCCATCCGCAGGCGAGGTCGGCGACGGATAGGAATTTGAGCGAGAGGGCCAGCTCGATGAAGCCGAGGACTACCTTGACCGTGTTCATCCAGCCTCCTGAGCGCGGCAGCGACGAGAGCATGGATGGGAACATGGCGAATAGGCAGAATGGGATAGCGAGGGCGAGTGAGAAGCCGAGCATGCCGACGGCGGGGCCGAGGAGCGAGTCGGAGCCTGCGGCCTCGACGAGGAGGGTGCCGATGATGGGTCCGGTGCAGGAGAAGGAGACGAGGGTGAGGGTGAAGGCCATGAAGAAAATGCTCAGCAGGCCGGTGGTGCGCTGGGCGTTGGCGTCCATCTTGTTTGCCCACGACTGTGGGATGGTGATCTCGAAAGCGCCGAAGAAGCTGATGGCGAATATGACGAGGAGGGCGAAGAAGATGAGGTTGACCCACTTGTTGGTAGAGAGGGCGTTAAGGGAGGATGCGCCGCAGATGCCTGTTACGAGGAGGCCCAGGATGAGGTAGATGATGACGATTGAGGCGCCGTAGGTAAGGGCGGAGCCGACGGCCTTTCCGCGGGAGTCGGAGCGTTTGAGGAAGAAGCTGACCGTGAGGGGTATCATGGGCCATACGCATGGGGTGAGGAGTGCGACGAAACCGCCGAGGAAGCATGCGAGGAAGATAATCCAGAGGCTGCTCCCCGCGTTGGTGGAGGTGTCGTCGGAGTCGGCAGGGGTGACGGGCGCCCAGAGGTCGGCGTCTTGGATGGCGGCGATGGTGTCGGCGGGGAAGGGGTCGGTGGCCGCAGGGGTAACGGCTACGGTGTCAGGGGCTTCAGCCGCAGGTGCCGCAGGCTCCGGCTTGGGCTCCTCCTTGCCGGAAGGGGCCGGCGCTGTGCCCGTCAGGGTGAATGTGCGGTTTGCGGGGGGCACGCAGGTCTCGTCGTTGCAGGCGGCGAATCGGACCGTGCCGGCGATGGTGTATTCAGGCGCGGTGACCTTGAAGCGCTGTGTGAGGGTGACGGAGCCGGTCCACCAGGACAGCTCGGCCTCAAACATGTCGTCCATCTGGTGATGGGGCGCATGGTCGGGCTTGATGGTGCCGACCAGCTCGGCGCCCTTGAGCTCGGTGAACTTGACGGAGAGGGGAGTGGGGCCGATAGAGGGGTCGACGTCGAGGGCGTAGACATGCCAGCCGCTGCCGATAGTGGCTGTGAGGGTTACGACGCCCTCGGTGGGTGAGGTGAGACGCTGGTCGAAGGTCCACTTGACCGGCTCGACGATGGCGCCATGGGCGGCGAGGGCCGTCAGAAGGGTGAATATGAGAAGCAGCTTTTTCATTACGAGGGGTTTTTGCGGATTATGGTGAGGCCGTCGCGCAGGGGGAGAATGGTGACGGTGACGCGAGGGTCGGCGGCGACGGTGTCGTTGAAGTCGAGGATGCCGCGGGCCTGGGCGTCAGCACCCCCCCTCCCCCCCCTAGAGGGTGGGGCCTCGTTATATAGGTGACCGTCCCAGAGGGTGTTGTCGGCGAGGATGAATCCCCCGGGACGCAGCAGGGGTAGGAGGATCTGGTAATAGTCAGTGTAGCAGCGCTTGTTGGCGTCGATGAAGGCCATGTCCCAGGGCTCTGATGAGATGGCGGGGATGATGTCGGCGGCGTCGCCGATGTGGAGGCGTATGCGGTCGGCGAATGGGCATCGGGCTATCATGCGGCGTATGAATGGCTCGTGCTCGTCGTCGATCTCGACGGTGTCGACAGTGCCGCCGTGGGGGAGTCCTGCGGCGATGGCCATGGTGGAGTATGCGGAGTATGTGCCGATCTCTATGACACGCCGGGGCGCGGCCATGGCGGTGAGCATGGTCAGGATGGAGCCCTGGAGGTGTCCGGCACACATGCGGGGGTACAGGCGGTAGCGCCAGGTGTCGAGGAAACAGTCGGCGAGCCAGGGGGGCTCGGGGGAGATGTGGGATAATATGTAGTCTTCGGCGGTCACTGTGGGAGCGGGCCATAAAATGGCCCGCGCGGTGGTCGGTTAGCTATTGGTTGAGAGGAGGGCGGCGGCGGCGAGGGTGTAGACGCGGGTGCCCAGGCCTGCGATGACGCCTGCGCAGACCGGTGAGATCATGGAGTGGTGACGCAGGGGCTCGCGGCGCCAGACGTTGGAGATGTGCACCTCGATGACGGGGGCCGTGATGGCGGCTATTGCATCGGCGATGGCCAGGGAGGTGTGGGTGTATGCGCCGGCGTTGAGGATGACGCCGAGCAGGGCCGGCTCCTCGCGGGTGGCGTGGAGGCGGTCGATGATGGCCCCTTCGCAGTTGCTCTGGAAGTAGTCGATCTCGGCGTCGGGGTGGTCGGCGCGGACCTGAGCCAGCACGTCGTCCATGGTCTCTGCGCCGTAGATGCCGGGCTCGCGACGGCCGATGAGGTTAAGGTTGGGGCCGTTGATGATAAGAATTTTGTTCATAGGCGCAAATTTACGAAATATTCCAACAAACAAGGCAAAAGGGCTAGAATAAATTTGGCGACACAGCGTTGTAATAATAATGAAACTTTCTGTGAACCAAAGTGTGAGCCGAAGCGTTAGCCAATAAAGGGCGGCCATGCGCCCTTTGCAAAGCACACCTCCGCTCACTCATAACCAGACAGTTAGACAAAGAAACAACCACATCACATAAACATTGACATCCACCTCCAGCGGCCCCTGACCTTTGGCCTACCGGCCCCCGGAATCAAAAACAAAGCTTGGAAATATGATTACCAAAGAGGTCATAGACGCTATTTACAAGAAATACAAGCGGCCGGCGCCGAGTGCCGACTGTCTTGATTTGGGTTTGCTATTTGACTACGCGATTGAAAACCACGGCATTTACGTCGACGAGGGCAACCTGGTGATAGACTCCCTTGGTGAAGACTCGCCGTTTCACGAGATAGCGCTCGACCACGTCTGCGGTATATTGGAGTTTGAGCGCCACGTAGCCGTGGTGCTTGAGAATGCCATCATTTTCCTTGACAAGGCAGACTCGGGCGCTCATGTGCATCTGAAGCCTGAAAAGATGTCGCTTATGGACCGCCTGCGCCTGAGCATCGCCGACGAAGACCACCCTGACTTTTGACGGGTTGCAAATTTTTGCGTAAATTTGCGGATGAATGGACGGGCACAATATTCAGATAGTGGTGCTACGGGTGGTGCGCCACTCTGACCGGCACTCGATAGTGACAGCTTACAGCCGCCAACGGGGGCGCATGTCGTTTGCGGTGCCGGCTGGTGCGGGGCGCGGTGCGCAGCGGCTGCGCGCGTTGGTGATGCCGATGAGCGTGCTGGAGTGCGCGCTGCCGGCGATTTCGGCGCGCGATCTGTATCCGCTGCGCGACGTCGCGCCGTGGGTGTCGGCGCCCACGGTGCACGCGCATCCCGTTAAGGCGACTATAGCGATGTTTGCGGCGGAGGTCTTGTCGGCCGTGCTCCGCGAGAGCCAGGGTGACGAGGCTCTGTTCGGGTTCATCGTGGAGGCTGTGCGTGCGCTGGATGCGCTTCCTGCGAGTCGGCTTGGTAACTATCCGATAGTGTTCCTGCGGCTTTTGGCGCGGTTTACGGGCATCGAGCCGGACTACGGTAGTTGGTGCGAGGGCGCTTATTTCGACATCACCGAGGGGATCTTCCGGCAGACGGCGCCGACGCGGGGCCGGTGGCTGGGGGCTGCGGACTCGCGGACGGTGCACGTGCTGGGACGCCTGACGTTCAGCAACATGCACGCGCTGCGGCTTACGCGTGCCGAGCGGGCGGCGGTGACGGACGGGATATTGCAGTATTACACGCTGCATCTGGCGCCGCTTGGCTCACTCACCACGCTGCCGATATTGCGGAGTTTGTGACAATTTTGATAAAATGGTGGCAAAATGTTGGTGGATTGGCAGAATGTTTGTAATTTTGCCACGGATTTCCAACTACGTTTCTAATTATTGTTATGGAGAGAATTGATAACTTAGACCGGCGCATCCTGCAGATAGTGATGAACAATGCGCGCATACCGTCTAAGGACGTTGCGCAGGAGTGCGGGGTTTCGCGCGCCGCCATCCACCAGCGCATCCAGCGCATGATAGACCTTAATGTGATCACGGGGTCGGGTTACAACGTGAATCCCAAGATACTGGGATTCAGCACATGTACGTATATCGGTGTGAACCTCGAGCGCGGAGCCATGTATCGCGAGGTGGTGCCGGAGCTTGAGAAGATACCTGAGATAGTGGAGTGCCACTTCACCACAGGCCCCTACACCATGTTGCTGAAGCTGTACGCGCGTGACAACGAGCATCTTATGGACTTGCTCAACAACAAGATACAGATGATACCGGGCGTGACGGGCACCGAGACGCTGATCTCGCTCGACCACTCGATACAGCGTCGCGTGCCGATAAACTTAGTTTGAGTTATTAATGATTAGTGATGAGTGATTAGCTGCCATCCGGACAAATTACCCGATAATCACCAATCACTAACACTAATAACTAATAACTAATAACTAATAACTAATCACTGGATATGAGGGTGCTACTGATGGGCGACGCGAGCGGATACCACCGCACCCTGGCCACGGGGCTGCGGGCGCTTGGCCACGAGGTGACTGTGGCGTCGGACGCCGGGGGATGGATGCATACCGGGTGCGATGTGAGTCTGTCGCGGCCGTTCGGAGGCAAGTTAGGTGGGGCGGCGCTGTGGCTGAAGTTCCTGGCTCTGAGCCGGAAGGCGCTCACGGGGTATGACGTGGTGCAGCTGCGCGACGTCGACTTTATCAGCCTGCGGCCTGAGCGGACGGCGCGCGCCTTCGACATCCTGCGTGAGCTGAGTGGCAGCGTGTGGCTGACGGCACTGAGCAACAACACACCTTATATAGAAATGTGCACGCGCGCCGGCAGCCCGCTGCGATACTCCGACTGGGCCGTGGGGGGTCGGCCTTCGCCGCAGGCCGAGGATCACCCCGAGCGCCTCGCGGCGTGGCGCGGGGAGGAGCTGAGGGGGATGTGCCGGCATATATTCGACGGCGTCGACGGGGTGGCCACGGCGCTGTATGAGTATCATCTGGCGACCTGCGAGGCCGTGGCCGACGGGCGGCCGGTGAAGTATTGCGGTATACCGGTAGACATTGACGAGATACCCTGCAAGCCGCTGCAAGTAAGGGCCGGTGAGCCGGTGCGCATACTGCTGGCGTGCCATCGTGGCCGCGAGCGCGAGAAGGGGGCTGACCGGCTGCTGGAAGTGCTCCGGCGTGTGGTGGCGCGGATGGGGCCGATGGTGGAGGTGGACTTTGTGCAAAACGTGCCGTATGCCGAGTTTCAGAGGCGCCTCGAGCGGGCGCACATAGTTGTCGACCAGCTGTATTCATACACGCCGGCGACGACGGCGCTGATGGCCATGGCCAGGGGCAAGGTGACGGTCAGCGGGGCCGAGGCAGAGTATTACGACTTCATCGGTGAGCGCGAGCTGCGGCCGATAGTCAACGCCGACCCCCTGCGCCTGGAAAGGCTGGAGGAGGAGCTGTGCTCGTTGATAGAGCGGCCGGAGCGGCTCGAGCAGACGGGCCGCGAGAGTCGCGAGTTTGTTGAACGACATAACGCCGCGCAGACTGTGGCGCGACGGTTTGAAGAACTATGGCAGAGCAAGATGTGAAACTGGATGTGCTGATAGCCACCCACGGGCCGCAGGGCCTGGAGCGTGTGGCGGCGATGGCGGTGCCACGGGTTCCGCAGGTGCGCTATATCGTGAGCTGCCAGAGTGCGCCGAGGGCTCTCCCGACTGCTTTGCTTAGGCCTGACATGGAGGTGCATTTCACTGACACCACGGGGGTGAGCGCCAACCGCAACTGCCTGCTGCGGCTGGCGCGGGCGCCGTATGCGCTGATGGCCGACAACGACCTGACTCTGCTTGCCGAGGGGCTGCCGGAGGTGATAGCCGCATTCGAGAAGCACCCGCGCCTGACCTTGGCGACGTTTCGCCACGAGGGACCTGACGGCAAGGTTTATCCTGCACAAGAGTGTTCGCTCGCGCCTGTGCCGAAGAACTATTATGCCACGTGCTTCGAGATGGCGCTGCGCATGGAGCATGCGCGGCAATACGCGCTGCACTTCTGCGAGCAGATTTCGATAGGCACGCCGTATGTCACTGCCGGTGAGGAGAATGTGCTGTTCACCGCGATACGGCGGCGCGGGCTTCAGGCGCGGTTTTTCCCGGTGACGATATGCCGTCACCCGGGCTTGACCACCGGCCTGCGGTCGGCGCGCGAGCCGGGTGTGCTTCGCGCCCAGGGGATGGTCGTCATGCTCGACTATCCGCTGACTGCCCTGCTGCGGCTGCCGCTGAAGGCCTGGCGGACCGGTGGCAACGTGCTCCGCAATCTTTGGTATCTCTGCGCCGGAGCCGTGTATGCTGTCCACCACCGGCGAATGTTGCTCGACATATAACATTTGTTTGGGGTGACGCAGAAAAATTGCTAAATTTGCATTGTAAAGAGGACGTCATGAGTGTTACATATATATGACACCTGACACTTAAAACCTTACACTTATGCAACAGCCATTGGCGGAGCGGCTGCGGCCGAAGTCGCTCGACGGATACATAGGGCAGCGCCACCTGGTAGGCGAAGGCGCGATTCTGCGGCGTATGATAGACACGCGGCGTCTGGCGTCGTTCATACTCTGGGGCCCTCCCGGGGTGGGGAAGACAACGCTGGCGAAGATTATCGCGCACACGTGCGAGCTGCCGTTCTATACCCTGTCGGCGGTCCACTCGGGGGTGAAGGACGTCCGCGAGGTTCTCGAGCGGTGCAGGGCGGACGCGCGCAGCATGTTCTCGAAGGGGCGGCCGGTGCTGTTCATCGACGAGATTCACCGCTTCAGCAAGTCGCAGCAGGACTCGCTGCTTGGGGCCGTGGAGGACGGCACAATCACGCTGATCGGGGCGACGACGGAGAACCCGTCGTTTGAGGTGATACGGCCGCTGCTGTCGCGTGCGCAGGTCTACACGCTGCAGCCGCTGGACGTGGAGGAGCTGACGGAGCTGCTCAACCACGCCATCACGGCGCCGGAGGGGCTTTCTAACAGAAAGGTGGAGGTGCGGAGCACGTCGGCGCTCTTCCGCTACGCCGGCGGCGACGCGCGCAAGCTGCTCAACATACTCGACCTTCTCGAGGCGTCGACACCCGCCGACGAGCCGATAGTGATAGATGACGAGACGGTGACCAACCGGCTGCAGGAGAACCCGATGGCGTACGACAAGGACGGGGAGATGCACTATGACATCATCTCGGCGTTCATCAAGAGCGTGCGCGGCAGCGACCCCGATGCGGCGATATACTGGCTTGCGCGGATGGTTGTCGGGGGGGAGGATCCGGAGTTCATCGCTCGGCGCCTTGTGATATTGGCGGCAGAGGACATCGGGCTTGCCAACCCCAACGCGCTGCTGCTGGCCAACGCCACCTTCGACGCCGTGCGCAAGATCGGGTGGCCGGAGGGGCGCATACCCTTGGCGGAGTGCACGATATACCTGGCGCGGTCGGCCAAGAGCAACGCGGCGTACAAGGCCGTTGACGCCGCCATCGCCAAAGTGCGCGAGACGGGCAACCTGCCGGTGCCGCTGCACATCCGCAACGCGCCGACGAAGCTGATGGAGCAGTTAGGCTACGGCGAGGGCTACAAATACCCTCACGACTACCCGGGCCACTGGGTCGAGCAGCAATACCTCCCCACCGAGTTGTTAGGCACACGGTTCGTAGAAAAATAAGGAAATTAAGGAAATTTAAGGAAGGTCTTTAACCGGGTAACTATTCAGCGATTCAAGAGCTGCTATATAGGTTTGCAGACCAAGAATGAC
>CAYOUJ010000065.1:0-12066 GCA_964407165.1 uncultured Muribaculaceae bacterium | reverse complement strand
CTAGTCCCCACGTTATATATAGTCCGCGGACTGAATAAAATCGTGTATGCTGAGTTCCGTGCCATTAGTTACCCAGCCCGTGGCCATCTTCATGGTGGTCCTCGCCGTCATTTTGCTGGCGCCGATGCTGTTGAGTCATCTCAAGATACCCAACATCATCGGCCTCATCATTGCCGGCGTGGCCATCGGCCCCTACGGGTTCAACGTGGTGGCACGCGACATGTCGTTTGAAGTCTTCGGCTCGGTGGGCCTGCTCTACCTCATGTTCCTCGCCGGACTTGAGATAGACATGTACCACCTCAAGAAGAACCTCGGGCGCGGACTCGTGTTCGGCATATACACGTTCTTGATACCTCTCGCGGCGGGTTTTCTGGCATCATATTTCCTTTTGGGACTGCCGCTTATGGCCTCGGCTCTCGCAGCCACCATCTTCTCGGCGCACACACTTATCGGCTACCCCATCATCTCGCGCTTCGGCCTGACCAAGAGCCCCGCCGTAATCATCGCCATCGCCGCGACCATCATCACCGTACTGGCCTCGCTGATAGCCCTGGCAACCGTCACGGGGATAATCCACGAGGGGGAGTTCCAACCCTCGCAGACCCTGCGCCTGCTCGGCTGGCTCGTGGCGTTCTGCTTCATTGTCGGCTATGTGTACCCGCGCCTGTCGCAGTGGTTCTTCAAGAAATACTCCGGCGCCATACCACAGTTTATTTATGTGCTGGCGATGGTGTTCTTGGCGGCGTCGACGGCGCAATGGATCGGCATCGAGGGCGTTTTCGGCGCATTCTTCGCCGGCCTCGCGCTCAACCGCTACATACCTGCCAAGTCTTCGCTCATGTCGCGCCTTGAGTTCGTCGGCAACGCCATCTTCATCCCCTACTTCCTCATCGGCGTGGGCATGATGATCAACGTGCGCGTGCTCGTGGCAGGCTGGGGCACGGTCTATGTCGCTGCTGTAATGTCGATTGTGGCCATCGCCGCCAAGTGGCTCGCCGCCTTTGCGGCACAGGTGACGTTCAAGATGGGCCGCATCGACCGCTCGGTCATGTACCAGCTCAGCAATGCCCACACCGCCGTGGCCCTCGCCGTGGTGATGATCGGCTACCACCTCGGCGTGTTCGACGACACGATACTCAACGGCACCGTCCTCATGATACTCGTTACCTGCACCGTTTCCTCCCTCGGCGTGGAGCGCGCAGCCTTCCGACTCGTCACACGCCGCGAGATGGGCATCGACACCGACGACGTCACCCGCCCCTCGGGCACATCCCACACGCTAATATCACTCGCAACACCGCTTACGGCGCGGCAGCTGGTCGACCTCGCGTTGCTCATGCGCCCGGCTGGCGCCGACAGCGACTCAAAGATTTACGCCCTGCACGTGCGCAGCGACAACTCCCCCTCCTCGCGCGCCATCGGGCGCAACTCTCTCGACACCGCCGCACAGGTGGCCACCGCCGCCGACGCCCCGCTGGTGCCCATCGAGCGCTTTGACATGAACATTGTCACCGGCCTGCTCAACACTATCGCCGAGCGCGACATATCCACCATCTTCATCGGGCTGCACCGCCGCGCCGGCGTAATCGACACGTTCTATGGCAGCAAGATAGAGACGCTGCTGACCAAGACACACCGCATGGTGGTCATCAGCCGCACTTTCAACCCCCTCAACACAGTCAGCCGTATCCTCGTCGTCGTCCCCGACAAGGCTCAGTACGAGTCCGGCTTCCGCGCCTGGGTGGAGGCAGTCGGCAACCTCACCCGCCAGATCGGCTGCCGCGTAACCTTCGCATGCTCCGAGACCACGCGCCCGTACATCGAGAACGTGCTTGTCACCGGCAAATACGGCATTCGCCGCAGTTACAGCGTAATGGAGCATGACGACGACTATGTGCTCATGACGGGCAAAGTGGCCGAGGACGACCTCGTGGTGTTCATCTCCGCCCGTCGCGCTTCAGTGTCGTTCACCCCCGCCCTCGACGACATGACCCTCTTCATCCAGCGCCACCTCTCCGACCGCAACATCGTGGTAATCTACCCCGAACAGTTCGGTGATGCTGTGGAGGCGGCCGGCGCCCTCGCGGCCGCAGCCTCGATGACCCCCGACATCATCAGCACCCCCTCGCGCCTGTGGCTGCGCCTGAGCGCCCTCCTCCGCGGCAAGCGCACCCCCCAACCCCCTAACTTATAACTTATAACTTATAACTTATAGCTGCTCCGCTCTCCTTAATTTCCCTAATTTCCCTAATTTCCCTTATGCAAATCATCCCCGCCCGCCCCTCTGACGCCCCCTTCATCGGCCGCGCAGTCGTCGCCGCAATCGGCATCGACCACAGCCAGCACCTCGCCGGCCACGGTCACACCGTAGACGAAATCACTCGCGTGTTCACCGAACTGGCCGCAACCGACGGCGCACAATACAGCTACCGAAACACCCTCGTCGCCCTCGACGACGACGGCGACGTCATGGGCGTGTGCGTCGCTTACGACGGCGCGGGGTTGGCACCCATGCGCGAGCACTTCCTGCGGCTGATGCGCGAGCGCTTCGGCTTCGACACCTCGCGCGTGCAAGATGAGACCGACGCCTCCGAGTTTTACCTCGACTCCCTCTGCGTATTCCCCGAATATCGAGGCCGCGGCATCGCGTCAGCCCTCATTGAGGCCACCGCCGAGCGTGCACGTCGCGCGGGAAAGCCGTTAGGCCTGTTGGTAGACAAGGAAAACCCGCGTGCTCGCCGCTTGTACGAGCGCGTGGGCTTCCGTGAGGTGGGTGAGCGCCCATTCATGGGCATCGTCATGGACCACCTCCAACTCCCCCTTTGACCCTTTATTCACCCAGTGTCAGGCGCTCAAGGATGCGGGGGATGTCGGTGTTGTCAACAAGGCGGCTGAACTCCGTGGCGCCTACGCCGATGGCATAGACCCCGACGGGGTTGCCGGAGTGGTTGATGGTAGTCCACCCGATGCCCATGAAGTCCTGCATGATGTCAAACACAACATTGACAAACTCGGGATAGCGGTTATAAAGCGCCTGCACCTCAGTGCCGGTATGGTCGACAAACGTGCGTTGAAAGCTCTCTTTCAGTATCTTAGTCTGCTCGGCGTTGACAGGCACGCTCGTCCAGAAGCCCAATTTCTCACGCAGCAGTTCCTCCATGTCGTCCCACGTGTAGATGCGGCGACTCTTCATGATGGCCTTGCAAAGGTCGGAGAAATTGTCCTTCGAGATGCGCTGCGCGTCGGCGTATTGCAGCGCACAGTTATAGTGGTGGAAGTTGTTGCCCACGCTCATGCCGCCGGTCTCGTGGTCGGCTGTAACTATGATGAGCGTCTCGTCGGGGTGCTTCAGGTAGAAGTCGTAGGCCTCGCGCAGAGCCTCGTCAAACTTGATGACCTCCTTGATGACCGTCGCGCCGTCGTTGGCATGGCCGCCGTAGTCGATATTGCCACCCTCCACCATCATGAAGAAGCGCTCCGGGCTGACCCGCTCGAGGTGACTAAGGCATTCCGCGGTCATGACGGGAAGTGTCAGTCCCTCCCCTACCGAGTCGATGGTATAGCCTACCTGCCAGTTCATTACTGTATCGGTGTTGAGAAGCACAATCTTGCGCGAGTCGACCCCGCGCAGGGCGTTGGCGCCGCGGACCACGGCCACATTGTTTTGCGCGAACTGCTCCATCAGGTCGGTGCGCCGCCCCTGCTTGTCGACGAGTCCGCGCAAGCCGGAGCCGGCGATAAACTCAAAGTCGCTGCGCGCGGCCTCCACACCTATCTCGTAATACAATGACCGTGAGGGCTGATGGGCATAGAACGCTGCCGGAGTTGCGTCGTCTGCGGCCACGGTGGTGACAATGCCCACGCCCCAGCCGGCGTCGTGCAGCTTGTCAGCGATGCTCACGAGCGCCACGCTGTCAGGGCTCATGCCAAGCATATTGTTGAGCGTCTTGGTGCCAGTGGCCAATGCGGTGCCCGCAGCCGCCGAGTCGGTGACGGGGCTGCTGGCCGAGAACGTAGTCTGCTGGCCTACAATCGGAAAGGAGGTCATCAGTAGCGGCTCCTCCATACCCCGCACCAGGCGGTTGTATTGATACGTCGCCATCACGTGCCCCGGGCCCATGCCGTCGCCTATGAAATAGAATATGTAGCGCGGTGCCTTTGCCTGCGCCATCGCCACGATGGTGACCAACGCCACCACCGCTACCATCATCAATCTCTTAATTCTCATCATTTCAGGTTAATATTTCAAGTTTCGCAAGTTGTGGCGGAGCCACAACTCTATTTGTTAACCCCACGCTTCAGCGTGGAGTGGTTATGCTGCATCACAAATCAGCGTGCCGCAGGCACGCCTCTTTAGAGGCGCCTCCACAGAGGCGTGCCTGCGGCACGCTTGAAGTGGGAGGGGATGTCTTTGCCCCACGCTGAAGCGTGGGGTTTACAGAAGGAGTTGTGGCTGCGCCACAATCAATTGTAAACATAAGAAACTTGAGTTAGTATTATGATTGAAATGGCAAAATCAGAACAGGAAGGTTAGGTTAAATTTTTTGACGTCTTCTTGGTATTGCTTCTCAAGCTCCTGACGATTGGCACGACGCTCCTCGGGAGTCAAGTTCTCCACTTTCTCCATATTTTCGGCAAAGCGCTTTGCATCCTTGCCGTAAAGGGTCGGGGTTTCGGTAATCGGTCTTGCCATGGCTAATTTTTTAGTTATAACACTTTTAACTAATAAAGGTTGCTACAAAGATACACAAAATTTTTGAAAAATAACTAATAAGTCAAATATTTGCGGCGAGGAGGGGTTCTATGAAGCGGCGGTCGTTGCACAGGCGGGGCACCTTGCGCTGGCCTCCTAACTTCCCCGTCGAGGCAAGCCACCGGTCGAAAAGACCCTGACGCGCCACCACCACGCGCAGAGGCGTGAGGAACAGGTCGCCGGTGCGCTTGGCGTCGTAGTCGCTGTTCACACGCCGCAGCTCGTCGTCAAGCGTGCGGGCAAACGCCGGCAAGTCTGCCGGTTGCTTGGCAAACTCTATCACCCACTGGTGACAGCCGTTGGTGGTGGCGCCGGTCTCGAACAGCGGCGCCGCGGTGAAGTTGAGGACCGAGCACCCATGCTTCACACACGCCGCCGTGACCGCCTGCTCGGCGTTGTGCACCATCAGCTCCTCGCCGAATGCGTTGATATAGTGTTTGGTGCGCCCCTCGATGGTGATGCGCAGGGGTGACAGGGAGCGCACGCGCACGGTGTCGCCAATGCCGTAGCGCCACAGGCCGTTCACGCCGCTGAGCAGCAGGGCGTACACACGCCCCTCCTCCACCTGCCACGCAGGCACGGGTGCCCCCCCCTCGAGTGGTTCAAACTCGTAGAACATCCCCGCGTCGAGCAGCAGCGACATGGCGCGCACCTCCGGGTCGTCCTGCACGGCGAAGAACCCCTCAGAGGCGTTGTACGTCTCGAGGTAATGCATCCTGTCGGAGGGTATAATCTCCTTGTATTGTGCGCGGTAAGGGTCGAAGGCGATTCCGCCGTGGAAAAAGACCTCCAGCCGCGGCCACACCTGCGTTATATCCTCCTTGCCCATGATGGCAAGCACCTCCTTGAGCACCGACAGCATCCACGAAGGGACGCCCGAGAGGTTGGTAATACCCTTGCGCTGTGCGGCTTTACGGGCGAGCAGCGGCAGCTTCTCCGTCCAGTTCTCCATCAGCGCAATACGCTTTGATGGCACACGGAGGAGACCCGCGGCGGCGGGTATGCGGTCGATGAGCGTGGCCGACAGGTCCCCTACGCGCGTACCCTTTGGCAAGTCTGTCAGGCCGTTGGCAAAGCTGCCCCCGAGTATGAGTGCGCGACCTTCAAAAAGGCGGCTCTGCGGGTTGTGTGCCAAGTAATGCGCCACGGCGTCAGAGCCACCGCGGTAATGGTTGACACGCAGCGACTCGTCGGTGATGGGTATGTATTTGCTGCGCCCGTCGGAGGTGCCTGACGACTGCGCGAAGCGCCTGACGCGCCCCGGCCAGAGCACATCGCTCTCACCGCCGACCATGCGCATAACCCATGGGCGTAGCTTCTCGTATGAGCAGACCGGCACCGCCTCGGCAAAGACCTCGTAACGTGACAGTTTAGAATAGCCATGCCGGCGCCCCCACTCCGTGCGGGCGCCGCGGGAGAGCAGGCGGGCGAGCACCCTGCGTTGCGTAACCTCAACGTCTATGTGAGCGGCCATGGCCCGGCGGGCACTCCGCACAAACCATGGCCGTATCAGTTTGGTTATCAACTCTATTTTGTGTAAATAAAGTATGCTCCGGGAGCCATCGTCAGCGGCAGCACGGCGTCATTGCCGCTGAAGTAGTCCTTCATCCCCTCGACCTTGGGTGCGTCGCCGGTGAACTTGACGGGCTGCTCCGTGGCGCTGAGGTTGACAAAGACTGTGACGTTGTCGCCGTCAAGCTCGCGCGAGAAGACATAGACGTCGGGGCTCTCGGTCATGAAGCGTGTCATCGGCGCGCCCTTGGTGCCGGCAGCGAGTGCCTTGTGGTCGTGCTTGAGGGCGTTAAGCTTCTGATAGAATGTAAAGAATGTGTTGCGCGGCTCCCACTGCGGAGGGGTGTCCTTGACGAAGAACTCCAGGGCGCGGTTGAGGCCAGTCTCCTGGCCCGTGTAGATGAGCGGCATGCCGGGGAGCGTGTAGCTCAGCACCGCGAAGGCACCGGTGAGATTGCCTAAGCGCTCAAACTCCGTGCCTTCCCACGAGTTGAGGTCGTGATTGGTGATCATGTTCATCATATAGGAGTCAACGGCATAGTTCTCAGCCTGGTAGGCAAGGAGCGAGTCGATGGCAAGGGCGTTCTTGGCGGGGAAGGGGCGACGATGGCCGTCGGCGTTGACGAAGGTGTACTGACCCTGTGTGTCGGCGATTTCGCTGAAGAGGTCTTTCATCGGCCAGTTGTAGTCCATGTCAAAGGCCTCCTCCACCAAATCAGGCTCCGAAGCCTCGGCGAGCATGAACAGGTCGGGCTTGACAGCCTGCAGTTGCGGGCGGGCCTCGTTCCAGAAGTCGGTGGGCACCTGCATGGCCACATCGCAGCGGAAGCCGTCGATGCCTACCTCCGTGAGCCAATATTTCAGCGCGTCAATCATCCCTTTGCGCATCTCGGGATTGCTGTAGTCAAACTTGTAGACGTCAGTCCAATCGAAGGGACCGAACATCTCCCCCTTGTCGTCGCGGGCATACCAGTCAGGATGCTCGGTGACCCAGGCGTTGTCGCGACCGGAGTGGTTGGGCACCCAGTCGAGTATCACCTTCATGCCCATCTCATGGGCCTTGTCGACTATCTGCTGGAACTCATCCTTTGTTCCATACTCGGGGTTGACGCCATAGTAGTCTTTTACAGCGTAATAGCTGCCTAGACCGCCCTTGCGCCCGTCTTCGGAGATGGGGTGGATGGGCATGAACCAGAGGATGTCGACGCCAAGCTCATTAAGGCGGGGCATCTGCTCGAGGAACGAGGCGAAGCTGCTGTCGTCGCTATACTGGCGCATGTTTACCTCGTAGATGACTGCGTTGCGGCTCCACTCGGGGTGCTGCACTTTGGTCTGCCGCGGGGCGGCGGTGGCGCCCAGGGCGAAAAGCCCGGCTGCGGCAAGAGCTAAAAGTTTGTTTATCATGGCTTTTGAAATGCATAATGCAAAATGCATAATGCATAATTATTTGTGGGTGAATTAGTTGAAACGTTTTTCTTTTTAAAGCTTGGGCATCGGCTCCTTGTTGGCCTCGTCCTTCTTGGGCTGGTGGCGGCTGACGTTGTCCCAGAGGTTATAGAGGTCGACGGTGCCATCAGCCTTCACGGAGTTCTTCATTATTTCGCGCACGGCTTTCTCATGGCCTGTACCCTTGGTGGCCCAGACCCACTCTGCGGTCTTGCGGGCGCGTGTATTGGCACAGTTGCCCTCCTTGGCGAAATAGGGGCTGGAGGCGAACGCGTCGATGTCGCCTGAGGCGATGGCATTGATGAGCGCCTTCCCTGTCTCAGAGGTCAGGCGGTCGCGCTGCCAAGTCTTGGTCTCCTTGTTAAGATAGTCATAGTCAGCCTTGTCGGATGCACCTTCAGATGCAGCCGGAGCAACCTGGCTCACAGCATTGTCGACACGCTGCTGCACAGAGGCCTCCGACTGCTTGGCGGCCTCGGCCTCGGCCTGCTCGATGGCGTTGGGGTCTTCACTGAACGTGGTCACCTCGCGCTCCGGCTCCTTGGGTTCGTCGGAGCCACCGGGTAGCAGCCATACAAGAGCCACTATGAGCAATATCAGCGCAGCTGCAGCGCCGACGATGACACCGGCCTTGGAGCCGAATACCGACGAGCCGGCGCGGCCATCCTCCTTCTTGTCGCGCTTGCCGCCCTTAGGCGCATCGGCCTCAACCTTCTCGGTCTTTGCGCCGGCGCCGGCGGCCACGCTGGCTGTTCCGCGGCTTACGTTCTCAAACACAGGGACCTTGCGCTCTGTAGTAGGGGTCGACTTGTCGGTGACGTTGGCAAAAGTGGGCGCAGTAGGGCGGCTGCCGGCGCGCACGTCCACATTATATACCTCCCCGCCGGGCGTGGCCACGCGGTGGGCGCGGAAGCCGTGGAAGTTGCCGGAGTGGAGCTCGCGGTATTCGGGAGTGTTGCGCTCTATCATGATCTCCTGCTCGAAGGTGCGGCCCTCGCCGAAGTCGAGGCGAAGCACTATCCCCTGCTCGAGCGGCTCGAGCACTATATCGAGGGTTTCCATGGCGGCCAGCTCCTGCGAGTCCTTGACCACTTTGACGGGCCGGAAATTGTTGGAGGCCACACTGATTTCTGTGGTCTTGCCGGGAGCCATGTCGGTCTCGCTTATCTCCACGGCCGGATCCATGGTGTTGACGGGCCGGCCGTTGACGTTGATGGTGTAGCCGTTGACGGCGCCACCCTTGGCGCTCTTGACGGCTATCTTGATGCGGCGCACAAAGCTGAGGCCGCAGTCCTGCGCCTTCTTGATGATCATGGCCGAGCCGGCATAGCGGACATACGAGGACGGCGTGCCGGCGATGACTGTCTCCTTGCGCGGGTTGAAACCCGGCTTGCTGTAGGTGAGCGTCAGGCGCTCGCCGTCGGCGATGAGGGTCTTGGAGGCCTTCACGTCGTCGGGAGTGATGACGGTGAACACTTTCTTCACCGGCGAGGTTATGCGCTCGATGCCGGCGCCGGGACGCAGGGAGGTGGTGGCGGGTATGATGATGACCTTCTGAAAACGTTCGTAATCGGTCTGGTTGGGGAACGAGAGTATCGACTCAAGCTCGGTGCCGCTGACGTAGGTGCGGTAGCACATCCCCTTGGGTGCCACGGCGGGACGTGCCGAGTTGCTCAGCCATGACTCCTGGCGCAGCCCCTGAGCGGGAATGCCGATGCTCTCGAGGCAGCGCGTGACAGCACCGTCCATCATGGTGTCGTCCTCGATGAGCGTGCGCTTAAGATGAGCCAGAGTGTTGACTATCTGCTGGCCCGTGAGCGAGTAGCCGTCGGCTATGCACAGGGTGAGCATGATGGCGCCGGAACGCTGGTCCATCGGATTGCGAGTGATCAGCGAGAAGAAGTGGCCGTCGGCATTGGCCCACATCATGTAGCAGTCGCGCATGTTGATGAAGTGGGGCGTGATGGTGGCCGGATCGATGAGCGTAGCCGCCCACGCGGGCGTCGGCTCTGTGGGATAGGTATATACGGTCTTCACTTGGCCGTCATACTGTCCATGGACGGCAAGGCTTATATAGCTATAGTCAGTCATATTCAGAATGATGTGTGGTTTACCGCCTGCAAAGATACGAATAATCGGCCACACTCCAATATTAAAAAATATAAATAAGCATCGGCGCATAGAGTCCAACGACCTATGCGCCGACGCTTAATACGTTGTGTGACTGCTAATTGTTTTACTCGGCGGCGGTAAACTTCTGCTGGATCTCGGCAAAGCGCTTCGTCTGCTCGGGAGTCATGTCAGCGGCCTTGGCCTGAAGCTTGCTGAGGATGCTGCTAACCTCTTTCTGCACGGCGGGGAGCTCAGTAGCAGCCTTGACGTCGCCCTCCTTCACCTTCTTGGCCAGGGATACGAACTTGGTGACCTTGCCCTCAAGGTTGTCGAGCATCTCAGTAATCTGCGAAGAGACGCTGCTTGCCTGCTCTTTGGTCTCCTCGACTACCTCCTCGACGGGCACGGCCTCCTCGGTGACCACGCCGGCCACGTTCTCCGTGTCTCCGCTGGCCACGGCTACCTCCTCGCCCTGCACGGCCTCGGCGATGCCGAGAATGGTGTCGTTGGTGGTCTGCTGTTTGTCACTGCCGCCGCAGGCGGTCATCATGGCTGCAAGAGCCAATACCATAAAACTTTTGCGTATCATATCTAAATAGTTAAGTGTGTAATATCTAACGGATTGCATCTAAGCAGCGGCAAATGTAGACATTAATTGCCAATTTTGCAAAAAATTTTTGCTACCTTTGCCACGGCAGCAGTGCTCCCCTACCATGTATAAACATCTGACAGCCATAATTGTTTTGACTATCCTGCTCGCAGCCTCGCCGGCGCGCGCGCAGATAGTCGACAACGACTCGACCACCATGGTCGACGCCGACTCGGTGCGCCGCGCCTTCGACTCCGGCCCTTACTTCGGGCTGTACAAAGACAACTACTTCATCTTCGGCACCGCCGTCGGCCCCAAGCCCACCAAGGAGAACACCAACGTAAAGTTTCAGATCAGCGTATCCCAGCGCCTGACCAAGAGCACGCTCCCGCTGGGCACCTATCTGTACCTCTTCTACTCGCAGAAGGTGTTTTGGAACGTGCTCGAGAACTCCATGCCGATGACCGACCTCAACTTCAATCCCGGCATCGGCCTGGCCAAGCCCCTGTTCGTCAAGAATCGCTTCATCGGCAAGGCAATGCTCATGATCGAGCACGAGAGCAACGGCCGCGACGGCGTCGAGAGCCGCTCGTGGAACAAGATCTCGCTTGCCGGCAGCATCATGATCGACCCCTGCATCACCGTCCACGGCAAAGCCTGGATACCCATCGTCGACGGCCAGCACAACAAGGACATACTTGACTACTCCGGCATATACCAGGTAGGCACCTCCTATATGACCCTCAACCAACGCTTCGGCGCCTCCGTGCTGCTGACCAAGCGCAAGGGGTGGCGCCTGAGCTACAACACCACCATCGAGCTGTATTACCGGCTGTTCAAACGCGACAACCAGTTCCTATTCCTCCAGTATTACAACGGCTACGGCGAGGGGCTGCTCGAATACAACAAATATCATTCCGAGCTGCGCGTGGGCATCTGCATCAAGCCCCGCCTCTTCAGCGAATATTAACCACGATGGCAAAGGAGATAGAGCGCAAGTTTTTGGTAATCAGCGACAGCTACAAGGGGATGGCCATCCGCAGCCACGCCATCGTTCAGGGCTACCTGTCGGAGAAGGGGCGCCCGACCCTGCGCGCGCGCCTGCGTGACGACGAGGCGTTTCTGACCATAAAAGGCCCCACGGAGGGATTCTCTCGCGACGAGTGGGAATACCCCATACCCCCGGCCGACGCCCGCGAGATGATTGACGCCCTCGCCGACGGCCGCGTCATCGAGAAAACCCGCTACATAGTCCCCTACGAGGGACACACCTGGGAGGTCGACGAGTTCCATGGGCGCCACGCAGGGCTGGTCCTCGCCGAGATAGAGCTAACGACGGAGGAGGAGCCATTCACCCTGCCCCCCTTCGTCGGCCACGAGGTCACCGGCGACAAGCGTTACTACAACGCCCGCCTCGCCCGCAAGTCCTGACAACAGATTACACAGATTACACAGATTTTTAAAATATAATCTGTGCAATCCGTGCAATCCGTAGTTTTGTGCTCACCCCTTACTTGACTACCACCTTCATGGGTGGTTGCCCGGGGACGCGGAGGATGTAGACGCCGGCGTCGGGGAGGGTGAGCTCTCCGGTGCCCCTGGCCACGAGCCGCCCGTCAATGCCATACGCCTCTATCACAGCCCCCTCGGCGCT
>CAYOUJ010000064.1:0-12106 GCA_964407165.1 uncultured Muribaculaceae bacterium | reverse complement strand
TACCCCACACTTGACCTGATTTTTGATTAACATTTGTTAAGAGACACTAGTGTCAACAAGTCAAAATCACCAACTAACGCCCGCAACAACTCTTTATATAACGACATCGCAGGTGCCGGCCCTTGGGAGGTGGCACCTGCGAGTTATAGGGTAGAGTGCGGGCAGCACAATAGTGTGCCGCCGCGATTGTTCTGTGGGTGTGGCTATTACTTGTCCTGAACGAGGCTGGCCATGATCTCCTTCTCGTCCTCAGGATTGGTCTGGAAGGCAATCTTGCCCTCACGAGCCAGCCATCCAAAGGCGGCGAACAGCTCCTTGTCCTTCAGCTTGGTGACTTTACGGAGTTGCTTGGTGCCCATTGCATCTGCTGCGTTAAGTGCCTGCCAGACCTGGCCGGCCCATACGCCAATAGTGTCAGTGTTCATGTGTTGTACAATTACTGTTAGACAATAAAGTTTTCAATTTTACCTTAAAAACGCTGCAAATTTACGAAAAGTTTGAAAAACAAACTATTATTTATTTAAAAATTTTTCCAAATTTTTTAACATTAATCGCTATTCTGTTAATTGTTTGCAAGTTAGCTTATTGCCGCCGTGTTACAATTTTCTAGATTTATTGGCTCGCGTTTCGCGAAAATTCACTAATTTTGCCAACCGAAACGCGCCGTGCGCTTGTTAATCTTAGATGAACGGACTTGTAATAAAGAATACCGGAAGCCAATATCTTGTGGCCACTGACGACGGCCGCCTGCTCGACTGCCGCGCCAAGGGCACCTTCCGCATCCGCGGCATCCGCACCACCAACCCGGTTGCGGTAGGCGATCGTGTGACTCTGCGTGAAGGCGCTGACAATGCGACGCTTATCACCGCCATCGAGCCGCGACGCAACTATATTATACGCCGCGCGAGCAACCTGTCGAAAGAAGCGAGCATCATCGCCGCCAACGTCGACCAAGCGCTGCTCATCGTCACCCTGTCACACCCGACCACCTCAACCACGTTCATCGACCGCTTCCTGGCCACCGCCGAGGCTTACGCTATCCCCGCCATACTGGTTATCAACAAGACAGACCTGCTGACGACAGACGAAGACAGGGAGCTGCTCGACGCAGTGACATATCTCTACGAGTCAATCGGTTACAGGGTGATGCACGTATGCGCCAAGAGCGGCGAGGGTATTGACCAGATACGCGTGACGCTACATGGCAAGGTGACACTTCTGTCGGGCAATTCGGGGGTAGGCAAGTCGACGCTCATTAACGACATCATTCCGGGCCTGGGCTTGCGTACTGCCGCAATATCAGCCATTCACGACACCGGCATGCACACCACCACCTACTCCGAGATGTTCCCCCTCCCTGACGGCGGTTACATCATCGACACCCCCGGAGTCAAAGGTTTCGGCACCATCGACTTCAAGCGCGAGGAGGTCTCACACTACTTTCCCGAAATATTCAAGGCATCGGCCGACTGTCGCTACAATAACTGCACGCATACCCACGAGCCGGGATGCGCTGTACGCAAAGCCTTGGAGGACAATTTGATAGCGCAATCACGATACGCCTCTTACCTCAGCATACTCGACGACACCGACCCGGACGCCGACAAATACCGCAAGCCCTACTGATTGACCGTACACCTCTTTAATCCGGAGAATGACACGGCGTTAGCAGCAGATGTAACACGCTACACGCCCCCGGCCGCCGCCCGCACACTGCACATCGACGGCGCACTGTTGCCACGCCTGTGGGCTGATGCTGACGACATTGTACTCACCCGGCACCGCAAACTCACACTGGAGGAAGCAGCGCAGGTAACTTCTTGCAATCCTTGGGGTTGGAGCATGGATGCAAGGCGGCAATTCCTCGAGGCCGGGGTGCCTGAAGCGATCCTCCCCTCCCCTACTCATCTTAACCGTCTTCGGGAGCTCAGTCACCGCCGCCAGACGGTTAGGGTTATGCGATATTTAGCTGATAATCTTGACAGTGCATTTGCCGACCTTATCCCTTGCGAGGTGACAGAAGTGGCAGATATTGCCAACGGTGACTGTTATGTAAAATTGCCATGGTCGAGCAGCGGGCGCGGCGTATTTCGGTTTAATCCGCAAAATACCAAGTCGATAGAGGGTGCAATACGACGGCAGGGAAGTGTGATGGTAGAGCGCGAGCTGGAGAAGGTTGCCGACTTCGCTGCTCTATTCAAGATTGATGCCGGGAGGGCTGATTATAAAGGATTGTCAATCTTCACGACCGATGCCACAGGGGCGTACACCGGCAATCTGGTAGCCGTGGAGGTTGACTTGCGCAAACGCTTGGCTCAATTAATTGAATTAAGGAAATTTGACGAACTTGTACCTCCATTGGCCGAAATCATAACTACTATCTACGGCAAAGATTATGAGGGTTGGCTGGGGGTAGACATGATGGTATACAGAGACTCCAAAGGGAGGCATCATATTGCCCCGTGCATTGAGGTGAACATGCGCATGACTATGGGCGTCGTTGCCTGGTACCTTGCACGTAACGAGCACTTTACAGAATATCTTACAGGAATTTTTGAAGTAAGGCCCTGGAAACCTTTAGCCGGTGAGTTAAATCTGTCGCCAGTAAGCCACGAAACACGCTTCTGCTTCACTCTCAGAAAGTTGTGAGCACCTGCCACAAAGCATGAACGGGGAGGCCCATCACATTGTAGAAACTGCCTACCACACCCTTAATGGCCGTCGCGCCTATCCATTCCTGGATGCCGTATGCCCCCGCCTTGTCATACGGACGGTAATTAGCTAAATAATAATCAATTTCAGAATCCGTCAGGGGGCCAAACTCCACGTCGGTAACAGTGCTGAACACCTCGCGACGCCCGCGTGTGAACACGCACACGCCGGTAACAACCTTGTGCACGCGACGGGACATCTCGTGAAGCATCCGCCGCGCGTCATCCTCATCTTTCGGCTTGCCCAATATCTCGTCACCGAGAAGCACCACCGTGTCGGCTGTGATATATAAATCGTTATCCTTCAACACATTAGTATAGGCTTCAGCCTTGAGCTGGCACAGATATGCAGGGACATCCAAAGCCGGAATGCCGTCCGGCACCACCTCGTCGACCTCTATGATGTCGGCCAGCTTAAACTTGACATCGAGGAGTCCGAGCAACTCACGGCGGCGCGGCGAATGGCTCGCCAAAACTATGTTATATTTCTCTAAGTTTTTTAAAGGATTGTCCATCAGTATTCGTCAATAAGTTACCATCCGAAGGCGTCAGCATGGTTGAGCCACTGACCACGCGCACGAAGCATCTCTTCGAGCAGGTCACGAGCCACGCCGTGGCCGCCATCAGCCGGAGATATATAATTGGCAATCTGCTTAATATCCACCGCAGCGTCGCGAGGGGCCACCTTCAGGCCAACTTTCATCATCACCTCATAGTCGGGCACATCGTCACCAACGTAGGCGACCTCTTCGGGGTTAAGGCCATTGTCAGCAAGCCACATTTCCAAGACCGGGAGCTTCAGCGACACGCCGGTAAACACATCGCGAATGCCCAGCGAGTTGTAGCGCTCCGTTATGCCGGGCGACTTGCCGCCGGTGATTATGGCAATTTTAATTCCCTTTTTGACAGCTAATTGCAGCGCGTAGCCATCCTTAATGTTGACCATGCGCATCGGTTGTCCGTCCGCAGCCATGGGGATGGTAGAGGGGGACAGCACGCCGTCGACGTCGAACACTACGGCGCGCACTGCCAGCAGGTCATAATCAATCTTGCTCATTGTTATAACGTTCTGTAATTAACTGAGATATGTAACGATATAGCTCTCGCCTGGAGGGGTCTGCAATACTTGCCTCGTGAGCCTCCATCACTTTAGTGTCGCCGCGGCGCGCCGGGCCAGTCTGCCCGCTTTCAGGGCCGAGAGTGTACGCTTTGCGCAGGGTTTCCTCTATCAAGGGCTTAAACGCCTTTATATCAAGTCCGTCAGCCTCCAACAGGTCGTTTGAGTTGGTAAGCATGAAGTTGACGAAGTTGCATGCAAACACAGCTGCAACATGCATTCGTCGACGGCTGTCGCTGTCAGAGGGTATTACTTTATGTGACAGCGCCTTGGCCAAACAGTTTGTCTCGCCGAAAGCCCTTACGTTGGAGGCTTCGACAAAGAAGGGTACCGCATCAAGCTTGACCTCAAGTCCTTTGGTGAACGTCTGCAAAGGGTAAAGCACGCCGTAATTCTTTGACACTCTTGCCAAAGCCTCCATTGGGACACCACCGGAAGTGTGGAGCACGAGCGCGTCTGTGTGTCCGATAAAGTCAAGAGCCGCACCTATGGCATCGTCGCGCACAGAGATGATATAGATGTCGTCAGGCGGGCAAACGTCTGTAAAAGTACTTGGTAAACAGTCAGAGCCGACACGAGCGGCAAGTTGACGCGCCGAGTCAAGGGTGCGGCTACAAATTGCCGTAACCACATATCCTTCAGCACGTTGAACAGCCGGTGCGAGTGACCAAGCAACGTTGCCGGCGCCGATGAACACTACACGCGTGTCTGCCATAATCGTTATTCCTCTGTACGCCAGCCGCCAATGTGAACGCGCTCCCAAAGAAGTTTCTCCACGTTCTGCGGCTTGCGCTCCTCATCCTTGTGACCAAAGGAGATGATGCACTCCACGGGATACTCCTCGGGTATGCCGAGCAGCTCGCGCACATAATCTTCAGACGGCTCATTATCAGCCGTCAAGCGTCCGCGCACCTGCACCCAGCAGGAGCCGAGACCGAGGTCAGCGGCCTGCAGCTGCATCATAGTCGCGGCCACCGCGGCGTCCTCTATCCAGCACTCATCCTTGGCCGAATCCATCGCGATAACCACTGCCAGCACACAGCCGGCGATAGAGGTGCCATACGAGGCTTTGCACTTAGCGAGTGCGTCGAGCTTGTCCTTGTCGTCGACAGCAATAAACTGCCAGGCGCGAGTGCTCTTGGAGGTGGGGGCCAGAAGTCCGGCCTCAAGGATCAGGCGCACCGACTCCGGGTCGAGCGGTTGGTCGGTGTATCGGCGTATGCTTCGCCTGTTCACCAATAAATCATGGAAATTATGCATGGGTCAGTGTCGTATATGGTAAAAAATAAACAAAAGAGCTAATGTCTTTTGTTTTAGTAAGATACGCATTATTTTACGGTTACCCAGGCTCCGGGATACCTGCGCTGGATGTCGCGCGAGGCGGCAATCGCCTTGGCGCTGTCTTCGGTCGCGGCGGTGGTAATGATCACGCGGTAGCGTCCCTCCTGTCTGATAATCTGCAGGCCGTCGGAGCTATGTTGCCTGACAAACTTCTCGGCGCCCTTGCGCGACTTAAGAGAGGCCACAACTACGCCATAGTTACCTGACATGTTGACTGTTACCGATTCAGCGGACTTTGAACGCTTCTTTGACTTCTTCTTTACGACAGCCTCGGCCTCGCCGTCAAGCGGCTTGGGGGGGGCGATAAGAAGCTGCGGTAGCTCCACATCGGCATATCCCGCCGATAAGTCCTGCTCGAGAGTGATGGTTGGAGCGCTCAAAGAGGCCTTGTTTACAGCCTCAGTATCAGCTAATTTGGGAGTAGAGCACACCAATCCGACCACAGCGAGGATGGCCACGGAGGCTGCCACGCGCAAGAAGGTAAGCGGCACTGTAAACGTAACCACCTTGGGGCTTGGACGCTCCTCCACAGCCTCGTCGGCCTGACGCTCGGCGATGGTAGTGGCATCTGCCGAGGGCAGCCCCAGGAAGGGAAGGGAAGTGATTGGCCTTGGGTCGGGCGTGAACTCCAAATCACCCTCCTCTGAGATGACCGTGAGCGTGCCCACTCGGTTTATGGCAATATGACCGTCGGCCGTCAGCTGCTGTCGTAAACCCGCCACGGCATCTGTAAGTGACTTGCAGGCAGCTTCATAGCTCATCTTTGCATAGCGCGCTATCGAGCTGGCAAGCAGGCCGTCGTTGTGGGTGAGGTAGGGGTTGAACGACACCTCGCGCGTCGGAGGCGCAAACTCACGGCCGCTGACCACCGCGCTCTGATATTGAGCGACAAATGCGCCAAGTCCGGGCACGATGACACAATCATGTCCGAGCAACAGATAGGCTATGTGGCGGTCGATGGAAATCACACTGCAAATTTAGCAAAAAAATCTTTATTTCCCAATAAAAAATTGCACCTTACCGTTAATTGGCTGAATACGCGGCCAATCGAGTGTTGGGGAAATAATGGGCCAGTATCTCGGCATATCCGGCTCCCTCCGAGGCCATCACAGCCGCCCCGATCTGGCACAGCCCTACCCCGTGTCCCCATCCGTGGCCGTGCAGCACAAAGTCGCCAGTGACTGCGTCGCGCTCCACGTCAAACGCCGAGCTATAAAGGTGACTCTCTGACAACCAGCGCCGTATCATCAGCTCCTTTCCGACGGTCACCGTGCGCCTCTCCCCTACTATGCGCAGGCGGGTAATCCGTCCCGACGGCCCGCGCTCGATAGGCTCTAACGCAGTCACCCGCCCGAAATCGATGCCGGAGCGGCGGCTGACCAACTCTGAGAGTTCATCTTGAGTATACCTCACAGTCCATTCATAGAAGTTTGCCGTGGCCTGGTCATAACCCTTGAGCACCTGTTTAAGAATCTTAGTGTCAGAGGTGTTGCAATAGCCACACTCTACGCTTTCGAGGTAGGGATAATGCGTGTCGTCCCAGCAGCTCTCATAGACTTCCGAGCGGCCGCCGCAGCACTTCGAGAAACGCGCGTCGGCCACATTGCCCGTCTCGTCGGCGATGACAATGCCTCGCGTAGCCTCCACAGCCTGGCGCACACGCTCCTTGACAGCCTCGGTAATACCCTGATAACGTTGACAGTGGTCGTCGGCACAGACGTCAAAAAGGGTATGGTCTTCGCGGTCTTGCCACGTTATTATCTCATTGGCATTGAGGTCAATAGCGGGTGCCGGCATCTTCTTGCGCCGCTTGCCCTCGATCTGGGCCAACAGCCAGCTGCGCGAGGTTATGGCATGAGCCTTGAGATACTCCATCGGGGCGTCGCCGCTCATCTCCGACGATATAACGCTTGCAAGGTATTTCTCCAAGTCTACATGGTTGACAGCCACTACATTTCCCTCGCCGTCGGGTATGAAGCGCAGCGTGCCGGAGAAAGTCTGCCGCTGGCGCTGCTCCCAGTGGAAACCGATGCCGATGAGCACCTCCGGGAGTGTGAACGGTCCCTCAATCGGCACATTTGGAATGTTTTGCTGAGTTATGGTATGAGTGATGCCCGCCTTCTCATATTTTATGGAGGGAGCCGTCACGATGCCGACGTCGATAAACGTGCCATGACTTTTAGGTATGCTTACCTCAGTGACTATCTGATTTATATCCGATTCGCTCAGACGCTCGTAATCATCGCGTCGCGGGCAGATTATCACACCCGCCATGTCAATGGCTCCCGGGCTAATCACATATCCCTCAGGGCCGTAACATGCAGGTCGGGCCTTGGGGCGGAGGATGTATGACACCTCGCCGTCACAGACATACACGTTCTTCGGCATAGGCCCTGCAAGAGGGGAATCGACGGCCGCCGGCAACTTGGGCAGCCCGTCGCGACGGACGGCCTGAAAATGAAAATGGTCAGGGGCAGAGGCCCCGGCCCCTGCGTCATTGTAAAACACCACATATTCAGGCCCGAACATGCGGCTAAAACGTTTCATGTCGTCGAGACGCCCGAAATCAAGCGTCTGTGGCGTGTGCTCCGTTGAGGCTATAACAAAGTGCTCACGGAAAATGGGATACGGGTTTACGAGCACCTCATACCGACCGCCGAGCACGCTTGTCGATAGCTGCTCCTTGGGCCGGTTGGCGGCACAAAGGAAGCAGGGGCGGGCGGCGATGGAGGCGGCGTCGACCTTGGCTGCCGTCGAAACCACGCGAGCCGGGTTATGTTGCAGAGTATAAGCGCCTACGCGACGAGTTTCGACCTGCGACAGAGCTTCGTAGCGCTTGGCAACCTCGGGCCACTGCTCGAGCTGGCGATCGATGAGTGTAAAGATTTCAGACTGTTTACGATCGCGTAGCTCCTTGGCACGCAGGGAGTCTTTGTATTCATTGTGGGCGCGCTCCTTCTCGGGTGTGAGCGCGTGGTCAGAGTTCCCCTCCCAGCGACGGCAGTAATACAGCACGTTATGGATTCGGCCGATATGATATGTACGGCTAATACGCAGAGCCACAGCGTAATCCTCGCCATACGACACGTTGGGAAACCCCAGTCGGCGGATTATGGGCGTGAAGAATGCCCGCGGGGCACCTATACCGTTGACCCTAAGCAAATTGTTGCGTCCGTTATGATACGTGTATTCCCTATGATCAATAACGCCCGGAGGTATCGGATGGAGGCTGAAATCAGTCAGCATATACGCTCCGACCACCATTGCGCACCGCTCCTGCCGAAACTTGTCGACGATGCGCTGCAATGTGTCAGGGGCGGAATAGATGTCGTCGCTGTCGAGCTGCACTGCGAATCGTCCACAGCGCAAGTCGTTGACCGCCCGGTTCCAGCAACCTCCGATGCCCAAAGACGTGCTCTCAGGCACAAGGTGAACGACGCGTGGATCAGCCCCCGCCAATCGGGCAATCACCTCCGTCGTGCCGTCGGTGCTGTGGTTGTCGGCCACAATGACGTTAAACTCTCCGTCAAGCTGCTGTGACAGAGCGCTTTTGATGGCGTCTGCGATAGTATTGACACGGTTTCTGACCGGAATGATCACCGAGGCCAGGACGGGAAACTCTCCCCTGGCCACGTCAACACGCAGTGGCTCCTCGGTCAGCAGCGCACCCTCCGTACGCAGCCAATTAGTGAACGCCGCCTCAAGCTCGAGCTGCGTGGCAGCGTTTTCGGGCGCCACATATTCAAACTGTTTCTCCATAGTTTACAGCAGGTTGAGTATTTCCTCCGGTGTGTTGACAATGTGTCCGGCATGGTAGTCACGCAACTCCTTGTAAGGCCGGAAGCCCCAGGTGACACCTACCGACTCTACACATGCGCGGCGCGCCGTCTCCATGTCCACCCCCGAGTCGCCAACATACAGCACGTCGGCCTTGGGTGTCGGGCACGCACCGAGTATCTCGAAAACCACTGACGGATCCGGCTTTACCGGCACCCCTTCCTTCTGCCCCTCGACAGCCGCCCAGGGAATGTCCGGGAAACAGGAGTTGATGATGCGCGAGGTGGCGGCCTGGTATTTGTTGGAAGCGACGGCGAGATGCAATCCCTTTATTTTAAGCTCGTCAAGCAAATCGGGTATTCCCGGGTAAGGGCGAGAATGTTCAGTGCAATGCTTGTCATAATACTCCCGGAAGACACCGAACATCCGCTCTATCACCGCGTCGTCATCGCGCAGGTCAGTTGGGAGTGCGCGCTGAATGAGTCGCCGCACACCGTTGCCCACCATCATGGGATAGGCCAACAATTCGTGAGGCTGGTATCCGCACGCCACCAGCGCATAGTTGCACGCCAGGCCGAGATCTTCAATAGTGTTGACAAGGGTACCATCAAGGTCAAATATGACTAACTGTTTCATCTTCAATGGTTTTGCAATTAGAATGGATAGCCCACGGAGAAGTGTATCGTGGAGTCGCGGTGCCAGTCGGGGTGCGTCAGAGGCCACCGCTGCTGGTTACGGGCAGGGTTATAGGCCTTCATGCCCAAGTCGATGCGGAAGAGGAAATATGTGAAGTCGAGGCGCAGGCCGATGCCGTATGCCCATGCTATCTCCTTGTAAAACGAGTTGAACTTGAACAGGCCACCCGGCTGGTTCTCGTAGCTGTGTATCGTCCAGATGTTTCCGGCATCGATGAAGAGGCCGGCTTCGAGCACCCAGAAGAGTTTGGCGCGATATTCGGCGCTCATAAGCAGGCTGATGTCGCCACACTGGTTGATAAAGCTGGTAACAGAGTTACGCGAGTCATACGAGCCCGGGCCGAGAGTGCGCACCGACCACCCGCGCACGCCGTTAGCGCCCCCGGCATAGAAACGTTTCTCGAAGGGCACTGCCTCAGAGTTGCCGTAGGGATAGGCAATGCCGCCGCCGATATGGAACGCCACCGAGTGGCGCGTGCTGAAATTGCGGGTGTAGGTAAAGTCGACCTCCCCCTTGACATACTGAGAATAAGGCACGCCGAGCACCTTGTAGACGCCGTCGTCCTTGTGCTGCCCTATCATATTGGAGATGCCGTAGAGCAGGTTGCCGGCTGTCTCCGCCGACAGTCGTATCGTGTAGACCGTCGGCTGCAGCTGGTAGCGGCGAACACCTATGGCCGTGGCCGTGCGCTTGTTGGTGTGCACGTATGTATATCCCAGGCGCATGATCAAGTGGTCCTCGTAGCTGTAGCGCAGCAACGGGTTGTCCGGCGCTATCTGGTTGATGAAGTCGATGGTGCTGTTGGGCAGGTACACATAGTTGATGTCTAACAGGTCGAATGTGCGTCGCGTAGTGTTCAACCGGTTGTTCCACTTATACTTCCACGCCGCGCCGGCGATGATGCGCGTGTACTCCGGGCGCTCCTGATAGTTGAACGACACTGCAAACTCCGTCGACGCCCTCACACGGCGGCGGTAGCTGTGGCTGAGGAACGGGAAAAGGAACTTGGGATATGTCACACCCAGCTCTCCGGCATACTCTGTGTAACGGTTGTTGACGAATCCGTCGAGATTGCCCGAAATGCTCTCATAGTTGGCTCGCACCTTGGCGGTAAACAGCTCGGAGCGGTGGCCCATGTTGCGATGCTGGTATGTCACGCTGCCGCCCACGCCAAGATCGCCCTCCGAGTTGGTGCCTTCGAGCTCGAGGGTAATCGACTGCTTCTTGTTGCGCTGGAGCAGCACATACACGTCGAGGAGCGCGACGCCGCCCTCGCTCCCCGAAGGCACTACGCTGATGTTGATAGTGCGGAGTATGCTCAGGCGAGTGAGCGCCTGGTAGGTGCGGTTGATGTTGTCTTCAGAATACAATGTCCCGGGTGTCAGGAAGCACTTCTCCTCCAGCACACCCGGCTTGATATAGCGATCGGTGCCGTAAAGCACCCAAACCCCGCGATATTGCACAGAGTCGACCGCCTCGCGGTGTATCTGCTCCACAGTCTGCCCCGGCTCGTAGTCCGTCACGAAGTACACATTATTTATATAGTACGGCATCGCAGCCGCAGAGGCGCCCACGTTCATCGTGATGTCGATGTCTGTCGAATTGGCCGCCGTGTCGGCATAGAAGGTTATATACTCCTTGCTGAAAGCATAGTATCCGCTGTTATGCAGGCGCGTGGTAATGCGCTCGCGTATCTCGTCGAGGCGGGTCCGGTCGAGCGGCTCGCCACTTTTGGGCGCGTATTGAAGCGTGTCGGCGAGCACTATGGAGGCAATGGCACTGTCGGGGATGTTGTACGTAACGGTGCGAATGCGGTGAGCCTCCCCCGCGTCGACGTGATAAGTCACCTCGATGCGCTTCTTCTTCGGGCGCGTGAGCGTGTCGACAGTCACCACCGCGTCCATGTACCCGCGGTTTATCATCGCCAGCTGCAGCTGCCTCTGCGACAGGTCGGTAAGCTCCTGGTCATATATCACCGGCGCCTGGCCTACGCGTTGCAGCCAGCGGTTGTACCACTTGGTGGAGTCGCGTCCCGAGAGGTTATAGGCCCCGAGCTGAAACTTCCATAAGCCCAGCACCTTATGGTTGGGCGTCTGGCGCAGGTAGTTGACCAGCTCACTGCTGCGGACATCTCCACCCTGCACGTCAATGGTTACCTTGTCAACCAGATACGACCCGTCGGGCACATGCTTCACCGAGCTGCATGCCGCCAACAAGCCCATGGCCGCCACGGCCACGAGCATCAATATGTGATGAGACCGGTTCAAAGGAGTCATCGTAATTCCAGTGCAAAGTTAACATTTCTTCGTCACTCTGCAAAAGTTTTAAGAGCCAAGTGTCACGCCTGACCACGTGCTCTGGCGCCGTCCACTTAAAACTTGAAACCTGACATTTGGGAGCTGACGGCAAAATTGGTCATTTTAGTAAATTATTTAGCTGTTTTGACCACGTGAAAAAAATTTTT
>CAYOUJ010000063.1:0-12120 GCA_964407165.1 uncultured Muribaculaceae bacterium | reverse complement strand
CAGGGAATATAATAGAGGGCGCCGCAGGTGCGGCGTCCATGGGTAAATTACATCTCTTGCAGCATTGTTGAATGTCAAGCCTGATATACAAATTTCTTATTCTCCACACTGACCCGCGTCTTTTCGGGCACCCGCATAGGTCCATAACTTCACTGACACAATCAGCGAGTTATGGAATTTTTGCATGGTGGCACTCGTGGCCCACTGAAGGACAGTTCAGCCCTCAATTTGGCAACGATTTCGTAAGCCGAGAGCAATGCCGAGCTTGCTCGGGCAATGCCGAGGCGAGAAATCAGCCCCAGGGAATGGAAAAACCAGGCATAGGCTTTCCGTTTTATAAAGCGTGATGTAGGCCACTCTCCCGGGTCGACCGGATTATTTGCAGATGAGTTGCGAGCCGGAGGTGGTGCGGCGGACGAGTATGCCGCGCAGGCGCGATGGGTTGGTGCCGAGGGAGCGGCCCTGAAGGTCGTAATAGAGAGTAGCCCCCCAGACCCTCCCCCAAGGGGTGGGGACACTAAGCTGCCGGTGGCGTCTTGGGGGAAGACGGGGAGCGAGGGAAACCAGTAGTTGGCTATCATCGGGTATTCCTGAAGCGTGCGCCCGAGGTAGTCGGTGCGCCGTAGGGTGTAGGTGGTCGACGAGTTGCCCACGTAGAGGCTGATATACAGCTCGTCGGTGATGGGGTGGGGACGCATCGAGCAGCCGTAGACGTTCCAGCCGTCGCCCTCTTCCTCCAGGTCGATGATGCGCTCGATGACGTCGTTGTCGAGGTCGTAGCGGTAGATGCGCTGCTGCGCGAACCAGGAGGAGGCGCCGCCGTTCCAGTACAGGGCGTTGCGCACAGATGATGCGCAGAAGCCGTCCGGCGTCCAGGCGTACCACGAGTTGGCGGGGGCATCGACGTCGTCGGGGAGAGTGTGCACTTTCGTAGCGAGCGTCGTCGAGTTGATCTCCACGAGACAGGGGGCGGTGGCGCCGGTGCCCTTGGTGTCTTTGGTGACCGAGGCCCATACGCGGCCGTCGGCCGAGCGTACGACGGAGCCGTAGCCGCCGCCCTCTACCGGTGCTGCTATGGTGTCGGCGACATCGTCGGTGCCAGGGTCTATGACGAGGATGCCCGCGCTCTGGTGAGCGACGAAGATGTAGTTGCCCGCTGCCACCATCGAGCCGCACTGGCCATAATAGAGCGAGCCTTCGATGTTCTCCGTGCCCGAGATGCGTCCTTTGACGGTGAGTTCGTCGAGGTCAAAGAGCCAGACGCCGTTGGAGGTGGAGATGTAACCCTTGTGGTCGTCCACGCCGATGAACGCGCGGCCGTCGCACTGCGCACCCGATGGGTCGATCTGCTCCAGCTGCTTGATGCACTTGAGCGTGGTGGCGTCGGCCACGGTGATGCGTCCGCCGGTTATGGGGGCGCCGGGATCCTTCTCTTGCTTGGCGATGAAGTAGAAGCGGCCACCATGTATGGCGCCGTATTGGGCGGTGCAGCCTAACTCCATCCCCGTGTTCTCGGCCTGGAAGACGCGGTAGTGCCAGGAGTCGCCGTCAGGGTCGTCGGGGAGCAGGTAGTTGACCGTGGAGTTGTGGTGGGCGTACCAGTCCTCGTTGACGATGAAGACGCCCTTGGTGTAGTCTGTCTGGGCCGCTCCTGACAGGGCGGCAGTGAGTGCCGCTATGAGTATAAGTTTTTTCATTTCTATGATAATCGATGATAATCGATGAGCCATCGATAGCCTATCGATGATTGTCGATAGGCTATCGATGGATTATCGAGATTACTTAACAGCGAACTTGAAGGTGCGGCCGTCGTCGGTAAGCTCGCCGCGGACGCCGAAGACCAGGTTGTCCATACCCTTGTAGTCGCCGAAGCGGAGGACTACGGCGTATTCAGCCGTGCCTTCGCCTACCCGGTAGCGTATCTTCGTCTTGTCGACAGCCGTCTTTGAGGCGATGGTGAACGCGATAGGCTCGGACGTTGCTGTTACGTTTCCCTCGGCGTCTTTTGCCGTGAAGACGGCGGAGTATGTGCCGGCGCCGAGGCCGCCGAGAGCAGCGGTTACGGCGCTGCCGCCAACAGCTACTGAGGGGGTAAGCGTCTCGCCGCTGCCGGTTATTTCGCAGGTGACAGTCCGGCCGGCCACGACGGCGGCGCCGACGGTCTTGACAGTCGCGGGGATGGTCACGCCGGCGACTGCGGCGGGCGATGACTATGCTGCGCCGCGCCTTCGCGCAGATCGATGTCTATTCTATCGACGAGGCTTTCCTGCACCTTGACGGGATGGTGGCAGCGGGGCGCGATGGCGCCGCCCCGCTCGCGGCGGGCGATGACTATGCTGCGCCGCGCCTTCGCGCAGATCGATGTCTATTCTATCGACGAGGCTTTCCTGCACCTTGACGGGATGGTGGCAGCGGGGCGCGATGGCGCCGCCCCGCTCCAGGGGGGGGGCCGACCGCTGCCGCCGCCCGGGCCACGACACCGTGCACACCGCCGTGCCGGGAGTTTCCACCCGCCGACACCTGGCCCGCAACTTCCTTTCCCGCCAATACACCACCAATCTCACCCGGATACTCCGCGTCCGCTAAGGAGGGGAATACCTTTCCCATTCTCCAAAATTTCTTGCCAAAAAATTTCTACCGGTCCACTAAATCGGACAATTTAGAGCTTGCAGAAGCAAGGCAACGCACTCGTCATGGTAGCGAAGGATGTCTTCACTCTCCCACTGATGGTCGCGGGCATAGTCGAGCGTGGCATTGAGCTTGAGGCTCAGGCGGCGCTTCGTCTCGTCGCTGCCAAAGTTCTCGACCTTCGCCTTGGGCATGTTGTTGGAAAATTTTGAGTTCATGCCCGAGCTGATCAGGCACAGGTTGCCGAAGTGGTCGAGCCCCTCTTCGCGGGTGAGCAAGTGGTTGCCACTGTCGGGCTTCTGTGGATAGAAGTGCTCTACAGAGGTGCGGTAGGTGAACTCAAAATTGCGGTTGGCGCCGGGGTCGGAGCGCCAGAGGCAGAAGTCGTAGAAGTTGAATACGAAATTGTCTATCCCGCATCCCTGCTTGAGTTTGCTCAGGTCGAGCGCGAAGGGAGCGGTGGCGACGAAGCCCGGCGAGGCGATGTCGTCAAGGTTACGCGGGCTTGCACTGAGGTAGCGCTCGCGCATGTAGTCTTGTGCAAGATGCCAGAGGCAGTCGCGGAAGGCGCCGGGGTCAGCCGCGCCTGCTTGCCCGTGCAGGTGTCTCAGCGCCATATACAGCCAATGCTTGTAGGTGTGGCGCGTGTCGGAGAAATGAAACATTCCCTGGAGCATGCGTATCTCCTTGCCCGCTTCCTCAGTGTCGTCGTCCCCGTCGCCAAAGGTGTTGACGAGATAGTCAGACTTGATGCGCTGCACCCTCCACTTGTCGGCGCTGCGCTTGATGATGTATCGGTCGAACAGGTACCGCAGCCGTAACAGCGTGACGATGAAGCTGCGGACAAACTCACCTTCGTCGTCCATCCGGCGCAATACGCTGTCAAATATCTCGATGAGGCGCTTGTCGTCGAGGGCGATGTCGTCGGCCGGGCGCATCACTTTGAGCACATGTAGCAGGAAGTTCGGGAAGTTTATCACGGAGGTAAACCGGTCGGGCCGGCCGTCGTCGGCGCCGCTGTCGCCTGCCGGCAGATATGGGTTGGGTGCTCCCGACTGCGCAAGGCCGATCAGTTCTGCAAGGGTCTGACTGCACTCCCGCTTGTCGGTAAATCCCGCCATCAAGCCGTCGAAACTGTCAGGGGGCGCGGCATCGTGGCTCGGCGAAAACAGGCTCTTGCGCCGCTCGGGAGCAAACTTCATCTGCACGTACACCGTCATGTCGCTGCAGGCCTCCCAGATCTCGTTGAACAGCTGCCGCTGGCGCGGGCAGTCATGGTCGAGCTTGTCCATGAGCCGGGCCTTAAGCACCTCGTGCTTCTCGAGCTGTTCTCCACGAGAGTTCATGATTTCGAAGTAGTGGTTTAGCTCGGTGTCGGCCGGCAGGGGTATGCGCATGAGTATCACTCGCCCGCTCAGGTAGCGGGCAAATTGGCGCCTCCACTTGCGGGCCTCCTCGGTGTCGAAGTGGCGTTCGATGATGCGGTAGGCGTTGTTGAGGCTGCCGGCTATGGGGTGGCGTGACATCTCTCCGCGGTTGAGCCTGGCCAGTGCCTCGTTGGCGCCCGCGCGCTGCATGTAGCCCAGTCGGGGGCCATGGTACCACTCCATTTCCTCGGGACATAGCCGCCGCAGCACCATCGCGATCAAGTTGAGCGTGGTCAGTCGTTGCTGCCCGTCGACAGTTTCATAATACTCGCGTCCGTCATCCTGGCGCTTCAGCACCACCAACGAGCCGAGGTAATAGGGCGTGGTGTCGCCGGCGTGTCGCCGGGCATAGTCGGCGATGTCGGATATGAGTTGCAGCGTCTCCCGCTCTCCCCAGTCGTAGTTGCGCTGGTAGAGAGGTATCTTGTAGTCGTCGGCACACAGGGCCTGCTCAATGGTCAGCGGTTCAGGATTCATGGTATTTCTTGAGGTCTTTAAAAAGCGAGATGATTTCTTCACAACGTCCGCATGCAATATCCCTCACCGGCATCTGTGGCAAGTTGATGATGTCGTATGGCGTGGATGCACGGTGGATGAGCAGGAGCATCGACGATGGCCCGACAGCATGGGGGCACACCGTCTCTGGCCTCACTGAATATTTGGTCAGACGCAGAGTGAAGGCCCAGATGAACAGCTTGGGGATCACTTTCTCAAGCTCCGCTTTGCCGAAACGGTCGATGTAATACACCAGCGTGGTGTAAAATAGCTGTTGTACATAACGGTCGCCGATGCGGGTGCACCCGGAGTAAGAATTCAGCGTCGCCATGATGCGCCCGGCCATCTTGTCCCTCTCCAGTGGAAGCTGCCCTTGCTCGACTTGCTCGAGAAGGTCGGCATAGTGGCACGTCATGTCGAAAAAGCGGCTGCCGTTGACTATCTGGTCGTCGAGGTTGAAGGGATATTCGAGCTTTCCGCCGTCGATTTGCCTGACCGGGTCGCTAGCATACATCTCGCAGAATATGTGGGCTATGACTTCGAGCCCATAGAACGGATAGCTACCCGCGCCGTTGACGGACACCCCCTTGAAGGCCCCGGTGTCGGCCTTGTCAAACTCCCACACGCCGCGCCCTTGCGACCACTCCTTGGCCCGGAACAGGGTCTTGAACGTGTGGTGCAGACGGTCGGTGGGCATTTCCTGCCAACGGTTGAGATTGGCGATGTTGCGCGTGCTCATCCGGCTGACCTCGCGCAGGTGGTAGGCTTTCAACAGGTCGTGGGGCGCAAGATCCTTGCCACGGGCATTCTGTGAGTCGAAAAATTGGAAAGCCTCGGTGATGTCATCAAGGTTTATCACCACAAACTCACACCGCTCCAGCATAAATTCAAGCATGCGCTCGTCCAGGTCGTCGACACGGGTGTCGATGACGCGCACGTTCTCGATGACGTTGCTCATCGCTTCGGTCACGGTCATCGCCGTCTCGCTCAAAAATTTTTGCAAGCCGTCGAAAAATTGGCTGTAACGGCTGCATGTTTCCTCAAACCTTTGCTGCAGCCGGCTGAATATGAGTGCAAAGGTGATGATGCGCTGCTGCCCGTCGACTATCTCGGAGCCGTTGAGCACCAGTGTCCCGAGCCTGTAGACCGACCGCTCGCGGAAGGCCACCAAGTCAGAGATGAGGCAGTTGACATTGGTTGCCGACCATTTGTACGGCCGTTGGTAAGGGGGTATCTCCAACTGTGAGTAGCGTATGTCGCGCAGGGGGAGCACTTTCGGGGGCTGGGGCATGGGGAAAGTGTGCATGGCGTCGTGGTGAAAATGGTGTTGCAAAGGTAGCCAAAATACAAGATTTTTCTGTAAATTTGCAAAAATTTTTTCCGGCTATGAAACGTATCGACCCCGCCACCGAACGACGTATCCTCGACACCGCCGACATTGTCGATGTGGTTTCTGACTATGTGCAGTTGCGTCGCAGCGGAGCCAACTATATGGGCCTGTGCCCGTTTCACAACGAGCGCACGCCTTCTTTCTCTGTCTCTCCGGCTCGAAACTTCTGCAAGTGCTTCAGCTGCGGCAAGAAGGGCTCGCCCGTCGGCTTCATCATGGAGATCGAGGGGCTTTCGTATCCCGAGGCCTTGCGGTTCCTGGCCAAGAAGTATCACATAGAGATCGAGGAGCGCGAGGTCACCCCCGAGGAGCAGAAGCGCGAGAGCGACCGCGAGGCTATGTTCGCCGTCAACTCCTGGGCCGAGCAATACTTCCGCGAGGTGATGAACACGACGGAGGAGGGGCGCGACGTGGGCCTGGCGTATTTCGAGGAGCGCGGGCTCCGCGGACCCGCCATCGAGCGCTTCGGCCTCGGCTACTCCCTCGAGAGGGGGGACGCCCTCTACCGCGCCGCCATCGCCAAGGGCTTCACCGAAGACTATCTCATCAAGACAGGCCTTTGTGCCCGCACCGACACCGGGCGTGTCTACGACCGCTTCCGCGGGCGTGTCATCTACCCGGTCTACACCATGGCCGGCAAGGTGGTGGCCTTCGGCGGCCGAATACTCTCCGCCGACAAGAAGAAAGCCAAATACGTCAACTCACCCGAGAGCGACATCTACAACAAGAGCCGCGAGCTCTACGGCCTCTTCCAGGCCAAGCAGTCGATACGCCAGACAGACAAGGCATACCTCGTCGAGGGGTATATGGACGTCATCTCCATGGCCCAGAGCGGCGTGCCGAACGTGGTGGCCTCCTCCGGCACCTCACTCACCACGGGCCAGATAAAACTGCTGCAGCGCTTCACCAAGAATGTGACGGTGGTCTACGACTCCGACCCCGCCGGAGTGAAGGCCTCGCTCCGAGGCATCGACATGCTCCTGGCCGAGGACATGGACGTCAAGATCCTGCAGTTCCCCGAGGGCGACGACCCCGACTCCTTCGCCCGTACCCACACCGAGGAGCAGCTTAAGGCGTATCTCGCCACGCACGAGCGTGATTTCATAGCCTTTAAGACCGCCGTCCTGCTTCAGGGAGCCGAAAGCGACCCCCTCACCCGCGCGCGTGCCATCACCGACATCTGCGGCTCCATAGCCGTCATTCCCGACGTGGTCAAGCGCACCGTCTACATCGACGCTACCGCCCACGCCATGTCCATCGACCCCGACGTCATCAAAAGCCAGGTGCGCGCCATCCGCGAATCTTCAGGGAGCGGGTCATTGCCCGCAAGCAAGGAGGGTGACCGTCTTCAGTCGCACACGTCGGGCCTCCCCACAAGTAAGGAGGGCGACCGTCCCCGCTCGCACACCCCCGCCTTGGCCGCAAGCTCTGGCCAAGAGCCCTCCCCCTCCCCCCTCGTCCCATACGAGAAAGAGGTCCTCCGCTATATCATCCGCTACGGCATGCTGCTGATGCCCACCGTTGAAAATTCCACCGTCCTCAGCTTCATTGCCTCAGAGCTGGCTTACGACGAGATGGAGTTTGTCGGCGAGGCTACCGGCCGCACATTCGCCGCCGCGCAGGCCATTGCCGCCGAGACCTACCCGGCCGACCGCGCCGCCTTCGACCTTACCCTTGCCAGGGAGGTAGCCCGCTGGCGCCGTGAGGGGGAGGAGGCGATACGCGCGCGCATTGCCGACATACCCAACCTCTCCACCGAAGAGAAGCGCCTGGCTGAGTCAGTCGAGGCGCAGCGGCAGCAGGCAATAACTACTTTCGATGCAAACTATCTCGCGCGCCGCCTGGTGTCGTCGCCCGACGAAGTGGTGCGCAACCTCTCAGCCGAACTTGTGGAGGACGGCTTCGCCCTGTCGAAAGTGCACGCCCGCTTCGCCAATATCGCCACCGAGCAAGATCGCATCGACGAGCTGGTCCCCCGCGCCATCTACGAACTCAAGGACGCCCACCTCTCGCAGGCCATCGCCGAGACCGATGCTGCCATCCGTCAGGCGCAGGACACCGGCGCCGGCGCCGACGTCATCTTCGGCCTCATCGCCCGCAAGGGCGAGCTGCTGGAGCTCAAGCGCGAGTTCTCGCGTGCCCTGGGCGAGCGCATCTACCGCCCGTGAGGAGTGACAGTCAAGTTGGGTGTGTTGTGCTTATTGGCCCTCGACGAGGAAAAGGTGTGTGCGCTTGAATTGTCCGAAAAACTTTTGAGAAGAGCCACAAAAATATAATTGGAGGCGACGCGCCCTCGCGTCGCCATCGCGGCCCTGGCCGCAAGCCGTGTCGTCGTGGGGCGGGTAGACACCCCTTGTGGCACGACGCGAGGGCGCGTCGCTTCCAATGGGCGACGCGAGGGCACGTCGCTTCCTATAGGAGGCGGAGGAGGGGAGCCGGGATGGGGGTGGTGAAGTCGAGGATGCGGCGGGTGACGGGGTGGACGAAGCGGAGGGTCTGGGCGTGCAGGCACAGGCGGTGGGCCGCGCTGCTCTTGGCGCCGTATTTGCGGTCGCCCAAGATGGGGTGCCCCATCTCTTTGAGGTGCACGCGTATCTGGTTCTTGCGGCCGGTGTCCAGCTCGACTTCGAGCAGGGCGTGGCCGTGGCCGGTGCGCAGGGTGCGGTAGCGGGTGACGGCGAGCTTGCCCTCGGAGGGGTTGTCGGTGGAGTATACTTCGTAGCCGGCGTTCTCGGCGAGGTATGAGGTGATGGTGTCCTCGCGCTTCTCGGGGATGCCCTCCACCACGGCGACGTATTTGCGCGACAGCACCATGTTGTTCCAGTTGTGCTGCAGGGCCTCCTTGGCCTCGATGTTTTTTGCGAAGACCATTAGCCCGGAGGTGTCGCGGTCGAGGCGGTGGACTATAAAGAGCTTGTTGGCAGGGTTTTGCCACTTGATATAGTCGCGGACGATGGAGTAGGCTGTGCCCTCGCGCACCTTGTCGGTGGAAACGGAGAGAAGACCGTAGCCCTTCTCGACTACTATGATGTCGTCGTCTTCATAGACGAGTCGCACGCGGCGGTGACGGAACTCGCGGAACTCGCGTGTGAAGTTGACCTCGACCTTGTCCCCGGGACCCACGGGGTGGTCGAAGCGGGTGGTTATCATGCCGTTGACGCGCACCTGGCGATGCCCTAACATCTGCTTGACGGTGGTGCGCGAGCGCTCGGGCATGGAGGTGAGCAGGTAGTCGAGCAACAGACCCTCTGCGGCGGGGGCGAAAGTGGCTATCGTATCGGGCTTAAAAGGCTTCATTAGGCAATTACCTACTCACTCATTACTTACGCCGGGCGCGACGGGGCTTGTCGGCGGCGGCGGCGATGATCTCGCGTGCCTGCTCGATGGTGACGGCGGCGGGGTCGTCGATGCTCTTGGGCAGCTTGTAGTTCTTCTTCTCGTAGGAGATATAGGGACCGAATCGACCGTTTAGTATCTTCATCTCCGGCTCTTCGTCAAACTCCTTGATGAGCTTGCGGGAGTCGGCCTCGCGCTTGGCGAGTATCAGTTCTTGGGCCTCGTCGGCGGTGATGGTCAGCGGGTCCATAGTCTTGGGAATGGAGACGAACTTGCCGGCGTGCTTGACGTATGGGCCGAAGCGGCCGGAGGCGACGGTCATCTCCGCGCCCTCGAAGTCGCCGAGCGAGCGGGGGAGGTCGAAAAGCTTGAGAGCCTCGTCGAGGGTGATGTCGAATATCGACTGGTCGGGCTTGAGCGAGGCGAAGCGGGGCTTCTCGTCGGCGCCTACGGAGCCTATCTGCACGACGGTGCCGTATCGGCCGACCTTGACGGAAACAGGCTTGCCGGAGGCGGGGTCGGTGCCGAGCAGGCGCTCGCCCACCTTGTGCTCCATGCGCATGCCGTTGGCCTTCTCGACCGAGGGGTGGAAGGTGTCGTAGAACGTGTGCAGTTCCTGCTGCCAGGGGGCCTTGCCCTCGGCTATCTCGTCGAAGGTCTGCTCGACGTTGGCGGTGAAGTTATAGTCCAGTATGTCGGGGAAGAATGATGTCAGGAAGTCGTTTACAACGATGCCTATGTCGGTGGGGACGAGCTTGCCTTTCTCAGAGCCGAATGTCTCCTTGCGCACGGTCTCTTTGATCTTGCCGTCCACGAGGTCGAGTGAGGTGACTTCACGCTCCTCTCCGCCGCGGTCGCCCTTGGTGACGTATTCGCGGTCCTGGATGGTGGAGATGGTGGGGGCGTATGTCGAGGGACGTCCGATGCCGAGATCCTCCATCTTCTTTACCAGGGAGCCTTCGGTGTATCGCGGGGGCTGCTGGGTGAAGCGCTGGAGGGCGTTTACGTCTTGTGCGGAGAGCGTCTCGCCGATGCTGACCGGGGGTAGGATGCCGGCGGACGGGAGCGGGGCGGCGCCCTCGCGCCCCGCCTCGACAGCTTCGGTGTCGTCGAAGTAGACTTTTAGGAAGCCGTCAAACTTGACCACCTCGCCCTCGGCCTTGAAGTGCTCGGGGCGCGTGGAGGGCTGGATGTCGACGGTGGTCTTCTCGAGCACGGCGTCGGCCATCTGCGAGGCCACGGTGCGCTTCCATATCAGTTCGTAGAGCTTCTTCTCGCGGGGCGTGCCATCGATGGTGCGCTTGGAGGCGTATGTGGGGCGTATGGCCTCGTGGGCCTCCTGGGCACCCTTCGACGAGGTGTGATATTGGCGCGTCTTGACGTACTCCTTGCCCAGGTGAGAAGTAATCTCGTCTCGGATGGTGTTGATGGCCAGCTGCGAGAGGTTGAGCGAGTCGGTACGCATATAAGTAATGTGACCGGCCTCGTAGAGCTTCTGTGCCACCATCATTGTCTGGCTGACGGTGAAGCCGAGCTGGCGCGCTGCCGCCTGTTGGAGCGTCGATGTGGTGAAGGGTGGCGCGGGTGACTTCTTGACGGGCTTTACCTGCACGTCGGCGACGGAGTATGTGGCCCCCTTGAGGTCTTCAAGAAGTTTGCGGGCCTCCTCCGGCGTGGCCACGCGGCGCGAAAGCTCACCCTTGATGAGGTTGCCCTCGGGGTCGGTGAAGCGGGCGGTGACACGGAAGTAGGTCTCGGGGACGAAGTTGTTGATCTCCTGCTCGCGCTCGACTATCAGCCGCACGGCCACGCTCTGCACGCGGCCGGCGGAGAGCGCCGGCTTGACCTTCTTCCACAGCACAGGGCTGAGCTCGAAGCCCACGATGCGGTCGAGCACGCGGCGAGCCTGCTGGGCGTTGACGCGGTCGATGTCGATCGAGCGCGGGTTGGCGATGGCGTGGAGTATGGCGTCTTTGGTAATCTCGTGGAAGACAATGCGTTTGGTGGTCGCCGGGTCGAGGCCGAGCACCTGCTGGAGGTGCCAGGCGATGGCCTCCCCCTCGCGGTCTTCATCGGAGGCGAGCCAGACGGTCTCGGCCTCCTTGGAAGCCTTCTTGAGCTGGTCTACCACCTGCTTCTTGTCGGACGGTATTTCGTATTCCGGCTCAAAATTAGAGGTGTCGAGGCTGAAATCCTTCTTGCGGAGGTCACGGATGTGGCCGTATGATGACATCACCTTGTAATCTTTGCCAAGGAATTTTTCGATGGTTTTTGCCTTGGCCGGCGACTCAACGATAACGAGATTCTTAGACATAGTGTATTGTAACAAGTTATAAGGCAGCGTACTGCGGCCGTGGGCCGCACACAAGAATAAACGCTACACATTATTAAAATGTTTTTTCAGCCGACAAAGGTAAGAAAAACTCCAATACGCCACCCAAACTTTAACATTTCGCAACAATTACTCTACCGAAGGTAACTATTCACCGAATACAAAATTTGGATACTATTGCCCCTGTCGGGGCAAAAATCGATTATAATGGATATTCGGTGAATAGTTACTACCGAAGCCCTCACTCCTGACTATCGTAAGGGCGTATGCCCATTAATGCCTGAGCGGTTACATTTTTCAAGAAATTTTGCAAAAAAAATCAAAATTTGCTTGCTTTTCGCTAATTTGTTTTGTATATTTGCAACCGAGATCACACAGCAAGTATATCTTCCAATCGTAATCTTCATATTTAATTTTTAAAACCGGCAATAATGAAAAAGACAGTCCTAATCTACCTGCTCGCATGGCTACTCCCCGCGGTATGCGCAGCCCAGCTGAAGATGGACGCCGGC
>CAYOUJ010000062.1:0-12748 GCA_964407165.1 uncultured Muribaculaceae bacterium | reverse complement strand
CAAAGATACGCAAAAAATCTCACGCAGAAACAACAGAAACGTCAGAAACAAACACAATGGCGGATTTCATGGATTTCTTTCGGTTTAATGTAATCTTGATATTGCCGCGTTTGGGCTTGACTGCCCGTTCTGACAGGGTGCGTTGTAAGTGACATGCGCTTTTTATTGGCCCGGGTGCGCATGGGTTGCAGTTTTTTTTGTAACTTTGTACCCTAAAATCAAAAGAACAAAATGACCGACTGTTTTGTGCTCGCCTCCATAAGTGACTACATGTCCGCCCAATACATGATGGACTGGGTGATTAACAACGCGGGATACCTGCTGGTGTTCTGTCTGATGGTGGTCGAGAGTTCATTCATACCATTCCCATCCGAGGTGGTGGTACCCCCTGTGGCATATCTGGCCTACAGCAACGCTGACCTCAACGTCTTTCTGGTGGTGCTTGTGGCCACAGCGGGCGCGCTCGTGGGGGCGCTGGTCAACTATTACCTGTCGATGTGGATAGGCCGCCCGCTGGTGTATGCTTTCGCTGACAGCCGTTTGGGCCACGCATTGCTCATCAACCGCGAGAAAGTGGACCGCGCAGAGGCTTACTTCGACAAGCATGGCGCCGTCTCCACATTCATCGGGCGTCTGATACCTGCCGTGCGCCAGCTCATCTCAATACCCGCGGGCCTTTCGAGAATGAACATTGTGACTTTCATTGTCTTCACCTCTCTCGGCGCCCTGCTATGGAACAGCATTCTCGGCGCCCTCGGATACTGGCTCGGCTCCGTCGTCCCCCTCGATGATCTTTACGTAAAGGTAGAGCAATACAACTCCTACCTCACCTACGGCGGCTTCGCCCTGCTTGGCATTTGCGTGCTCATCATTATTTATAACGCTTTCAAAAAATCTCCTCAACAGCAATGACTGAAGTTTCCCCTTCAATACTCTCGGCCGACTTCGGCCACCTCGCCCGCGACATTGAGATGATCAACCGCAGCGTCGCCCAGATGGTGCACATCGACGTTATGGACGGCGTCTTCGTGCCAAACATCTCCATCGGCTTCCCTGTCATCGACGCTGTGCGTCCGCTTACCCAAAAGATCCTTGACGTGCACCTGATGATAGTGGAACCCCAGCGGTGGGTGAGCCGCGTGGCAGACGCCGGCGCGGAGATCATGAACGTGCATATCGAGGCGTGCAGCCACCTCCACCGCACTGTCCAGCAGATCAAGGCCGCAGGGATGAAAGCTGCCGTAACTCTCAATCCCGCCACCCCCGTCTGCTTGCTCGAAGACATCATCGAAGACCTTGACATGGTGCTTCTCATGTCGGTCAACCCCGGCTTTGGCGGACAGAGCTTCATCCGCGGCTGTCTGCGCAAGGTGCGCCAGCTCAAGGCTCTCATCGACGAGCGCGGCAGCCGTGCACTCATCGAGATAGACGGCGGCGTCAATGAGCAGACCGGGCGCGAGCTGGTGGACGCCGGTGCCGACGTGCTCGTGGCCGGCAGCTACGTCTTCAAGGCCGAAGACCCACTGGACGCCATCGAGCGCCTCCACCGCCTCTGAAATTTTTTTGCCTCTCACTTGAATTTTTTTTGACAAAACGGCTATTATATAAGTTAGGGCTGCACAAACCCGTAAACCCCTAAGCTTATAAACCCCTAAACTGATAAACAAGTGTCTGATAACACTGCCACACCTGCCTCGCCTTCACGCCTGGGCGCTCTGCTGCGCCACCGCCAAGTGGGGATATTCGCCGGCGCGCTGCTCATGATAGTGGCGGGCTACCTGCTCATAGTGTCCCTCTCATATTTCGCCAACTGCACACATGACCAAAGCCTGGTCGAAAATCGAGACATAGCATACCTGACCGGAACCGAGACCAAGATAGGCAACTCAGGCGGCCCCTTCGGCGCATGGATAGCCCAGACGCTCATCAACGGCTGGATGGGCATTGGCATGTTTATATTCATATTTTATATCGCCAGCCTAAGCGTGGCATGCACGCGCCTGCGCCGGATACGCTTCTGGTCGCTGACGCTTCGCTGTCTCGTGTCGGCCATCACTCTGTCGATGGTGCTGGGCTTCATCACCTTTGAACTCTCGTCGCCTATATTCTGGGGTGGTTATCACGGCCATTACATCAACAAATTGCTTATCGACACCACCGGCATTTGGGGTGCCCTGGGCTTGAATATACTTTTGGTGCTTCTGACGTTGATGCTGTTTTATAACGACTTGACGGCGGCTTATCGCCGTTGGCGCGCCGGATATGCCAAACGAAAGGCGCAGATCGACGCCCTGCGCGAGCGCCGCAAGGCCCGTGCGAGTGCCGATGGAAGAAAGGGGAGGAGCGAGGCAGTTCCCTCACGCCCTGACAGTAGCGGGGAGGCTCCCACGAGTCCCGCCGATTCGACGGTGGCGACAGAGCCGGAAATAGTTGAAACACCCGTCACTGCAACCGATAGGGGAGAGGAGAGCAGTGGAAGCGGGGGGAAACCTTTGCGCCACGACGCTTCCGACGTTGAGATGACCGTCACCCAGACAGAAGCCATCGAGGAGTCAAAGCACATTAGCACTGAGGCATACGACCCGACCAAGGAACTGTCGCGCTACCGCAAGCCATCACTCGACCTTCTGCGCAAATATGAGAACAACAAGCCCTCGGTGGACCTCAAGGAGCAGGAAGAGAACAAGGCATCAATCATTCAGGCCCTCAGCCAGTTTGGCATAGGCATAGCCAGGATAGAGGCTACCGTGGGCCCGACAGTGACGCTCTATGAAGTCATCCCCGCTGAGGGCGTGCGCATTGCCCAGATCAAGCGTCTCGAGGATGATCTGGCGAGAACTCTCGCCGCCGCAGGCATACGCATCATTGCCCCAATACCAAATAAAGGCACAGTGGGCATAGAGGTGCCCAACAAGGAACCCCAGATAGTCCCTATCCGTACCATACTCTCCTCCAAGCCTTACGTGGAAAGCAAGATGGAGCTGCCGATGGCCATGGGCTCCACTATCAGCAACGAGGTGTTCATAGCCGATCTTACCAAGATGCCGCACCTGCTTGTGGCCGGTGCTACGGGCATGGGCAAGTCCGTGGGCCTCAACACCATAATTGCCTCGCTGCTCTACAAGAAGCATCCTGCCGAGCTCAAGTTGGTACTCATCGACCCCAAGATGGTGGAGTTTGCTCAGTATGCCTGCCTGCAGCGCCATTTTCTGGCCAAGCTGCAGGATGAGGAGGACGCCATAATCACCGACGTCCTCAAGGTGGTGCCCACGCTCAACTCCCTCTGCGTCGAGATGGACAACCGTTACCAGCTGCTCAAGGACGCCGGCGACCGCAACATCAAGGACTATAACAAACGCTTCCGCGAACGCAGGCTCAACCCCGAGAAGGGGCACCGATACATGCCTTACATCGTGGTGATAGTCGACGAGTTTGCCGACCTGATCATGACTGCCGGCAAGGAGGTAGAAACTCCCATAGCTCGTCTGGCCCAAAAGGCGCGTGCCGTGGGCATACACCTTATTCTCGCAACGCAGCGCCCCTCTACCAACGTCATTACCGGCCTCATCAAGGCCAATTTCCCCGGGCGCATTGCTTTCCGCACCACACAGATGGTAGACTCTCGCACTATAATCGACCGTCCCGGCGCCAATCAGCTCATCGGCAGAGGCGACATGCTCTTCAGCCAGGACGGACGCCTCACGCGCGTGCAGTGTGCCCTTATCGAGACCGATGAGGTGGAGGCTATCTGCAAGAGTATCAGTGACCAAATCGGTTATCCTGAGCCTTATATCCTCCCCGAGTATATTCCGGTAGCCGACACCGGCGGCGCCAAGGGTGCGGGTAGGGGAGAGGCAGGTTTGCCATTCGGCGACCGCGATCCTCTGTTTGAAGACTGTGCCCGCAAGGTGGTCACCAGCAATCTTGGATCCACCTCGAGCCTGCAGCGCACCATGAGCATAGGCTATGTCCGCGCCGGCAAGATTATGGACCAGATGGAGGCGCTCGGAATCGTTGGTCCCGCACAGGGCGGCAAGCCCCGCCAGGTGCTCGTCGACATTGTTACACTCGAAGAAATGCTTGCTACCCTATGAAAAAGATATTCTGCATAATAACGCTCGTACTCATGCTGGCTCCAATGGCCTCGGCCGAGAGTGCTTCGGCTATCCTCACCAAGGCCGTTAACGCCCTCCATGCCGGCAAGAGCGTGAGCGCAAGCTACGCCATATCCTCCGGCTCATCGCGCTCCTCCGGCACTATTGCAGCCGAGGGAGCAATGTTCAAGATTGCCTCCCCGCAAATGAATGTTTGGTATGACGGCCGCACTCAGTGGACCCACGTCGTAGCCGACCGCGAGGTGAGCATCAGTGAGCCTACTGCTGCCGAGCTACAGCAAGTCAACCCATTCGCAATCATCGACAGTGCCTGCTCTGCCTACAACGCCAAGACCCTCAAAAGCGCCTCCGGCACTGTCGCCGTGGAGCTTACCCCCAAAAAAGCCAAGGCCGTCGAGGGAATAAGCAAAGTCGTTGTCACTCTCGGTGCCTCGAACTATCTCCCCCAGCGCCTTGTTATTACCATGACATCGCGCACTGTAGTCACAATAACCGTTTCGTCAGTCAAGACCGGAGCCTCGCTCGGCGTTGGCGCTTTCCGCCCCACCCAGGCAGCCCTCAAAGGATTGACCGTCAACGATCTCCGCTAATCAAGTTTTAAGGTTTTAGTAATTAGCTTTTTGTAAAATGTATAGCTAAATAACTAATCACTAAAAACTTAAAACTTAAGACTTAAAACTAGAAACTTTTATGGAACATACCAAATGCCTCATCATCGGCTCCGGTCCCGGCGGATACACAGCCGCCATATATGCCTCGCGTTCAGGTCTTAATCCCGTACTATTCGAAGGATACCAGCTTGGAGGGCAGCTTACCACTACCGGTGAAGTAGAGAACTTCCCCGGCTTCCCTGAAGGTGTGCAAGGTGCAGAACTCGTGGAACTTATGCGCCAGCAGGCTGAACGCTTCGGCGCAGACATACGCCCCGGATACGTCGGCGAGATCGATGTCAGCTCACGTCCCTATAAGGTGCGCACTGACGATGACCAACTTATTGCAGCAGAGACTGTTATAGTTGCCACAGGCGCAACTGCTCGCTATCTCGGACTCAAAGACGAGGAGCGCCTGATGGGACGCGGAGTCAGCGCCTGTGCCACTTGCGACGGTTTCTTCTACCGCGGCAAGCGCGTGGCCGTAGTTGGTGGAGGTGACACGGCTTGCGAAGAAGCGCTGTATCTCAGCAACTTAGCTAAGGAGGTTTTCCAGATTGTCCGTAGGGGAGAGCTGCGTGCATCAAAAGTGATGCGCGAGCGCGTCTTCGCCAAAGACAACATCAAAGTGCTCTTCTTTACGCAGACCGAAGGGTTGGAGGGCGAAGAGTTTCTCACAGGCGCACAGCTAGTGGAGCATCGCGGCGAGCCTGACGAGCGTCATTACACGCTTCCCATCGACGGCTTTTTCCTAGCCATCGGCCATGACCCACAGTCCGGCTTCCTGCCCGACGAGATAGCCCGCGATGCCGGAGGATATGTGATAACGGCGCCGGACTCGACCGCCACCAGCGTCCCCGGTATATTCGCCGCGGGCGACGTCGCCGATCCGCATTATCAACAAGCCATCTGCGCTGCTGCTGCCGGTTGCCGGGCCGCCATCGACGCCGAGCAGTTTATACTTGACAATCCCGTCAAATAGCCCATCGAGGTTACGATATTCCGGGAGATCCCGAGATCTCGATATTTCCAGTTGATATTAGCGCCGTGAGATTTCAATATTTCTCGCGGCGCTGATATTACGCCGAGAATATTCAAATCTCAGCGGCCATTTACATATATAATAAGTTGTAAAATAAAGAATATAATAAGGAGTAAGGGGCTGAATTGGAATAGCACTCCCCTCCTCCAGGTTTTTCTCATAATTAAGATTATGTCAAATTCACCCGGGCACATAACCCCTATCGTACCTATCGGCACCCTTATTCTCCGAAATCTCGAAATCTCGAAACTTCGACATTCCGAAATCCCGAAATATCGAGATCCCGAAATATCGAGATCCCGAAATCTCGAAATCTCTATATTCCGTAATCCCGAAATATCGAAATTTCGAAATTTCGATATTCCGAAATTCCGAAATTTAGATTATTGCTTGCCGGGCTCACGGATTATTCGTATATTTGCTAATCAAATTAACTAAGCATCATGGCAGTTTTTCCAATACCCAAAGAGCAATGGGACGAGATATTGCGCAACAAGGCCATCATCGGCCCTGTATGGGGTCCGGTCCTGCTGTCGTTCTATTTTATGCCCGGGCATCGCGCCTCCTGCAAGCAATGCAGCGATGCGTATAACCATAACTGCAATGTCTACAACTCCGGCATCACCGCATTAGGAATACGCCTTAACAAGGAGTTTGGTCCATTTTCCCTCGACGCCAGTGACAACGACAAAGGCAATTGGCGTGTGGCTATGTCTTCAGGTCAGACACTGTCTGACGGCACTTATGAGTGGCAGATGCGTCACGAGCTCGTCGAGGCCATCGAAGACTGGCTAATAGAAGACTTTACTCGCCAGTATATCAAAGACTTCGATAAGCATTGGCCGTATGAGCGATACAAATGGCGCGCCGTGAAGTGTTTCAAAGAGCATTGGAATCCTAACTCTCCCAATCTGTCGGAAATGATTGAAAGGTCTATGGAAGCGACTGATAATCTGCTCGCTTCGCGTAACTCCTTCCCTCTTGACATGCTTGTCAAGATGGCCAAGGCTGCTCCTGTGGAAGTCCGTGAAATGCTTATAAATCTGTATGATGAGAGTATTGACTTGGCCAAGCGAGTGCAACGCTTCATGGACCGTGCAGAGGCCGTACGCGTCCAATATAATCCCGGCAATTGGGATAGCCATTACCAAAACACCAATGCCATAAGCACTTACCTCTGGCTCCGCTACCCTGATAAATATTACATTTATAAATACAGCGAATACCTTAAAGTCTCAGCGAAGCTTGGTCTCGGCTACAAGATAAGGAAAGGTGGCGTATCGGAGATGATAACGGGCTACCGAATGTATGACCGCATAAACGAGGCGCTTAACCGCTCCGACGAGCTTCGCCGTCTTATGCACGACCATCTTGACGGCCATCTCGAGCTCTATCCAGATCCGCAACTGCGCACCGCTACCATAGATTTCGGCTTTTGGGTAAGCCGCTGGGCAGAAAATATCGTCGACTCTCTCAAACTTAAAAATTCAGCAACCATGTCTCCATTCATATCCAGCGCCCTCGGCCTGCTGAAGGCAAAGAAGAACCTCATACTCCAAGGCGCCCCCGGCACCGGCAAGACCTATAACACGGCGTCTATAGCTGTGGCTCTCATTGACGGAAACGCCTCTGACAGTCACGCCGACGTAATGGCGCGCTACGACGAGCTAAAGCGGGAGGGTCGTATTGGCTTCGTGACATTCCATCAATCGATGGACTATGAGGACTTTATTGAGGGCATCAAACCCGCGAGCGACGGCACGACGGTGCGCTACGATGTGGAGGAAGGAATATTCAAGCGCCTCTGCAACGCCGCCAAAAAGGCAGAGGATGAGTCGGAATACGACGAGAAGCCCTACGTGATGATTATCGATGAGATCAACCGCGGAAATGTGTCGAAGATCTTCGGCGAGCTTATCACTCTGCTGGAGAAGGACAAGCGCCTCGGCGCCGAGCACCCCATAACCCTGACTCTCCCCTACTCCAAGGCTGACTTCGGCATCCCGCAGAACCTTTACATAATTGGCACGATGAACACAACTGACCGATCGACCGGTACCCTCGACTATGCCCTCCGCCGTAGGTTCTGTTTCATCACCACACCGGCCGATCGCGAGAAGCTGGACGACGAAACCTCCAGATGTCTCTTCGACAATGTGCAGGAGCTCATCCACCACCACAAGTATGCCGACATGGACTTGGAGGACTTGATGGTCGGCCACAGCTACTTCATGGCCAACACGGAGGATGAGCTGGCTCTGAAGGTGGAGTACGAGATTATCCCCCTCGTCAAGGAGTATATCAAGGATGGGATACTGAACGTTAAGCCTGCCGAGGCAAAGAAATATTTCGACGCGTGGCGCAAACTTGAGGCTTATGACCATAACGATAGCGGAGCACAATAAGCTTGATGACAGCCTGTTGGCAGCACTTGATGAGGCATGCTTGCGCGATGCTGTCAACTATGACACCTCCGAGTTTGTTTCCTCGAAGCTCAATCTGATGCGTTATGAGTGGGATCCGGCCAATCAGCGCACCGGATTTTACACCTACTTTCGTATTGGCGCCGAGTGGATTAGCCGCGAGCATGGCCTGGCACTTGTGGTGGTGCCGAAGGTGGAGAACATCGACTTTCTGGAGATGTTTATGCTCTGCCTCGCCGACAACGAGCCGGAGGATTGTTTCCAAGACATATATGACATTGATTTTGAGGCTCCTCCTATCCAATCCAGGGCGTTGAACTCAGTGCTCTCCCCTCTTTTGGTCGTGCAGTATGTGAGGATGGTACGTCGATTGGTGACCCGCGGACTTCGCAAAGGCTACGTTAGCTGCACGGAAGACCTGCCCAAGGTAAAAGGCCGCATAAGCGTCAGGCGCTCTGAGCGCAACGCCCTGTTTGGGCACCGCGAGCGCATGCATTGCACGTTCGATGAATATTCGGTAGACAACGCCGAAAATAGGTTTCTTAAGCGCGCCCTCCTAATCTCCCAAAATATGGTTGCCCGTATGCACGGTCATCGCTCGCAAGCCCCTCTACAGGCTATGCTCAACCGCTGCTTGGGTGAATTTGAGGGCGTTGCATCCGACCCCTCGGCCAAGCTGCCCGCTGTAAAGTCACACAAGCTTTTCAAGGAGTATAACGAGGCTCTACGCCTGGCCAACATGATCATTCGCCATCACGACCTGGCTATCAACCATCAGTCCGACAGCGAGATGTGTTGGGTGCCGGTTTTCCGCATCGACATGGCGCTACTCTTTGAGCACTACCTGCTGGCCATGCTTCGCTACACTTTCGGCAAGCAGTCAGTCTTATACCAGACTTACGGCTTCCATAGGCGCTTTATCGCTGATTTCTTGATATCGCGTCCCGACTTTAAGGCCATCTTGGATGCCAAGTATGTTGAGGGCAAAGATGACGAAGTAGCCTCCGGACAGTATGTCATGCAGCTCAGCGGCTATGCCCGCGACAAAGTGCTATTGAAGAAAATGGGAATCGGCGCCTCTGACGATGACACCGTTCCCATAGTGCCTTGCGTGCTTGTGCATATGGGTGTGCAAACAATGCCGCTAAACGCTGAAACCTTATTTTATAATCAGGTATGCGAGACTGTCAATTTCTATACCTTCCCTCTCGCGATGCCTACTGTTTGATCGTGCGGACATGGCGGCAGGGATTGCCGACAGCGAGGGTGTTCGGGGGGATGTCGCGTGTGACCACACTGCCGGCACCGATGACGCAGCCCTCCCCTATTGTCACGCCTCCAAGAACTGTAACGTGACCGCCAATCCACACGTTATCACTCACTTTGATAGGCTTTGCGTATTCCTTGCAAGTGTTGCGAGTGACCGCGTCGAGGGGATGTTCCGCGCAATAGAAGCCGCATTGCGGGCCTACAAACACATTGTCGCCAAACTCCACAGACGCATCGTCGAGGATGACGCACGAGTGGTTCATATAGACATTTTTGCCTAAGCGTATATTGTAGCCATAGTCGCACCAAAAGGTCGGCTCGATGCTGCAGCCTTCCCCTATCTTACCGAACAATTTGTGTAAAATCTCCTGTCGCTCAGCTTGTTGGCTCGGAAGTAAGGCGTTATAGCCAAAGCACAGATCTTTGGCGGCATCGCGCTCAGATGTCAAGCCTGCGTCGGTGGCGTCGTATAGCTCACCGCGCAGGCATTTGGCTTTCTCCTCTTGGGTAGACATCAGAACAGGCGCTCGGGATAGGTGCCGTCGGCATGGAGGGAGGCCAGACGGTCGACCACGCCCTGTCGGTCGGCGGCGTATGTCACGCCAAACCAACGTGAATCGGTGTCGAGCACCTTGACGGTTGCTTCGCCGCTGTTGATGAGCGTGTCGATGGCCACTGGGATGTAAAACTCCGCCTTCGGCGTGTCGATGTCACGCGCGAGGAATCGGCGGAACTCGCGCTCCGAGTAGTCGAAGTAGTCGGGGGTGAAGCCCCAGAGGTTCATTGACACGGGGGTGTCGGGCTGCAGGTTGTGCTCTTTGCCGCACTCGTCGGTGAAGACTATCTCACGCTCAGGATTATAGCTGATGGCAGTGCGCTCGGTAATCTTGGTAAGCAGACCCTCGTCAGACTTCTCGCACACGCCGCGGGCCACGGAGCCGTTCTCGCTCATGGTGTTGCCGACACGGAATCCGACCATGCTGTAGTCGCCTTTGCGGGTGCGCTCACGCTTAAGATCTTCGGCTATGACGCGGAATGCGTCTCGGCCGTAGAAGTCGTCGGCGTTGATGACGGCAAACGGCTCTTTGATAGCGTCTTTTCCCATCAGCACGGCATGGTTGGTGCCCCAGGGTTTGGTGCGGTCAGCGGGGCATCTAAAGCCTTCAGGGAGAGCGTCGAGGCTCTGGAAAACTACCTCCACGGGTATGTGGCCCTCATATTTCGAGAGCACTTTGGTGCGGAAGTCATCCTCGAAGTCGCGGCGGATGACGAAGACTATGCGGCCGAATCCGGCTTGTATGGCGTCGTAGATTGAGTAGTCCATGATCGTTTCGCCGTTGGGGCCGAGGCCATCGAGTTGCTTGAGGCCTCCGTAGCGGCTGCCCATGCCGGCAGCGAGGACAAACAGGGTGGGTTTCATTATAGGGATTTGGAATTTGGGATTTGGGATTTGGAATTTGGAATTAACATTAGTAAGCCCCTCCCCTTGGGGAGGGGTTTGGGGTGGGCCTCTTTAGCATTTTTGTTGCCAGGCCCAGGCGGACGCGAGGGTCTCGGCGAGGGTGCGCGTGGCCTTCCAACCTAATACCTCGTTGGCACGGGTGGTGTCGGCCCATACAGCCGTGACGTCGCCGTGACGGCGCGGGGCTATCCTGTAATTGAGTTTCAGGTTGTTTACCTGCTCGAAGGTGTTGATTAGCTCGAGCACGCTGACCGGGCGTCCGGTGCCGATGTTGAAAATCTCATACTTCTCCTCCATCTTGCCCTCGACCATGCGCTTTACAGCGGCCACGTGGGCGCGGGAGAGGTCGACGATGTCAATGTAGTCGCGCAGGCACGTGCCGTCGGGTGTCGGATAGTCGTTGCCGAACACCGACAGGCACTCGCGGATGCCCGCGGCGGTCTGGGTGATGAACGGCACAAGGTTGGCGGGGACGCCGCGCGGCAGTTCGCCAATGAGCGCCGACGGATGGGCACCGATGGGGTTGAAGTAGCGCAGGGCTATTCCGAAGACCTCCGGATAGGCGCTGCAGCAGTCGCGAAGTATGTCCTCGCACATCTGCTTGGTGTTGCCGTAGGGCGACGTGGCCGGCTGCCGCGGCGACTCCTCGGTGACCGGCAGCTTGTCGGTCTCGCCATAGACCGTGGCCGACGACGAGAACAATATGTTGGGCCGCTTGTACTCGCGCATGAGCTGACAGATGTTCATAAACGAGGTCAGGTTGTTCATGTAATACTTCAGCGGCTCGGCAGTAGACTCGCCCACGGCCTTGAAGGCGGCGAAGTGTATCACGGAGTCAAACTCGTAAGCGTCGAACACGCGGCGCAGGGCGTCGATGTCGCAGGTGTCGACCTCGACGAAGGTGACGGGGCGGCCGGCTATCTTCTCGACACCCTTGAGAGCTGACGGCTCAGAGTTGGAGAAGTTGTCGATGACTACCACGTCGTAACCGGCGGCGATAAGTTCCACAGTAGTGTGGGAGCCGATATAGCCGGCGCCGCCGCTTATCAAAACAGTCTTGTTCATTTTCAAGATGATTTATCGACGATAATCGATTATTATCGATAATTATTAGGACAATCTGCGGGCACCGTCGGAAATGACCACGTCGTAGACCACCGGCTCATGGCCGTAGCGCTCGCAGAAGCGCGTGCGGGCCTCGCGGATGAAGCGGTCGTAAAGCTCATCCTTGACCAGGTTGATGGTGCAGCCGCCGAAGCCGCCGCCCATGATGCGCGAGCCTGTGACGCCGCACTCGCGGGCTATCTCGTTAAGGTAGTCAAGCTCCTCGCAGCTGACCTCGTAGTCCTTTGACAGGCCCTCGTGGGTCTCGTACATCTTGCGGCCCACGGTCTCGTAGTCGCCGGCGACGAGGGCATCGCACACGGCCAGCACGCGGTCTTTCTCCTCGAGCACATACTTGGCGCGGGAATAGTCCTCGGCTGAGATGTCGGCCTTGACGGCGTTTAGCTCCTCCATGGTGGCGTCACGGAGGGTCTCCTTGCCCAGACGGCGTGCCACGCGCTCACAGGAGGCGCGGCGCTTGTTATAGGGAGAGTCCTTAAGTTCATGCTTCACCTTCGAGTCGAGGAGCACCAGGCGATAGCCCTCGGGGTTGAAGGGATAGTACTCATGCTCGAGCGAGCGGCAGTCGAGGCGCATCAGATGGCCGGCTTTGCCGAAGACGGAGGCAAACTGGTCCATGATGCCGCAGTTGACGCCGCAGTAGTTGTGCTCGGTCGACTGGC
>CAYOUJ010000061.1:0-12784 GCA_964407165.1 uncultured Muribaculaceae bacterium | reverse complement strand
ATTTAGTTTTGACACTAAATTTAGCTTTATTTAGCTATTCGCTGAGTAGTTACGAAGATAGTGCAGCCGCAAGCGCTCAGGGCAGATTATATATGCCACGGTTGGCGTCGCGCGTTCGCTTCGCCATACAAGTGACACATATATAATCTAACGTGGGCTAACCGACTGCTTATTCTTGACCAGATAGGCAGTCTCAGGGCCTTCAACGACGGGAATAAGCAGGGCATTGTTTCCCACGTTTTTATTTTGTGCCTTATCAGTCAGTCTTTTACCAGTCAGTTGCGGTAGGGAAGCACGCGGCAAATACACTATTTCTGTTCAATGAAAAAATTTTTTATTGTGCTTGTGGCTGTGATACTGGCTATCCCCGCCTTCTGTCAGATGCGCAACGACGTCAATGAGTCAGGGCGCTTCACCATCCGTCCCACCGTGGGCATCGGGTTTACATCTTTCACGGGCGACATCTCCGGCAATGATATGGTAGTGCGTCCTAACTTCGGAGTCACCGTCGACTGGACGGCAATGAAGGAGAGCCGCGGCACCTATTGGGGTCTCCGCAGCGGCCTCAACCTGGTAGGGCGTGGCACCAAGTTCTCTCAGAGCGGCGGCGGCGAGATACTGGGAACCAAGGTCAGCTTCGACTTCGAGGAGACTTACTCCCCTTACTATCTTGAAATTCCCATCATGGCATGGTATCAGCTGCTGAGTTCCGAGTCTTGGAACCTTTCCATAGTGGCCGGCGCCTACTTCGACTGCGGAGTCTTCGGCAAGAACAAGTTCAAGGGAAATGCCAGCGTAGGCAATATCCCCGATGAGAACGTTGATGTCTTCGACTATATCAAGCGCTTTGACTGCGGCATCCGCTACGGCATGGAGGTGACTGTCAAGGACCGCTATGTGATTGGCCTGACCCAGGACTGGGGTCTCACTCGCATCGACAAGGGCGGCAACAAGACCAAGAACGAGACTGTGGCTAACATCTACATTGGATATAACTTCGTCTTATAAAGCATATCAACCAATTGGTAACGATTGGCTTGTATCCGGCAAAAGTCCTAAATTTCCCTTTTGGGATAGATGAATGTGAAGTGGCCACCGCGTGAGCTGTGGCCACTTCCTTGTAACTTATAACTTATAACTGCCATCAGGGCAAGCAAAGCCCTCCCGGATGGCAGTTATAAGTTATAAGTTATAAGTTATAAACTATGTGATTAGTCCTCGTTGAGGTTGACGCGCTTGAAGGCGATGGCCTCCAGACCCTTCGAGGTCTTGTTGAGGTACTCGCCGACGGTCACCTTGTCGCCGCTGATGAAGTCCTGCTCCATGAGCACCTGCTCCTTGAAGAACTTGTTGATGCGGCCCTTGGTGATGTTCTCAATCATGGCCTCGGGGAGGTTTGCGGCCTTCTGCTCGGATGTAGCCTTGATGATGGCGCGGCCCTTCTCGGCCTCCTCGGCGGTGATCCAGCCCTTGGAGGTGTTGCTCTCGATGTGATCCTCAGAGTCGAAGTGGTTGGGGTTGAGACCGGCCTTCTTCAGGGCGCTCTCGACGGCCTTCTGCACCTGCTCCTGCTTGGTCTTCTCGATGGCCACGGCCTTCTCGGTGTCGATGACGCTCTGGGGCACGTCCTCGCGGCGCGGAGCCACGGGGTTCATCGACGCCACCTGCATGGCTATCTCCTTGCCCACCTGCGGATCGACGCCCTCCTGGTTGAAGGCGACGACGGTGGCGAGCTTCTTGTTGAAGTGGTTGTACGAAGCAACGGAGGGAGCCTCCACGGTCTCGTAGGCGCCTATCTCGGTCTTCTCGCCGGTCTTGCCCGACTCTTCGGTGACCATGTCGGCTACGGTCTGGCCGTCGACTACGACTGCCTTAAGGGCCTCGAGGTCGGCTACCTTGCCCTGGAGGGCGATGTCGAGAAGCTTCTGGGTCAGGGCGACGAAGCCTGCGTTCTGGGCCACGAAGTCGGTCTCGCAGTTCAGGGCGAGCACTGCGGCGAAGTTGCCGTTGGTGCCGGCGAGCACGCAGCCTTCGGAGGCCTTGCGGTCTTCGCGCTTGGCGGCGATGGCCTGGCCTTTCTTGCGCAGGATCTCTACGGCGGCGTCGATGTCGCCGTTAGTTTCAGTAAGGGCTTTCTTGCAGTCCATCAGGCCGGCGCTGGTAAGGTGGCGCAGCTTGGTGATCTCTGCCATTGTTACTGCCATATCGGTTTTGGGTTTTTAGGTTTTTGGTTTTTAGTTGTCGGCAAAAATTTCGAGATTTCGGAATTTCGAAATCTCGAAATTTTATGCCTGATGTGTTACTCGGCGGCGGGAGCCTCTGCCGCGGGGGCTGCGGGAGCCTCGGGGGCAGCTGCGGGAGCCTCTGCTGCGGGAGCGGCTGCAGGCTCGCTCTTGCGCACGCGGCGGCGCTCGCGGGTGCGGGGTGCCGGCTCGGCGGCCTCCTCGGCCTCGGCCTCGGCGGCCTTCTCGTCAGCCTTCTCTACCTTGCGCTCCTCGATGCCCTCGGCCATGGCCTTGACAATGGTGTCGAGGATGATCTCGATGCTCTTGGAGGCGTCGTCGTTGGCGGGGATGACGAAGTCGACGTTCGTGGGGTCGGAGTTGGTGTCGACGATGGCAAACACGGGGATGCCCAGGCGGTTGGCCTCGGCAACGGCGATGTGCTCCTTCATCACGTCGACGACGAACAGGGCGTTGGGCAGACGGTTGAGGTCGGCGATGGAGCCGAGGGTCTTCTCCAGCTTGGCGCGCTGGCGGGTAATCTGCAGCTTCTCGCGCTTCGACAGGTTGTCGAACGTACCGTCCTTGGTCATCTTGTCGATGGTGGTCATCTTCTTGATGGCCTTGCGGATGGTGTTGAAGTTGGTGAGCATGCCACCGGGCCAGCGCTCGATGACGTAGGGCATGTTGATGGAGGATGCCTTGTCGGCTATCACTTGCTTGGCCTGCTTCTTGGTGGCAACGAAGAGCACCTTCTTGCCTGACTTGGCTATGCCGCGGAGCGCATTAGCGGCCTCGTCGAGCTTCGCAGCCGTCTTGTAGAGGTCGATAATGTGGATACCGTTGCGCTCCATGAAGATGTAGGGAGCCATGGCAGGGTTCCATTTTCTTTTGAGGTGGCCGAAATGGCAACCTGCTTCGAGAAGCTGGTCAAAATTGGGAGTTGACATAGTTTTTTGTTTGTTTTTGAGATTGTTTACGTTCTTTTGATTTCAACCGTGCGGTAGGGTAGAGGTTCATGGCCATCCGCAGCGATTTAGATACTAAACACGAGGGGAGAGGGCGGAAGGATAAGTAATTAAGTAAATAGTGAGTGGTGAGCGCGTCATTAAACAGCCTTTAAATCTTTAAGCCTTTAACTCATCAACTCATTAACTCATTAACTCAATTACTCTGTTACGGTTAACGCTTGCTGAACTGGAAGCGCTTGCGGGCCTTGGGCTGGCCGGGCTTCTTGCGCTCGACGGCGCGCGGGTCGCGGGTCATGAAGCCCTCGGCGCGCAGCGCGCTCTTGTCTTCGGGGTTGATCTTCACCAGCGCGCGGGCGATGGCCAGGCGCAGGGCCTCGGCCTGTCCCTTGTAGCCGCCACCGTCAAGGTTGACCTTGATGTCATAGTTGCCGGCCACGCTGAGCAGGTTAAGCGGTTGCTTTACGATGTACTGGAGGATCGACGAGGGGAAGTACACCTCCAGGGGGCGTTTGTTGATGACGATGGCGCCGTTGCCTTCAGAGACAATCACGCGAGCTACAGCTGCTTTGCGGCGTCCTACTGCATTTACTGTTTCCATGTGCGGGGTTTACTTCACTTTGTTAATGTCGATGACTTTCGGGTTCTGGGCCTGGTGCGGATGCTCCGGACCGTTGTACACGTGCATGTTCTCGATCAGGCGGCGCCCGAGACGGTTCTTCGGCAGCATGCCCTTCATCACCTTGATGAACAGCGGGTGCATGCCCGGCTTGATGTGCTTGTTGAACGACTTCTTCATCAGCACCTCCGGGTTGGCGTAGCGCTGGCCACCGGGATAGCCGGTGTAGCGGATGTACTCGCGGTCGGTCCACTTCTTGCCGGTCAGGCGCACCTTGTCGGCATTAATGATGATCACTTCGTCGCCGCACTCCATGTTCGGCGAATAGGAGGGCTTGTTCTTGCCGCGCAGTATCTTCGCTACCTGCGAGCACAGACGGCCGAGCACCTGGTCGGTCGCGTCGATGACAACCCACTCCTTCTCTACGCTCTGGGCGTTGGGAAACTGAGTCTTGTAACTTAAGGTATCCACTTTAGTTAATTAATTAATAGTTACTTAGGCGGGGTCGCTATGCACCGTCGGCTCGGCCAAAAGCCGGCAGGGCACACCTGTCCCCGTGTCTGATTTGGATATAATCGGCCTGCAAAGGTAGACATTTTTATCCAAACGGCAAAATTTTTCACACTTTTCGCCGTCTATATTTTATAATGTGTAGGGCCTAAATGGGGGTTTAAATAAATTTAACACGCCAGTACGCAATTCTTGCCCACCCACAATGCTAAATTTGCGCCAAACCAACCATTTCACCTACACATCTAATCAAAGTTTAAACACTATGGACGAAGACGACGACCTCCTTTACCGCGAGATGAATCCCGAAGACCCCTGGTACATGGGCCCCGAAGAACCGCCCGTGCAGCAGCATCAGTACAACTACTCCGACCGCCTGGCCTCCAACCGGCCAACTACTCCGCAGGGCGCCCGCGGCGGATGCGCCATGATGCTCGGCCTGCTCATAATGCTCATGCTACTATGAACATCTTCACTCGCCGCTGGACTTCCCCGATTGGGGAGATGCTCATAGCCACGTACGGCGGCCGCCTCGTCATGACCGACTGGGCGGGGGGCAAGCAACGCAACGCCATCGACCGACGCCTCACACGTCTATTGGGCGCCTCCATCGTAGTCGGTGACGACCCCTTAATGGACCGCGCCGTCACCCAGCTTGAGGAGTACTTCGTCGGCACCCGCCGCGAGTTCACCCTCCCCCTGCTCACCGCCGGCACCCCGTTCCAGAAAGCCGTCTGGGATGCGCTGCTCAAATTGCCCTACGGCGTCACAGCTACTTACGCCCAAATAGCCGCTGCAGTCGGGCGCCCGAAAGCTGTCCGTGCCGTTGCCAACGCATGTGCCGTCAACCCCCTCACTATTGTAATACCTTGCCACCGTGTCATAGGTAGCGGCGGCTCCCTCACCGGCTATGACGCCGGACTCGATGTCAAACGCCAACTGCTTGCCCTGGAGGTGCACATTGTAAATGAGCATCTTACATAAAAGTTTTTAAAAAAGTGCCAAAATAATTTGCAGGATTAAAAAAAGTGCGTACCTTTGCAACGCAAAAAACGGAACGGCTCACCAGCCCGCACGTCCAAAGCATGATGGTGTCATAGCTCAGTTGGTAGAGCAAAGGACTGAAAATCCTTGTGTCCCCGGTTCGATTCCTGGTGACACCACAAATCAGAAATCGTTCAACCACTGTGACTTAGCAGTGGTTGATTTTTTTTAAAGTGCAATGCTGCAGATTTCCAAACGGGGCCAGCAGATGCCCCAGTCGCCCATACGCAAACTCGTGCCACTGGCCGTGGAGGCCGAGCGCCGCGGGGTGCGCGTACTGCGCCTTAACATTGGCCAGCCCGACATCCCTACACCGCCGCAGGCTCTTGAAGCAGTGCGCCGTATCGATCGCAAGGTGCTCGAATACAGTCCTTCCGACGGCCTGCCGAGCTTGCGCGAGAAGTTGGCCGAGTATTACGGCCGCTTCGACATCGACGTCACTCCAGACGACATCATCGTCACCTCCGGCGGCTCGGAGGCGGTGCTCTTCGCGTTCATGGCCTGTCTCGATCCGGGAGACGAGATTATCATCCCCGAGCCCTCGTATGCCAACTATATGGCCTTCGCCATCTCTGCCGGCGCCCGTATCGTGACGGTGCCGTCGAGCATCGAGACGGGTTTTGCGCTGCCCCCCATAGAGAAGTTTGAGGAGCTGATCACGCCCTACACCAAGGGTGTGCTGATATGCAACCCCAACAATCCGACCGGCTACATGTACACCCTCGAGGAGATGGAGGCACTGCGCGATCTGGTGCTGAGGCATCATCTCTTCCTCTTTTCCGACGAGGTCTATCGCGAGTTTTGCTACACCGATGCCCCATACGTGTCGGCGTTCCATCTCGAGGGCATTGACGACCGGGTGGTGCTCATTGACTCGGTATCTAAGCGCTACAATGAGTGCGGCATACGCATCGGTGCACTTGTTACAAAGAACAAGGCGCTGCGCCAGACGGTGATGAAGTTCTGCCAGGCTCGCCTGAGCCCTCCGCTGCTGGGTCAGATAGTGGCCGAGGCCTCGATTGACGCCCCGCAGGAGTATATGCACGCGGTTTATAATGAGTATCTTGAGCGACGCAACTTCCTTCTCGCCGGTCTTAACCGCATCCCCGGAGTATACTCCCCGCTGCCCGCGGGCGCGTTCTACACCGTGGCTGAGTTGCCTGTAGACGATGCCGACCGCTTCTGCCGCTGGTGCCTTAGCGATTTCAGCTACGAGGGCGCCACCGTGTTCATGGCTCCTGCCGAAGGGTTCTACACCCGTCCGGGGCTTGGTCGCCGGCAAGTGCGCATAGCATACGTGCTGTGCAAGGAAGACTTGGCCGTGGCCCTGCGCGTGCTCGAGAAGGCCCTCGCAGCCTATCCTGGCCGCCGCCTTAACTCACTCACTACTCACTAATTACCTCTTACTTATATGAGCGTATCCCTGATGATAGCGCGCCGCATGAGGCTCCGCCCCGACAAAGGGGAGAGCACTCCCCCCGGCATCATAATCGCCACGATGGGCATTGCCATCTCACTGGTGGTGATGATGCTGTCGGTGGCCGTGGTGACGGGCTTCAAGCATCAGATACGCGACAAGATTACCGGCTTCAGCTCCCAAGTGACGCTAAAGATAGCGCCCGACAACAGCGAACGGCGAACAGCGGGGAGCGAACAGGCCCCCGATGCCATCTCCATTGCCCCGTGGATACAGTCCGCGATCCCCGACGGCGCAGAGGCAGACCTCGCGGCCATGGCCACCGGCGTGCTCAAGAGCGACGATGCTTTCACCGGCGTGGCACTCAAGAGCCTTCCCGCCGACGGCACACGCGGCTTCATTGCCGACAACATCGAGGGGGGAAATATCCCTGCAACGTTTGCAACTGACAGCGCCAACGTGCTGATACTCTCGCACTCCACCGCTCGGCAGCTGGGCGTGGGCATTGGTGACAGGCTCTTTGTACACATCTTCACCGGCACCGGCATAAAGACACGCCGCATGCCCGTGGGAGCCATCTACCGCACCGGCTTCTCGGACTTCGACAGTCGTCTGGCATTCACTTCACTGCCTTTCTTGCAGACGGCGCTCGGCCTCGAGCCTGACCAAGGCACCCTCATCGAAGTCAACGGGCTGCCAGAGGATGCCATTGACAACGTGGCTTACGAAATGCAGAACGCTCTCAACCTCAAGGCATTGACCGACCACACACCCATCATCACTGTCGACAGTGTGCACCGGTCAGGCGCCCTCTATTTCAACTGGCTCTCGCTGCTTGACACTAACGTGACTGTCATACTGATACTTATGGCCTGCGTAGCCGGTTTTACCCTCGTCTCAAGCACCTTTATCATTATACTCGACCGCGTGGCCATGATAGGCATACTCAAAACCATCGGCATGACCAACGCCGCCATCCGCCGGATATTCATCTACGTGGGTATGCGGCTGGTGCTCGTCGGGCTGCTTATCGGCGACGCTGTGGGCCTTGGGCTGCTTTTTGTGCAAAAGTGGTTTGCCGTAATACCCCTCGATCCTGACGCCTATTATCTTGACTCCGTGCCCGTAGACATCAACGGATGGTATATAGCAGCTCTCAACGCGGGCGTCATCATCATCTCGGCACTGGTGCTTCTGATGCCCACACATGCCATCTGCCGCATGTCACCCTCCGAAAGTGTCAAGTACGAATAACAAAATAGGCCCCATAGTTGTTAAATTAACAAAACAGAGGCCGTAAACTGCAATTATTTCGTAAATTTGCACACTATTTACTATGACCGAACAAAAGAGAGAAAACCTCATAGAGGAAATCGTAGAGGGATTGCACGACCGCAAGGCACGCAATGTCAGCCACATAGACATGAGCAGCATACCCACCAGCGCCGTGGCGCACTTCGTGATATGCGAGGGCACGTCGAGGCAGCATGCAGCCTCGATTGCTGACAACCTGCGCGACTATATGCAGGAGCACTTCGGCGTAAAGCCTTTCAACTATACCGGCAGCCGGGGCGCCGAGTGGACCGTCATTGACTACGGCGAAGCTTTCGTCCACGTCTTCGCCCCCCAGGTCCGCAGCCATTACGACCTCGAGGAGCTATGGAGCGACGGCATTCGCACGGACTATGCCGACGTCCTGTAATTCACCATTTTGACTCATCATGAAGACCCCCGTAAGGAAAAACCCGTTCCGGTTTAACACCTTCTGGATGTACGTGCTCATCATCGTATTTCTGGTTGGCATATACTACTTTGACGACAATTCACTCACCCGCGAAGTGTCGTTCCAGCAGTTCGACTCCTACGTCACTAACACCAACGTCAAGAGCATCACCGTCTATACCAACAAAAACAAGGCCGAGGCGGTGGTCAACGACTCCTTGGCCAAGGCGATCTGGAAGGACCAATATCACCCCAATACAGGCGAGGTATGCAAGATAGTCACCAAGCTCCCCTCAGTCGAGAAGTTCTATGACAAGGCAGAGGAGTGGAAGAGCACCGGCAAATACACCGGCGACATTAAATATGAGGAGAGCGCCGACTACTCCAACCTGATATGGACGCTCGGCCCGCTCGTGCTCATCATCGCTTTCTGGATCTTTATGATGCGCCGCATGAGCGGACAGGCAGGCGCCGGTCCCGGCGGCGGTGGAGGCATCTTCAGCGTAGGCAAGTCTCGCGCCAAGATTTACGAGAAAAACGAGGGGACCAAGGTCTGCTTTGCCGACGTCGCCGGCCTTTCCGAGGCCAAGACCGAGGTGGCCGAGCTGGTGGAGTTCCTCAAAAACCCCAAGCGCTACACCGACCTCGGCGGCAAGATACCCAAGGGCGCCCTGCTCGTCGGCCCTCCCGGCACCGGCAAGACCCTTCTGGCCAAGGCCGTGGCTGGCGAGGCAAGCGTGCCGTTCTTCTCCCTCTCCGGCTCCGACTTCGTCGAGATGTTTGTCGGCGTCGGCCCCTCGCGCGTCCGCGACCTCTTCCGCCAGGCCAAGGACAAGGCTCCCTGCATAGTCTTCATCGACGAGATCGACGCCGTGGGCCGCGCCCGTGGCAAGAACCCCAACTTCGGCGCCAACGACGAGCGTGAGAACACCCTCAACCAGCTGCTCACCGAGATGGATGGCTTCGGCACCAACAGCGGCGTGATAGTCCTCGCCGCCACCAATCGCGCCGACATCCTCGACAAGGCCCTGCTGCGCGCCGGCCGCTTCGACCGCCAGATCTACGTCGACCTGCCGGAGCTGCTCGACCGCGTGGACATCTTCAACGTCCACCTCAAGAAGATCAAGAAGGCCGCCGATGTCGACGTCGACCTGCTGGCGCGCCAGACGCCCGGGTTCAGCGGCGCCGACATCGCCAACGTCTGCAACGAGGCTGCCCTCATCGCCGCCCGCCACGACAAGAAAGAGGTGGAGATGAGCGACTTCCTCGCCGCCGTCGACCGCATCATCGGCGGCCTGGAGAAGCACTCCAAGATTATCACTGACGAAGAGAAGAAGACCATCGCCATCCACGAGGCCGGCCACGCCACCGTCTCGTGGCACCTGCAGTATGCCAACCCGCTTGTAAAGGTCACCATCGTGCCCCGCGGCAAGGCCCTCGGCGCCGCCTGGTATCTCCCCGAGGAGCGCCAGATCACGCCCAAGCAGGCCATGCTCGACGAGATCTGCTCGCTGCTCGCCGGACGCGCCGCCGAAGAGCTCTTCTGCGGGTGCATCAGCAGCGGCGCCGCCAACGACCTCGAGCGCGTCAGCCACCAGGCGCGCGCCATGGTGCTCTATTTCGGCATGTCAGACGCCCTGCCCAACATGAGCTATTACGACTCGACGGGTCAGGAATACAACTTCACCAAGCCTTACAGCGAGGAGCGCGCCCGTGTCATCGACGAGGAGGTCAGCAAGATCATCGACGAGCAGTATGAGCGCGCCAAGGAGCTCCTCCGCAAGTATGCAAAGGGCCACAACGAGCTCGCTGCCGTGCTGCTGCAGAACGAGGTCATCATGGCCGACGACGTCGAGAAGATCTTCGGCAAGCGCCCGTGGACGACGCGCACCGACGAGTTCCTCGCCAAAGGAGGGGCCGGAGCCAAGAATCCCGATATGGCAAAGAATGGCACCCCGTCCGGCAACGACGTTGAGGATGTTGATGCCACAGACGTCTCCGACGGCGCTCCCACTCCTCCCCCCTTCCGCCCCAAGAAATAGAAACAATAACCTCATGGGGGTGTGTTAAAACACTAATACAATCCGCGAATATAATTTTGCTCCAAAGGAGCAACTTGATGATAACCCCGGGCAACCGGAGCGCAGCCCGGGGGTGAAGAAAAATCGTTGAGACATGCACCCCAAAGGGGTGCGCTGATGATTGGCTCAACCATCATCAGCGCACCCCTTTGGGGTGCCGGGGCGCGAGGACGCCTCTCCGATTCCCCGGGCTGCGCTCCGCTTGCCCGGGGTTATCATCATCGCGCTCCTTTGGAGCGCATTTATAAAAATATTGGTATTCGCTGAATACTGAATAGTTGTGTCATAATTTAATTTGGGTATTGTATTGGCGTTTTGACAGATTGGTCTATGAGAGTAGCGGCTTTCGTCTTTATGGCATCCTCCATTAATTTCTTGGCGATATCATTGGACTCAAAGTTGGGGTACTCACCCATAAGGGATTCTGTAAATTCGCGCAGTTCGGTTAGTTTGGTTTCACCGGCAGAGCAGGCAGTTAGTGCAATAGCGATAACGAGGAGAGAAAATAGAATTTTATTCATAATCGGTATAATGGGAGATGATTCACCTACTCTTTTGTTTCAATTAATTCAGATTTTAGGTCGGAAAGACTTGATGTATAAAGGATTTTGATTGTTTCGGCCGACAACATAATAGAACGAGGATTGGAAATTTTCTTTATGCTACCGTCACGATATTGCACTGAAATAGAAGTTATTTTAGCATATTTTACAATATCCGTAAACCAAACGTAATCAAAATTATACATGGCGGTTTCTTCCGGCTCAATAGGACCAATACAACGTTTTGAAATAGAGCTCCCCACACGGTCATCCACAGCATTATACCCTACGAAGGTTAAATTTACATATTTAATCGTTTTCTTAGTAGGATTATAAAATTTAAAACGTATACCGGTCCCGTCAGTATATTCGCTCATGTCATAGACATCCAAGTCCGTAATTGATAATCCTTGTACCGCATGACGGTTTATTTCTTCAAATGCTTTATCCAAGTAATTTGAGTAATCTGTAAAAGAAAAAGCTTTAGCGGTTTCAAAAAAAGAATCGCGTATATCTTGTGAGCAATTCATAAGAGAATCCAATTTTACTTGTTCCTCTTGAGTAAGTTTAACGTGTTTAACAGGAATATAGAAAGCCTTTCCCTCTAAGGCAGCCTTGTAATAATCTTCGCCCCTTACTGTTATTAGGTCACCGATAAAAAATAAATCGCCATTCTTAATATATCCATCTTGTCTCATGGATGTTCCGAAAGTATAAGAAAGTGGTGCTAATATTTGACCTACTTGGGCAGAATTACGTTCGGTAGGAGTACCCATAATGTAAAAGAAAGAGAACGGGAAATTATTAGTAAGCGCATTTAGGTTAACTGTATAATCTATTTTATAAGTCTCGTAAGCGTCTACAAATCCCGGTACTTGATCTTTGGCAAACCAAGCTGTGCCAGAAAAAATCTCTTTTTTAAATGGTATTTTTATCTGAGTAGTATAGTCGTCTTTGCCAACTATCGTAAGCTCAAGATAAAATCCAGGGGTATAGTTTGTTAAATCAATAACGCCTTCTGCGTTAGAACAAAGATATTGTTCTATATTAGTATAATTAGTATAAGTGAATGATTTTATTTCATATTTAGCTGAATAAATAGTATCACCAACAATACCAAGACGATTGTCGAAGTTTTGAATGTGTATTTTAAAATTTAAATTTGATCCAGGTAACGGCGTATTCCAATAAACATCTTCGCCGGTAGCTATATTGCGCATATATACCCGATAACGCTTATCTGCAGTATAGGAAGAAAGCTCTTCCAACTTAGTCACAATAAATTGAACACCAACAAATTCAATGGCCGGTGTACATTCTATGGTTATGCCGTAACGCGACTGAACGAACTCACTGTGGTAAAGTTTGCGAAGCACATAATGTTTGCCTTCGATAGGATTCTTTTTGGGCTTTTGTTTAATCCATACAGTATCAGGAATAACATTATAGAAATAAGTGATGTCATCTTTAGTGGAAAAATCCGAAAAACGTATAACTCCTCCTTCAATGAGAGGCATCATGAAAGAGTATTCATCATAACGAACATTGCTTTTAGTATCAGCTAATTTGTCTAAAAGAGTTGGTAGATTCTCTTTATCCCGGGCAAAAACGCCGCAAAAGGAAGAAAGGATTGCCAAGAGTAAAAGAATGAATAATTTT
>CAYOUJ010000060.1:0-12971 GCA_964407165.1 uncultured Muribaculaceae bacterium | reverse complement strand
CTACCCCACACTTGACCTGATTTTTGATTAACATTTGTTAAGAGACACTAGTGTCCGTACATGAAGATTTCAAGGTTCATATTTAACGCCTTCGGCGAGAACACATACGTGGCCTACGACCCCGAGACACTCCACGCCGCAATCATCGACCCCGGCATGGTCGACGCCGACGAGGAACGGGCCATCAGCTCTTTCATCGAGCGAAACGGCCTGACCGTCACCGACATGATACTCACCCACGTGCACATCGACCACAGCTTCGGCGTCGACTTCGTAAAGGAGCATTACCACGTGCCTGTGGCCGCCTCGATGGCCGACCAGCCCCTCGGGCTGACACGCCAGGAGCAGGCGCAGATGTTTCACCTGCGCATGACCCTCGGCGATGTAATTGTTGAGAAACCCCTCAAGGAGGGTGACGTCATCGACCTCGGCCCTGAGTCGAAGATGACGGTCATCGAGTGCCCCGGTCACTCACCCGGGGGACTCGCACTATATTCCCGCGCCAACGGCGTGGTGTTCGTGGGCGACTCACTCTTCCCCGGCTCCATCGGGCGCACCGACATCTGCGGCGGCGACCACGCGCAGCTCGTCGACAGCATCCGCCGCAAGCTCCTCACCCTCCCCGCCGACACCGTCGTCCTCCCCGGCCACGGCGACGAGACCACCATCGCCCGCGAAAAAAAGTTTAACCCCTACCTCCGTTAAACTCCCTAATTTCCTTAAATTTCCTAAATTCCTTAATTTCCTTAAACTCCTTAAACTCCTTAAATTCCTTAAATTCCCTAAATTCCTTAAAACCACTGACAATCATGCTCGAAAAAATCAACCAGACCGCCGACTACCTCCGCGGCAAAGTCACCGACCTACCCAAGATCGGCATCATACTCGGCACAGGACTCGGCCCCGTCGTCGACTACATCCAAGACAAGCAGGTAATTCCCTACTCCGAGATCCCCAACTTCCCCGTCAGCACCGTCCAGGGCCACAGCGGCAACCTCATCTTCGGCACCATGGGCGGCAAGCGCGTCATGGCCATGCAGGGCCGCTTCCACTACTATGAGGGATATGACATGAAGACCGTCACCTTCCCCGTGCGCGTGATGAAGGCCCTCGGCGTCGACACCCTCTTCGTCAGCAACGCAGCCGGCGGCATGAACAAAGAGTTCCAAGTCGGCGACGTCATGATTATCACCGACCACATCAACCTCTTCCCCGAGAACCCCCTGCGTGGCCACAACTACGACGAGCTGGGCGACCGGTTCCCCGCCATGACCGAGGCTTACCGCAAGGACCTCGTGGCCCTCGCCGACAAGATTGCCCAGGAGAAGGGCCTGCGCCTCATGCACGGCGTTTACGTCGGAGTCACCGGCCCGACCTTCGAGACCCCCGCGGAGTATGAATACTTCCGCATCATCGGCGGCGACGCCGTGGGCATGTCCACAGTCCCCGAGGTCATCGTCGCCAACCACGCCGGCATGCGCGTCTTCGGCCTCTCCGTGATAACCGACCTGGGCGGCAAGGACATCGACATCCCGCCGAGCCACGAGGAGGTGCAGCAGGCCGCCGTCAAGGCCCAGCCCACCACCGTCGCCATCATCACCGAGATGGTCCACCGCGTATAACACGCAAAAGCAACAAGATATGGAGATTAGCGAACTTGGCGAATTTGGTCTCATCCACCGCCTCACCGACGGCCTGCCCACAATCAATCCCTCCACCGCCCGGGGTGTCGGCGATGACTGCGCCGTTCTCAAATACCGCGACACCGACGTGCTCGTCAGCACCGACCTGCTGCTCGAGGGCGTGCACTTCGACCTCACCTACGTGCCCCTCAAGCACCTCGGGTACAAGGCTGCCGTGGTAAACTTCAGCGACGTATACGCCATGAACGGGCGCCCGCGGCAGATCACCGTGTCGCTGGGCATCAGCAGCCGATTCACCGTCGAGCACATCGAGCAACTGTACGAGGGCATACGCCTGGCGTGCAGCATCTATGGAGTCGACATTGTCGGTGGCGACACCACCTCGTCGCACCAGGGCCTCGTCATCAGCATCACCGTCATCGGCGAGGCTCCCTCCGGCAAGATTGTCACCCGCAGCGGAGCCCGTGACACGGATCTGATATGCGTCAGCGGCGACCTCGGCTCGGCATACATGGGCCTGCAGCTGCTTGAGCGCGAGAAGGTTGCATCCGCCGGGCAGAAGGATTTCATACCCAAGTTCGAGGGCAAGGAATACCTCGTCGAGCGCCAGCTAAAGCCCGAAGCCCGCAAGGACATAATAGAGGAACTTGACAAGGCCGGCATCCTCCCCACCGCCATGATGGACATCAGCGACGGCCTCTCCTCCGAGCTGCTCCACATCTGCAAGGCCTCCGACGTCGGCTGCCGCGTGTACGAAGACCGCATACCCATCGACTACCAGACAGCCGTCATGGCCGAGGAACTCAACATGAACCTCATCACCGCCGCCCTCAATGGCGGGGAGGACTACGAGCTGCTGTTCACTGTCCCCCTGGCCGACCACGAGAAGGTCAGCAAGCTCCCGGGCATCCGTCTCATCGGCCACATCACCAAGGCGGACCTCGGCTGCGCACTGGTCACCCGCGACGGCGCCGAGATCCCCCTCCGCGCCCAGGGCTGGAACCCCCTCGCCTAAAGTGGCAAATCAGGACGGCGGGCGCCCTCCTTACTCGTGGGCGCGTCGCCTCCAAGGTAATGAGGGCGTAGCCCTCAAAGAGAGTAGCCGTGGGTGAGACGCGAGCGCAGCGAGTGGCCACCCACGGTCACAGCCGACCACAATTAACCCAACCGCGTCAGCGGTCGGGTGGTTATCAGAATATCAACCGTGGGTGGCCGCGCTTCGCGCGTCTCACCCACGGCTATCATATTGATCCGCCACGCGGCTCTGATTTCGGTCAGTGTCGGTATGGGAGGTGCTTAGAAGCGGATCTTGGAGGCGGCGGCGCCTTGGCGGCGGATGTAGATTTGGCCGCTGACGGGACGGGTGACGCGGCGGCCCATGAGGTCGAAGTATTCGACGGGTGCGTCGGCGTCGGTGCCGTAGATGACGCTTTCGACGCCGGTGGTGAGGCCGTTGTCGGTGGCGTAGTAGATGCGGTCGTCAGCGAGGTCAACGCCGTCGGTGCGCATGTCGTTGGTTCCGTCGGAGAAGACCACCTTGATGGGCACGTTGGAGGTGTCGTAGTCCTGTGCCTCGTAGACGGTGATGGTCCAGGTCTTGTAGGTGGCGAGGTCCTCCTTGCCGGGAGCGCGGCGCGCCTTGGAGGCGGCGGCGGTGTTTGTGGGGTCGCTCAGCACGTCCATCTTGGTTCCGGGGAAGGCGGAGAGGGGCTTGTAGCCGGCGTTGTCGACGGCGTAGCAATAGACGTCTTTGGAGGCCCATTCAAGCTCGGTGGTGCGGTCCTGGAAGTAGATGGTGGTGTAATAGTCGGGGTTGAACATGCGGGGGAGTTCTGCGGCGGCGGTGAGGTCGCGCTCAGGCTCGGTGTCGGACTCGCTCCAGCTGCCCCATTGGCCCTTGAGCCAGTTGAGGCGTGTGTCGAGGTAAGAGATGACGGTCTCGAGGTCGGTGAGTATGTCGGTGTTGTTGACCACGGCGGAGGGGTTGTTGCCGCCGACAGATGCGGGGAGTGCGGCGTTGCTCCAGCGCTGGGCGTCGTTGTTGACGGCGGTGGTCATGAGGTTGACGTAGTTGGTCATCTCGGTCTTGAGGTCGCCGTAGCAATACTGCATGAACCAGCGGAAGGTGGGCTTGACCTTGTCCATGAACGAGGTCATGTTGACGAGGTCGGTGATCCAGGTGTTGCCAAACTGGTCGCAGTCATAGAAGTGGGAGGTGACGTTGGAGTTGAAGGCGTTTCCGCAGTCCCAGAGGGGTGAGAAGTGCCACTTCTGCCCGTTGCCGAAGTCGCGGAAGAGGTATGTGGAGCCGTGGTATGCCTCCCAGTGGCCGATAATCTCCTCGACGATGTAGTAGCGGGCGGCGTCGTCAAGCTCCATGTAGCTCCACAGGTCGGTGCTGCGGCTCTTGACGAGGGAGTGCATGGTGGTGAACTGGCTGGTGACGAACGACTTTTGGTCGGTGCTGTATTCCTCGGGGGTGTCGGGGGTGACCCAGACGAGGTCGTTGCCGTTGTTGCTGTTGTTTATCTGAATGGTGAGGCCGTCGTCGAAGTAGTTGTCAAGCTCGACGAGGTAGCCGCCGGAGTTGTAGCGGTTGTTTGTCTCGTCGTCTTCAAGCTCTTCGATGTCGATGCGTCCGTCGCCGACGCGGATGCTCTCGGTGAGGGAGTAGATGCCGCGGTAGTCACCGTTGATGACCACTTCGACGGGGGCCATGCGGGGCGTCCAGGGGAGGCCCATCTTCTCGCCGAGGTTGAAACCGACGAAGTTGCGGAGGTAGCCGAAGGAGTCGTCGGCGTGGGTGAGGATTGCCCAGTGCTTTGACTTCTTGCCGTTTTTGTTGAGGCCGAGCATGTTTTGCTTGGAGTCGAGCTTGAGCTTGAAGGGCTTCTTGGAGAAACCGGTGCGGGTGTAGTTGCCGCGGGCCTTCATGGTGAGGGGGAGGGGCTCGGCCTCGGTGCCGAGGTCGCCCTTGGCGGCAGACTTGAGTCCTACGAAGGCGAGGTAGTCGTCAGAGCAATACTGGCAGTCGAGCCAGTAGTTGCCGGGGCGGTAGTTCTTGTCGGCGAGGTCTTTGTCGAGGACGGCGTTGTCGAGGGTTGTGTATGTCTCGTCGGTGTAGATGTTGATGTAGAGCACGGGGAGAGTCTTGGAGATGGTGACCGGCTCGGTGTAGCTGCGCGAGCTGTAGACCTTCTTGTTGTAGAATGTGAGGTCTCCGCCGCCGAGCTTGTTGTCGTCACCGGGGTTTGTACTCTTGCCGTCAGTGATGATGATGCCGGAGGGGGCCTTTGTGAAGGTCTTGTAATACTTGTACGAACAGCCGGGGACGAGCGTCATAGCCTCGCCGGGCCACGAAGAGTAGAAGTTGTCGCTGCCGTTCCACGCCCATACATAGGGGGTTGTGGCCCAGCCATCGTAGTTGTTGAAGTAGATGACGTAGTCGCCCTCGACCTCGCCTTCCTCCTCTTCCCAGTCGGAGGAGCCGCCGCCGTCGGTGGCGTAGCTGTAGGTCTTGCCGTTGACGAATGTGAGGTCGCCGCCGCCGAGCTTGTTGGAGTCAGAGTCACCTTTGCCGTCGGTGATGATAAGGCCTGCGGGGGCTGTGGTGAAGGTGTAGGTGTAGAGGGTGTTTGAGCCGCTGACGAGGGTCATGGCGGTGCCGGGCCATTCGCCGGCGAGGGCGTTGTTGCTGCTATCCCAGGCGTAGACCTTGGGGGCGGGAGAGGCCCAGCCGTCGGAGTTGTCGAAGTAGATGACGTAAGTGTCCGGGTCGGGGTCGGGGTCGGGATCGCTGCCACCGAAGCCGCTGACGGTGAACGACTTAGCGGAGGCGTCGGCGATGGCGATGGTGTACTTGCCGGCGGTGGTGATTTTGAAGCTCTTGTCGCTTGAGCCGTTGCCGTAATAGGTGCCGTTGGACGTAATCTCGTAGTCAGAAGAACTGTTCGGGCGCCAGCAGCCGCTCCAGCTGTTGCTGTTATACTCAGCAACGGTGTGGATTACGAAGTAGCTTGTGGAGGAGACGTTGATATCGATGGTGTTGTTGGTCATCGCTGTCGACGTCCATGACGAGCCGCTGTTGAGGTTGTTCCACAGGTAGTAAGTGGTTGAGGGCGTCGGGTCGGGGTCGGGGTCGCTGCCGCCGAAGCCGCTCACGGTGAACGTCTTGGCGGTCTCGTCGGTGACGGTGACGGTGAAGGTGCCCTCCTCGGTTATCTTGTAGCAGCCGCTCTTGTCAGCGCCGACAGTGCCACCGGCGGTAAAGTTGCCGTTGGCGGTAATTTCGGTGTCAGTGTTGCCGGTGGGGCGCCAGGCACCGGTCCACCCGTCGCCGTAGTTGAAGGTGAAGTAAGTGGTTTTGCCGGAGGCGTTAGTGAAGGTACATGCGTTGTCAACGAGAGTCTGGTTGCCCCATTCGCCGCCGCTGATGGCGCCGTAGAACTGGAGTGTGCTGCCGCCGCTACTGCTATGTCCTCCCGGGCACTCCGTAGGAATATAACCGGAGGTGGAGATATACATGTGGTAGCAGTCGGGGAAGATGGTTATAGTGACGTTACTTCCCGAGTAAGTGAAGTTTGTAGAGCTGTTTTTGGTTGCCTGATAAAAGGCGTTGGAAGACGGCTGTGTGCTATCGGTAACGCCGAAGGAGGTGTCCCACGAATTGCCAGCCTCTTTAATTTTCCATTCTCCGGAAAGGGAGCTGACAGTGATGGAGTAGGAGCCGTTGTCGTTGGCTGTGAGACCATAGGTGTCGCTGTCGTTCCAATTGTTGTAGTTGGTGCCGACAAGATACCAGTCAGCCGCGTTGGCTGTCGCTATGCCAAGCACGACGAGCAGCCAGAGAGACAGCACTCTGTAAAGATGCTTCATAAAGTAAGAATTGTAAGTTTGATGATTAAACACACTGTGGGCACCACTGTGGGCACCCTATTTTTCACGAGTGCAAAGTTACGAAAAATTTTTCAATCGAAGCGGTATCGATTAAAAATCGATTATCAATCGATAATCTATCGATTAAAATCGATTAAAATCGATAAAAAACGGGTTACTCGAGGCCGCGCTCGTGGAGGAATCGGGTGAGGGTGCCGCGGTCGACGTGGCATCGGCGGGCTATTTCGAGCTTTGAGGCTCCGTATCCGAGGAGGCGGCGTATCATGGGCACCTTGCGGTTGAGCTTGTGTTTCTCGGGGTCGGTGGCGCTACCCTTAGGTCGGCCGAGGCGGACGCCGTCGGCGCGCTTGCGTGCGAGGGCCTCGCGGGTGCGTTGTGAGATGAGGTTGCGCTCTATTTCGGCGGAGAGGCCGAAGGCGAAGGCGAGGACTTTTGACTGTATGTCGTCGCCGAGGCGGTAATTGTCTTTGATGGTCCAGACGCGGGCCTCGCGGGTCATGCACAGGTTGAGTATCTCCATGATCATAAAGAGAGAGCGGCCGAGCCGTGAAAGCTCGGTGCAGATGATGAGGTCGTCTTTGCAGACGCGTCGGAGGAGCTTTCCCAGCTCGCGCTTGTCATAGTTTTTGGTGCCGGAGATGGTTTCTTCGATCCAGCCGTCGACCCCCAGTCCCTGCTCGGAGCAAAACCGTTGTATTTCAAATCGTTGGTTCTCCACGCTTTGGCGGTCGGTGGAGACGCGTATGTATCCGTAGTTCATAGCCTTGTGTATTTTGGTTAGACAATCGTGTAAGCAAATATAGGGAAAAATTCGGGAAAAGTGGCTATCTTTGCAAACGACAAACAATCTACGACCGATGCGATATTTCATGGATTTGGCATACCGGGGCGCGGGTTATCACGGGTGGCAGGTGCAGCCGGATGCGCTGACGGTGCAGGAGGTGCTGGAGAAGTGCCTGTCGACGCTGCTGCGCGAGCGCACGCCCATAGTGGGCGCGGGCCGCACCGACGCCGGCGTCAACGCCCGCCGGATGACAGCGCACTTCGACGGCCCCGACGCGCTCAATTGCCAAGGCGCCGTGCGGCGCCTGAACGCCATGGCAGGGCCCGACATAGCCGTGCACAGCATCTATCCGGTGGCGCCGGACGCTCACGCCCGCTTCGATGCCGTCGCGCGCACGTATCATTATTATGTGCATCACGTCAAGTCGCCGTTTGTGGGCGAGCTGTCATGGTACTGCCCGCGGCCGCTCGACTACGAGGCGATGAACCGCGCGGCGGCCGTGCTGCTCGAGACGGAGGACTTCACCTCGTTCGCCAAGCTCCACACCGACACGCTGACCAACATCTGCCACGTGACGGAGGCGCGGTGGGAGCCGGCAGGGGAGGGGCGGCACGTGTTCGTCATCACGGCCAACCGCTTCCTGCGCAACATGGTGCGGGCCGTGGTGGGGACGCTCGTGGATGTCGGCCGCGGGAAGATGACCGTGGAGCAGTTTCGGGAGGTGATCGCGCGGCGCGACCGCTGCGCCGCGAGCACCTCCATGCCCGCCCACGCCCTCTACCTCTGGGCCGTCACCTACCCCGCCTCGATAACCCTCGATAACCCTCGATAATCATCGATAAAAATCGATAATCATCGATAAAAATCGATAATCATCGATAGGTAATCGAGCCCTATCGATGATTATTGATTTTTTGGGTGAGATGTTATTTGTCGGCTTTACGGCCACCATCAATGAGGACTGCGCTCTCATCACCGTTTAGGTGACTGTATCGACAAATGGTCAGAAACCTCCGATGCACATCTCAGCAGCTTGACGGACTGCATCCTTTGGAACCTCCCCGCTGATGGTGAACGTGCCTCCCGAGGCGGTCACGCATAACACGTAGGGGACGTCGTATATACTATAGTCCTCGATAAACTCCGGAAACTCTTCCAGATTGACCTTGATGAACCAGCAGTCGTCTTTGTATTCAGCGGCCACCGCCCGGAAAGTGGAAGAGAAGCGGGTGCACGGCTGATAGTTCTTTACATAGAAGTAAATCAGTTTCGGGCCTTGGTATTCTCCAAGATATTCGTCTTGGGTAAGTTCGTGCACATAGTTGGGGGTGCTCTTCTTGGAGGCACTCTTCTTGGTGGTGCGTGTCTTGGCCTCCATAGGCTGGGTGGCACACACACCGGCACACAACATCATTAGGACAAGTAGACGGATGATAGTTTTCATTGGTATATTGCTTAAAAGGGTTATTTGTCGGCTTTGAATGAGAGGTCGAGGCCGCGGACGCTGTGGGTAAGGGCGCCGACGGAGATGAAGTCGACGCCGCACTCGCCGTAGTCGCGGAGGGTGTCGATGGTGATGCCGCCGGAGGATTCGGTTTCGGCGCGTCCGTCGATGAGGCGGACGGCGTCGCGAGTTAGTGCGGGGGTGAAGTTGTCGAGCATGATGCGGTCGACGCCTTCGTCGAGGGCCTGCTGTATCTCGTCGAGGTTTCGGCACTCGACCTCGATGCGGAGGCTGCGGCCGGTGTCGTGGAGATACTGCTTGGCACGACGGATGGCCTGGGGTATGCCGCCGGCGAAGTCGACGTGGTTGTCTTTGATGAGTATCATGTCGAAGAGGCCGATGCGGTGGTTCGCGCCGCCGCCGATGGCCACGGCCTCCTTCTCGAGCATGCGCATTCCGGGGGTGGTCTTGCGGGTGTCGAGCACCTTGGTGCGGAGTCCCTCGAGGCGCTTCTGGTAGCGGGCGGTGGTGGTGGCGATTCCGCTCATGCGCTGCATGATGTTGAGCATGGTGCGCTCGGCCACGAGGAGCGAGCGGACGCTGCCGGTGACGCGGAAAGCGATGTCGCCGGGGCGGACGTGGGCGCCGTCGTTGATATACACCTCCATCTTGAGGCCGGGGTCGAGCTTCTCGAAGACGCGGCGCGCGACGTCGACGCCCGCGAGTATGCCCTCCTCCTTGACCAGGAGGTGCTGGGCACCCCGGGCGTCGGCGGGGATGGTGCTGAGAGTGGTATGGTCGCCGTCGCCGACGTCCTCGGCGAATGCGAGGTCGATGAGCCGGTCGACGAGATGGTCACGTGTAAGCATAACAGTGGTTAGTGGTTAGTGATTAGTGATTAGTGATTAGCTGCAGACGGTGTCCGTAGGGAAGCTAATCACTAATCACTAATCACTAATCACTCAAAATTAGAGGTTTTTGAGATAGTTGCGGACGTCGTTGTCGTCGGGGTTGATCTGGAGGTACTTCTCGAAGTAAGAGCGAGCGGTGGCCTTGTCGCCCTGGCGGACATAGTAGTTGCCGAGGATAGCGTATGCCGAGGAGAGTGCGGCAGAGCGGTCGCGACCGCTGGTCTCCTTGCTGAAGCAGTCGATCATCTTCTCATAGCAGGAAGCGACCTCGGGGGTGACGGTGGGGTCGCCGGCCTGGAGGAGCTGTGCCTTGAGGCGCCAGAGCAGACCGTTGTCGGGGACGATGTCGATGGCCTTGTCGATGGCCTGCACGCCAGTGGCGGAAGCCTGCGAGCGGCCTGCGGAACCCTCCTCACGGCTGAGGGCGAGGTTGAAGTAGCGGCGGGCGAGCACGTAGTAGTCGTTGGCGGTGCACTTGTCACCCTTGAGGCTGCAGTACTTGTCCTGGGCCATGGCGGCCTCGGCATACTTCTCGGCGTTGGTGTATTGCTCGGAGAGGCCGTCCCAGAGGCTTGCGCGGTCGGGGAACATGGCCACGCCTTTCTCGTAGAGGGCGATGGCGGCGTCATACTCCTTGAGCTCGTCGAGGGCGGTGCCGTAGTCCTCGAAGTCCTTGGGCATGAACTCGGCGTTCTTCATCGCGAAGAGCTGCTTGCCGGTGTTGGCGGCATCCTCCCAGCGCTTGAGGGCCACGAGGTCGTAGAGCTCCATGCGCACCATGTAGAAGTTGTCGGGGTTCTCCTTGACGAGCTTCTGGGCGATGGCGAGCGACTCCTCATACTTCTGGCCGTAGAAGAGGAGGAAGCTGTAGCGGGCCTCGTCCTCGGGGAAGTGGTTGGGGTTTGACATGTATTTGCCGTACTGCACGGCGGCGCGGCTCCACTGGTCGTCCTTGTAATACATCTCGGCGAGCTCGCGCTGGGCGAGGGCGCTGGTGGGCAGGTCCTCGTTGAGGCGCTGCAGGTAGCTGAAGGCCTCCTGCTTGTTGCTCTTGAACAGGGCGTTGGCGCACTTGATGTAAGCCTCGGGGTTGACGCGGCCGCCGGCCTCCTTGGCCAGGCGGATGGCGGTGTCATAGAAGCCGGAGGCGGCCCCGGGGTCGGTGGCGGCAGACATGTCGCCCTCGAGCATGTAGACGGCGGGCTCTTGGTATTTCGACTCCTTGTAGCCTTTCTCGATATACTTGCGTATCTCCTTGGCGTAGGTCACGGGGTCGACGTTGTAGTAGCAGCGAGCGATGCCGGCCATTACGGCGGCGTCTTTCTTGCCGAGTTTCTCGGCGGTCTTGATCTGCTCTGCGGCGCCGGCCTTGTCGCCCTGCTTGAAGGCGACCTCGGCGAGGCCGATGTAGTTGTAAGCGTTGTTGGGGTTGGCCTGTATGCCCTTCTCAAAGTTGGCCTTTGCGGCTGCGAAGTCGGGCTGATGGTCTTCGGTGGAGGCGAGGTCGATGCAACCGAGGTAGTAGAAAGAGACGGCCTTGTCGGTTGCGGGGTCGTTGATGGTTTTGGTGAGGATGCGCTTTGCCTCGGTGTAGCGGGAGGCGTTGAAGTAGTCGACGCCGTCCTGATAACCGCCTTGAGCGAATGCGCCCATGGCGCAGCCCAGCATGAGGGCTAAGAGAAGTTTCAGTTTCATAAAGTGTGGTTTATTATCTTCGAGTTTTTAGTTTTTAGTTTTCAGTTTTTAGTTTTTAGGCATAACCCTAAAAACTAAAAACTTGTGCATTATTTGGGGCTGACAAGCTCCACGTGCTGGCGGTTTTGGAGCATGTAGGGCAGGATGCCGGAGCTTTGGATTATCTTCTGGCCCTGGTAGCCGGTGACGAAGGAGTAGAAGCCGTGGGCCAGGGTGCCGTTGGTGGCGGTAATTATCATATATACGGGGCGGAAGAGGGGATATTGTGCGGTGTATATATAATATTGGTAGGGCTTGACGGCTGTGAGGTCGTCGTCGCGGCGAAGCTTGAGCACCTTTACGGCGGTGTTGAACTCGTTGCGGACCGTGTCGTTGTCCTGGAGCATCTGCGCCTTGGCTGCGGCCTTCTCGCTCTGGGGGAGGTCGGTGGTGCGCATGTCGGTGCTGATCCAGTTGACGCCGACAAATCCGATGGCGCCACGGTTTTCGGCGACGTAGTCAAACACGGCCTTGGGCGAGCCTTGTGCGCCGACGTTGTCGCCGAAGGGACGGCCTGACATGACTGAGTCGCGCATGTATTTGACGGTCGACGATGCCTGGTGGTCGAAGACCACGGTGATCTTGCCGAGCTTTGAGGGCTCCACGTCGCCCCATTGGGTGTATTTGCCGGTGAGTATCTCGGCGAGCTCGCTGACAGAGAGCTGGTCGACGGTGTTGGCGGGGTTGACGATGACGGCGATGGCGTCGACGGCTATCTTCGAGCACCGGGCGTTGGTGCCCTTGGCCTTGAAGTACTCGGCCTCGTCCTCTTTGAGGGGCCGCGAGATGACTATGGCCTTGGTGGCGCCTGCGATGAGCGAGTCCATGCACGCCTTCTCGTTCTCATACATGGGTATGATGTTGGCGTCGCGGTAGATGTATTCGTAGACGTTGACCTCGTCGTCGACAATGTTTTGGAAGCTCGGGTCGGTGTATACGGTGGCAATGCCGGAGGTGGAGGTGGTGGTGGGTTTCTGGCGGTCGCAGGAGCACACCGAGAGCGCGGCGGCCAGCGTGGCGACGGCGGCGGGGAGTATTCTCAGCAGCTTCATAGGAGGGGGAGATTAGGGGGTTAGTTGATGCCCTTGATGTAGCGCCAGGCACGGAAGATGCCGTAGATGATCAGCAACACGCCGGCGGTCCAGCGCAGCCAGGCCCATTCGCCGCTGATCCAGGGGAAAGCGTTGGCCAGCAGGGCCACGCCCATGCCGACGTAGACTATTATCATGATGAGGCCGAAGATGGCGGCTGCGCCGAACTCAAAGCGGCTGCGCTTTGGCTCGGGAGCCGGCCCGGTGTTGCGGTTGTCGATATCGTTGCTCATAGTTTTGACTTTTAAATGTAAGACTTGGAGGCGTGAGAGTGGTTTAAGCCTTTTATAACTTTAACGTTTGCGGGGGCTTAAAGTTCAGGCGCGGGCAGACAGTCGCACATTTGAGTCCAAAGGTAGCAATTTTTTTTCGGACGGGACGTTTTATTAAAAATTATTAACGTTAAAATGCGCTCCTGTTTTCCGCACTTACAGATTTATAACATAAATAAATTAGCCTATTTGACTG
>CAYOUJ010000059.1:0-13504 GCA_964407165.1 uncultured Muribaculaceae bacterium | reverse complement strand
TCATTCTTGGTCTGCAAACCTATATAGCAGCTCTTGAATCGCTGAATAGTTACGCCGTATCTTTGCGCTAACAATTCTGTTAAACATTTATGTCAAACAAAGAGGTTAACAACGAGCTGGCTATTCTGCTCGCAGCAGAGCGGGAGTTCATAGACAAGGGCTTCGAGGGCGCGCGCACGACCGCCATCGCGCAGGCGGCCGGAGTGACCCACGCCATGCTCCACTATTATTTCCGCACCAAGGAGGCGCTGTTTGCGCGCATTCTTGAGGACAAAATCACACTCATCACTACGGAGATGGACGCCGCGTTTGCGTATCATGCCCCGTCGATGGTCGAGCGGCTCACGGAGGTGACGCGCCGCCACTTCGACCTGCTGGTCAAGAACCCCGACCTGCCGATGTTTGCCTTCCGCGAGGTGAGCCGCCGCCCGGAGGCGATGGTGATGTGGACTGACAAGATCAAGGGGTTTCTGAATCACATTGTCACCGACGTGCGGCCGCAGTTTGAGGCGGAGGTGCGCGAGGGGCTGATAGCCAACGTGCCGTTTGTCGACCTGCTGTTTGACATGTTGGCGCTTAACGTCACCTCCGTGGCGGCAGCCGCCATGCTCGAGCGCGTGGCGGGGGTCGACCGCGAGGAGTTTCTGCGCCGCCGCCGCGAGGAGAATGTAGAAATGCTAAAAAGCCGCCTTCGCCCATGAAACCGAAACCACGAATTACACGAATTTTACGAATTACACTAATTTTATTAATTATGTGTGTTGATGGGCGTTTCCTGACCGCAAATGCTTTGAGTTTGCAGGAGGCAAGAAATCTGGCCGAGGAGCACTACCCGCTGGTGCGCGACTACGGGTTGATAGCGCTGACGGAGCAATACACCGTCGAGAACGCCGCCAAGGCTTGGCTCCCCTCCGTCACCGTCGGCGCACAGGCGACGTGGCAGACAGCCGTGGCCTCATACCCCGACGTGCTCAAGGATATGCTCAATGCCAACGGACTCAATGTCAAGGGCACGTCGAAGCTACAGTACAAGGCCACGGTCGAGGTCAACCAAATGATCTACGACGGCGGACGCATAAAGGCGCAGGACGAGATCACACGCGCCGAGAGCCGGGAGGCTGCCGCGAGCAACGACGTCGAGCTTTACCGGCTGCGCGAGCGCGTCGACGGGCTCTATTTCGGCATACTGCTGATGGAGGAGCAGCTTGGCGCCGTCAACCTCAGCATCGAGGTTCTACAGTCTAACTTAGACAAGGTCAACACGTTGGTGCTTGGCGGGGCGGCCATGCAGAGCGATGCCGACGCCGTGGCTGCGGAGCTGCTAAGCACGCGCCAGCAGGCGGAGTCGCTGCGGGTGCAGATAGAGAGCTACCGCGCCGTGCTCGCCATCTTCATGGGCGTCGACACCGGTTACAGCGTCGTCGAGCCGCCGGAGGTGATAGTGCCCGAGAGCGACGACGCCTCGGCGCGGCCCGAGATGCGCCTCTTCGAGGCCCGACAGCTCACCCTCGACGCGCGCGACGACGAGGTGAAAGCCTCCCTGCGCCCGCGCATCGGCGCCTTCGCCCAAGGCTCCTACGGCTACCCCGGGCTCAACTTCATGGAGTCGATGATGAGCCGCACGCCGCAGCTGAGTGCCGTCGTCGGCGTGAGCGCCACGTGGGATATCACCCCCTTCTACACCTCCCGTCGCCGCTACGCCATCATCGCCGCCTCGCGAGAGCGCATAGACGTGGCCCGCGACGTGTTCCTCTTCAACACCTCCATGCAGGCGCAGACACAGCGCTACGACCTGCGGCGCCTGCAGGCAATCTCCGCCGACGACGACGAAATCATAGAGCTGCGCGCGCGCGTGCGCCGCGCATCCGAGGCACAGCTTCGCGAGGGTGTGGTCGACCCCACCCAGCTGCTCCTGCGCATCAACGAGGAGAAGAACGCCCGCATCGCCGCACGCACCCACCGCATCGAATACCTCCAGGCCATCTACGCCCTCCTCAACACGTTAAACATCTAAACTTTACCCGATTATCCGATTACCCGATTAAATACCCGATAATGAAAAATTACCTATATATAATATTGTGTCTCGCCATCGCTGCCTGTTCCTCCGGCGAGGACTACGACGCCCAGGGCACTTTCGAGGCCACCGAAGTGACCGTCTCCTCGGAGGCTAACGGCAAGATAATGTGGCTGCGCGTGGAGGAGGGCGACAGCCTGCGCCGCGGCGTGGAAGTCGGCCTTGTCGACACTGTGCAGCTCAGCCTGCAAGGGCTCGAGCTGGCCCGCCAGCAGTCGTCGACGCTCGAGACCAAGCCAGACATAGCCAGCCAGATAGCGTCCCTGCAGCAGCATCTCGCCGGCGCCGTGACCGAGCGCGACCGCTGCAAGCGCCTGATGGCCGACGGAGCGGCCACGCAGCAGCAGCTCGACAACCTCAACACGGAGGTGCGCTCCCTGGAGGCGCAGATAGAGGCCCTGAAGATACAGATGGGCAAGAGCACGGCCTCGATCGACAAGAGCGTCCAGGCCGTCGATGTCCGCCGCGCCTCCATCGCCGACCAGCTCGCCAAGTGCCACATCTCCTCCCCCATCGACGGTGTGGTGCTCGTCAAGTATGCCGAGGCCGGCGAAGTGGCGGCTTTCGGCACTCCCCTGTTCAAGGTGGCCGACGTAGACCACATGTACCTGCGCGCCTACTTCACCTCCGACCAGCTCTCCGCCCTGCGCCTGGGCCAGAAAGTGCGCGTAGAGGCCGACTACGGCGGCGGCAACACCCGTGACTACGAGGGCACAGTCATCTTCATCTCCTCCGAGAGCGAGTTCACCCCCAAGACCATACAGACCAAGGACTCCCGCGCAAACCTCGTCTACGCCGTCAAGATTGCCGTCCACAACGACGGACTGCTCAAGATTGGCCTGACGGGCAACGTGTACCTCAACAATGATTAAGGTCAGTGACATACGCAAGAGTTACGGCCGGGTGGATGCCCTTCGGGGCGTCAGCCTCGAGGTGAAGCCGTGCGAGCTGTTGGGCATCATCGGCCCCGACGGCGCCGGCAAGAGCACGCTCATGCGCATACTCACCACCCTCGTCACCCCCGACGCTGGAGAGGCCACGGTCGACGGCCTCGACGTGGTGCGCGACTACCGCCGCGTTCGCGACATCGTGGGATACATGCCCGGCCGGTTCTCACTCTACCCCGACCTGAGCGTGGAGGAGAACATCAACTTCTACACCTCGATCTTCGGCGTCAGCCGCGAGGAGGGGTATGGGCTCATCGAGCCTATCTACAAGCAGCTCGAGCCGTTCCGCAAGCGCCGCGCGGGCAAGCTGTCGGGGGGCATGAAGCAGAAACTCGCCCTGTGCTGCGCGCTGATACACCGCCCGAAGGTGCTCGTGCTCGACGAGCCGACGACGGGCGTGGACGTGGTGAGCCGCCGGGAGTTTTGGGACCTGCTCGAGCAGCTGCGCGAGCAAGGGATAACCATCATTGCCTCGACACCCTACATGGACGAGGCCACGCGGTGCCGGCGTGTCGCGCTCATCAACGACGGCGCTTTCCTCGACATCGACACGCCGCAGGCGCTGATGCGCAAGCATGGCAAGGAGTCCGTCGAGGAGGTGTTTATCGAGCTTATGGGAGCCGCGTCAGCCCCTCCCGCCCCGCGGACCCAAGGGAGCGGGGCGGCGCCCTCGCGCCCCGCAGCCGCCATCTCCGTCAACGGCCTGACAAAACGCTTCGGCTCCTTCACCGCCGTCGACCACATTACTTTCGACGTGGCCAAGGGGGAAATCTTCGGATTCCTCGGCGCAAACGGCGCCGGCAAGACCACGGCCATGCGCATGCTCTGCGGCCTCAGCTTCCCCACCGAAGGCACGGGCATCGTAGCCGGCTACGACATCCGCCACGAGGCGGAGCAGATAAAGCGCAGCATCGGATACATGAGCCAGCGCTTCTCGCTCTACGACGACTTGAGCGTGTGGCAGAACATCGAATTTTTCGGCGGCGTCTACGGCATGAGCCCCGCCCAGATAGAGGAGCGCGGCCGCCAGCTGCTCGAGGAGCTAAACTTCTACGACCGCCGCGACGAGACAGTGTCGTCGATACCCTTGGGGTGGAAGCAGAAGATGGCGTTCACCATCGCCCTGCTCCATAGGCCGCAGATAGTGTTCCTCGACGAGCCTACCGGCGGCGTCGACCCCGTGGTGCGCCGTCAGTTTTGGGATCTCATACGCAGCACCGCCGCCAAGGGGGTAACCATCTTCGTGACTACGCATTACATGGACGAGGCGGAATACTGCGACCGCATATCCATCATGGTCGACGGCCAGGTGTCGGCCCTCGACACCCCAGCGCGGCTCAAGGAGCAGTTCCTGGCCTCGACCATGGAGGAGGTATTCTACAAGCTTGCCAGGGAGGGCAAACGCCAATGAGACTCAGCGCAATGATATACAAGGAGTCGCTGCATGTGCTCCGCGACAGCCGCATGCTCATAATCGTGCTGCTGCTGCCCATAGTCATGCTCCTGCTCTTCGGCTTCGCCATCTCCACGGAGGTCAACAACATCGACGTCATCGTCAGCTACCAATCTTACAACGAAGACATCCGCCAGTGCATAACGCGCCTGGAGTCAAACCCATACATCACCCTCAAGGGCCGCGTCGACGCCACGGACGTCTACGCCGAGCTGCGCCGCGCCCGCGCCGACGCCGCCGTGGTCTGGAATCGCGACGGCGAGATGCAGGTGATAGCCGACGCCTCCAACCCTAATATCGCCCAGAGCTGCGTGGCCTATATTACGGCCATCGGGAGCGGGGCGGCGCCCTCGCGCCCCGCAGTCTCAGCAGGGAGCGTGTCAGCGGGGAGCGGGGCGGCGCCCTCGCGCCCCGCAGTCTCAGCAGGGAGCGTGTCAGCGGGGAGCGGGGGCGCCGCCCCGTCCCAAATAACCACGCGCTCGCTGTTCAATCCCCAGCTGCGCTCAGCCTTCAACTTCGTCCCCGGCATCATGGGCATGCTCTTCCTGCTGATATGCGCCCTGATGACCGCGGTGTCGATAGTGCGCGAGAAGGAGACAGGCACGCTGGAGCTGCTGCTGGTCTCACCGGTCAAACCTATCCAAATCATTGTCAGCAAGATGGTGCCGTTCCTGATCATCTCGTGCATCGACCTGGCCATCATCATCCTGCTCTCGCGCTACGTGCTCGAGGTGCCCATGACTGCCGGCGCGCTGCCCGTGGTGCTCATCTCGCTGCTATACATCGTCTTGGCCCTCGCCCTGGGCCTCTTCGTCTCCACCATCTCAAAGACACAGGTCACGGCCATGCTTGTCTGCGGCATGGTGATGATCATGCCGGTGGTGATGCTCTCGGGGCTCCTCTTCCCCATCGACAACCTGCCGGTCGGCCTCAAAGAACTGTCGGCCATAGTCCCCGCGCGATGGTACATCGACGCAATGCGGCGGCTGATGGTGCAGGGCTTGGGGTTCATGGACGTGATAGAAGACGTCGTCATTCTCGCCGGCATGACGCTGCTCATAGTCGCGGTGGCCGTGCGCAAGTTCAACAATCGACTCTGACCCCACAGCCTATGCTAAAGGTAATCATAAAGAAAGAGTTCCGGCAGTTTTTCCGCAACGCCTTCCTGCCCAAGCTGTGCCTGATGTTCCCCTTCATGGTCATGCTGCTCATGCCGCTTGTGGCCAACATGGAGGTCAGGCACGTGTCAGTCGCCGTGGTCGACAAGGCGCACACCCCCCTGTCGCGGCTGATGGCCGAGCGCATCTCCGCCTCCGAACACCTCTCGCTCGAGGCCGAAGTGTCTTCTTACGCGCAGGCCATGGAGCTGATAGACAAGGGCACAGTCGACGTCATCGTCGAAATAGGGAACGGCGCGGGGCGCGAGGGCGCCGCCCCGCTCCGCATCAACATCACCTCCAACGCAGTCAACGCCACCAAAGGCTCCCTGGGCATGCAGTACGTCAACCAGGTCATAGCCCAGACCCTCGCGGCCCAAGGGAACGGGGCGGCGCCCTCGCGCCCCGCCGTGGCCTCGGGTTCCACCCTCTACGTCTTCAACCCCACCCTCAACTACCGCTACTTCATGATACCCGCGCTTATGATCATGCTGTTAGTGATGATCTGCGGGTTCCTTCCCGCGCTCAACGTCGTCGGAGAGAAGGAGGTGGGCACCATCGAGCAGATCAACGTCTCCCCCGTCGACCAGATGACGTTCACCCTCGGCAAGGTAATCCCCTACTGGATAATCGGTTTCATCGTCCTGTCGATAGCCATGACCGTCGGGTGGCTGGTCTACGGCCTCAGCCCCGCCGGCAACCTGCTCACCATCTTCGCCGGCGCCCTGCTGTTCGTCGTCTTCATGTCGGCGATGGGCATGATCATCGCCAACTCCTCGTCGACCATGCAACAGGCAATGTTCATCATGTTCTTCTTCGTGGTGGTGTTCATCCTCATGAGTGGCCTGATGACCCCCATATCATCCATGCCCGACTGGGCGCGACGGCTGACCTACGCCATCCCCCCGCGCTACTTCATCGAAATCATGCGCGCCACCTACCTGCGCGGCGCCACGATATCCGAGCAGTGGCAGTCGTTCGCTTGCCTCGGCGCCTTCGCCACCGCCGCCGTCCTCGCTGCCGTTCTCACCTACCGCAAACAATCATAGGTAATTAGTAAATAGTAAGTAGTGAATAAGTTTCTACCGGAATATACTCACTACTCACTAATTACCCATTACCTACTCAGCCCCCCGGTGTCGGAGATTTTGAGGGGGGTCTCGGGGAAGTCCTGCTCGGTGAGCATGCGCATGTTGCGGGCCACGGAGTTGGTCTCGTCCTTGCGCGGGCCCACGCCCTTCTGCTGGATGAAAGAGTGTATCTGGCCGTCGATGAAACGTCCCTCGACGTCGGTGGTGACGGTGAGCACGGGCGCGTGGGAGTTTATCCCGCTGAGGTTCATGCCGTAAGGGGTGGCGAAGTTGCCCAGGCTGTAGGCTATAAGGCGGTCGTTGTAGAGTTCAAGGCCGCGCGTGACGTGCGGCCCGTGGCCGAAGACTATGTCGGCACCGGCGTCGACGGCCGTGTGGGCAAACTTGTAGACGTCGCCGCGGTTGGCGCCTAAGAAGGTCTCCATCTTGCGCGGCACGTGGGGATACTTGGCGCCCTCGGCGCCGCCGTGGAAGCATACCACCACTATGTCGCACTCCTTGTCGAGAAGGCTGACAATGCGCCGGACGTCGGCGTAGTCCATGTTGCTGAGCGTGCCGGTGCTGTGGCCGAAGGCGGTCAGGCCGATTTTGCGCCCCCCGCGCTCGATGATGGCATACTCGCAGTCGCCCTTGAGTCCGGCGAAGGCTATGCCGGCCTCTGTCAGCACCTCCTGCGTGCGGCGACGGCCGGTGGCGCCGAAGTCGCCGCTGTGGTTGTTGGCCACGCCCATGAAGTCGAAGCCGGCGTCTGCCAAATTCTTGACGTACCTCTCCGGCATCTTGAAGGTGTAGCAGTTGCCGCTCTCGCCGCACCTCTTCGGCTCACCCTCGGCGTCGAGCAGCGCCCCCTCCAGGTTGGCCGCCGCCACGTCGGCATTTTGCAACAGAGAGGCCACGTCCCTGAATATGTCAGCGCCGTCGTTCGGCGGCAGCTGCACCTCGGGGTATGTGGTACCCATCATCACGTCGCCGCCGAAGGCGAAGGTCAGCGTGTCCTTGGGGAGCGGGGCAGCGCCCTCGCGCCCCGCCGTGTCCTTGGGGAGCGGGGCAGCGCCCTCGCGCCCCGCCGTGTCCTTAGGGAGCGGGGCAGCGCCCTCGCGCCCCGCCGTGCCTTGGCTCCTGCCGTTTGTACATGACAGCACCGCAGCGACAAGCGCCAATAAAATCAGTCGTTTCATAACGGGTCAAATTTTTACGAATATCGCACGAAGAAACGAAAGAAACAAAAGAAGCAAGTTGCACGAAGAACTCCCCTTAATTTTGATTTCACGAAGAAACGAAAGAATAAAAAGAAACTTATATTTAATTAATTATATTGTTTCTTTTATTTCTTTTGTTTCTTCGTGCAACTTGTTTCTTTCTTTTCTTTTATTTCTTCGCGGGTTATTTTCCCGCAAAGGTAAGATTAAATTGTGAGATTTAAAAAATTTACTTAATTTTGCATTAACTATAAACTATAATCTATAAACTAAACGTGCCTGACCGTCAACCATATACCTTCGACCGCGTGGTGCGCATCATCATCACCGTGATTGGTGTGCTCGGCGCCCTGTGGCTCATCAACTATCTCAAGGATGTGCTGCTGCCCTTCTGCGTGGCCGTGCTTATAGCCTACATACTTGAGCCGTTCGTGCAATACAACCGCCGGCTGCTTCACCTCAAGGGACGCGTCATTGCCATCTTCATGACACTCTTTGAGGCCTGCTTCCTCGTGGCCTGCTGCTGCGCGATATTCGCCCCGCGATTCATCGCCGAGCTGCACGAGATGGCACAGATATTCCGCAACTACGCCGCCTCGGCCGCTGACATACAGTTCCTGCCGCACGAGGTCCACCAGTTCATCCAGCGCAACATCGACTTCAACAAGCTCTCCACCGATCTGCTCAACCAGGAGTGGGTGTCGATCCTCGAGAGTGCCCTGAGCACCTCCTGGGGCATCATTACCAGCAGCTTCTCAATACTCCTGGGCATCTTCAACTGGCTGATAGTAGTGCTGTATGTCATCTTCATCATGATCGACTACGACCGCCTCGCCCGCGGCTTCCGCCTGATGGTGCCCCCGCGCTACCGCCACATAGTCTTCAAGATCGGCGGCGACGTCAAGCGCAGCATGAACCACTACTTCCGCGGCCAGGCGCTCGTGGCATTCCTCGTGGGCATACTCTTCAGCATCGGCTTCAGCATCGTCGGCCTCCCCATGGCCATCATCCTCGGCCTGTTCATCGGCCTGCTCAACATGGTGCCCTACCTGCAGCTCATCTCCATCGTGCCCACCACCCTCCTCTGCCTCGTCTACGCCGCCGGCGGCGGGGGCGACTTCTGGACCATCTTCTGGGAGTGCATAGCCGTCTATGCCGTCGTCCAGGCCATCCAAGACCTCTTCCTCACCCCCAAGATTATGGGCAAAGCCATGGGCCTCAACCCCGCCATCATACTCCTCTCACTCTCCATCTGGGGCACACTCCTGGGACTCATCGGACTTATCATCGCACTGCCAATGACCACCCTAATCCTTGCCTACTACAACGAGTATGTCATCGGACGCGACGACCACGACGACCACTCCCAAACACGCCGCGAGCGCCGCCTCTTCCGCGAAATCACCGAAAAGCCCGAACCCTAATCTCACGGTTAAACAACAGATTTCACGGATTCCACGGATTTTAATTTTAATCCGTGAAATCCGTGAAATCTGTTGTTTGTGTTTCTTTTGTTTCTTCGTGACATGACTCAGTCGTGGGATTGGGCGAGGAGGGAGCGGGCGCGGTCGAGGTCGCGCGAGAGCACCATCACGCGTATGCCTCCTAACGAGCTGAACCCGATGGGATAGACGCTGCTGCCAAAAATCTGGTTGTCAATGCAGCAAGGTATGCCGTTGCTCTCGAGCATGCCCGCGACGATGTGCGCCTCGGCGTCGGTGCTGAAAGTCTCGAGCAAAACGAGCGTATCTTGTTCCATAATGCTTTTTAATCGGGTAAGCGGCTAATCGGGTAAAGGATTTGTTTAATCGGGGAGGTCGCCGAGCACTTGGTTGCGAAGGGCCTCGACATCCGTGGCCGACGGGTCGGCAGAGGTGGCAGTCCCCTGATGGGCACCACGATGCGATGCAGTTGTCTTTGCTGCAGGCTGTTCGCGGTTTGCTGTTGCCGGCTGTTCGCTGCTGCCGGCTGTTCGCTGTTTGCTTCGTTTCTCCTTCTTGGGTTTCTGCGCCTTCACGCTCTTTGTGGGTGGCTCCTGGGCATTTGCTGCCACCACCGGCTCCTCCTTAGGCGCCGGCGCGGCATCCTTGCGCCCCGCATCCGAGCGCATGGCGTAGAAACGCTGCACTCGGCCCGCGGCGAGGAAGTGCGAGGTATAGTAGTTGCTCGACAAGCTGCTGACTATCACACCCTTGCTCGACGACGAGTGTATCATGTTGCCCGAGCCTACGTAGATGCCAACGTGTGATACCACGTTCGGATCCTTGCCCGTGGCGAAGAACACCAGGTCACCCGGCTCAAGGCGCTCGCGGCTGATTATCTGGCAATACTCATGCTGTTGGCGCGACGTGCGGGGCAACCCTATATCGACAGCCTTCTTGAACACCTGCAGCACAAACCCCGAGCAGTCTATGCCCTCGCGAGTGTTGCCCCCATATAAATAAGGAGTGCCCTGCCAGGAATAGGCCTCCTTAAGCAGCGCCTGCGTCATCGCGTCAAGTCCGTCAATACCCCTGTTCGCTGCTGCAGGCTGTTCGCTGTTCGCTTCACCCCTGTTCGCTGCTGCAGGCTGTTCGCTGTTCGCTACACGACCGTTGCTGCCGCTCACCGTGTGGCTTGTGCCGCACGAGGTCATAGTAGCCACTATTGTGGCCACACATAGCATTCCCAAAAATCTTCCAAGCACTTTCATAGCACGGCAAATGTAGCAATTATTTTTTGATTATCAATACGTTTGCCAAAAAATTTCCCTTTTTGCCGAAAAATGGGTGTGAAAAGTTATTAATTAAACTAAAATCAGCGCCCTGGCGCGTAACTTTGGCATAATATTCGCGTCTTATAAGCGTAAAAATAATAAACCAGAAGCTATGAAACTGAACAAACAGATTGCAATACTCACCGTATGCGTGGCCGTGGCCACCTCCGCGCTCACCGTGGGCGCCATGTCGGCCGTCCACGCCGTCAGCACCGGCACCTTCAGCGCCGACATCTTCCAGGACGACGCAGAGCCCTCCCCTGCCCTGCTCACCTCCGGCGAAAAGCCCGGAGTTACGCCCGTCACAGCCCGCCCCGCATCTGCAGCCGGCACCACCGACTTCACCCGCGCGGCCGAGCAGGCAATAGAAGGCGTGGTAAGCATCAAGAGCTTCGTCACTGCCCGTCAGCGCTCGACATACAACCCCTACGACGACTTCTTCAACGACCCCTTCTTTGAATTCTTCTTCGGCCCGCAGAACCGCCGTCAGGAGAAGAAGCAGCAGGAGACTACTCCCTCAAACCCCGAGGAGGCCCAGCAACAGCTCGGCCTCGGCAGCGGCGTGATCATCAGCCCAGACGGTTACATCGTCACCAATGCCCATGTAATCGACGGCGCCGAGCGTCTCGAGATCACCCTCAACGACGCCTCCACCTACAACGCCACCGTCATCGGCTCCGACAAGGCCACCGACCTCGCCCTCATCAAGATTGACGCCACCAACCTCCCCGTCATACCTTTCGGCGACTCCGACGCACTCAAGGTCGGCGAGTGGGTGCTCGCCGTAGGAAACCCCTTCGGCTTCACCTCCACCGTCACCTCCGGCATCGTCAGCGCAAAGGCACGCAACATCTCCGCCGGCTCGGGACGCCAGATGGGCATCGAGTCATATATCCAGACCGATGCCGCCGTCAACCCCGGCAACTCCGGCGGCGCACTGGTCAACCTTGACGGCGAGCTCGTCGGCATCAACGCCGCCATCTACTCACAGACCGGCAACTATGCCGGCACCTCCTTCGCCATACCCGTCAGCCTCGTCACCAAGGTGGTCGACGACCTCAAGACCTACGGCACCGTCCAGCGCGCGTTCCTCGGCATTTCCTACGCCGAGCTGACCCCCAAGCTCAAGAAAGAGAAGGAGATAACCGCCACTAACGACGGCCTATACGTCCACAAGGTAGAAGCCGGCAAAGCCGCCGACAAAGCAGGCCTCAAAGAGGGCGACGTCATAATCGCCATGGACGGCGAGCACATCGGCAACTCCGGCCAGCTCTTCGACAAGCTAAACCGCCACCGCCCCGGCGACGAAGTCACCGTCACCTACGTCCGCGACAACAAAAAGCACGACACCAAAGTCACCTTCTATAACGACGAAGGCTCCACCCGCGCCGTCAAGGCCCCCGACGCCTCCGCCCTCGGCGCAACCTTCGGCGAAGTCAGCGCCGACATGCTCAAGCAGCTCGGCATCCCCTCCGGCCTCCAGGTCACCGAAGTCGGCGAAGGCGCATTCAAGCGCGCCGGCATAGTCAAAGGCTTCATCATCACCGACATCAACAACGTCCGCGTCACCAAAGCCGAAGAGGTCGAGAAACTCTACCTCCAGATCAAAGGCCAGAAAGAGTATGACCACGTCATGTTCATCACCGGCGTCTACCCCTCCGGCTCCAAGCGCTACTACGCCGTCGACCTCGCCGACTAACCCTCTCCGGAGCGGGGCCGCGCCCTCGCGCCCCCCTCCCCGCCTCCAAACAACCTCAGTAAACTAACAACGGATTTCACGGATTAAAAATTAAATCCGTGAAATCCGTTGTTTTGGTTTCGGTTGTTTTATGGATTCAGTATGACCACTTATTTTAGTGGAGTTCTATAAATTGCCATGCTGCAACGCCGAGGCTATTTTTGAGATAAAAACGGCGCTGAGTAAAGGCGCGTAGCGAGCTACGCGCGGCTGCGCGAACCGGCGTTTTTAGTCAAAAAGAGGCCGGCGTGGCAGCAAATCAATTATTTATTTTGGGAATTTATAGAACTCCCCTTTACAAGCTCAATCGCCTGCTTGCCCGTCAGCCTTTCAATATCCATTTCAAGCACATTGCATCGCTTGATGCCCCCCTCTATCTCCCTGCTCAACGCCTCGGCATCGTCAGGATTGCATCGACGGCCTATCATCTCGAGCAGGCGTCTCTTTTCACGTTCCTCCCCGACAATACGTATTTTGCCAAAGGCCACCACGCTTCGGTAATATGTGGTGAACTTTTCCGGATGTATCTCGTCACGCCCTATCACCGTGAAACTCGCCATTGGGTTTTGACCCAAAATGTCAAGTTTATGGCCCGAGACCGCGCAGTGAAAATAGAGCTTCCTCTCAGAGTAAACATGACTCATCGGCACCCCGTATGGACACATGTCATTGCCGCACAACGCCAACACACCGGCAGTCGTGCCTTCAAGTATCTCTACGCTCTCCCGCGCGGACAGCTGTTGCCGGCATCGGCGCATCTTTCGTTCCATCAGTCAACAAATTTTAGACCCACTATCGAGAATATCAACGTGGTTATAAACAGCAGCCGCCACGGCGTTGCCGGCTCATTGAAAAACACTATCCCTACCACCACAGTGCCAACGGCCCCAATCCCCGTCCATACAGGATAGGCCGTGCCAATCGGTATGGTCTGCACAGCCTTCGCCAACATCACCATGCTCAAAGTCAAACAAGCCAAGAACCCTACACCCCACAGACACCACGGAGTCCCCGACAATGCCTTCATCTTGCCAAGGCAAAACGCAAAACCGGTCTCAAAACAACCCGCGAGGCAAAGAATAATCCA
>CAYOUJ010000058.1:7792-14024 GCA_964407165.1 uncultured Muribaculaceae bacterium | reverse complement strand
GCTACGTCAGCAACCTCACCTCCAGCCAGAAGGGCTATGTGCTCACCGTGGCATATCTTGGCGAAGTTTACGGCCAATATTACTGCACTTGGGAGGGCGCCGGCATCGAGGGCGTCAACATCGACTCCGATGCACCTGCCGTATATTACAACCTGCAGGGCGTGCGCGTAGACAACCCCTCCAACGGCGTCTATATCCGCCGCCAGGGCAGCGCCGCCTCCAAGGTTTATATCCGATAAACAGCGCCTTAGTGATGAGTGATTAGTGATTAGTTTAAAATCGCCAATCACTCATCAATTGATACCTTTATCGCTAATCATTCATCACTAATCACTTATCACTACTATCATCCAATTATTAACCCTAAATATTCTGCAATGAACAAGTTTACCCGCTTGGCAGTTGCACTCTGCGCCGTCGCCGTTCCCGCGATGGCTTTCGCCGATACAGATGCGAAAGCCGACGCCGTGGGCGCCCGTTCAGCAGCTGCCATCTCCGCCGCCCGCACCGTGGCCGTCACCCCGCAGGCTCCGGCCACAGCCACCAACCCGGCTCCGCTCGTGCTCCCCTCCGCCCCCGAGACGGGCATAGGCGTCCTCGCCCCCGAGCAGGAGGCTACGGTGTTCTCCGTCGAAGAGGCAACCCTCCCCGTCTACTCCGTCTTCAAGAAAGACGCTAAGCCCCGCCGCAAAATCGCCAACATAAGCGACATTTACGGCAACTGGGTCATCAAGGGCACCAGCCCTTACTGGGACACTGACTACTACACCGTCATACAGCTCTCCGCCAACGACAGCGTGGGACGCGTCACGGTCACATTCCCCCAGCTATCAGCCACCGTCCAGTCTTACATGAGCGCTTACGCATTGGTCGACCTCGACGAGGGCACAATCTCGTTCCCCTGTTTCTCGACCTCGGAAAACAACGTAATGGGCGTAAACGGCACCACCGAATACTACTATTATGCCCTGCGCCACACCTCCGGCACCTCCTACAACTGTCTGTACGGGCTGACCATCACGTTCCAGCTTAACGACGACGGCACCCTCTCGAGCACCACCCTGCCCTACACCTCCGGCAACTACGTCTATACCGGTCTGGGTCTGTGCGCTCGCAACTCCTCTACCGGCAGCCTCACCGGCATCAGCATTACCACCAACGGCGTGACCGGCATGGTTCCCGCAAACGGCACTCTGACCTACACCTACTCGTCGAAAGAGTATAACATCCCCGTCCTGGGCCGTTACTATACCGAGGAGGGCGTCGACTACATGGAAGTAGGCCCCGTCATCTATAACTACAAGGGCAGCCCCGTGCGCATGGTCCTCAACCAGGAGGAACGCACCGGCAAGTTCACCTCCGACGACTTCGCCGATATTACCTATAGCACCGCCAACAGCAAGCGCGACGACTACCTGCTTGTCTACCAGTTGTGCAACGCCGCTTCAAGCCCTGACGTTCAAGGCTCCTACTCCGAAGATCTCAAAACTGTATCCTGGAAGGGCGCCAACTGCACCTCATCCGAAAACTGGTGCGCCCTTGACACCGCAGCTTCACGGTGGTATGGCTCATGGACTCCCGCCACGCTCGTCTTCTCGACCGTCGACGACGCCGAGCTGGTCAAGGCCGGCATGGTAGAGAGCCTCAACATCATCGGCACCTTCGAGCTTGACGGCCAGCAGGTTTCCTGGGATCCCTCCAAGGTGGTGCCCATGAATCGCGACGGTCAGGTGTTCACCGCCGAGGTCTCCCTCACCGGCGACCCCGCCTACTTCTCCTTCTGCGAGAACGTCGGCACTGACTCCATCGACTGGGCCGGCATCGCTCCCCGCTACGGCGCCGAGACAAACAACTACGCCCTCACCGCCGGCGTGGCCGCACCCGTCGTCAAGGAGAACCCCGACAGCGCATTCACCCTCCCCGCCGGCAACTACTTCATCACCGTCGACATGGAGGCCAAGACCGTTGTCGCCGCCGTCATCACCGACAACCCCTTCGAAGGCTCTGACATGCTCGCCGACTACCTGGCATTCAACGCCGACAGCCTCAAGTGCCTCGACCGAATCGGCCAGAACGGCGTCACCGTCGACTTTGACGGCGTCACCAACACCATCGGGCTGAAGAACCTCTTCATACCCAACTCCAACTACACCGTCAGCGGCACCTACGACCCCGCCACCGGCGCCGTCACCATCCCCGCCGCACAGACCGTATACTACCACTCCACCTACGGCGCTTACCGCCTCTACAAGGGCGACCCCTCTGACTATAGCGAGACCGACGCCCTCACCGGCACCCTCAACGCCGACGGCACCCTGACGATCGACGGCTCCTGGATTATCCTCTTCTCCTACAGCGGCATCACGTATTACTACGACTGCGGCGCCTCCACCGTGCTGCGCCCGCACAATGCCGTCATCAGCTACCACGACGACTATTATGGCGCCGACGGCTCGTACGGCATCGTAGTCGAGGAGACCACCGGCGGCGTCAACGTCCTCGGCCTCGGCAACAGCAACTACTATGCCATCTTCATCGCCATCGACGGCGACAGCGCCAGCATGGCCAGCCAGTACACCGGCTACAGCCCCAGCGCCTACGGCGACCTGTACACCTACCCGTACACCGTCCTCTCCACCGGCGGCATCAGCATCTCCAAGGCCGACTCCGTCAGCACCGTCTACGGCACATATACCAACGACTGGGGCCTCAAGACCATCGCCCTCGACGACTGGGCTTTCGCCTACAAGACCACCAACTACCTCACCACCCCCCTCTTCGGCCAGTCGACCATAGTATGGGGCGAGCGCGTGGCCCCCAACTACGTGGCCGTCGGCAAGACCGCCGACTACGCCGCCTGGAACTATCCCAACGCACTCCCCGACAGCGTTTACGGCAAGACCAAGCCCTCCGTGGAGAGCTATGACGACTACATCATCTTCCGCGCCTACGCAGGCGTCGAGGGTTACGACCTCAAGGTTTACCGCGAGGGCAACACCATCACCGGCATCGCTCCCATCTACAGCGGCGAGGAAGGCACCGTCACCACCAAGGGCTACGCCACCCTCTACACCGGCCTGACGGGTGACACCGACTATTACATGCAGCCCTACGTAAGCTCGAGCTACATGTTCCTCTACGACAACGGCAAAGACACCGGCTACATGGGCATCATGTCGTACATGAACGGCGTCGCCTCGCTCTACTACATCGCCTGGCCGTACGTGCCCGAGCCTGTCTTCACCGTCACCGGCGAGGTCGGCGACTATGACAACTGGACCTATCCCAACGTGCTCCCCGACAGCACCTACGGCACCATCCGTCCCACCGTCGAGAGCTATGAGGAGGAGGACAACTATCTGATCATCCGCGCCTTCGCCGGCGTCGAGGGTTATGACATGAAGGTCACCTACGACTCCTCGCGAGCCATCACCGCCATCGCCGGCATACGCAGCGGCGTGGAAGACGCCACCGCCACCTCCGGCAACGCCAACGTCTACACCGGCCTGACGGGCGACTCCGACTACTGCTTCCAGCCCTTCGTCGACGCCGGCTACGGCTACGTCTATAACCTGGGCGAAAACTCCGGCTACGTCGCCGTCTTGGGCTACATGGGTTCGACCTACGGCACTTATTACATCTCCTGGCCGTACGTGGCTCCCGACACCCTCTATGTCGCCGGCCTCAGCGGCAACTGGGACCCGAGCGCACCCGAGGTGGTCGAGGGCACCGGCAAGGTATTCACCTTCACCCTCCCCAAGGGCACCACCGAGTTTAAGATCTCCACCGCCAAGAGCTCTGCCTCCGGCGACTGGGAAGGCTTCAACGCCGGCGCATACTGCGTCAAAGACGGCGAACTCATAGCCGACAACACCGGCGCCACCAAGTATGCCCTCGTCAGCGGCACGAGCAACATCAAGCTCGCCTACGGCGACGGACAGTGGACCATCACCGTCGACCTCGCCGAGGGCGTCATCTCCGGCGTCAACGCCACCGACGCTCCCTCCGAGGTGCCCGAGACCCTGTATGTCATCGGCGAGCTGGTGGCCGGCAGCTGGGACTGCGCAGCCGTGGCTCCGCTGACCAAGGACGGCAACACATTCACCGGCACCGTCGACTTCTCCGGCAACTCCTTCAGCCTCTGCGAGAAGCAAGGCACCACCGGCGACTGGAGCTCCATCGGACGCCGCTGGGGCGCCGAGACCGACCAGTATGTCCTCAACCCCGGCTCCTCCGCAAAGATCTACCTGGGCAACAACGACAACGCCTTCAAGATCAACTACACCCTCCCCGAGGGCGAGACCGCGTTCACCGCCGAGCTGAAGGTTGACTTCGACGAAGGCACCGTCACCCTCAAGGACAACATCACCGGCGTCGAGACCCTCCTCTTCGACGCCAACGGCGAGGTTGAGTATTACAACCTGCAGGGCATCCGCGTCGTCAATCCCTCGCGCGGCTTCTACATCCTCCGCCAAGGCACCTCCGCCCGCACCGTCTACCTCAAGTAAGCGATTACTCTGACAATAACTAAATTAGGGAGCTTAAGGAATTTAACGACCTTAAGCTCCTTAATTTCCTTAATTTCCTTAACCTCCTTAATTTGGGCGTAATAGTCATTTTGCAGGCTGAAACCCCACCTAATAAACTACAATCCAATGGCTTATGGCTATTCAAAAGTTTTGATGGCCATTTTCACAGAAATTAACAGCGCTAATAGTCATTTTGCAGGCTGTTTTTTCATCCCAGATTTGGCCGATACAGATCTATTCCCCAACTTTGCACTGCGGCTTGAAGCGCAGCGGGGCTCTGCTGGGGAGCAACCTCGCGCAGGAATAGAGCCGCCGAATATTGCATAATGCAGTCCGGGAGAAGGTCTTAGGCCTTCTCCCTTTCTGTATTATGCATTTTCGCCCATGCCAAGGAAAACCCATCCCAGGCGTTCAAGAAAGGGCCGCAGGCACCTCGGCAGGAGGTCTCAATGCTTCTGGTTTTCAGCATTATGCAGTTTAGCGTATGCCAGGAAGTAACCATTCACGAGGCGTTCACGATTGGCCGCAGACAGTCCTGCATGGTTGTGCAGGACTTTCTTAAGGTCAGTGAAGGTGCCTTCGATCAGGTTGTTGGTGTTAGGCATCCCCTTTACCTCCTCGAATTGGAAAAGCATTGGGAGATAATGGTTTAGGCTTTTCTTTGCCGAACGCAGACGTCGGTGGGTGTATACCGACTCGTGCGTGTCGGGGTTGACGGTCTTTTCCGACAAGAAGTCATGCCACCGTTTATCTCAGGCCTTCAACTGGGCCTTGAACTCACTGCCCGACAGACTTTTGAGACTACAGACCAGATCCAGCAGTTCCTTGGCTGCCGGCAGTTTGGGATGCATGGTGAGCTTGCGCCGCACCAATGCCACGGCATGGAAGTGGCACATCTGTATGGGATACGCCGACAGCTCGTTTTCTCCACGTTGTATACCATCCATCACCAGGCCGCGTATCTTGTAGCCACCGGCGACGATATGGCGCACCGCGGCCTCGTAGTGTGCCCTGCGCTCATGGCCGATATGTGCCATGTACATAAGACGTCCGGTGCCGGTTTCAAGAGCTACCAACACGCCGCGGCTGCGGCTGAAGTAGGTGGCATCCAGATGGATGCAGCCCTCGCCCTTAAGACGGGGCTGCTCCCATTGGATGCTTACTTGGGCAAGACGACGTCTTACGGTAGACGCGCTCACACCATACAACGCACCTATCTCACTGGCTGTCTGCTTGTGTTCGAGGTAAAGTTTCCAAGCCTTTTCCTTGCAGAGGCCTCGACCTCCGCGGAACTGGCGCCCGCAGGCCATGCACTTGTAAAGCTGAACGCCATTTCTCTTGCCGTTCTTCTTTACGATGGGGGAATTGCATGACGGGCATTTTTTGTTCAGATTGCAGTCTTTGTTTTAAATGCCGCAAAGATAGTGAAATTCAGCGTGTTTGCGGCGGTTTCAGCCTGCAAAATGACTATTAGGGCAAAACTTCTCGCTTTTCAGCCTGCAAAATGACTATTAATTAAGCCAAAATTTTTGCTATATTTGCGGTCTCAATACTAAACTAACCAATCTGCCTTATGAAACTTCACCACATCCTCGCCGCAGCGCTGCTCACGCTGTCGGCAGGCGTCTCGGGCGCCGTACCCTCGGGCGCCGACATGGCCACCCAAGGCCTCTCACGCGACATCCCCGGCCGCGACGTCCGCC
>CAYOUJ010000058.1:0-7692 GCA_964407165.1 uncultured Muribaculaceae bacterium | reverse complement strand
AGCGGGGCGCGAGGGCTCCGCCCCGCTCCCGCCACCCTCTCCTCCGGCTACTTCCTCGAGAGCGACACCACCACCTCCGGCAGCTACTCATCACGCTCCTCCCTATGGAACGTCAGCGGCTCCACCGTCGACATCACACAGCTCTACGGCCAGAGCCTCAGCGGCCTGACCGGCACCGTCGACGGCGCGACGCTCTCCATAGCCCCCAAGCAGGTGCTCGAGGTCACAAACTCCTCGGGAGACACCGCGATGGCATGGTTCTGCGGCATCAACCTGACGACCATGCAGATAAACCTCTCCAACCCCGTCACCGCCACCATCAACGCCGACGGCTCCGTCACAATGCCATCGTGGGGATTCTTCGTCGTTGACACCGAGGCCAACAGCATATCTGCCGTGGCATACTTCTACGGCACCACCTTCCGCCCCTGCAACGCCGTGATGACCACCACGGCCTACGACGGCGGCGCCACGGCCTCCTACGGCGTCATCGTCACGCAGGACTACCGCAACCGGCTGAGCTTCGAGAACCTCGTCGACCAGGGCCAGCCGATGTACGCCAACCTCACCCCGGACGGGCGCCTCGAACTTGACCCGCAGTACGTGGGCTACAACAGCACCTACGGCGAGCTTGACCTCATGGCCATGACCACCTCCGGCGGCGGCGACATGCAGACACTGCTCACGGCCACCGGCGCCTCCGACGGCCGCAGCGTCACCTTCCCCGCCTGGGGCGTCTTCGCCCTGTCCTCTCCGACGAAATACCTGCGCCGCTTCGCCTCCTCCGTGCTCACCCTCGACACCGCCGTCACCTACCCGACGGCTCCCGCAGCCTCCTTCAGCGGCTCCGGCACCGAGGGTGACCCCTTCATAATCAGCACCTACGACCAGCTACAGGCCCTGGCATACATCGTCAATAGCGGCGCCGACCAGACGGGTGTACACTACCGCCTCGGCGCCGACATCGACTGCACCGGCTCCGACTGGTATTTCACCCCCATCGGCCGCGTCGACGGCTACACGCAATACTTCGCCACCAACGCCGCCCCCTCGGGCGCGCCCTTCAACGGCACCCTCGACGGCGACGGCCATGCCATAAAAAACTACCGCCTCGTCACCGGCTACGACTCCTACACCGGCCTGGTGGCCTGGCTCGGCAGCGCCGGCACGGTCAAAAACCTGACCGTCAGCGGCGCATACATCGTCAGCGACGCCATGGGAGTGTCGCCCGTGGTGGCCCTCAACTACGGATATATCACCGACGTCAGCTCAACCAACTGCCAGGCTGCCTGCGGGCAATACCTGCTCGGCGGCATCGCCGGATGCAACCGCGGCACTATCAGCGGTTGCTCGGCATACAACACCCTCGTGGGCTACGGCAACATGGGCGGCATCGCCGGCGGCTCCACCGGCACCATCACCGGTTGCATGGCCTACGGCTCGCAGACATTCTACACCGTCTCCAACAGCCTCTACGCCGAGCACGGCGGTCTGGTGGGCTCCATCAACGGCTCATGGTGCGTCAGCGGCCACCCGGCTCTGCTCGAGAAAAGCTACACCGCCGCCATCATGTCCACCAGCTCCAACGCCGCCGAGACGGGCGGCATCGCCGGCTCCGTCATCTCCGGCACCGCGTATGACGCCGCCCGCGTCGACCAGTGCTTCAGCATGGCCACCATCTCCAGCCGCGCCGCCGACAGCAGCTCCGGCTCCTCCGGACGCGTCGGCGCCCTCGCCGGCACCGTCTACGGCGGCCAGATCACAAACTGCTACGCCGCCGGACTCGTGCTCGCGCCCCTGGCCCCGACGTATGCCTCCGGCGTCATCGCATACTACATGGACGCCGACAAAAACAAGATCGACTGTGTATACTCCGCCGCACAGATCTACTCCTCGGGCACGGAGAACCCGCCCGTCGAGTGGTGCGTGTGCCCCAACCTCACCGCCGCGCGCCTGGCCAAGTTCACCAACGTCTACTATGACCGCCAGATCATGGGCCTTACCTACGACGCCAACGACTATGCGGGCGCGCTGACCACCAAGGAGATGACCGCGGCCGCGGGCCTGAGCGGCTTCGACAGCGACGTCTGGACCTTCACCGCCGGCATCTACCCGCGCCTGACGGCTCTCAAAGACCTCCCCGCCGCCGCCATCTCCACCGCCGCCATGCTCCTGCCCGACGGCGAGACCACGCGCATGACCAAGAGCGACTTCACCGTCTCCACCGACCTCTCCGTCTGCTGGGGCGTCATGCTCTCCTCCGGCCTCGGCACCGAGGGCAGCGGCCTGACCATCGACGGCTCAAAAGTGACGCTCAAGGGCGAATACGCCACCGACTACATGCTCGCCTACCGCGCCGACCAGCCTTTCCTCAAGGAGTACATGATCAATACCGTGCCCTCATCCATCTGGGAGGGCCGAGGCACCGAGGAGAACCCCTACCTGCTCAAGACTGTCGACGACCTGAAGAACCTCGCCGACGGCACCACCACGCAGGCCACAAACTATCAGGGCGTTTACTTCCGCGTCGCCAATGACATCGACTGCAAGGCCGACCCCGACTTCAAGGGCATCGCCGCCGACGGCAACTCCTCGCACACCTTCCAAGGCTCGATCGACGGCGACGGGCACACCATCGACAACATAGTCTTCGACAATACCTATTACAACCTCAACACCGGCGCCGCGCAGAGCGGCAACTCCAACGTGCAGGGCTCCGGCTTCATCGGCATCCTCGGCACCCACGGCTCTGTCAAGAACCTCACCATCGGCTCCGGCTGCGAGATGACCGCCTTCTCATACCTCGGCGCCATCGTCGGCAAGTGCTACGGCACCGTCGAGGGGTGCTCGTCTTACGCCACCCTCACCGTCCACCAGAACTATGGCGGCGGCATCGTCGGCTACTCTTTCTACGACACCACCACCAAGCGCGGCGCCGTCATAACCGACTGCTACCACGGCGGCGCCGTCACTTTAGGCAACAACTACGCCGGCGGCATCGCCGGATATGCCTACGGCGCCACCATCGAACGCTGCCAGAACGACGGCACCGTCACCTGCGACTCCATAACACCCTACAACACCGCCAAGACGGGCAAGTATGCAGGCGGCATCGTGGGCTATCTCACCACCAACTCCACCTACGCCTCCGTCATCCGCCACTGCGTCAACAACGGCACCATAACGTCCCTCGACTACACCGGCGGCATCACCGGCCAGTCGAACTCGCAATACATCACCTTCGAGGGGTGCATCAACAACGGCCTCGCAATCCCCAAGAGCAGCACCGCCACCACCGGCGGCGTAGTGGGCTACATGTCGTCGACCACCTCGTTCAGCCCCGCCTGCTGCTACTATAACTGCCAGACCAACCCCTACGGAGGTCTGAGTCGCCAGTCGATGACCGGCATCAACCCCTTAGGCACAGCAGCCCTCACCTCCGGAGCCTCCCTCGCAGGCATCCCCGACTCAATAATGAACTATCAGGCAGGCCTCTATCCCGTATTGGCACAGTTCGCCGACCGCACCCCCTGCCGCGCCATGCGCGCCATCGCTTTCGCCCCCGCCGGGCAGCAGACGCGCCTCGACCTTAGCGCCGACGCCACACTGTCACAGGCCGAGGGGATGACCTGGACTCTCGCCCAGGCCGACACCGTATACGCCATCGACGGCGCAACCCTCACCGTCGGCCGCGTCAGCGGCTCCGTGCCCGCGCAGAACGTGCTGACCGGCTCTTATCTCGGCTACTCCGTGAGCTACCCGATACAGTCAATCCCCGTGCCCTACAAGGGCGACGGCACCGCCGAAAGCCCCTACGAAATTTGGACGATAGCCGACATGGCCACGCTCTCGGAGTTTACCAACGACTTCGGCGCCGTCTACACCGGCAAATACTTCCGTCTGATGGCAGACCTTGACTATCAGGGCGTCACCGACTACGTGCCCGTGGCCAGGGTCGACAGCAAGGCCCCCTTCGACGCCGACTTCGACGGCGCCTCACACACCATCTCCAACCTGCACATCGAGCGCAGCGACTGCGAGAGCGCACTCTTCGGCGCCGTTGGCCCGGGTGGCTGCATACACCACCTGACCCTCACCGGCGGATGGCGCGGCGCCGCCTCCGGAGCGACATCAAAGGGTGCGGCAGCCTTCGTCTACAACCTCTACGGCTCTGTAACCGACTGCGTAAACCGCGACGCCGTGGAAAACACCGTCGGCAACTACGGCGCAACATTCGCCTACCGCGCTTATAACGGCGCCCGCATCGCCCGTTGTGTCAACTACGCCACCGTCAAGGCCCGCACCGGCTACGAGGCCGGCATCGTCAGCTACATGGAGGACGGCTCCACCGTCAGCGACTGCGTAAACTATGCCGACTTCGAAGCCTCAGCAAACTATGCCGCCGGCATCGCCGCCCGCTCGTACGGCTCCGTCATCCGCTGCACCAACTACGGCACCATATCCTCAACCGGCAAGCACTACCTGGGTGGCATCGTCGCCGCCGGCTACGACTCCATGCGCGTGGCCGCCTGCGAAAACTTCGGCCCCGTCAACTCCATGACCACCGGCTATTACGTCGGCGGCATCGTCGGATACATCTCCGGAAAGGCAGCCATCGACTCTTGCACTAACCACGCCGACGTTTGCAACGCCGCCACCTCGACGGCATATCTCGGCGGCATCCTCGGCTACGCAACCAAGACCGGCACCCGGGTCACCGACTGCACAAACTACGGCAGCGTCACCTGTAACGCCGCCGGAAAAAACGTCGGCGGCATCGTCGGATACCTCTACAGCGGCTCCGACACCGACCCCTTCATCGTGGCCCGATGCTATAACCATGGCAACGTCACCGGCGCCGGACAATACGTGGCCGGCATAGCCGGATACACCCCCACCGGCTCGCGCCTTGTCGACTGCGGCAACTACGGCGACGTCACCACCACCGGCACCACGGCCACCTTCACCGCCGGAGTGGTCGGCTACGGCTACGCCGACCTCACCCGCTGCTTCAACGCCGGCCGCGTCACCTCCGAGGCCCTGGAAGTCTCCGGTCTCATCGGCTCGGGCTACGGCTGCGAGGTCACCGAGTGCTTCAACATCGGCGACGTCTCCACCACCGCCGTCAGCAGCAAGAACAGCACCGTCGGCGCCGCAGGACTCTGCGCCCTCGGCCGTCCTTACCTCACCGACTGCTACAACATGGGCGCCGTCACGGCTCCCACCTACGCCTGCGGCCTCGGCGGTTATTTCACCACCAACTTCGAGATCTCCCGCTGCTACAACGCCGGCACCGTCACCTCCACCTCCGACGACAATGCCACGGCATATCCCCTGCTCGGCACCTGGAACTCACAGTCGTCCGACACCCAGAGCGTCTTCGCCGATAACAGTTACGACGTCACCGCCAACCCGTCGCTGGCAAACAACCTCCCCGTGGTCGGCTCACCCATGAAGTGGCAAGAATACCTCACCCTCGACCTTGGCGAAGCCTGGGACAACACCCCCGGCGCATACCCCACACTCCGCGCCTTCGCCGCTGACACCATTGCCAACTTCTACGCCGCCTCCGTCCTCCTGGCCGAGAGCGACACCACCCTGTCGCTCATCACAGACCCCGTGACCATACCCCTGCTCATCGGCGTCGAGTGGACATGTACCGAGCCGCTGACCATCACCGGCTCCTCCGTCTCCTTCCCCGTGAAGCAGCCCACGGCCACAGCCACCCTCACCAAGACGGCGGGGCGCGAGGGCGCGGCCCCGCTCCGGCGCACCTACGAGATCACCGGCACATGCCTCACCGGCATCGACACCCTCATATACGACATGAACGCCGACGTGGAGTACTACAACCTCCAGGGCATCCGCGTGCTCCACCCCTCCCGCGGCTTCTACATCATGCGCCGGGGCACCTCCGCACGCACCGTCTATGTGAAGTGATTAACGATTAGTGATTAGCTAATCGCTGTCATCAATAACGAGCCGCACCCGCACCCCGGGCGCGGCTCTCTGCATTATAGGAGCGGGGCGGCGCCCTCGCGCCCCGCTTTGGAAGCGACGCGCCCCCAAGTACGGCGGGCGGCCGTCCCGGCCGCCCGCCACAAGGGCTGCCTACCCGTTTTGGAAGCGACGCGCCCTCAAGTACGGAGGGCGGCCGTCCCGGCCGCACGCCACAAGAGCTGCCTACCCACTTTGGAAGCGACGCGCCCTCGCGTCGCGCCGCCAGAAGGGGTGTCTACCCGACCCTCGCGTAAATAGGCGCGGAGCGCCGTCACCATGAATAACCCACGGCGACCGCAGGGAGCCGTGGGCAGGCCACCGCGGCAACCGATTTAGCCGCGGAGCGGCGACACTGAATTCAGTCACACCGCGTTGCAGCTCACACTCCCGACCGGCTCCTGCACCCCCGCGCTCCCTGCGGTCGCGCGGGGTTATTCATGGCCGCGGCGCTCCGCGCCTTCGTCTACACAGCTTGCGGCCAAGGCGGGGAGGCGGGGCGCGGGGGCGCCGCCCCGCTCCGGAGCAATTTTTAGAAAATATTATGCAAATCGCTTGCGGATAAGATAAAATTTGTAACTTTGCGGTGCCCCACACGTCGGTCAGCCTTGACCGGGCGGGTGGGTAACATCGTTAATAAAGGCGTTCTCCAACGCTGTCTTCTACTCTTGAGAACCTGAGAAATTCCCGATAGCAATAGAAGATAGTGCAGCGAAGACGTCCAGGGTTGATTATATAGGCCTTGACACAGGTCGTCCCCGTGATGCGGATGACTGTCGGCAGGTCATAGTATAATCAGACACGTGGGCTGACTGACGCTGCTTATCCTGTTGCTATGGGCAGTCTCAGGGCCTTCAAGAGTGGGATAAGCAGGAACAAGCTTGCCCACGTCTTTCGTCTTAACCCCTTACGGGCTGCCTCGGGCAGCTGCAGCCCACCCCACACACATTATGAGAAAGCTCCTACTCCTGCTGCTCATCCTCCTCGCGGCCCTGACCTCCGCCCTCCCAGCCGCCGCCGTCAAAATCGGCGACCTCTACTACGACTTGGATGGTGACGTTGCATACGTAACCTACTTGTCTTCGGAATACAATGGCAACAATAACTATGTAAGCGGAGACATAGTTATCCCTTCGTCAGTTGAATATGCCGGGAAATCATATACTGTCACAAGAATCGGGTCAAAAGCCTTTTACCAATGTACAAGCCTGAAATCTGTTGTTCTGCCCGGTACTGTAAAATACATTGACACAGAAGCATTCCGTTTTTCCTCTCTGAATTCGATAAATCTTGACTCAGTAATTGTCATATATGATAATGCCTTTAACAATTGCAAAAAATTAACCTCAATCTCAGCTCCGGCATTAAAGACGATTTCTGCATACGGATTTTTTGCTTGCTCTGCATTAACAACAATCGATTTGCCGAATGTAACTTCTATCGGCGATGGCTCCTTTAATAGCTGCGCTAAATTATCATCAGTCAAAATCGGGAAAGGCGATTGTTCTTTCGGCGAGAATGTATTCCTTTCCTGTAAAAGTCTCTTTGACTATGAAGTAACAACAGGTTATACCTATTTTATCTTCACACTCACGAAAATGGGGGATGTGCAGATTGGAGATAATACCATTAAGAGCTATAGCGTAAATGTTGGTAGCAAATGGAGTTCCACACTTAAAAGTTTGGATTCTATTG
>CAYOUJ010000057.1:0-14595 GCA_964407165.1 uncultured Muribaculaceae bacterium | reverse complement strand
CTAGTGCAGATCAAGATGCCGTCGGCCGACAGCATCTACTCGCACAGCACCCTCGAGCGCCACAACATAGTCAGCGCTCAGGGACGCATTATCCCCACCACGCTCTCACGCGCCGAGTGGGTGCGCATCGGCAACCGCTCGGGCGCCTCCAGTGTCTGCTACTACGACGATGACGACGACACCTACGCCGTCAACCCATTCCAGTTTGCCGCACAGGGCGTCCTCCTCGACTTTCCCAACAACCGCCTCTGCTACCGCCGCTACCGCAAATAGCCATCTCCACAATCAATCGATAGCCTTCGAGATCTATCGATTGTCACTCGATGGTTATCGATAGTTATCATAACCATCGATTATCTTTTTGACAATATATCGAAGGGGAGGGGGTCGGAGAGAACAGAGCGGGGGACTATGATGAAGCGCGGCCAGCGGGCGCTACGGAGGTTGAAGACATAGTTTGAGCCGGAAATGGTCACCGACTGCACGTGCTCCCACGTGATGGTCTCGTCGGGGGGCAGCCATGCATCGTTGTCGTATGTCTCGGTGCCCGGCGGGTCGATTTCAACCCACGGCTCGCGCTCGTCGTCCTCCTCCTCCTTGGGCATCGAGTAGATGATGTCGATGCTGTGGCCCGGGCAGATGATGAGCTGCTTGTCGAGGGCGTTGAGCCGCGCCTCGGGGGTGAGCAGATATTTGAAGTATGCGATGGAGACTATGCCGGGGCTGACGATGAAGAGGTAGATGAGCGCCACCAGCAGCCAACGGACGTCGGCGGTCACGGCCGAGGCCAGGCCGGCGGCGAGTATGGGCACTACGATTATCCACCAGCGCCGGGCCGTCCAGCGGGTGGCCACATACCGCTCGTACACCCTGCGGGGCACGCGGAAGCGCTCGGTGGTAATCTCCTCCATCACAGTAATTTAGTCGATGGATAATCGATAATAATCGATTATCCATCGACTAAGTTTTTGGGGTTTATACAAGCTCGTGGATCACCAGGCCGGAGCGCAACTTGGGCTCAAACCAGGTGGTCTTGGGGGGCATGATGTTGCCGGTGTCGGCGATGTTCATGATCTGGTCCATGGTCACGGGATAGAGTGCCAGGGCCATGGCCATCTCGCCGGAGTCGACTCTGCGCTTGAGTTCCTCGAGGCCGCGGATGCCGCCGACGAAGTCGATGCGCTTGTCCGTGCGCAGGTCGTGGATGCCGAGGATGTCGCGGAGTATGAGGTCGGAGCTGACGGTTACGTCGAGCACGCCGATGGGGTCTGCGTCGTTGTAAGTCCCCTCCTTGGCCGTCAGGGAGTACCACAGCCCGTCGAGGTAGAGTGAGAAGTTGTGCAGCCGCTGCGGGTGGTAGATCTCGGTGCCCTTGGGCTCGACGGTGAAGTTGTCGCCGAGCTTGTCAAGTAACTGCTCGGGGGTAAGCCCGTTGAGGTCGCGCACCACGCGGTTGTAGTCTATCACCTTGAGGTGCGAGGCAGGGAATGCCACGGCCAGGAAGTAGTTGTATTCCTCGTTGCCGCGGTGGTTGGGGTTGGCCTTGGCCTTCTCGTTGCCCACCAGGGCGGCGGCGGCGGTGCGGTGGTGGCCGTCGGCGATGTAGAGGTAGGGTATCTTGGCGAACTCCTCGGTGATGGTGCGGATGGTGTCGTCGTCGCTGATCACCCAGAAGTGGTGTCCGAAGCCCTCGGCGGAGGTGAAGTCATACTCCGGCTCCTCGCGGGTGACGCGGTCGATGATGCCCTGTAGCACGGCGTCGTCGTGGAAGGCGAAGAAAACCGGCTCGATGTTGGCGTTCTGCACGCGCACGTGCTTCATGCGGTCCTCCTCCTTGTCGCGGCGCGTGAGCTCGTGCTTCTTGATGCGGCCCTGCATGTAGTCGTCGACGTTGGCGGCGACGACGAAGCCGTACTGGGTGCGGCCGTCCATGGTCTGGGCGTAGATGTAGTAGTGCTCCTTCTCGTCCTGCACCAGCCAGCCGTTACGGCGGAAGAGGCGGAAGTTGTCGACGGCCTTGTCGTAGACGGCGGGTGAGTGCTCGTCGGTGCCGGGGGCGAAGTCGATTTCGGGCTTGATGATGTGGTAGAGCGAGCAGGGGTTGCCCTTGGCCTCGGCGCGTGCCTCCTCTGAGTTGAGCACGTCGTAGGGGCGCGACGACACCTGGGTGACCAGCTCGCGCGGGGGGCGTATGCCCTTGAACGGTTTTACTTTAGCCATGGTAGTCAGAGTGTTTTGGGTGTTAGGTTAACTTATATCTTATAACTTATAACTTATAACTTATATCTCAAAAGCTTATAGTTTATAGTTGATGGGAATATAGATAGAGGCGCGGCTCCTAATTTTCCAATAAACTACAAGTTATAAGTTATAAGTTATAAATTAAAATTAGCGGACAATGGTCTGCGAGCGGTCGGGGCCGACGGAGACTATGGTGATGGGCGTGGCCAGCTCCTTCTCCAGGAAGGCGATGTAGTCGCGGAAAGCCTGGGGAAACTGCTCCTCGGAGGTGGCCTGCGTAAGGTCGGCCTGCCAGCCGGGGATGTCGACATAGACCGGCTTGACGGCCTCCTCCTCCTGCACCGAGAAGGGGAAGATGTCGGTGCGCTCGCCGTCGGGCATCTCGTAGGCGACGCAGGCGCGGATAGTGGGGAAAGTGTCGAGCACGTCACTCTTCATCATTATAAGCTGTGTGACGCCGTTGATCATGATGGCGTAGCGCAGGGCCACCAGGTCGATCCACCCGCAGCGGCGCTCGCGGCCGGTGACGGCGCCGTACTCATGGCCGCGGTCGCGGATGGTGCGGCCGTCGTCGTCAAAAAGCTCGGTGGGGAAGGGACCGTTGCCCACGCGGGTGCAGTAGGCCTTGAAGATGCCGTATACCTCGCCGATCTTGTTGGGGGCGACGCCGAGGCCTGAGCATGCGCCGGCGCAGACGGTGTTGGAGGAGGTGACGAAGGGGTATGAGCCGAAGTCCACGTCGAGCAGTGTGCCCTGGGCGCCCTCGCACAGCACGGTCTTGCCCTCGCGCAGGGCGCCGTTGATGAAGTATTCGGTGTCGATCACCTTGAACGTGCGCATGTAGTCGATGGCGTCGAGCCACTCGCGCTCCATCTCCGTGATGTCGGGGTTCTCGCCCAGGGCGCGGAGCATGGAGAGGTGACGGTCGCGCGCGGCGGCATACTTGGCATCGAAGTCGAGGAATATCTCGCCCAGGCGCAGGCCGTTGCGGCTGATCTTGTCGGTGTATGTCGGGCCGATGCCCTTGCCGGTGGTGCCGATCTTCGAGCCGCCCTTGGCGCGCTCGTTGGCGGCGTCGAGCAAGCGGTGGGTTGGCAGTATCAGGTTGATGCGCTTCGACAGCCGGAGCACCTCGCGGAGGTTCACTCCGGTGGCCATCAGTTCCTCCGCCTCCTTGCGGAAGAGCACCGGGTCGAGCACCACGCCGTTGCCGATGACGTTGATCTGGCCCTTCTGGAACACGCCCGAGGGTATGGAGCGCAGCACATGCTTGTGTCCCTCAAACTCCAGCGTGTGGCCCGCGTTAGGGCCTCCCTGGAAGCGCGCCACTATGTCGTAGCGCGGGGTTAGCACATCCACTACTTTTCCTTTTCCCTCGTCGCCCCATTGCAGGCCGAGGAGCACGTCTGTCTTTGTCATGTCTGTATTCGGTATTCTTTGGTTGATGCTTTAACCGGCTAATCGGGCAATCGGCTAAAGACTCAGTTACTCAGTTGGTCGGTTGATGAGTTGATCAGTCACTTTTTGCTTTTGAGGCGCCGCTGGCAGCGCGAGCAGGTGCCGTAGATGTTCACCTCGTAGAGCTGCGTGGTGAATGCGTCGAAGCGCTTGGCCCTAACCATGCGCTCTATCTCCGTGTCGTCGATGCGGCGCACCTTCCCGCAGCTGCGGCACACCAGATGGATGCTCGCCGTCTTGGCGCGCCCGCGCACGGCCTCGTAGCGCGGTGCCATGTCGTCGAGCTGTATGCGCCGTGCCAGGCCACTGTCGGTCAGAAGCGACAGCGTGTTATACACTGTCGCGCGGCTGATGATCATCGGGCCCGAGCCAAGGGCCTCGCGCAGCCCATCGGCCGTCAGCTGTCCCTTGGCGCCGAAGATGGCCGTGAGAACCGCCTCGCGCTCGGGCGTGAGACGTCGGCGAGTGCGCTGCAGGTATTTGCGAAACGCCTCGGTGGCTGCGACGATTACTTCTGACTCGTTCACGCCGACAAAGGTAGACAATTTCCCCAAACCAACCAACACCACGCCCACAAATTTTTTCTTGCCGCATTGGCTCTATGTCAAAATTTTTTGCTATGTTTGTGCCTCGAAAACTTATACCTACTATATAAGATGAATGAAGATTTACGCCGACAGCTCAGCCGCGACCCCGATGGCCTGCTCACATACGAATACATCGCCAACCATATAGGCGAGTGCGAAGGGTGCATAACCGACCTTGTGGACAATATGATAGCCGTTGACACTACCGGCCAGTTCCTGGTCAGTGCCGCCCGCTATCTCGGCGCCATCGACCGCGAGGCGTTCCGCGCCGCCATCGACCGCATGGTGGCCGTGGCCATCGACCGTGACCGCGAGCGTCGCTACATCGGCGACCTGCTGCCGGCCCTCTGGGGCGCCGACTATCAGGCACGCGCCGACCAGCTCTCTGCCGCCGACAACAACTTCCGCCGCATCTACAAGCGGCTACATCCCTCATCATCTATATAAGGAATAAGGAATTTAAGGAAAGCCTTGGATTCACCGACCCATTGCAATGAAGAAATTATTATATCTTATCTTACTGCTTACTGTGGCTATGAACGCTTCGGCACAGGCTGACGGCGACGTGCTCGTCGACATGCAAACCACCATGGGCGACGTCCGCCTGCGCCTGTTCGCCAAGACCCCCCTCCACCGCGACAATTTTGTCAAGCTAGTCGGCGAAGGGTATTATAATGGTGTGCTCTTTCACCGCGTCATCAACGACTTCATGATACAGACCGGCGACTCCACCACGCGCCGCGCGCAGCCCGGCGAGGAGGTAGGGGAGGGGGACGCCAACTATACCGTTCCGGCCGAGTTTGTCTACCCCGAGCTGTTCCACAAGCGCGGGGCCGTGGCTGCGGCTCGCCAAGGCGACAATGTCAACCCCGAGCGCCGCAGCTCCGGTGCACAGTTCTACATAGTCACCGGTCGCACCTTCACCCCTGCCCAACTCGACCAAATGGAGTATGGCATGGCACAGCAGCAGATGGAGGACATTCTCCGTCGCAAGGCCCGCGAGCATGTCGACGAGATTCGCGCCCTCAGCGATGCCAATGACACCGAAGGCCTCGAGGCGCTGCAGAAGCGGCTCGTGGCCGAGACCGAGGCTGAGTACGCGCTCAATCCCATCCGGTTCACCGACGAGCAGCGCGAGGCATATACCACCGTGGGCGGAACGCCTCACCTCGACGGCACCTATACTGTCTTCGGCGAGGTGGTGAGCGGCATGGAGGTGGTCGACGCCATCCAGAAGGTGCCCACAAACGCCGCCGACCGCCCCCTCGAGGATGTCCGCATTATCTCCATGAAAGTGGTAAAATAAAGTGATTAGTAATGAGTGATTAGTGATTAGCTGCCACTGGGCAGGTCACTCATCGCTCATAACTCATCATTCATAACTAATCACTCATAACTAATCACTGATCGTGATTGAGTATAGCACATTCGAGCTGCCTAACGGCCTGCGGGTGGTCCACCACTACGCGGGCCACACCCCAATGACGGCCTTCAACCTGCTCTACAACGTCGGCTCGCGCGACGAATCGCCCGGTCTGACGGGCATGGCTCACCTCTTCGAACACCTCATGTTTGGCGGCTCGCTCAACATCCCCCGCTTTGACACCGCCATCGAGACCGCCGGCGGGTGGAACAATGCCTGGACCTCAAACGACTTCACTAACTTCTACGACGTGCTGCCCACGGTCAACGCCGAGACAGCCTTCTGGCTCGAGAGCGACCGCATGCTCTCCCTGGCGTTCACCCCCGAGTCGCTCGAGGTGCAGCGGTCGGTGGTCATCGAGGAGTTCAAGCAGACCTGCCTCAACCAGCCATACGGCACCCTCATGCACCGCCTGCGCGAGCTGCTATACACTACTCATCCCTACCGCTGGCCCACCATTGGAATGGAGATAGCCCACATCGAGCGTGTCACCATGGCCGACGTCAAGGAGTTTTTCTACTCGCATTACGCTCCCAACAACGCCGTGCTTGCCGTTACCGGTAGCCTGACCCTCGACCGCACCCGCGAATTGGCGGAGAAGTGGTTTGGTCCCGTCGACCGCCGTGAAGTGAAGCCCCGCACATACGCCCCCGAGGCGCCTATGACCCATGACCGCCGACTCATCGTCCGCGACAACGTCCCCTCGGCGCTGCTGGTCAAGGCCTTCCCAATGCCCGGTTACGGGCAGCCCGGATACGTGGAGTGCGACCTCATATCCGACCTTCTCTCCAACGGTCGCTCGGCCCGCTTCACCCAAAATCTGGTGTTGAAACACCCTGTTTTCACCTCCGCAGAGGCCTCTATTGCCGGCAGCGAGGAGCCCGGATTCCTCATGTTCGTGGCCATGCTCTCGCAGGCCGACGAAGAGTCGGTGGCCCTGGCCGGGCGCCTCATGACCGACGAGGCGCTCCGACTCTGCAACCCCGGCGACGTAAGCGACTACGAGCTGCGCCGCGCCGTCACCCGCAGCGAGAGCGGCACCGTGTACCGCCAGCTCTCGTATGTCACCAAGGCCCGCGACCTGGCCGCCGCGGTCATGCACGGCGAAGACATCAATAGCCTTTACGACGCATACCGTGCCGTCACCCCGGCCGACATTGCCGCCACCGCCGCGCGCATACTAACCGGCCACTCGGTCACCCTCGCCTATCTCCCCGCCTGAAACATAACGAAGAATCGACAACCAATCGATAGACAATCGAGTGTCTGTCGATTAGTTGTCGATTACTCACTACTCGCTAATTACCTGCTACTTATTCGGCGGTGCCTAATTCGCGCACGGCGCCCGTGAGGGGGTCGAATATCAAGTATGCCGGAGCCTTTTTGTCGGTGAACAGAGCCGGGTCGAGTCCGAACACCACGCCCAGTTGCGGCATGGGATATGAGGCGTCGGCAAAGGTCTTCCCCTCGTATGTCACTGCCAGCTGCGCCTTGCCCGGTATGCGGTAGGCCACGCCACCCTTGGGGAAAATCTTCTCTACCCCCTTTTCGGTCAGCGGCAGCGCACCGTGCTCGGTAGGAGTGAAAGTGACATATACGGGGTCGCCCGAGAGGTCGGTGGGACCCACAATGCCTTTCAGCGCTGAGATGCGGGCGAGCACCGTGCGCGCCGGCTCGTCGCCCGCGCAGTCGGGCACGTAGTGATACGTGGCCACTTGCGTCGACGTCTGGCGCGTGCCGAGGAACATGGCGGTGAGCACTGCCTCCTGCTGCGCAAGGTTGTCGAGCGCTATCTTCATGGCTGCGCCGTCGGCGGGCATGTTGTCGCTTTGGCCGGCGATGATCTCGTTGCGCGTGGCGCGTATCTCGAAAATCTTGGCGGCGGCCAGCTCGGCGCGCTTTGCTACGGAGGTGCCCGCGGCCATCTCCTCGGAGATGGCGTAGGCGGCGGCGGGGCTGTCGAGCACCGTCGGCTCCGCAGCGACGGCCACGGGGAGCGTCGGAGGAGTAACTGTCACCACGTCGGAGGTGTTGATGCTCAATGGTATGCCCTGTGCGTCGGCCATGACGAAGACGGTCGAGCCGCTCTTGAATTGCACCAGGTATTCCTCATCCTTGTCAGGCACGCTTACGGGACTTACCACCACACTTTTAAGCGTCCACGACTGTGAGGCGCGCATGATGGGTTCCTGGCCCAGGTACACCTTGGCATATTGGTAGAACTCGCCCGGCCGCTCCACCGCGCCTACGGCCTCGAGGGTGATGTCAAACTCCGTGGCGGGCAACGTGTAGATGAGGCCGTATTCCGAGGCCTTGTTGGCCGTGAGCTTCTGCGTGGTCTGAGCCGCGGCGGTGATTGCCGCGAGGGCGATGCAGAGGACTATTATTGATTTTTTCATTTTCGGGAGGGTTGGTTATCTTATGGTTTCGGCGATGGCCTGGCCGAGGGCGTCGGCGATGTCGGAGGCTATCACGCCATATTCGCTGTGGGTGCGCGCGGCTATGCTGCCGGCCACGCCGTGCAGGTAGACGGCTGTGACGGCTGCCATCTCGCTCTTTAGTCCCTGTGCCATCAGCGCGGTTATAGCGCCGGTGAGCACGTCGCCGCTGCCGGCCGTGGCCAGCGCGGGGGTGCCGGAGGAGTTGAAATACGTGCGTCCGTCGGGACGAATTACTGCCGTGTAATGGCCCTTGAGCACAATTATTATATTGTAGCGACGCGACACCTCTGTAGCCTTGAGCAGGCGCACCTCCTCCGACGGCTGCTGCCCGAACAGACGGTCGAACTCACCGGCGTGTGGCGTCAGCACTGAGTGGCGCGGGATGAAGTTGAGCAGCGACGGCCGCCGCGCGATGCAGTTGATGGCGTCGGCGTCGATGACCATCGGCAGCGTGGTGGCCTTCAGCAGTCGCTCGAGGGCATCGACGGTCTCGTCGGCGGTGCCCAGGCCGGGGCCGACGGCTATTGCGTGGTACTGGCGGGAGAGGTCGATGGAGTCGAGGGCGTTGTCGTCGCGGCCGGAGTATCGGAACATCGCCTCCGGGATGGCTGTCTGCACCGGCGTCATGATAGCGCGGGGGCCGTGGACGGTCACCTTGCCGCACCCGCAGCGCAGTGCCGCGCGGGCGGCCAAAGTGGGTGCGCCGGCCATGCCGTAGCTGCCGCCCACTATCACGGCCGAGCCGAGGTCGGCCTTCGACACGAACGGGTGTCGCGGGCGCAACAGCGGGCGCACGTCGTGGCGCTCGACGTAGTAATAGCTTGATGGTGTGGTGCGTATGGCGGCGTCGCTAAGGCCGATGGGAAGCACCTGCCATGACCCTACTATCTCGTCGTTCTCGCCGAAGAAGAAAGCTATGCGGGGGAAGCCCACGGTGAGCGTGAGCGTGGCGTGGAGTATGTCACGGTTGACGGCCTCCGGGTTCCAGTCGCCTCGCAGGCCGGAGGGTACGTCAAGCGACACCACGGTGGCCTCAGACTCGTTGATGCGGCGCACCAAGGCCAGGAAGCCGCCGGAGAGGTTGTCGCGCAGCCCCGAGCCGAAGAGGCCGTCGATGACCAGCCACGCCGAGGTGATGTCGGGCAGTGAAAGCTGGTTGACTATCTCCGTGAAGGCCACGTCGGGACACGCCTGCACGAGCATGTCGCGGGCGGCGCGGCAGTCGGCCGACAGCCGGTTGCCGCCGATATTGAAGAGGTATACTTGCGGGCGAAACCCTGCCTCGCACAGCAGCCGGGCCAACGCCAGCGCATCGGCGCCGTTGTTGCCCGGGCCGGCGAAGATGGCGGTGGGCTTCGACGCCTTCCATCGCGCCGTGATGGCTACGGCGGCTTGTTCGGCCACTTGCTCGATGAGCTGCATCGACGTGGCGTCGCCGCTCTCAATAGTCGCCTTGTCGACGGCGCGCAGGCTGTCGTTTGTAAATATCTTCATATATTATAGCTTTGACATACAAATTATTAGACCTGAAATCGGCGGAGTGTGGCAGCCGGCGTCAGACCTTTTTCGGTTACAAATTTACAAAATTCTTCGGCATTATTGCCAAAACTTGCCCCGATATTCCAAAAAAAATTCTTAAATTTGCCCCAATATAAAAACTGTACCCAATATGAACCGAGTGACATACCAGGGGCTTACTTTCAAGCCCTACATCACCAACGACAAGATACAGGCCCGCGTAGCCGATCTGGCCCAGGAAGTGGCCCGCGACTACCGGGGCAAGAACCCCCTGCTCATCTGCGTGCTCAACGGCGCTTTCCCATTCGCCTCAGATGTGTTCATGAACCTCGGCATCGACGCCGAGATCACCTTCATCCGCTACAAGAGTTACGCCGGCACCGCCTCCACCGGCAAGATCCAGGAGGTATACGGCCTTCAGGAGGACATCAAGGGCCGCTCGGTGATAGTCATCGAAGACATCGTCGACACCGGACGCACCATCAAGCATCTGGTCAGCGACCTTGAGAAGCGCGGACCCGCCGACATCAAGGTGGCCACGCTCCTGTTCAAGCCCGACGTGTGCCAGGAGGGCATCCGCCCCGACTACGTGGGCTTCGCCATCCCCCAGGACTTCATCATCGGCTACGGCCTCGACATCGACGAGCAGGCCCGCAACCTCCGTGACATCTGGGTCAAGTGCGACGAATAACTTATAACTTATAAGTTGTCCTCGTGAACTGTTTTGGGGCATCCGTTGTTGATGCTGTGTAGTTAACCCCTAATCTCTCCCTGCCGCAAAGACATTAATTTAAATCTGAAATGCCATGCTCAATCTAGTAATATTCGGTGCCCCCGGCAGCGGTAAAGGCACGCAGAGCGACAGGCTCATCGACGAGTTCGGCCTGTTTCATATCTCTACCGGCGACGTCCTGCGCAACCACATAGCCCAGGGCACCCCGCTGGGCAACATCGCAAGCACCTACATCGCCCAGGGTCGGCTCATCCCCGACGAACTGATGATACAGATACTCGAGGACGTGCTTGACAACAACCGCGACCATGCCGCCACCGGCGTCATCTTCGACGGCTTCCCTCGCACCGTCGCCCAGGCCGAGGCCCTCGAGGAGTTGCTCAAAAAGCGCGGCGCCCAGGTTGACGCCGTCATAGGCCTCGAGGTAGATGAAGATGAACTTGTCGATCGGCTCATACAGCGCGGCAAGCGCGAGGGTCGCACAGACGACAACCCCGAGACTATACAGAAGCGCCTCAAGGTCTACCACGAGAGCACACAGCCCGTGCGTGACTTCTATGCCGACCGGGGCAAATATACCGAGGTGCGGGGCACCGGCACCATCGACGCCATCTACCGCGACATCAAGGACGCCCTGAAGCACCTGCAGATGCGGGGCCAGAACCCCGACGCCCTTCCCACTCCCCCGGCCGAAGCCTGACCGGCGGCAGAGAAATAAAAGACATTTACAACATCTTTGATTGTAATGATAAATGATAAATGGTGAATGATGAATGATTAATTAAAATGCTGTTAATTTGTTATTTGTCATTCATCATTTATCATTGATTACAAGCGAATTTCCGAAAAACGCCCGGATTTTCATCCAATCGTGTGATGCTAAGTTTCTTGCACAAGCGCCGCGAGCAGGCGCAGCTCTTCTTCAGCACAGACATACATTGCCACCTCGTCCCCGGCGTCGACGACGGGTCGCCCGACGCCGCCACCTCCGCAGACCTCATCGAACGCATGATGGGCTGGGGCATACGCCGCATCATCACCACCCCCCACGTGACGATGGACACCTTTGAAAACACACCCGACATCCTCGACCCCGCTTTCGACGACCTGCTGACCGAAGTGCGCCGCCGCGGCCTCGACATACAACTCGACCGCACCTGCGAATACCGCATCGACGACTTCTTCAAACGACAGATTGACCTCGGCGCTGTCACCCCCTATCCCGACGGATATATACTCGTCGAGAACCCGTTCACCTACGAGCCCGTCGACTTCGACAACTTTGTCTACGACCTCAAGACCCGCGGCTACCGCCCCATCCTCGCCCATCCCGAGCGCTGCATCTACTATAACATGTACAATCCCCACCGCTGGGGACAGATCTACCGCAGCGGTACATATCTGCAGGTCAACCTTCTAAGCTTTACAGGCTACTACGGCAAGGAGGAGAAAAAAATAGCCGAGACCCTCCTCGACAAGGGCTACATCGACTTCATCGGCACCGACCTCCATAACCACCGCCACGCCGACCACATCGACGAGTTCCTCACCACCAAGGCATACCGCCGCCTCGCCGACCGCCTCCGCCCCCTCAACGACTCCCGCTTCCCCCGCCATATTCAAAAATAGTTTCTTTCTATTCTTTCGTTTCTTCGCGTGATAGTCAGCGCCCGCGAGAGGCGCGCTCTTGCGGGGGTGGAAGTTTTTTCGTACCTTTGCGGCAATTTGGACAAGACCGCAATGAAGAATATCCGCAATTTCTGCATAATAGCCCACATCGACCACGGCAAGAGCACTCTGGCCGACCGCCTGCTCGAATACACCAACACCGTCGCCGGAAAGGACCTCCAGGACCAGGTGCTCGACGACATGGACCTCGAGCGCGAGCGAGGCATCACCATCAAGAGCCACGCCATACAGATGGACTACCGGCTCGACGGCGAGCCCTACGTGCTCAACCTCATCGACACCCCCGGGCACGTCGACTTCAGCTACGAGGTCAGCCGCTCGATAGCCGCCTGCGAGGGCGCGCTGCTCATTGTCGACGCCTCCCAGGGCATACAGGCACAGACCATCAGCAACCTCTACATGGCCATTGACAACGACCTCGAGATCATACCCGTCATCAACAAGGTGGACCTCGACAGCGCCAAGCCCGACGAGGTGGAGGACCAGATAGTCGACCTGCTCGGCTGCAAGCGTGAGGAGATCATACGCGCCAGCGGCAAGACGGGCGTGGGCGTCCCCGAGATCTTACGCGCCATCGTCGAGCGCATACCGGCCCCCAAGGGCGACCCCGAGGCGCCGCTGCAGGCTCTCATCTTCGACAGCGTCTTCAACCCCTTCCGCGGCATCATCGCCTACTTCAAGATAGTCAACGGCACAATACGCACCGACGACTTCGTCAAGTTTGTCAGCACCGGCAAGGAGTACCATGCCGACGAGACAGGCGTGCTCAAGTTGCAGATGTCGCCCCGCAAGGAGCTGTCGGCCGGCAACGTCGGCTATATCATCTCCGGCATCAAGAGTTCGAAGGAGGTGCGCGTGGGCGACACCATCACCCATGTCCAGCGCCCCTGCACCGAGGCTATCGACGGCTTTGAGGAGGTCAAGCCCATGGTGTTCGCCGGCGTCTATCCCATCGAGGCGGAGGACTTTGAGAACCTGCGCACGTCGCTGGAGAAGCTGCAGCTCAACGACGCCTCGCTCACCTTCCAGCCCGAGAGTTCGATGGCCCTCGGCTTCGGATTCCGCTGCGGCTTCCTCGGCCTGCTGCACATGGAGATAGTGCAGGAACGCCTCGGCCGCGAGTTTGACATGGACGTCATCACCACCGTCCCCAACGTCTCTTACCGCGTCTACGACAAGCACGGGGTGATGACGGAGGTGCACAACCCATCCGGGCTCCCCGACCCCACGCTCATCGAGCACATCGAGGAGCCGTATATCCGCGCCGTCATCATCACCGCCGCCGACTACATCGGCCCCATCATGACCCTCTGCCTGGGCAAGCGCGGCGAGCTGGTCAAGCAGGAATACATCTCCGGCAACCGCATGGAGCTGACCTTCGACATCCCCTTAGGCGAGATAGTCATCGACTTCTACGACAAGCTCAAGAGCATCTCCAAGGGTTATGCCTCCTTTGACTACCACCTGCACGACTTCCGCCCCTCGCGCCTGGTCAAGCTGGACATACTGCTCAACGGCGAGAGCGTCGACGCCCTGTCAACCCTGACCCACGCCGACAACGCCGTCACTTTCGGTCGCCGCATGTGCGAGAAACTGAAAGAGCTCATCCCGCGCCAGCAGTTTGACATCGCCATCCAGGCCGCCATCGGCTCCAAGATCATCGCCCGCGAGACCATCAAGGCCGTGCGCAAGGACGTCACCGCCAAGTGCTATGGCGGCGACATCACCCGCAAGCGCAAGTTGCTGGAGAAGCAGAAGCAGGGCAAGAAGCGCATGAAGCAGATCGGCCGCGTCGAGGTTCCCCAGAAAGCCTTCCTCGCCGTCCTCAAACTCGACTAATCCCTCTTTGACAAAGGGGGTGTGCCATAGAGGAAACAAATGGTAGCCGTGGGTGAGACGCGCGAAACGCGTCTCACCCACGGCTACCATTCTGTTTTACGACTTGTTACTTCAGTTAGCGTAATGCCACGTTTTGACACACTTATATAAGTGTGTATCCTCAGTGGGTTACTTGTCGTTGAGGAAGTTCTGCAGGCGAGTGTCTGCGGTGGTTATCACGAGCAGGGCGTCGTTGAAGAAGAGCTTGAAGTCGGAGATGGTGGGGCAGAACCACTCATACTCGATGATGACGGTCTTGTTTTCGTTGGTGGTGTAGAGGCGGACGTATTTGAGCTGGCTCATCACGTTGTTGCAGCCGTTCCAGACGTCGTAGGTGCGGAAGCTCTTGCAACCCTTCATGGTCCAGAGGTCCACGCAGTAGCCGTCGTCGTAGCTTGAGACGCGAATCCAGTAGCCGTCGCCCTGGTATTTGAAGGAGATGTCGCCGTCTGAGTCAATAGATGGGGCGTATCCCTCAGAGCGCAGGTAGCTCTGTATCTGAGTTTTGTAGTTCTTGACCTGGGTTTCGGTTGGGGGGAGGGCGACGGCCGTGGCCACGGTGGCCACGGCGATCAGCAGTGAGAGCACTAACTTTTTCATTGCGTGTGGGTATAATATAATTATTAA
>CAYOUJ010000056.1:2898-14600 GCA_964407165.1 uncultured Muribaculaceae bacterium | reverse complement strand
ACTAGGTCGAGGGCGGTGTCGACGAAGAAACTGTTGGTGTGGCTCGACACCTCCATATTTACATAGTAGCGCTTGCTGCAGCCGATAAAGTTAAGCCAGCGGGCCTCGACGCCCATGGGGCAGATGATGTCGAAGTCGTCCGGGAGGTCTTTGTGGAAGATGACGGTGCCGCGGGCGACGTTGAACTCGACGGCAAACTGGTCGAGCAGATCGAGGCCGATGACGTCGCAGGGGTCGACGGCAGGGATAAAGTTTACATTCTGCAGCACGTTGACCACGGTGTCGAGCCGCTGGTAGTATATCGAGCCGTCGTCGCTGACCTCCACCTGCCAGGGGTTGATGGGGAGGTCGACGGTGTATCGCTTGGCGGTGAAGTGCACTTCGCCCTGGTTGTCTCGGAAAAACACGGGGCAGAACGAAGAATCCACCCGACACCCTTTGTCCTTGAGGATCTGGAGCGTGCCGGGTGTGATCATGCTCAGGTCGGAACCGGTGTCGACGAGCATGGACATGGTATATGAGGGAGTGATCAGGCCGTTCATTATCGGGAACTCGCCGACCACCGAGGCCGGAGTGGCGAGCCTGACTTGCTCCTGCGAGGAGGCGGCGGTGAGGTTCAGGCCCACCACGGCCACTACCAAGAGGGCAATGACAGCGATAATGACGGTTTTTTTCATGCAACGAAGATACAAATAAAGGTTATCAAAAACATAAAAAACGTTCAAAAATTCATAATATTGTAACACTTAATTCAATAGCAAAACAGAATTGCGACAAATATACAACAAAATACTTTAAAAATTGTGACAATTGCATGGCTTGCGACAACGGGATGCGTAATTTTGCGCAATCGGCGCGGCTTTGATGCAGCAAAGCGCCCAAATGGCCGGAAGCCATTTGGGCGCTTTGCCGAGATTTCGAAATTTCGGGATTTCGAAATTTCGGGATTTCGAGATTTCGGGATTACGGGTTATTCACTACAGGGTAAGGGCCACATTGTTCTCCTTGGCGATGCGGCGCATGTTCATAATAGCGTAGCGCATGCGGCCCAGGGCGGTGTTGATGCTCACGCCGGTGGCGTCGGCGATCTCTTTGAACGACATGTCGCGATAGAATCGCATCATGAGCACCTCGCGCTGGTTCTCGGGCAGAGCCTCGACTATGCGCTTGACATCCTCGTGAATCTGCATGGTGACGAGGGCGTCTTCGATGGTCTCCTCGCACAGCTCGCGGTCATTGAGCAGGTCGAAGCCCTCGATGTCAGATGACACCTGGTTTTCGGTCTTGTCCTGGCGGAAGGAGTCGATGACGAGGTTGTGTGCGATGCGTGTGATCCACGGCAAGAACTTGCCGTTTGCAGCATACCTTCCCTGCTTGATGTTCATGATAGCCTTGATGAAGGTCTCCTGGAAGATGTCGTTAGCGAGGTCGGTGTCTTTGACCACGCGGAGGATGTAGTTATACACCCTGTCGTTATGACGACGCAGAAGCATGTCGAATGCCTCATTGTTGCCGCCGGCGTAAGCTTCCACCAAGAGATCGTCAGAAAGCTTTGATAACTGTTGCATTATTACTTTATTGAGATTGGTTAAAGTAATGATGTGTCGATAGGCAGTATAATTTTTTGGTTAGTGAATAATAATTGGTGCAATCACTGCGTTTAATAAATGTAGCGAATGAAAAAGGCGTTGAGAGCCTTTCAAAAATTTCGCACCCGCAAAGGTACGAAAAAAATTTCATCTACACAATAGCCGCGGCCATTTTTTTGGCCGACGCGGCCCTCTCCCCTCCCCGCCTATGCGTATCATTCTGCTGATATATAAACTGTTAAAACCCTGCTTGCCTATGAAGAGAAAATCTACTACCACCTCTGACCAGGCTGCCGGCACTTTTGAGGCCCTGCTCGACCGAGCCGTCGAGGCCCCGACGGGAAGTCCCCGCCAATCCACCCTCCGGCTCATACGACAGTTTGCTCGCGCTTATCACTTCGAGCGCGGCATCTCGATACCCTCGGGCATGATACTCAACTGACAGCCACAGCCACAGCAAACCGGCGGACCGGACGCTCAGCGCGCGCAGACACTTGACTGCACGACAGCAGCTCTCCGGTCCGCCTTTGTCTAACTTATAACTTATAACTTATAACTACCTCTTGGCTCGTTATAAACTATAAACTATAAACTATAAACTATGCAGACTACTTTACGCACTCTATTCGCCGCCGTGGCCATACTGCTCGCAGGCGTAGTCCGGGGCGCCGCGCCCTACCAGGCCGTGCAAAGCCTCAGCAGCATCTGGCCGGCAGAGTTCGACGACGGCCGCACGTTCCAGAAAATCAACTATGCGGCGTCGACCAACACGGTCACCGTGCAGATGGCCGTCAACAAGGCATACTATAACACGCTGACGGCCAAGGCCAAGAGCGACCGGGAGGCATCCATCGCAGGCTATGTGCTCGGCGCCATGCTCCAGTCGCAGTCAGATCTCTGGCCCTTCAACTTGCAGGTGAACATAGTCTCCGCCACCACCGGGGAGAATTATCCGGCATTGTCGTTCTACACTTCCGAGGGCACGATTTCGACGTACCTGACCTACCTCAAGGGGATGCTCGGCAACGAGGACACCCTGCTGCAGCAACTCAAGGACGCCGGCGACCGCTTCGTGCCTGTGACGGATCCCTCGGGCATCTTCACCATCACGCGACTGAAGGTCACCGACAGCGACATCGTCTACACCATGCAGCTCTACGACCAGGGCGTGCTCGACACCCTGCTCTCGCTCTCCGACGAGCAGATAGCCGACATGCTCGCGCGCGGCATGGCCGAGAGCCTGGGGATGTTCAAGAGCGTGATTGTCAAGAACAACATGAACATCGTCCTCGAGCTTGCCAACGCCGACGGCACCGTCCTGCGCACCGTCCGTGCGCCCATGGCGCGCTATTTATAGCACTCATACCCTCCGCGAACAATCACGCGAACAATCACGCGAAGAAACACGCGAAGAAACAAAAGAATAAAAAGAAATTTCGTTCCTTTCTTTTGTTTCTTCGCGTGATTATTCGGGGAGGGGGGTCGTTAGCGGTTCAGTAGACGGCGGCGGAGTCAGCGGCCAAGGGGTCGGCGGATAGGATTTCGCGCGAGTTGGCATATTCGTCGACACTCACCTTCTTGCCAAGGGAGCCCCAGCGGGCGGTGACGTTGTTGCTGTCGAGGTAGACTATGGCCTGCTTGCCGTTGGAGAGCTTGACGAGGACGGCGTTGTTGTTCTCGGCCTCGACGTCGCCCCAGCCCTTGAACTTTGCCGAGAGGGCCCTGTAGAGCAGGCGCAGCTTGCCGCGGAACTTGCCGTAGTTAGACATCGAGATCTCAAACGTAGAGGGGGTCATAGAGCGAAACACGTAGCCCTTGGGTACCTTCTCGATGTGGTACCAATACCAGCCGTAATAATAGTCGACGTAGTCTATGACCTGGCGGCTGCTGTATGTGCGGGTGCTGAGGGTCTGGGGGAACTTGACGTTCTCTGACACGCTCTCGCCGCCGACGGTGCGGTAGATGAATACTGTGGAGGTGGCGGTGTAGTCGGACGCCGACGGTTTGTTGTTGAAGCTGAAGGTGGATGCCTGCACTTCGAGGGCCTGCTGCGGCGAGCTGGAGAAAGTGAGTCCATCGAGTCCGTCGGCGGTGATGTCGAGCTTGTCGACGAACGCCTGCACGTCGATGTAGTCAGACTGCATCCATCCCGACGGCATGTCCCACTGCTCCGAGGGGCCGTCGAAATCGGTATCCCACGGCAGTACCACGCTGTAAATGTCGGGCACGCCGGTGACGCGCTCGCCTTTACGGTCGATGATGCCATAGTTGCCGGGGCCGACCTTGACGAAAGCATATTTCATGGCCGAGGGCAAGAACGGATAGATATTGGTATATGCCTTGGTGACGTTGGCGCCGTCGGTGCCGATGAGCTTGCATGCCATGCCGCGGTCGGTGTCAGGAGCCTCCTCGGTGGCGATGAGCATGTTGTCGCAGGCAAACGCCAGGCCCTTGTACTGCGGGCGCACGAGGGTCTCGCCCTGCAGGCTCATCAGGCCGTAGTGGCCCACCTCGTTGACGAATATGAACAGTCCGTCGCGCATGGCCGCTATCTGCCGCACCTTGGGCTGCGGGGCAAGCGCGGTCTCGCCTTTGGCGTCGAGCAGTCCCCAGTGCATCTCGCCGTCGACCTCCCTGGCCACGGGCAGATAGTCGCCGAGGAACTTTTGGCCGACGACCGCGTAGTCTTTGTTAGAGACGGTGAAGAGTATGTTGCCTTTCGAGTCGTAGATGTCGGCTGTGCCTACGGGCTTTGCTGCGACGCTGTCGGAAATGTCCACCAGCTCATCAAGTCCAAATCCCATTTCCTCATGACCATAGAAGAAGAAGGGATAGCCCTTGCATGCCACCACCTTTCCCGACGACATGGGGCCGACAATGGTATATTCGACCGGCACTATCAGCTTGCCGCGGTCGTTGACCACGCCCTGCAAGGTGTCGATGCGCACGGAGGCGGTCCCTTCGTAGAAATCGCCTAGGCAGTCGGGCTCGCGGCCGTCGATGGTGTCGAGGGTGACGAGCGTCTTGCCGGAGGTGTCGATGACGGTGACGGGGCAGTCGCGCTCGGCCACGAAAGCGCGGCCGTCGTAGAATTGCGACACGTGTCGGTATTCGGTCTCGTTGACACGCCGGGGCTTCTTGTCAGCCTTGTAAAGTTCGTAATAGCCCTGGTCGTTGGGCACCCAGAAGCGGCCGCATGTGGCGGGCATGGGCTGCTGCTTGAACTGACCGTCGAACAGCACCTTGCCGTCGGGAGCCATCATGCCCCACGAGCCGTCTTTGGCCTCCTGGAAAGGCACATACTCGATGTCTGCCTCCGGAGTGCCGCCGCACGCAGCGAGCAGGAGCACTGCGGCGACGCCCAGGATTAAGTTAAATGCAGATATGTGTTTCATCGGTTTATCAGTATTTGGCTTCGCCGGAGGTGACGTCGGCCTCGGTGATGGGCTTGGCGTCCATCTTGCGCCAGACGTACCAGATGTAGGCCAGCACGAAGGGGACGAGTATCGACACCCAGCTCATGACCGTGAGGGTGAACTCGGAGGAGGAGCTGTTGGCGATGGTCAGCGACGAGGCGGGGTCGAGCGTCGAGGGGTAATAGGGGGTGTCGTTGTAGCCGGCGACGAACAGGAGGCTGAGGACGACGAACACGGTGCCGAGGCCGCTGTACCAGATGCCGGTGGTGAAGCGGGCGTCGAGGGCTGAGCGGAGCACGGCGTAGAGCACGCCCAGCACACCTATTATAAATATGGCGAAGCACCACCACATCTCCACATAGTTCCAGAAGTATTTGAACGGCCGCTCGACGAAGTCGACGGCGCCGGTCTCGGGGTCGGTGACGGTCTGGTAGCCGGTGGCTGTCAGCAGGACGCACACGAAGATGAGGAACAGCAGGACGAAGATGGCGCCGTTGTAGAGCACGCGGCGGCGGTTGATGGCGCGCAAGGCCGCGTCGTCGATGTTGTTGATGAAGTAGAGCGAGGCCTGCGTGCGGGCGAGCATGAGCACGGTGAAGCCCAGCAGCAGGTTGCGCCAGTTGGCGATGGCCTCGAAACCGTGGGAGGGCGCCCAGCGGGAGATGACGGGGGAGGCGCTGTCGAGCAGGTTGCCCTTTACCACCTCAAACTCGGCGCCGAAGAACATCATGCCGACGGCCACGCCAAGCAGGACGCACCCGAAGCAGCCGTTTAACAGGAGCAGTATGTCGTATGTGCCGGTGCCGTAGAGATTGCCGGGCTTACGGCGGTATTCATAGCTGACGGCCTGGGCGACGAAGCTGAACAGGATGAGCATCCACAGCCAGTAGGCGCCGCCGAAGCTGGTGGAGTAGAACAGGGGGAACGAGGCGAAGAAGGCGCCGCCGAAGACGACGAGCACGGTGAACGTCAGCTCCCACTTGCGGCCGATGGAGTTGACCTCCATGGTGCGGTATGTGGCGTTGCGCGTCGAGCACAGGAACGTCTGGCCGCCCTGCACGAATAGCAGGAACACCAGCAGGGCGCCCAAGACGGATATGAGCAGCCACCAATAGGCTTGCAGGCATGCGTATGTAGTCATAACGGGTTAGTCTTTAAGGGTTTCGTAATCAGTGGACTTGCTCTGCTTGCGTATCTGGCGCACCATGATCGACACCTCGGCGGCCAGCAGGGCCGTGAAGACGAAGGCGAACAGCCAGAAAGTCAGCTGCACCGTGCCGGAGTCGATGAACGAGATGGCGGCGCGGGCGGGCATAAGGTCCTGGATTATCCAGGGCTGGCGGCCTACCTCGGCGGTGACCCAGCCGGCCTCGGAGCAGATGTAGGTCAGCGGTATGGTCAGTATGGCCACCCACTGCAGCCAGCGCCACTCGGCCCACTTCTGCTTCTTGAATGCGATGAAGCACATCAGCAGCATGAACAGGAGCAGGTAGCCGCCGAGCGTGACCATTATATGGAATGAGTAGAAGGTCATGGCCACCGGCGGCACGGCTTCCGTGGGGGAGGTGAGGTAGCCGTAGCCGAAGTCGCCGTAGTTCTCCATCAGCCGTGCGCGTGCCTCGTCGGCGCCGAGGGTGTCGCCCACGGCGCGGCAGTTGTCAAAGGCGCGCAGGGCATCGTGGGCCTCCAGGCCCGCGGCGATGCGGTCGTTGTATGAGGGTGCCTGATACTCAACGCCGTCGTCGCCGATGCGGCGGCCGCTGATGAGGTCGTTGATGCCGGGGATGAAAGCGTCGGTGCGGCGCTCGCACAGCAGCGACAGGCCCTGTGGCAGCGACACCTCGAAGAGGAACGGGTCGGCATCGTTGTCGACTGTCTTCTCCGGGTTGAGGATGCCGAAGGCCACTATCGACTGGCCCTGCTCGCCCTGGTAGAGGCCCTCCATTGCGGCCAACTTCATCGGCTGGTATTTGTAGACGTCGACGGCGGAGGCATCGCCGGTCCACATCGTCAGCAGGATGCCGACGAGGCCGACCACCGAGCCGACCTTGAGCGAGCGTATCGAGAACTCGCGGTTATACTTGCGCAGCATGAACCACCCGCAGACGCCGCAGACGAAGGCGCCGCCGAGCGTGAGGCCGCTGAGCACGGTGTGGCAGAACTTATGGATGGCCACGGGCGAGCCGATGACGGCCCAGAAGTTGTCCATCACGTTGCGCATCTGCTCCGGGTCAAACTGCATGCCCGTGGGATACTGCATCCAGGCGTTGGCCACGAGTATCCACAGCGCCGAGATCATGGCGCCGATGACCGTGAGCCAAGTGGAGGCCAGGTGGAATCCGCGGCTCACCTTCTTCCAGCCGAAGAACATCACGGCTATAAACGTCGACTCCATGAAGAACGCCAACAGGCCCTCGATAGCCAGCGGAGCGCCGAAGATGTCGCCGACAAACCAGCTGTAGTTGCTCCAGTTGGTGCCGAACTCAAACTCGAGGATGATGCCGGTGGCCACGCCCAAGGCAAAGTTGATGCCGAAGAGCTTCATCCAAAACTTGGTGATGGAGAGCCACCGCTCGCTGCGGGTGCGGTAATAGACGGTCTCCATCACCGCCACTATCAGGCCCAGGCCCAGGGTGAGCGGGACAAACAGCCAGTGATACATCGCTGTCAGGGCGAACTGCCACCTTGACCAGTCGACAACACTCATTAAGTCAGTCATAAGTGAGATTTAAGGGTTTAGGGAAATTAAGGAAGTTAAGGAGTTTAAGGAACTTAACGACCTCAAAACCGATTATAAGTTAGTGAAACGTAAAATCTTAACTATAAACTATAAACTATAAGTTATAAACTATAAGTTATAAGTTATTTGCGGCGCGGGTCGAGGAGGGAGTGGCGCACGGCGTCGGAGCGCTCGTCGTCGGTGGAGTAGTCGCGCGAGAGCAAGTTTGGAAAAAACAGCAGCTTCATCACTACCAACAGTATGACCACCTTCAGGATGATCAGCAGCCAGAGGCTGCGCCCCAGAGGCCCCATGCCGCGGAAGCCGTCGGCATACAGCCCCCAGGCGCGGTACCAGAAGCCGCGGCGCTCGGTGGTGGTGTCTGCACTGTCGTTCATGGGTCTGAAATCAGGGTGCAAGTTAGCAACTATTTCCGAATTAACAAAATTTTTCAAATTATTTTCAGTCCTTTTTGTGACATTGCATGGCCGTGTCAATTATTTTTAGTAAATTTGCATGGTTTTACGGAGCATTGGGTCCGTAAGGCTGCAACATCGTTTCAACCCACTAAACCAAAAATTCAATCGATATGATTAGCAACAAGTTACAAGACGCCATCAACGCGCAGATCAACGCCGAGCTGTGGTCCGGCTATCTATACCTGTCCATGGCCATGCACTTCGAGGCCGAGGGTCGCCAGGGCATCGCCAACTGGTTCCGCATCCAGTTCCAGGAGGAGCAGGCTCACGCCCAGATCTTCATCAACTACCTCAACCAGCGCGGTGGCCGCGTGCTGCTCGCCCCCATCGCCGAGGTGCCCCAGAAGTGGGACTGCCCCGTCTGCGCCTTCAAGGACACCCTCGCCCACGAGCAGAAGGTCACGGCCATGATCAACAACCTCTACTCCCTCGCCGCCGAGGAGAAGGACTATGCCACCATGGGCCGTCTCGACTGGTTCGTCAGCGAGCAGATCGAGGAGGAGGAGTCCGCTCAGGAGCTCATCGACAAGTTCACCCTCGTCGGTGACAACGGCATGGGCATCTACATGCTCGACCAGGAGCTGGCCCAGCGCACCTACAACACCCCCTCGCCCCTCGCCTCCGCCGAGTAATCAGAATCTAAATTGGCAAATGCCTGTGGCTCCGCCACAGGCATTTGCCAATTTCGTTATACCTGGAAAACTGTGCCTCTTAATCGCAACGCGCTGATGCGCATACACACCATCGACGCCTGCCTGCAGCGCCGAAACCGCCTGTGGACCATCGACGACCTCGTAGAGGCCTGCGAGGACGCCCTGTATGAATATGAGGGCATTACAGAAATATCCACGCGCACCATCCGCCGCGACCTCGCACTGATGCGCTCCGAGAAGCTTGGCTACAACGCTCCCATCATAGTCCGCGACCGCAAGTATTATACCTACGAAGACCCCGAATACAGCATAACCCGCCTGCCCCTGTCTGACCACGACCTGGCCGAACTGTCATCGGCACTCGACATCATACGCCACTACAGCGGCTTCCGCGGCCTCGCCGGCCAGGAGGACATCATCACACGCATGCAGGACAAGGTGCAGAATCTCGAGCAGGCACACGCGCGCGTGGTCTACCTCGAGACCAACACGGGCCTCAAGGGCATCGACCTGCTCGGCACGCTCTACGAGCACGTAGTAAATAGGCGTCCCCTGGCCATACGCTACCAGTCGTTCGTGGCCAAGCGCCCGTCTGTGCAGCACATCTCACCTTATATATTAAAGGAGTTCAACAACCGCTGGTTTGTCATCGGCCGCTCGCACGAAGGCGACAAGATACTCACCCTGGCCCTCGACCGCATCATCGCCATCGACGTCTACGCCGGCGCAGAGTTCATCCCCAACACCTTCTTCGACCCCGAGCTATACCTCGGGCAGATGGTCGGCGTCAGCCGCGACCTTGCGGACACCCCCCAGGAGGTGCGCATCGTGGTCGACCACGCCACCGCCCCCTACATGCTCACCAAGCCACTGCATCCCTCGCAGCAGGTGGTCAACAAGAACGAAGACGGCAGCGTGCTGCTCAGCATCGTGGTGATAGTCAACAACGAGCTCGAGCGCCTGATCCTCGGCTTCGGCGCTCACATAGAGGTGCTTACACCCCCGCTGCTGCGCGAGCGCATCGCCTGGCACTTCCGCGCCGCCGGGAAAATTTATGAAAAAAAGTAATTTTTTTGAATTGTGACATTATCTGTCACACACCCCCTCTAACTTTGCAGCCGTAAACAAAACTAAAAACTAAAAACTAAAAACTACCATGTTTACCCTCCAAGGAAAATACACCGACGACTGCAAGGTCTTCATCGACGGCGTTGAAGACTCCGCCATCGAGCTTATCAAAAACATCCTCGACAACCCCGCCTTCGCCGGCGCCAAAGTGCGCATCATGCCCGACACGCATACCGGAAAGGGGATCGTCATAGGCTTCACCGCTCCCCTGACCGAATACGTCAACCCCGACCACGTCGGCGTGGATATAGGCTGCACCATCGACTCCTGGTTTACCGACGTCGACGCCAAGGCCGTCAACCTCGAGCGGTTTGAGCGCGACATCCGCAAATTGGTAATGTTTGGTCAAGAGATCCAAGAGACCGCGCAGACCTCTCCGCGCGAGCTGTGCCGCTTCATCCAGGCCAAGATGGACGCCTGGCGCTCCGCATGGCCCGAGATGATACAAGAGGTGAAGGTCGACGAGAAGTTCATCACCGCCTTCTGCCGACGCGTGCGCCAGGATGAGAAGGTGTTCTGGAAATCAATCGGTACCGTCGGCGGCGGCAACCACTTCATCGAGGTAGGCGCCCATCCCGAGACCGGAAAGCTCGTCTTCACCATACACTGCGGTTCGCGCAACCTCGGCGTAAAGATAGCCTCATACCACGCCCGCATCGGCCGCGACGAGGGTGACACGCTGCAATACAAGCGCGAGCTCAACGCCCTGATTGAGCGCATGAAGGCTGAGGGACGCCACAAGGAGATTAACGACGAGGTCGAGCGCTTCCGCAAGAAATTCGTCCCCGACTGCCCCGACGGATACCTCAAGGGCGACCGCATGAGCGACTACCTCACCGACATGGCCATAGGCCTGGCATACGCCCTGCATAACCACGACGTCATCAGCGGCCTCATCGTCAAGGCACTGCAGCGCCAGTGCCCGCGCGCAAAGGTCAAGGACATGGTGCGCTCCGTCCACAACTACGTCGACTTCACCGACCACGTCATCCGCAAGGGTGCCGTCCGCAGCTACGAGGGCGAGCGCCTCGTCATCCCCTTCAACATGCGCGACGGACTGGCCATCTGCACCGGCAAGAGCAATGCCGACTGGAACTGCTCCGCCCCCCACGGCGCCGGCCGCGTGATGAGCCGCGCCGCAGCCATGCGCGAGCTGTCGGTCGACGAGTTCAAGGAGCAGATGGCGGGCATCGTGAGCACCTCCGTCGGCGCCGGCACCATCGACGAGGCCCCCGGCGCCTACAAGAGCACCGAGCTGGTGATGAGCCTCATCACCGACACCTGCACCGTCGACTACCTCGTCCGCCCCCTCATCAACCTCAAAGACCAAAACACCGTCGCCCTCCCCGCCTGACCCGCAACTACGGCGTGCGGCCGTCCCCGACCGGAGCGGGGCGGCGCCCTCGCGCCCCGCTGCCACAAGGGGTGCCTACCCGCCCCACGGCGTCAGGTGTTTGGAAGCGATGCGCCCTCGCGTCGCGTTGCCACAAGGGGTGCCTACCCGCCCCGGCCGGAGCGGGGCAGCGCCCCCGCGCCCCGCCGCCACAAAGGGTGCCTACCCGCCCCACGGCGCCAGGCGTTTGGAAGCGACGCGCCCCCGCGCCCCGCCGCCACAAAGGGTGCCTACCCGCCCCGGCCGGAGCGGGGCAGCGCCCCCGCGCCCCGCCGCCACAAAGGGTGCCTACCCGCCCCACGGCGCCAGGCGTTTGGAAGCGACG
>CAYOUJ010000056.1:0-2798 GCA_964407165.1 uncultured Muribaculaceae bacterium | reverse complement strand
AAGGGTGCCTACCCGCCCCACGGCGCCAGGCGTTTGGAAGCGACGCGCCCCCGCGTCGCGCCGCCACAAAGGGTGCCTACCCGCCCCACGGCGCCAGGCGTTTGGAAGCGACGCGCCCTCGCGCCCCGCCGCCACAAAGGCTGTCTACCCGCCCCGCGTCGTCAGCATGGAGGCGCAAAGCGCCGTCACCATGAATAACCCACGGCGACCGCAGGGAGCCGTGGGTGTAGAGGCAACGTAATAAACGGTGAGCCGCGGCGCGGCGACACTGAATTCAGTATCGCCGCGCCGCGGCTCACGCCGCCGGAAGGTTCCTTCACCCCCGCGCTCCCTGCGGTCGCGCGGGGTTATACATTTCCGCGGCGCTCCGCGCCTACGTCTCCACGGCTTGCGGCCAAGGCGGGGATACGGGGCGCGGGGGCGCCGCCCCGCTCCATAGTCTGGGGCCAAGGCGGGGAGGCGGGGCGCGAGGGCGCCGCCCCGCTCCATAGTCTGCGGCCAAGGCGGGGATGCGGGGCGCGGGTGCGCCGCCCCGCTCCATTGCTTGCGGCCAAGGCGGGGATACGGGGCGCGGGGGCGCCGCCCCGCTCCGACGCTTGCGGCCAAGGCGGGAGGCGGGGCGCGGGGGCGCCGCCCCGCTCCTATGCCTGCTAGACCCGTTACCCGATTACACGATTATCCGAGTATGTCCCCTGATTTCCTTACCCTCCCCCGCTTAACTAAAGGGCCAGGCGCAGGCCAAGGTTATAATAGTTGCAGGTCGGCGCGAAGCTGTCGCGAAACGACACACGGCAAATCCGGGCATAGCTGTCCCAGCCACCGCCGCGCCGCACGCGCTTAGACCCCGACGAAGAACCCTTAGGGTCGGTTTGGGAGGTGGTGGGATAGTCGCCATACCAGTCCTGGCACCATTCCCAGACGTTGCCCGTCATGTCATAGAGACCCAGGGCGTTGGGCTTCTTCTTCTTCACCGGGTGGGTGGTACCCTTGCTTGTGTCGGTGAACCAGCCCACCTCCCAAAGTTCGTCGGAGCCGCTGTAGAGCTGGTTGTTATTGTCCTTTCCCTCGCGGGCGGCAAACTCCCCCTGCGCCTCCGTGGGCAGCCGGAAGCTTGCCCCCGTCTTGCTGTTGAGCTTCTGGATGAAGTCCTGGCAGTCATACCAGGTGACCGTTTCCACCGGCAATGTCGCGCCGCGAAAACTGCTCGGGTTGCTGCCCATGACGGCTGTCCACAGCCACTGGGGCACCTCGCACTCGCCGATGTAGTAGCCGCTGAGGGTCACACGGTGCGTCTTCTTCTCATCCAGATCCGCTTCGTTGGCGAGCTGGCCGGTGGCGCCCATGGTGAACGAGCCGCCTGGGACGTAGACCATCTTGTAGCTGTAGTCGCCGTAGGTGAGCGTGTGCGTCGAAGCGTCCCACTTGAGGGTCGGCCTGGAGGGGGTAGGGGTGGGAGTTGATGAACCGGTGTTCTTGTTGGTGCCGGTGGAGGTGTTGTTGGAGCCGCCGCCGCCCTTGTTGCGGTTGTCGGCGTAGACGCAGCCTAAGGTTAGGGCCGCGGCCACAAGCAAGCAAAATAGTTTTTTCATCGGATATGTGTTTTGGTTTGTGTGTCGCAAATATACAAACATTCCGTGAATTTGCAAAATCGGGATTTGGAAATTGGGAGCAAGTACGGAGGGCGGCCGTCTCGGCCGCACTTCCCCGCCCCACGTCGTCAGGCGTTTGGAAGCGACGCGAAGGCGCGTCGCATCCAAACCCTTGCGGCCAAGACTGCCGGCCGTCGGGGCGCCGGCTCTCCCGATTTGCTCTTGCGTTTGTGGCGAAGGCGGGGAGGCGGGGGCGCCGCCCCGATCCTGCTGCTTGCGCCCAAGGCGGGGAGGCGGGGCGCGGGGGCGCCGCCCTCCCGATTTGTGGCTACGTCGCCTCCAATCGGGGAGTGCGGTTATTGGAGGAGGCGGCCAAGCTCGGCGCCCTTGTCGGCGGCGATGCGCGCAAGCCGGTTGGCCTGGGCGTGGCTCATCTCACCCTTCATGTCTTCGAGCCGCTTGGAGAGATCTTCGGCCTTTTCATAGAGGTCATGGTACTCGGTCATGGCTGAGGTGTCGCCCTCTTTTATCTTGCGGGCGAGGCCGATGCACTCCGTCATATAGCGCTCGTAGCTGTCGATGAGTTCGTCGATGGAGGCGTCACCGCCGCCTTCTGAGGCCGAGGGCTTGTCAAACTCGTTGGTGCGGCAGAGGTCGGCCACCGGCTTCCAGTACTCCTCGAACGTCTTCGATGGGCTGTCGCTCTCCTCGATGGTAAAGCCGTAATCGAATGTCTTGCCGTTGAAGTGGTTGGAGAACACGCCGGAGTACATGCGCTCCGAGTCGACCTTTCCGGCAAAGTCGCCAGTGTTCTTGCCGTTGGCAAACTCCTCCATCTCAATCCCCTCGGGGTCGATGGTGCCCTTGAGCAGGATGGGGATGCCTACGGAGTTGTAGCTGTAGAAGCCGGCCACGCGGCCTTCTTTTACGGCAAACTCCATGGTGAAAGCAAACTTGGCTTTCCCTCCGATATTACCCTTGGCCTTGTAGTAGCCGTCGGGAAGACAGTTCTCTGGCTCCGGCACCGGCTCTTCGACTACGGTCTCGACTGCGGGTTGTTCCTTCTGCTTGGAGCATGCTGACAGCACGGTGAGCATGGCGGCCAGCGCGCACACTGTTGCCACGCCAAACAATAGCAATTTCTTCATAATGACTACTAGTATTTTGTAAATACTAAAACTTGCATATATCAAATGAATTTCGTACCTT
>CAYOUJ010000055.1:0-15586 GCA_964407165.1 uncultured Muribaculaceae bacterium | reverse complement strand
GAGTAGTTACCCGAAAAAGTAACTATTCACCGAATACCAATATTTTTATAAATGCGCTCCAAAGGAGCGCGATGATGATAACCCCGGGCAAGCGGAGCGCAGCCCGGGGAATCGGAGATGCGTCCTCGCGCCCCGGCACCCCAACGGGGTGCGGTGATGATAGTTGAGCCGATCATCAGCGCACCCCTTTGGGGTGCATGTCCGGGCGGTTTGTTTTTCACCCCGGGCTGCGCTTCGCTTGCCCGGGGTTATCATCAAACTGCCCCTTTGGGGCAGAAATGCCCAATGAAATATTCGGTGAATAGTTACCCGAAAAATCGGGCGCGCGATTTTTCGGGATTTCGAGATTTCGAGATTTCGAGATTTCGGCGTTATTTCTTGCCGTTCTCGTATTGCAGGGTCAGGGTGGGCTGGTCGCAGACATCGGCGGGGCCGAAGTACTGTATCGGGCCGGGATAGAGGAAGAGGGTGTGCGTAGCCCAGTCGTCGCGCATGCGTGCGAAGGCCTCGAAGGGGCGTCCGTCGAGCTTGACAAGGGCCTTCTGGATGACAGGCTTCATCTTGCCGCCGCGACGCTCCATGTTCATCATCATGGTGATGGGTATGCCGCCGGGCACCCACTGTGCGGAGGGCTTGGCCAGGCCGCGCAGGCACGACATGTAGCCCGTCACGCCGGCGTGTATGAGGCAGGCGGCGTTGAAACCGAGGCCGTAGCAATAGTCGGCATCGAAGTTGGAGGGGTCGGCGCAGCGGCCCTCGTAGCCGAAGAAGTGGTGGAGTGCGGAGAACTTGCCGTTGTATTCGCCGGCGGCGCGCATCTCCTCGAGACGGCGGCCGACCATGGTCGACAGCAGCTTCTCGGTCTCGATGAGCGAAACTTGCACGTTGCCGTGAGGGTCGCGGTCCATGGCCAGCTGGCGGGCAACGCCGTCGGGCAGGGCTCCGTAGACGCGGGCGCTGTCTGCGGTGAGGTTGGCCATGATGAACTGCTTCTTGCTCTCGGCGGCGGCAAACTCGTCGGCCTTGGCGGCGAGCATGTCGTTGAGCTCGGCGATGAGCTTCTTGAAGGCGGGGATGAACTCTATGAGGCCCTCGGGGATGAGGACGGTGCCGAAGTTGTTGCCGTAGCGTGCGCGGGTGGCGACGATGTTGGCGACGTAGTCGGCGACGTCGAGCAGCGACATGTTCTTGGCCTCTACCTCCTCGCTGATGATGCAGCAGTTGGGCTGGCACTGCAGGGCGCACTCGAGGGCGATGTGGGAGGCGCTGCGGCCCATGAGCTTGATGAAGTGCCAGTATTTCTTCGACGAGTTGCAATCGCGCTGGATGTTGCCGATCACCTCGGAGTAGACCTTGGTGGCGGTGTCGAAGCCGAAGGAGGCCTCGATGAGCGAGTTCTTGAGGTCGCCGTCGATGGTCTTGGGGCAGCCGATGACCTGGACGCCGGCGTTGATGCTCTTGTAATATTCGGCGAGGACGGCGGCGTTGGTGTTGGAGTCGTCGCCGCCGATGATTACCAGGGCGGTGATGCCAAGCTTGTTGAGTATCTCGAGGCCCTTGTCAAACTGCTCTTTCTTCTCGAGCTTGGTGCGTCCGGAGCCGATGATGTCGAATCCACCGGTGTTGCGGTATTCGTTGATGACGGCGCCGGTGAGCTCGACGTACTGATGGTCGACGAATCCGCCGGGGCCCATGAGGAAGCCGTAGAGGCGGCTGTCGCGGTGTATCTTCTTGATGCCGTCAAACAGGCCGCAGATGACGTTGTGGCCGCCGGGGGCCTGGCCACCGGAGAGTATCACGCCAACATTGACGGGGCCGGCGGCGGCGCCGCCCTCGCCCGGCTCGAAGTGCACTTCGGGCATTCCGTAAGTGTTGGGAAACAGTTTGTGAATCTCTTCGCAGTCGGCAACGCTCTCGGTGGGACGGCCGCAGACGGCCTTTACGGGAGCGGTAAGGACGGATGGCAGCTTAGGTTGGTAAGCGGCACGAGCTCTCTGCAATGCGCTCTTTTTCATGTAGTTATAATTTTGTAGCTATTGGCTTTGATTATCCGAGTGCAAATTTCGCAATTTTTCTGCATTTGGCAAAAAAATGAAATGTAAAAAGTGTAAAGAGGGCAGTTTCACTAAAAAACAAACGAAACAAAAGAAAAGAAAGAAATTTTTGTTTTTCCTTCTTTTCTTTTGTTTTATCGGTTACTTGCACAAGTTATTCTGTACCAGGTTTATCTTGTTTTAAACCGTTTTCGGACTCTTTTCCGGAACTAGTAGGAGAGGTGCCAGAACCAGTACCGGGTTTAATTTCGTTCTTAGAACCACTCCCAAACTGAACATTAGGCACACCGCCATTGCCCTTTTCTGGATCAAAATTGGTACCTTTACCTTTTCCTGTTTGGTTTGTAACAGCATCAACTGCACCGGAAGTTTGTTTGTCTCCATTTACAGACCCCGTGCTCTTGCCAGAGTTGCCGGAGTTGCTGCTTTGGCCTCCGGTGGAGGGGCGTGAGGTGGAGGTGCCGGGCTGGGCGACGGTGCCGGGCTGGACGGGATTGTTGAGGGGATTGTTGAGGGGATCGTCGAAAGTTTCCTCAATCTGAACCTCCTGCACGGGCGCGGGCTTGTCGCCGGAGCTCATGATGAAATAGGCGGCGATGGCCACGAGAACCACTATCAGGGCGGCGATGCCGATGACCATTGTCTTGTTGCCACCTTTCTTGACGGGAGCGGGGGCCGATGCCGTGGCCTCCATGGCGGGGACGGCGGCTTTGGGTGCTGCGTTGGGAATCGGCTTGCTGATGACGGGGGCCACACCTGGGGCCTGCGCCACGGCGGGATGGTTGGCGTCCCAGCCCTGCGGGGCGGCAGGCGCGGCGATGGGGCTTTCGGTGAAACGCATGAGGGCGATGGTGGCGTTGTCGGTCCACCCGCGGTGCTCGCCGGCGTTCCACAGGGCCTCGAGGGTGACGCCCATGTTGCTCACGCCGCTCTCGCCGATGACCGAGCGGATCTCGGCGTCGTTGAGCAGGCCGCAGAGGCCGTCGGAGCAGAGGAGTATGACGTCGCCGCGATGTGCGGGATAAACCTCGAAGGAATATGTTACATGGTCTTCGGTGTCGCCTATGGAGTGAGTGATGACGTTCGACTGGGGATGGTGCTCGGCCTCCTCGGGGGTTATCTGGCCGGTGTCGACGAGCATCTGCACATAAGAGTGGTCATGGGTCAGGCGCGTCAGCCCGTTGGCAGGGTTGTAGCAATAAGCGCGGCTGTCGCCCACCCAGGCGATGTAGACTTTCTGGTTTACCACCCAGGCCACGACGCAAGTGGAGCCCATGCCGCGGCTCTCGGGGTGCTCGGCGCTGAAGGCCTTGATCTCGTTGTCGGCGGCGGTGAATGTCTGGCCAAGGAAGCGGTAGATGTCGCGGTCGCTCAGCGAGTTGGCAATCTCGGCGGGGATGCTGTGAAAAGCCTTCTTGAAGTTGTCGATGACTATCTCCGAAGCCTTCTCGCCGGAATGCATGCCGCCCATGCCGTCAGCGACAACCATAATGGCGCCATAGCTCGAGAGCGAATACTGCTTCGAGTCGTCGGCCATCTTGTCGTCAAACGGGTTAAAGTCGCTCAGATTGGGGCATACCCATACATTGTCCTGGTTGGCTGCGCGGCCGGCGCGGTCGGTGCGCGCGGCCATCATCAGTTGTATATTCGCCATTATGTAAACGTTTTTCAGTGTTAGTTCGGTTTCGGAGGGGAGAGGCCCGCCGAATCGGGTGATGATTGGGTTTAATTTTTCCTTGCAAAATTAGTAAAAATTTTTTGACAAAGACATATATTGGCAAAAAAAAATGCCAACCCCCCGTTTTTTGGGATGAAACGGGGGGGTTTAGGGATAACGCCGAGGAGCCATCCGGCCAATCGACAGTCTATCGATGATTATCGATGATTATCGATTTTCGGTCGAACTATCGATTATCATCGATGGGATGGTGATTATTTTTTGGGACGGAGGCGGCGGACGGCCTCGCCGGTGCGCCACAGCTCGGAGCCCCTCATCTCGTCAAGCTCGGCGTTGAGGCGGTCGCGATAGTCGGCCTGGCTGTTGGTGTCGATTGAGCGTTGGGCCTCGATGCCGGCCTCCACGCTCTTATAGCACTCCTCGACCACGGGCTTGATGGCCTCGCGGAATCGTCCGCGCCAGTCGAGGGCGCCGCGCTGGGCGGTGGTGGAGCAGTTGGCGTACATGTGGTCCATGCCCTTTGCGCCAATGAAGTGTATCAGGCTCTCGGTGAGTTCTTCGACGGTCTCGTTGAAGGCCTCGGAGGGGGTGTGTCCGTGCTCGCGTAGCACCTCGTACTGGGCCTCGAACATACCCTCTATGGCGCCCATGAGGGAGCAGCGCTCGCCGGTGAGGTCGCTGATAGCCTCGCGGCGGAAGGTCGACTCGAAGAGGTAGCCGGAGCCGATGCCGATGCCCAGGGCTATGGTGCGCTCGAGGGCGCGGCCTGTGGCGTCTTGCTCGACGGCGTACGACGAGTTGATGCCCTGGCCGGCGAGGTAGTTGGCGCGCACGCTGGCGCCGGAGCCCTTGGGGGCCACCATGATCACGTCGACATCCTTCGGGGGATTGACGCCGGTACGGTCGGCCCAGGCGATGGCGAATCCGTGGCTGAAGTAGAGGGCCTTGCCGGTGGTGAGAGCCTCACGGATCTCAGGCCAGCGGCTGATGACGGCGGCGTCGCTGAGCAGGCACATTATTATAGTGCCGCGGCGGCAGGCCTCGTCGATGCTGAAGAGCGTCTCACCGGGCACCCAACCGTCGGCCACGGCCTTGTCGTAGGTCTTACCGGGGCGCTGGCCGATGATGACGTTGAAGCCGTTGTCGCGCAGGTTGAGGCCCTGGCCGGGGCCCTGCACGCCATAGCCGATGATGGCGAGGGTTTCATCTTTCAGAGTTTCAAGAGCTTTCTCAAGCGGATACTCGGCGCGGGTGACCACGGTCTCCTCGACGCCGCCAAAGTTAATCTTAGCCATATAGTCTTTAGTTTTTGGTTTTTAGTTTTTAGTTATTTACCGGATGGCGAGTTCGTCGCCGGCGTCTGACTTGAAGACGCACACGCGGCCGGAGCGCACAAACTGCCGCAGACCGTAGCCGCGCAGCTGCTCGAGCAGCGACTCTGTCTCCTCGGGACGTCCCGTCTTTTCGATGACGGTGTATGCGGGGGTGAAGGTGAGCACACGGGCGTCGGCGCTGCGCAGCATGGCCTCCATGTCGGGGTGCTCCATGAGACTCTTGGTGTCCATCTTGTAGAGTGCCACCTCCTGATAGACAATATCGTCGTCGGTGCTGAGCACCACGCGCAGCACGTCGATGCGCTTCTCTATCTGCCGCGCCACCTGCTCCATCATCTCGCGCGTGGAGCACACGGTGAGCGTCAGGCGGTGCACGCCGTCGATAGTGGTGCGCGAGGCGCTGACGTCCTCGATGTTGAGCCCGCGGCGGGTGAAGATGATGGCCACCTGGTTGAGCAGGCCAACGTTGTGCTCTGAGTATACGGTTATGGTAAACAGCTGGTTCATATCTTGTTACAGCTCAAAACGGGTGTCTTTGTCGAGTAATATTTCATTGACCACTGCGCCCGGAGGTGTCATGGGGAAGACGTTGTCTTCAGGTGCCACAGCCACGTCGAGCAGGTAAGCCCCGGGGTGGTCGAGCATGCGTCGGATGGCGTTGTCGAGGTCTGCCTGCTCCGTCACCCGCTCGCCGGCGATGCCGTATGCCATGGCGACGGCCACGAAGTCGGGGTTGAGCATCGGCGTCTGCGAGTAGCGGTGGTTGTAAAACAGCTCCTGCCACTGGCGCACGTTGCCGAGGAAATCGTTGTTGAGTATCACCATCTTGACGTCGACGCCGTATTGCATGATGGTGCCCCACTCCTGGATGGTCATCTGAATGCCGCCGTCGCCGCAGAAGAGCACGACGGTGCGTTCGGGCATGGCCACTTTTGCGCCGATGGCCGCGGGTAGACCGAAGCCCATGGTGCCCAAGCCGCCGGAGGTGATCATGCTGTCGGGCCGCTCGAAGCGGTAATACTTGGCCGACATCATCTGGTTCTGTCCCACGTCTGTGACCACGATGGCCTCGCCGGCGGTGGCGTCGCTGACGTGGCGTATCACCTGGCCCATGGTTATCGGGCCGTCGTGCTCGAGCTGGCGGGCGTGCACGGATGTGCGCTCCACCTCGTTGCACTGCTGGAAGCGTGACACCCACTCGTCGCGGCGCCGCGGCTCCATCATGGGGGTGAGACGAGACAGCGCCTCGGTGGCGTCGGAGTGTATGCACACGTCGGCTGGAACGTTTCGCGAGAACTCTGAGGCGTCGATGTCGATGTGTATCACCTTTGCCTGACGTGCGTATTGGTCTGTTGCGGCGGTGACGCGGTCGTCGAAGCGCATGCCCACGGCCAGTATCACGTCGGCCTTGTTGGTCAGGTAGTTGGGGCCGATGTTGCCGTGCATGCCGAGCATGCCCACGTTGAGCGGGTGCGATTCGGGGAGCACTGAGAGGCCAAGGAGTGTGGATGCCACGGGTATGCCGGAGCGCTCGACGAATCGGCGCAGGTGCTCCTGGGCGTGGGCGATGGCAATGCCGTGGCCGGCCAGCAGCATTGGCCGCTCGGCGGCGTTGAGCAGTTCGGCCGCCTGCTTAAGAGACTTCTCTGAGGGATGCGGCAGGGGATGGTAGCTGCGGAGGTAGCCAACTCGGCGATACTCAAAGTCAAGCATCCCCACCTGGGCATCGCGCGCCATGTCGAGCACCACGGGGCCGGGGCGTCCGCTGGTGGCTATGTAGAACGCCTTAGCCACCGCCGCGGGTATCTCCTCGGGGCGGCGCACCTGCATCGACCACTTGGTCACCGGCAGGGTGACGCCGATGACGTCAGTCTCCTGGAAAGCGTCGCTGCCGAGCTTGCCGGTGCCCACCTGGCCGGAGATGACCACCACAGGCGTGGAGTCCATCTGCGCGTCGCTAAGGCCGGTGACCACGTTGGCCACGCCAGGCCCGGAGGTGACTATCACCACGCCCGGACGACCCGAAGCGCGGGCGTAGCCCTCGGCGGCATGTATCGCGCCCTGCTCGTGGCGCGTGAGTATATGATGAATGCGGTCGGTGTAGTCGTAGAGCTTGTCATAGACCGTAAGGATTTGCCCTCCCGGGTATCCGAAGACGGTGTCGACACCTTCTGCCACCAGCGACAGCAGCAATGCTTCTGCTCCTGAAATTTGCATTAAGGAAATAAGGAATTTAAAGAAATTAAGGAAATTAACGAGCCTCTAATCGACGATGCGGACGGCGCCGGTGTCGGCCGAGCTGACCAAAGAGGCGTAGGCGCGCAGGGCTGCAGACACCTTGCGGTCGCGGCGGCGCGGGGTGAAAGCGGCCTTTCCACGGGCCTCCTCCTCGGCGCGGCGCACGGCCATCTCCTGGTCAGAGACGCGGGCGTTGATGGTGCGCGCGGGGATGTCTATCTCTATCACGTCGCCGTCACGCAGCAGTCCTATCTCGCCGCCGGCAGCGGCCTCGGGAGAGATGTGGCCAACGGAGAGTCCCGAGGTGCCACCGGAGAAGCGGCCGTCGGTGATGAGCGCGCACTCGCGGCCGAGGTGCTTCGACTTGAGGTAACTGGTCGGGTAGAGCATCTCCTGCATGCCGGGCCCGCCGCGCGGTCCCTCAAAGGTGATCACCACCAAGTCGCCGGCCTTGATTTGGTCAGCAAGGATAGCCTCCATGGCCTCCTCCTGGCTCTCGAACACGCGCGCGCGGCCGCTGAACGTCAGGCACGAGGGGTCGACGCCCGCAGTTTTGACCACGCACCCATGGCGGGCGATGTTGCCGTAAAGCACTGCCAGGCCGCCGTCGGTGGCGTAAGCGTGCTCCACATCGCGTATGCATCCCTCGGCGCGGTCGGTGTCGAGGGTGTCGTAGCGGTCGGTGCCCTCCCCTAACGCGCGGGTATGTCGGCGTGTGGGGGCTGCGTGCCAGCGTTTGTAAGAGGGTGCCTCGGCAATCATCTCGCCGAGGGTGCGGCCGTCGACACGATTTACCGACGTGTCCACCAGACCTGCTTCGGCAAGCTGCGCGAGTATGGCGGGAATTCCACCGGCGCGGTTGACGTCCTGTATATGGTAGCGCGAGTTGGGCGCCACCTTGCAAAGCACCGGCACGCGGCGCGACAGCGAGTCGATGTCATCGAGCGTAAACTCAATGCCCCCCTCGCGGGCCACGGCTAACAGGTGGAGCACCGTGTTGGTGCTTCCGCCCATGGCAATGTCGAGGGTCATGGCGTTGAGCATCGACGGGCGGGAGGCGATGTTGCGCGGGAGCACTGACTCGTCGCCGTCCTTGTAATATTTGAATGTGTTGGCCACTATCATGCGCGCGGCCTGGCGCATCATCTCGACGCGGTCGGCGTGGGTGGAGAGCACGGTGCCGTTGCCGGGGAGAGCCAGGCCGATGGCCTCGGTGAGCGAGTTCATGGAGTTGGCGGTGAACATGCCGGAGCAGCATCCGCAGGTGGGGCATCCGCCGCGCTCCATGCGGTCCACGCGGTCATCGGAAACGCTGCTGTCGGCGCTCTCCACCATAATGTCAACCAAGTCGACGTCCTCCCCGTCGACGCGGCCGGCCTCCATGGGACCGCCGGAGACAAATATGGAGGGGATATTGAGGCGCATGGCGGCGAGCAGCATGCCGGGGGTAACCTTGTCGCAGTTGCTGATGCACACCATCGCGTCGGCGCAGTGGGCGTTGACCATATATTCCACCGAGTCGGCAATGAGCTCGCGTGAGGGCAGGGAATAGAGCATTCCCTCATGGCCCATGGCGATGCCGTCGTCCACAGCGATAGTGTTCATCTCGGGGGCAAAGCACCCGAGAGCCTCTATCTCCGCCTTGACGATGCGGCCGGCCTGCTGGAGGTGCACATGGCCCGGGACAAATTCAGTAAATGAGTTGACAACGGCTATTATCGGCCGCCCTATCTGGCTGTCGGTCATGCCGTTTGCGCGCCACAGCGCGCGAGCAGCAGCCATGCGCCTGGTGCCGGTGCTGGCCTCGCTGCGGAGTGTTTTCTGATATTGTGTCACAATCTTTACCTTAGAAACGTGAGGCAAAGGTAACACTTATCAATCAAACCGCAAAAATTTTCAATAAATTTCACACAAAACTAACCAAAAGATGCACAAAGTGTTAGCGAGTGTGCAATCTTAGAACGCAGTGGCCATTGAAAACGACATGGTGAAGGCGTTGACGGGCGTACGACGCGACGCCTTATAATTTTCCGTGGACACATTATATATATAATGTGGAGCGGCGCGCTCGAAGTCCACAGCAAAGCGGGCGATGGTGTTTTTATGGACGTGCCACGAGGCAGAGAGACCAAAGGAGAAGTTGAAAGCGCTGTTAGCGTCAATCTGCAGATACTTGTCGACGGTGCCGGTGGGAGTATAAGCATCGACGGTGTAGCTGGTGGTCAGGCGGTCGCCGACAAGGGCGTTGGCCCCCACGCGCCACTTGGTGCCGACGGGGAAGGAGGCGTAGGCGCCGGCGTCGAAGGTGAGTATCCCCATCGCTGCCGACTCCACCTCAAGCAGCGGATCTGCCGTTTCCGATATAATGGGCGCAGCGATGGCACGCACGCGGGCGCCGATGCCGAAGCGGTCGTTCCAAAACCAGGCTCCCTCGGCTGTCACGGAGGTAGAGGCGCCCATGCGCATCTTGCTGACAGGCAGCCCGGCAGGCAGGTGGAGATTGCCCCCCGTGCCGTTGCCGAGCCCGATACCGAAAAATGACGGGTTGCCTCGGTTTGTTATGGCAGATGGTGAGTAAACGGCCTCCGGATTTAGCCCATTCTCCTTGAATATCAAGTCGGTGAGGAAATAGCCCAGGTCTACGGAGGTGATGCCCACGCCCGCGCCGAAGACCACGTCGTTCACCCAGTGGCGGTTTTTGTATATGCGCGATATGCCCGTGCCCATGGCTACGGCGTAGGCGCCGACGGTGTACCACGGCGACTGCCAGCCAAGCTCTTTCGACATGATCTGCGCGCACATAAAGGCGGTGGCGGTGTGGCCGGAAGGGAATGACCGGTCATCTACGCCGTCCGGGCGCCATTCGTACACGGTGTGCTTCAGGCCCTGCGACACGCCGACCATGATGGCACCGGAGAAGCCTACGCCCACTGCATAGCGTCCCCAACTGCTGCGCGTGGGCACGCCCGCGGCCTTGAGTATCGTCGTGGCTGCAAGAGGAGTGTAGCCTATATAGTTGTCAGCAAAGGTGTTGGAGTGCTCGGTGAAGCGGTGCGGGGTGTTGCGGAAGTCGTGCTCGGTGCCCCAGAGCACCAGGCCGCGCACCATCAAGTTGGCTCCGTACCAGCTGCCCGGGTCGCGGGCGGGCAGCGTGTCTGCAGCCTCCTGTGCCATCGAGCACACGGCCGAGAGCATACACATTATTATATATAGCGCAGGAATTTTCACGTTGCAAAATTACGGCTTTTCCCGGAATTTCTTGCCCGCGCCCCCAAAAATTTATAACTTTGCACTCGTGACGCTCCATAGGCATATTATCTACCGCCTGACTCTCTTGACATTGCCCCTGCTCGCGCTGACCGCGTGCATGGACTGGGACTACGTGCTCCCCGAAGAGCTGCAATCATCGGCCGATGGACTGTTCATCGTCTGCGAGGGAAATTTCCAGTATGGCAACGCCACGCTATCTTACTATGACCCTGCCACTTACACATGCCAGAATGAGGCATTCATACGCGCCAACGGCTTCAAGCTCGGCGACGTGGCACAGTCAATGACCATACACAATGGCCGCGGATGGGTGGTAGTCAACAACAGCCATGTGGTCTTCTGCATCGACCCCGACAACTTTGTCGAACTGGGCCGCATAACGGGCTTGACTTCTCCTCGATACATGCACTTCATAAGCGACACCAAAGCGTACATCACCCAGCTGTGGGACAACCGCATATTCATCGTCAATCCCTCGACCTACACCGTCACCGGCCACATCACAGTGCCCGACATGACCATGGAGTCAGGCTCGACCGAGCAGATGGTGCAACTGGGTGAGTACGTGTACGTAAACTGCTGGAGCTACCAAAACCGCATACTCAAGATTGACACACGCACCGACTCGATTGTCGGACAGCTGGCCGTCGGCATACAGCCGCAGTCCCTCGCACTTGACGCCTACGGCAAGCTGTGGACCATCTGCGACGGCGGCTACGAGGGAAGTCCTTTCGGCCACGAGGCACCGTGCCTGTTCCGCATCGACGCCGAAACGCTCACCGTCGAGCAGCGTTGGGATTTCCCCTTCGACCACTCCCCTACCGAGTTGCAGACAAACGACTCGGGCACAATGGTTTACTGGCTTGACGACGATGTATGGCGCATGGATGTGACGTCCACGGAAACACCTTCCACTCCCGTCGTCGCCTCCCACGGGACGCTTTATTACGGACTGACAGTCAGCCCGTTCAACGGCGACATCTATGTAGCCGACGCCATCGACTACCAGCAGGCAGGCCTCATCTACCGCTACTCGGCTGAGGGCGAGCTAATTGACCAATTTTATGTAGGCATAATCCCCGGCGCCTTCTGCTGGCAAATCAGTGGCAATGATTAAGCGTTTAGTGGGCATAGTATGTTGTGTGTTTGCACTTTGCGCTTTTGCGCAGGAGGTGCAGACGCTCCCGACGGTCACCGTCACCGCCAAGCGCCCGCTAAAGGACATTGGCATTGAGAAGACTGTCATCGACTCTGCCGCCCTTCGCGACAACATTGCGCTCACCATGGCCAACATACTCACCTATAACTCATCGGTTTTCGTCAAGAGTTACGGCCGCGCTTCGCTCTCGACCGTCGCCTTCCGCGGAACCTCCCCCAGCCACACGCAGGTGACGTGGAACGGCATGCGCCTCAACAGCCCCATGCTGGGCATGACCGACTTCTCGACTATCCCCGCATACTTCATCGACGGGGCGGCGCTGCTCCACGGCACCTCCTCCGTCAACGAGACAGGCGGCGGTCTCGGCGGCCTGGTTAAACTTGCCACCACCCCCGATATTCCCGAGGGCATCCACGTCCAATACGTGCAGGGGGTCGGCTCGTTCTCCACGTTCGACGAGTTCGGGCGCGTGGCCTGGGCCAACGACCGCTGGGCCACATCCACCCGCGTGGTTTACTCCTCGTCGCCAAACGACTACAAGTATGTCAACCATGACAAGATGGAGGTGGTGTATGACGAAGACCACAACATTGTCGACCGTTACCACCCGACAGAGCGCAACCGCAACGCCTCATACAATGACTTCAACCTCCTGCAAGAGGTCTATTACAATACCCTCGGGGGTGACAGCTTCGGGTTCAACGCCTGGTACACCGGCTCTAACCGCGAGTTGCCGATGCTCACTACCGACTACGGCCTGACCTCGGAATTTGAAAACCGCCAGCGCGAATACACTTTCCGCGGCATCCTCTCGTGGCTGCACACCCGTAGCCGGTGGTCAACGGACTTCCGCGCCGGATATACAGGCACTTATCTCGCCTACGACTACAAACGCGATGTCGGCGGCGCCGGCGGTATGGCAACCATGACCCGCTCGCGCAGCCACGTCAACATGGTCTACGCCCAGGGGGAAGGCACGTGGTACAGCCACGACCGCCGGCTGATGCTATCGGCCAACCTCGCCGCGTACCAAAATATGGTCCGCTCGGCCGACCGAAACATTGTCACCACCGAAGGCACCAATGCCACCGTAGGTTACGACAAAAACCGACTGGAGCTCTCAGGTGCCGCAACGGCCCGTTGGCAACCCGTCGACCGCCTCGGCATGAGCCTCGTGCTCCGCGAGGAGGCTTACGGAAGCACTTGGACGCCAATAATCCCGGCACTGTTTATCGACGCATTGCTCACCCCCGTCGGGAACATTACCGCAAAGGCCTCCGTGTCACGCAATTATCACTGCCCGTCGCTCAACGACCTGTACTTCCTCCCCGGCGGCAACCCCGACTTGCGGCCAGAGAAGGGCATATCCTACGACTTCGGCCTCTCGGCAACATTTGGTAAGCACCACCCTTTAGGGGGGGGATTGGTAGGGGCCGGTTCCGTCACCTGGTTTGACTCATATATCGACGACTGGATCCTCTGGCTCCCCACCACCAAGGGCTTCTTCTCGCCACGGAATGTCAAGAAGGTGCACGCCTACGGCATCGAGGGCGCCGCAGACGTCGCCTGGAGCTTTGCCAAAGGGTGGCTGCTCGACCTCGGAGCCTCAATATCGTGGACGCCCTCCATCAACCGCGGCGAGCCAATGACCGCCGCCGACAAGTCGGTGGGCAAGCAGTTGCCATACGTGCCCAAGTGCTCAGCAAGCATCAACGGGCGCCTGACATACAGTCGCTTCTCATTCGCCTATAAATGGGCTTATTACTCCCGCCGATACACCCAGAGCAGCAACGAGACGACCCTCTCGGGCCAGCTTCCACGCTATTACATGAGCAACATCACCCTCGGCTACCGGCAGCCGACGCGTTGGGTGGACTTCGACTTCAAGCTCGCCGTCAACAATCTCTTTGACGAAGATTACCTTTCGGTTCTCTCCCGCCCGATGCCCGGCCGCAACTTCGAGTTCTTTATATCGATAACTCCCAAATTTAATCGGTAATCTATCGATTTACCATCGATTATTATCGATGTATTTTTCGTGTGGGAGGCGCGTAGGCGGCGCGTATGGCCTCCATCTCCCGCCGCGCGGCCGCAGCGTCGTCGGGCAGGATGGTCACACGTGTTTCTTTGGTCACCACCGTGCGCAACTTGCGAATGTCGTCGTTATGCAGGCGCATGCACCCGTGAGAATGGCGCCCAGGCACGCTTCCGGGCGCGTTGGTGCCGTGGATGCCGATACCCGACGAGCTTGGCGTGTTAAGGTGTATGAAATAAGGGCCGTAGCATTTGGCTCCCGTTCCCTGGTAGCGCCAGTCGGTGGAATTGTACACCCCAAGCACGCCGAACGTACCCTCGGGAGTACGGCAGTCTCCGCGGGCTTTCTTCTGCCCCAAGTTACGCGAGCAGCACACGGGAAACGACATCAGCGTGTCGCCAAACACATTGACCACAAACAGCCGCGTCGCGCGCTTGTCCACTATGATGTTTACCGTCAGCTTGAGCCGTGTGTCTGAGAAGTTTACAGGTACAACGGCAGCCTCGGCACGCTCGATGGCCTCGAGGTCGGTGCAGCGCATAATAGTGTCGACATCGACTATCAGCTCCTCCAACCGTGGCGGGAACGCATAGTCTTCAGCCCTGCCAGTCATAGCCGTGACTAAGAGGAGAGTGAGGAATAATTTTTTAAGCACTGTGTGTGTGTAGGTTAGTGGCTTAGAGAATCGGTGTTGTGCTGGATCGGGGCGGCGCCCTCGCGCCCCGCCACCGGGAGCGGGGCGGCGCCCTCGCGCCCCGCCACCGGGAGCGGGGCGGCGCCCTCGCGCCCCGCCACCGCCTCGTATGCAGCCCCACCCTTTAGGGGGGAGATGGGGGGAGCCGCCTCCGGCTTGACGGGATCGGGCAATATTATGATGCGGGAGTCTTTGGTAACCATGCGCCGCACCTTGACAATGTCTTCGTTGTGCAGGCGCATACAGCCGTGCGACCGGCGTCCGGGCACGCTGTAAGGAGCGTCGGTGCCGTGGATGCCTATGCCATAAAAGCCGGGAGTATAGACATGGATGAAGAACGGCCCGTAGCACTTGGCGCCTGTCCCTTTGTATCGCCAGTCGGTGGAGTTATAGACGCCAACGAGGCCGAAATTGCCCTCGGGGGTGCGGCAGTCGTCAGATGCATGTTTCTGTCCACGGTTCATCGACGCACACACGCCGCAAGTATACAGTGTGTCGCCAAACACATTGACCACATTCAGGCGCGTCCGGGGCTTGTCGACCACGATATTGACCGGCAAATGCATGCGCCCGGGCGCCACCGAGTGGCGGTCCTGCTCGTCGCGTACCTTGCGGGGATCGGGAAGCACTGCTTTGCGCGTCTCGCCGTAAGACGAGATAATCTCCTCGAGCTCAGCAGGGAAGGTATATTCAGTAGCCATGGCAGCCATGGCCGGGATCAGCATCAGCAGGGCAAGCAGACTGCGCCGCATCGATTGTGTGAGTGGTAACATGGGCGCAAAGATACGAAAAAACCACGAACTACTAACTACAAACTACTAACTATTTTGTTTTTCGATATATTATCGATGTTTATCGAAAGCAATCGATCTTCATCGATTAATTTTTTTGAAAAAAAGCGACGAAAAATTTGGCCGGTTCAAAATTTCGGCTTACCTTTGCAGAGCAAAAACAAAAGGGGTATTAGCTCATCCGGCTAGAGCGCGACACTGGCAGTGTCGAGGTGAGCGGTTCGAGTCCGCTATACTCCACTTCCCCCTGAAGCCTGCAACTTACACAGTCTGCAGGCTTTTTCGGGTCAACAGATTTTTTCGGTGCAACTGACAAAAACGGGTCAACAGATT
>CAYOUJ010000054.1:0-15828 GCA_964407165.1 uncultured Muribaculaceae bacterium | reverse complement strand
GTGACATTCGCGGTGCAAATTTCGGGACAAAAATCCGATGTAACTCCGTCAGTTACACGTCTTTAAGCCGTCTGTGGTGACAGCGAAAATTAAAAATTCTGAAATTGTCACCATAGTGTCACCACCCGGGGCTTGTTTATGGCTTGGAGAGGGCTTCCGAGAGCCTTCCGACCATTTTCCCGAATTTTGAGGGGTAGCCTTGTAAATAACTGAATATGTGCGCCTTAGCGTGGCGGTCGCCTCGAAAACGGCGAAGAAAAAACCCTTTCAAACTGCTGTCTGAAAGGGTTTTAGCGGAGAGGACGAGATTCGAACTCGTGGTAGGATTACTCCTACGGCAGTTTAGCAAACTGCTGGTTTCAGCCACTCACCCACCTCTCCTCGGGGGCACTTAGCCAAATCGGGCGCCGTGTGGCGCAAATGCGGTGCAAAGGTAAGCATTGTTTTTGATTCGGCAAAATTTTTCGGCACGTTTTTTCGCGTCTGTGGCAATATTTCGGACAAAAGTTGCTATCTTTGCATGTCCCCCGGCGGGGGGATGACCTATAAACGACCAATCCAATTTTAATATGTGTAGAAACAACCGATGTCTCTATCAGGCGCCGGTGGAGGTGTTCATGCGCACCGATGCGGACCTGATATTGGGGACGTTCGCACGCTTTTACCACGGCGACCTGCCCACGACGAGCCGTGAGGCTTGGGCTGCGGAGATCGGCGTGATGAAGGAAGCGCTCAAGCCGCTGGAGAATGAGCGGGCGCAGGTGCTGTTTGAGTATGACATTCCGCGACTGGGACGGCGCCTCGACGTGGTGCTGTTGGCGCGGGGTATCGTTGTATGTCTCGAGTTCAAGACGGGGGCAAAGGGGCCGACCTCGGACGCTCTTGACCAGGTGATGGAATATGCCCTCGACCTGAAGAATTTTCACCAGTTGTCGCAGGATTGTGTCATTGTGCCGGTGCTTGTACCCACTTCACTGCCCAAAAAAGACGCCCTACTATGTCTTGAGGAGCCGGGTCCGGAAAACATCGTACCTATCTGTATCGTGGGTGCGAGGGATTTGCGGCGAGCGCTGACGGCTATAGTCGACCGGTATGGGTCGGGCGCCTCCGACGAGTGGTACGCCGACTGGGCGCTGGCCAATTACCGGCCGTCGCCTTCCATCATTGAGGCGGCACGAGCGCTGTACACGTCGCACTCGGTGCAGGCCATCATGGATCATGAGGCTGACGACGACGACACTGCCAAGACGATTGAGTATGTGCTGGATGTAATCTCGGCGAGCAAGCGTGAGGGGCGGAAGAGCATCTGTTTCGTCACCGGTGTGCCGGGGGCGGGCAAGACATTGGTGGGGCTAGAAATTGCCGTCAAGCAGACGTATCAAGACTCGGACGCTCCCCGGCGCGAGGACGGGGCTGTATATCTATCGGGCAACGGGCCGTTAGTGGCGGTTCTCACGGAGGCGCTGGCTCGTGACAATGCCGCCCGCGTCAAGGGGAAGAAGCTGGGGGAGGCGCGCCAGGAGGTGAAGAAGTTTATCCAGGTGATACACAATTACCGCGACAATATGCTGCGGAAGATCAAGAACCCTGTTGAGAACGGCGTGCTTGAGATCGACCCTGCGAAAGCGATCCGTGTGGACGAGCAGTCGGGGTACGGCGAGGTGGAGCACGTGGCCATCTTCGACGAGGCGCAGCGGTCATGGGCGCACGCCCACCTGGCCAACTATCTCAAGCGCGGCGGCACATACGGCAACAAGTACAAGGTGCCGAACTTTCCTCTCTCGGAGGCTGCGTTCCTGATTTGGTCGCTCGACCAACGCAACGACTGGGCGACGATAGTGTGCCTCGTCGGCGGAGGCCAGGAGATAAACACGGGGGAGGCCGGAATAGGCGAATGGATACAGGCTGTCAGTGAGCATTTCCCGCACTGGCAGATGCACATCTCCGACCGCCTGACGGCTCCGGAGTATGCCGAGGGGCGCGTCGCTGAGTTGCTCGAGGGGATGCCTCGGGTGACACTTTCCGGCCGGCTGCACCTGAGTGTGAGCCGGCGGTCGTTTCGAGCCGAGAAGGTGTCGGACTTCGTGCACGCGCTGCTCGACATCGACCCGCAGGCTGCAGCTGAAATATTGAAGGAGATAGGCGTGCGCTACCCCATCTGCCTCACTCGCGACATGGAGAGTGCTCGGCGGTGGCTGCGCAGCCGCACATTGCGCACCGAGCGCGCCGGCGTGTTCATCACAAAGAGTTCGGCGCGCTACAAGCCGGAGGCTGTGCATGTGTTGGGACGCGACAATGCCGACGCCGTGAACTGGTTCCTGGCCGACGCTGCCGACACACGTTCGTCGTGCTACCTCGAAGACGCGGCCACGGAGATACAAGTTCAAGGGTTGGAGGTTGACTATGCCTGCGTGCTCTGGGATGCTGACATGCAATATGACACGGACACGGACCGGTGGCGCTTCTTCAACTTCAACGGCCGCGACCGTTGGAACGAGCAGACGGGCAAGACGCAGGGACAGGTGGAGCAGATGCGCTACATGCTCAATGCCTACCGTGTGCTGCTCACCCGCGCCCGCAAGGGGATGGTGGTGTGCGTGCCCAAGGGGAACCCGCGGCGCAAGAGCGATGGGGATTGGGAGGACAGCACGCGACGGCCGGACTACTACGACGGCACTTACCGCTACCTGCAGTCCATCGGCCTCAAAAAAATCTAAAAACCACTCAGCCCCCGCAAAGACAAATCCTTGCAGAGGCTGAGTAGTTTTATGCGCTCGCTGTCAGTAGAGGGCGGCGTATTGGGCGGCGATGCGGGCCCAGGTGTAGTGGGTGCGGGCGAGGGCGGCCAGGGGTGCGCCGTCGGGGAGGGGGGTCTCTATGAGGCGTTCGAGGGAGGGTGCGTCGGCGAAGTAGAGGGCCTTGTCAAAGGTGGTTGCGCGGTTGTAGACGCAGTCGTAGGCGAGGACGGGGCGCCCGGCCGTCATGGCCTCGACGAGGGAGGGGTTGGTGCCCCCCGCGCTGTGGCCGTGGACGTAGCAGGCGGCGCGGGCGCGGAGTGCCCAGAGACGGTCGAGGTCGTAGTCGGGGGAGCACAGGTGCAGGTGCTTGACAGCTGAATATTTGGCCCGTAGCTCGCGGCCGTAGTCGCTGCGGTCCCAGTTGCCGATGAAGATGAAGGGCATCTCGGGGTGGCGGCTGAAGGCGTCGAGGATGACGTGGCAGTTGTTCTCCGGCTCTATGCGACAGACGGTTACGGCATAGCGACCCTCCTCTACGCCGTAGTCGCCCAGGACGCGCGTGGCGGCTGCGTGGTCGACGTCGCGCACGGCGTGGTCGCCGCCGTAGGCTATGAGCACGGGTTCCTTGCCGTAGGTGTCGCGAACGTAGTCGACAATCCCTTGGTTGTCAGCGATGACCACGTCGGCGAAGCGGACTGCCATTCTCTCGGAGAACTTGAGGAAGGCGCGGGCTGCGCGTCCCCACTTGTCGCGCCTGTGCTCGAGGCCGTCTATGTTGACTATCAGCCGCTTGCGCATGAGCAGGCGGTAGAGGGGGAGGAAGGAGCATCCGGAGGTGCCGAGCACCACGACGACGTCGTAGCCGCGGAGGGTGCGGAGCATGGAGAGTATGTCGTAGGGTATGCTCTGGATGCCGTGTGACTTGAGTGGTACGTATCGGAGGCGGGCGCCTTTGTAGGAGGCTCGCGCAGCCCCCCCCTTCAGGGGGGGGTGGGGGGGGGCTTCGCAGAAGACGGTGTATTGGACGTCGGGGGGGCAGTTCTCCCCTATTATGTTTTCGACGAGGGTCTCAAAGCCGCCGTAAGCGGCGGGGACACCCTGGGTGCCGATGATGGCGACTCGTTTCAAGTTTTTATTCAAGTTAAACAAATGGTTAAATGCCTAACTAACAGCTGGCAGGAACGCGAATTTTTCGAATTACGCGAATTACGCGAATTGTTTATTATCTCGTAACAACTCAGCGAATACCAATATTTTTATAAATGCGCTCCAAAGGAGCGCGTTGATGATAACCCCGGGCAAGCGGAGCGCGGCCCGGGGATGAAGCTGCGTCTTGGCTGCTCGCGCCCCAACGGGGCGCGCTAATGATGGCAACCAAGTCAATCATCAGCGCACCCCTTTGGGGTGCCGGTGTACTTCCGCTTTTATACCCCGGGCTGCGCTGCGCTTGCCCGGGGTTATCATCAATATGCCCCGTTGGGGCATTTTCCATTATTAAATAAATTCGATTTCGTAAAATTTGGGAAGTTAGAGTTTTATTCTTTTGTTTCTTCGGGTGATACGCAAAATTCGCGTTCCTGCCGACTAATTACGACATAGGGCGGCGCGGGCCTGGGCGAGGTAGAGGGGGCGGTCGGTGAGGAGGGAGCGCACGCGTTGCTCGATGGCGTCGAGGTCTGCCACGTCGTGATGGTATCCGCCGCGGTCCTCCTCGACTATCTCGGCAATCCCGCCGACGGTGGGGACTATGACGGGCAGCCCTGCAGCCATCGCTTCGGCAGCAGTGAGGCCGAAAGTCTCGATGAACAGTCGCGGGTTTGAGAGGTTGACCACCACGGAAGCGTCGTTATAGAAAGGCGTGACGTCGGTCTGCCTCGGGTAGATGGTCAGGTTGGCGGGCAAGTCGTGCATGGCTGCCGCCACAGCCTCGGGGGTTTCGTTGAGCACGAGGGTGAAGCGGTACTCCGGCATACGCCGTGCCAGTTCGATGAACTCTGCGGTGCCCTTATATGCCTTGAGCGAGGCGAGCATGAGCACGCGCTTGCGCTCAAAGGCAGCCTCGGGATCCGGCTTCAGCTTGGCCACGAAGTCCGCCGGAAGGCGGTTCGGCTCGACACGGACGCCCTTTGTGCGCTTGAGGAACGAGGCCTGGTAGGCTGACACACAGATTATTTCGTGCGCGAGCCGCTGCATCGCCCACGCGAGCAGGCGGTAGACGGCGCCCTTGACCGTGGCGTTCTCGTGATAGTGGTAGACGACGCGCTTGCCCGTGAGTCGTCCCGCGAGCGCGGGCCCGACGGGGAGCAGGGTGTTGACGTAGAAGGTGACGTCTCGGCGGAAGAGATATTTGAAAGCCATGCAGAAAGTCAGCATCTGCACGCGCACGTAGCTCATCATCGTCCGCAAGCCGCTGTTGCTGAAACGGTAGCGGTAAGTGCGGCGGGTGAATCCGGGCGTGCCCAGGAGCGTGTCGAGCGGGCCGCCGGCGGTGCTCACCAACTCCACGCGCTCTCCGCGGGCGAGACGGTCGCGCAGCACCTCCAGAAGCACCTTCGGGCTGCCGGAGTAGTCGTTCAGCAAATGCCAGGCAACGAGCATGTGTTTAGGGAATAGGTATTAGTGAGTAGTGAGGGGGAGAGGGGCAGCGCCCTCGCGCCCCGCACCCCAACGGGGTGTGTTGATGATATCCCCGGGCAAGCGAAGCGCAGCCCGGGGAATGCGTCGCGTATAGCATATCGTGCACCCCAACGGGGTGCGCTGATGATAGTATCAAAGATTTCTATCGAAGAATTCATCTTGGGGTATATCATGTTCCATCAACAATCGCATCAACTCGCATCTCGAATCTTCATACTTGTGATTTTCAGACTGATTTGCGATGTATTTTCTTACGACTTCCTCCTCGCGCCATCCTACAGTGAACGCTCCATACCCGTCATTCCAACCTCGGAAAATTTTGAATGCGGGGTGAGTGTGAAGACTTTTGCTTGTAAACACTTTTATTTCTTGCACAGCCTGTGCCAAGGGTATAGTTGGAGGTATGTCAACTAACAAGTGGACATGATCAAGATGAGCATTGACGCGGCGGACTTTCCAAAAGCGCTTTTCGCGATGGTTTTCGCAATAATCCCATATCATGCGCAACAGGTGCTCCTTACTTGACTCAGGGATGGTTGGTTGGCTGTCGTGAGTGCGCCAAACTATGTGATACAATAATTTTCGGTAACTCATGCTTCAATCATCAGCGCACCCCTTTGGGGTGCATGGGTTTGGTCGGCGTTGCTATCCCCGGGCTGCGCTTCGCTTGCCCGGGGTTATCATCAGCGCGCCCCGTTGGGGCGCCTTCGCTTGCCCGGGGTTATCATCAACACGCCCCGTTGGGGCGCCTTCGCTTGCCCGGGGTTATCATCAAATCAGCCCTTTGGGCTGACTTGGATTGAGGAGCGGAGGAGGCGGCACCAGAGGTCCATGCTGTGGCCCATGCACCGGGGGAAGCGGCCGCGCTCGCGGACGGTGAAGCGGCAGATGACGTCGAGCAGGTAGAGGCGGAGGGTCGGGTCGCCGAAGTGGGGGCGGAGCATGGCCTCGATGTCGTCGTGGGTGAGCACGCGCTCGAAGATGGCGGTCTGCACGATGAAGTGCCAACGGTCGAGCCCCTGCGGATAGGTCACGCGCGAATACTCCCAGTCGAACACAAAGAGGCCGTCGGGGTTGACCACCATGTTCCACGGGGTGAAGTCGCCCTGGTAGACGCTGAACGTCATCGTCTTGCCGTCATATTCGCGGAGGACGGCGTCACGGGCCTCCACTATTGTTTCACGCTGGTGGTCAGGCAGGAGCGGCAGGTAAGGGTCGATGGCCATGAGCACTTGGCGATAGTCGCTGTCGGCGAAGGCAACCTCCTGCGCGGTGGACCTGTAAAGCTGTTCCACGAAGCGCGAGTGAGCGTCGGTCCAGGCGTGCACCTCCTTGGACTTCAGCGTTTTGCGGGTGGTCTGGATGAAGATGTCGACGCCGCCGACCTTGCCGCACATCAGCACGCGGGGGACGCTCAGCCCCTCAAGACGCCCGAGCACCTCCTGCTCGTGGCGGAAGTAGGGCGCTATCTCGGGCGACGTGGTGAGTTTGACGTAACCGAGCAGCTGTTTTCCATTGAAAATCTGAATGGTAATCTTCTGGTGTACGGAGGGTGTGCCGCCGAAAAGCGCCCACTCGAAGTCGCTGACGCCGAAAGCGTCGGCGATGGCCCGGCGGATGTCGTCGCGTAGGTCGGCTTGGAGCACCTCGGCGTGCAGGTAACGGCACACGCCGGGGACGCGGTGGAGCCGCGGCAGCCACGCTTTCAGCAACTTGCCGTTGCGGCCGCCGGGCTGGTAAAGGGCCATGGCCGTGCGCATGTTGCGCGCGGGGAGTATCCATGTCTTCCCCTGCGCGTTGGCCACCCGGTAGCACCGCGTCGGCCCTGCCACCACAATATCTTCTATCAACTTGTCAGTCAACAATTTTACTAATGTTTATGTTGCACCAAATGTCGTTCTATATCCTCGATACTTGGCATAATCCCTTCAACCGATTTAGGATAGAAGCGATCTAATTCATATTCAGAGACAGCAAGCGGCTGCGAACTGCTCTCCAACGCATATTGCGCTAAAACTTTGTCTTTTGTCTTGCAGATCAACAGTCCTATGGTTTTATTATCGCTCGGTTTACGGAGTTGATGATCTACCGCCACAACATAACCGCCTAATTGGCCGATATGAGCCGCGGAAAACTCCTTGGTTTTAATTTCAACCACCACATAACAACGCAGATTTACATTATAAAAGAGCATGTCGATAAATTGCTCTGACTGCCCGACCTCGATACGAAACTCACGACCCATATAAGCAAAGCCGGTTCCTAATTCCAACAAAAATTGCTGTATGTTATTTACGAGAGCATCTTTCAACACTCTCTCATTATAAGGTTCACGCATTGCCGTAAAGTCGAAGCAATACGGGTCTCTTGTCATTTCTTGTGCTAAATCACTTTGAGGTTCATTCAGAGTAAGCGCAAAATTAGTATCAGCGTTACCTTCACGCTCGAACAATCGGGTATCAAGCATATTAAGCAAAACGGCGCGACTCCAGCCCTCACGAATTGCTTTCTCCATATAATAGCAGGCACAATCTATGTCCCGAGACCGAAGGAATTTATCAATGAGCAGTTTATGATGACCCCATGGTAAAGAGCCTAAGACTGTAGGCATTTGCCCCTCAACTTGGGGAGCAATTGGCATTTGCTCCCCAGCTTGGGGAGCAATTTTAGCCAAAGGGCTATAAAGCAAATAGAAGTTCTTAATATATAGCAAGTTGGTAGGAGAGAAACTCTTAACACCGGGTAATTCTTTTGATAAATCCGAACTAAGAGATTGCAAAAATTTCGCTCCCCACCGAACTTCCGCTTTCAATTCCACGATGTCTCGACCAAGAGACCAATAAAACTTCAACATTTCAGAATTGACTTTTACTGATGCCTTGATTTGACTTTTACGAAAGAGGAGGCTGACGCCATTAACCCATTGAGCGTATACCGGATCTAATATGGTAAGATGCTTATTCATTAACTATTACTTTACATACGGGGCGATGGTGGAGAGGATTTCGTCGCCGTGGGCGGCCCAGGTCAGACGGGAGGCGGCCTCGCGGGCACGCTCGCCCATTCGCTCGCGCAGCTCGGCGGAGGTCAGGCGGTCCATCGCCTCGGCCAGCAAAGGTACGACTTTTTTGCGGCTCTCGCGCGGAATGATGACGGAATATTCGTCAGTGAAGTAGCGGGTGTAGCCCTCGGTGTCGATGCCGATAAGGGGCTTGCCCATGCTCAGGGCATCGAACGAGACGGTGACGGCGCCCTCTTTTAGCGCGGGATTGAGCACCACGTCGGCCTGCTGCATCAGGGCGTAATACTCATCCATACCCACCTTGCCGGTGAAGGTCACCCGGTCGGCCACGCCTAGGCTGTCTGCAAGTTTCACGAGGCGCTCTCGGTCAGGGCCTTTGCCGACGATGACAAGGCGCGCCCGCTTGTCGGCCATCTGTGCCAGGGCCTCGATGGCAAGGTCGAAGCCGCGCCAAGCATCGAGACGGCCGACACAGATGAAGTGAATATGGGGGAGGGGGGCAGCGCCCTCGGTTGGGAGGGGGGCAGCGCCCTCGCGCCCCCCCCAAGAGCAGTATTCGCTTGAACGCCTGCAGCTGCGGGGCGCGAGGGCGCCGCCCCGCTCCGGACGTCTCTCGCTGCGGGGCGCGAGGGCGCCGCCCCGCTCCGGACGCCTCTCGCTGCGGGGCGCGAGGGGGCCGCCCCGCTCCATCTGCTCCGCTGCCACATCCGTCATCATCACCGCCTTGTGGCGGTAGCGGGCGGGGATGCCGCGGAGGGTGTAACCCGTCTTGCACAGGATAAGGTCGGCACGGCGGCAGCGGCCGCGGAAACCGAGGCCGTGGCGCGTCAGCCACACGAGGCCGCGGCGCACGGCTTCCGTAAGCCGCGAGCGCAGCCCGTAGTGGCGCGAGTAGTCGTCGGGGATGGTCTCCAGGCCTCCCACGGGTCCCCAGATGAAGCTCTGGCGGCTGCCGTAGCGGCTCACGCGCCACATCACGTTGCCGTATGTAAGATGCATGAACGTGTGTATGTCATGCTCTTGCATAGTCTTGCGAACCAGGCGGTTGGCCATCATCTGCCAGAGCATGTAGTATGTGCGGACGCCTCGCAGTCCGCGCTTCCAGAAGCGTGCCCGGCGGGGCAGGTCGTAGTAGACGAAGTGGACGCCGCCCCACTGCGTGCTACCCGCGGTGACGGCCTCGATGGTGGCGCGGTTGCTGGCGCGTGTGAGCACCCACAGCTCGTACCGGCGACTTAGCTGGACTACCCAGTGCCACCCCACGCCTATCTCGCTGCCGAGCCCGGGCTCGCAGGCGTATGCACTGACCATCAACCTCTTACGCGTCTTCATTGTAAATTCAGTTTTCGTAGTGGATACGGGGGTCTTGGGGGAAGCCGGTGCGGTTGCCGCGGACGGTCAGCCTAATGCGGTTGAAGTCGCTGTCGATGACCTCCTGCGCTCGCCTAAGCGCCTCGTCGTCAGGCGTCGAGGTTTCAATGGTAATCTCGTTGTACGGGCGGCGCGGGGCTTCTATCTCGCGGTGACGGCGCGCGACGAGACTGCGCAGGCGCCGCGACTGCATCATCGCCGCCAGCCGCAGCGGCACATAGCCGGCGCGACGAAGCAGCCGCGCGATGTCAGCGCGGAGGGGAGAGATGTCTATACCCCTGACTATTAGCGTTGAATATATGGTGTCGAGGAGCGAGCGCGCAAGCCGTGCCGACGGGTCAATCACATGCTCTTTCAGCGCGATGAGCCGCCGGATGTCGTCGGCCCAAAGGACGCCACCGTGGCACTGCCCCTCCCCGCCGAGCCTATATATATAGGTGTCGACGGTGGGGACGACGACGGCGCCGCGGGCGTGGCGCATGATGACGGCCATCATCAGTTGGTCTTCGTCGAGCGACGGCACGGGCATGAGCGACTCGAGTTCCTGCAATGCGGAGCAAAGGGCTTCGCGGCGGATTATCTTGCCACACATCGAGCGCAGAACCGGCTCGTTTATAGATTTTTGAATATATTTATTAGGGGTGAGCACAAAGGGCTTGCGGGGCTTCATCAGCCGCTCCTCCCCTACCCGAATGTTACCCACTATCACGTCCGCCTCAGGGTTGCGGAACGCCTCCTCGAGCAGTGCCTCCACAGCCCCCTCGCAGAGCACGTCGTCGGCGTCGGCAAACATCACCCACTCCGCCGTGGCACGCCTGATACCCTCGAGGCGTGCTGCATACGGCCCGGCGTGGGCTACCGAGACAACCCTCGCGCCGTGCTCGCGGGCTACTTTTGCAGTAGCGTCGGTCGAGCCGTCGTCAACGACCGTGACGCGCACGCCTGCGGGCAAGCTCTCAAGCATTTCCCCGAGCGTCGCCTCAGCCTCCCATGCCGGGACTATGACCTCAATCATAAATCGATATATAATCGATAATCATCGATGATTATCGAGGTAATCGCTTTAGATTCTTGCGGTGTTGGTTTTCAAAGATTTCCGTGAGGATGGCGTCGATGGCGGCGTCGGGGGTGCTGTCGTTGACTACTTTGAGGTAGCCTTTCTTGGGGGCGAGGTAGTCGATGCGGCGGTTGATATCGCGGATGCCGTCGGCGTCGAGCTCGGCCTTGCGCGAGAGTATCACCTCGGTCGGCGCCGTCAGCAGCACGTTGTAGTCGAGCGTGGGGATGAAGAGCCGTCCCCAGGCGCGCAAGAATTTGTAAGGCAGATAGATGCGCGAGCGGCGGCTGTCGCAGATGATGTCGGTGTAGTATCGGTCGAAGATCACCAGCCGCGTGATGCGCGTGAGCGTCTTGACGCGCAGGAAGTAGCCGGCGACGTAGTCGGTCGAGTAATACATCAGCCGCGCTAATGAGCCGAGGGCGCCCGTGCGGCCGCCGCGATGCGGGTCTGAATAGTTGCGGTCGACCTCCTTCTTCAGCCCCGCCTTGTGGGCCACCTCGCCGAGGTTACCAAACAGCGCCGGCCGGAAGTGGTAATAGGCGTGCGCGGTGCGGAACACCGGCCCGAGGCGCTCGAGCATGCCATCGATCACCGTGGTCTTGCCCGACCCGTCCGGGCCGGTGAAGCCGATGGAGAAGCCGGTGCGCGACGAGATGTAATTGCCTATAAACGTGCGCAGGAAGCGGCACACGCCGACGACGGTGCCCACCGGACGCCGGCGCAGGTTGCGGCCGATGGCGCGCAGGAGCAGCTTGCGGCCGGACATCTTGTCGGCCTCGGCGACCGTCTTGACGCCGAAGATGCTCTGCAGCTTGGCCTCCACGCGTGGCGAGTGCTCGGCCTGGGCGCGCGTATCGGCGTATTTGTCAGGGTATTTCGACCCCACGGCGCGGTTGTAGAGGTACTTGTCAAGGAACCGCTCGGGCACGTCGACGTAATACAGGAACCCGCTCCACTGACGATGTTCGAGGAACTCCTCGGCGCCCATCAGCCGGATGCCAAACACGCTGGTGTCAACGAAGAAGTCCCACTGAACCAGGTCGGTACGGCCCTCCTCCTGACGCCCGCACACGAGCGTGAGCAGCCGGTCTGAGTGTAGGTAAGTCACTATCTTCCAGTCAGTCTGCTCAATGAGGCTGACAATCTGAGGGATTGCCTTGCGGTAGCTGCGGCGGGTGATTATGATGTCGATGTCACGCGAGGCGTTGTCGGTCGGGAGCAGCTCCCAGTTGCGCAGCACGGCATACTCCGCCTGCTCGTTGAGCAGCCCGATGACACCCCTTATATGCTCTTCCATTGTCGTTTATTTCGATTGTTATCGATGGTCTATCGATGATTGTCGATTTTTTCTCTCAAAGTGTCGATGAAGGCGCGGCCGTAGCGGGCGTCCGGCTCGAGGTAGTTGCCCTCGCCCCACTCGTTCCACGACAGCAGGAACGCCAGCCGGCGCTCCGGAGCCTTGGCGGCGCACACGGCCACGGCGTCCTCGACATGGCGCCCGAACAGCTCCGGCGTGGCCTCGTCGAAGATGATGCCCGACTTGCCCCGCCGCGCCGAGTGGTCCCAGCCGGGTATGATGGTCGGAAACACATTCTCGCGCGTCTCTATCCCCTCGCGGTCGACGAAATAGCGGCTCACCTCGGCGTACGGGTAATGGTACGGCGCGCGCCCCACGAGCCGCTGCACCTTCTCCCACAGCATCGGCCCGCGGCCATGGCGGAATGCGTCCTTGCGCATGATGTTCACCCCGTCGAGGCCTAACGCCAATGCCTGCAGCGCCTCCTCGTCGGTGCGCGCGTGGCCCACGAAATAGAAGTCGGCGCCGAGATGCTCCCGTGCAAGGCTCCGCCACTCCTCCACCCACTCCTTTAAATACGGGTGCTCCAACGGCCTGTAAATCATGAACAGCATCCGCCCCTCCACGCGCATGTACCGCCGGTCGCGCAGGGCGGGCAGGACGTGCATGAAATGGGAGGGGGGCAGCGCCCTCTGTTGGGAGGGGGGCAGCGCCCTCTGTTGGGAGGGGGGCAGCGCCCTCGCGCCCCCCTGGAGGGGGGCAGCGCCCTCGCTTGGGAGGGGGGCAGCGTCCTCGCTTGGGAGGGGGGCAGCGCCCTCGCGCCCCCCTTCAAGAGCAGTATTCGCTTGAACGCCTGCAGCTGCGGGGCGCGAGGGCGCCGCCCCGCTCCATACGCCTGCAGCTGCGGGGCGCGAGGGCGCCGCCCCGCTCCGTACGCCCTCGTATCTCTGCTCATGTATAAGCCGCTTCGTCGGACGCCCGCCCAGCCCCCAGTGCTTGGCGTACCACGACTCGTTGGCCCAGCACAGGCAGAACGGGAAATCCGGCTCCCCGCTCTCAAGCACCTGCCGCAGAGGCTCATCAAGCTCTGTCACCCCGTCGCCAAACCAATAATGGTAGTAGCAGAACCCCTCGATGCCGGCGGCACGGGCAAGCTCCGCCTGACGGCGCCGCACGTCAGCGTCGCGCAGGTCGTAGTAGCCTAACTCCCCCGGCACGCGCGGCTGGTAATGACCGCGGTACAGAGGCCGCGCACGGCGCACGTTGGTCCACTCCGTATGCCCCGCACCGTACCACCGGTCATTCGTCGCCGTCGGGTAAAACTGCGGCAAATAAAACGCCACCACCCTCATATCATTAATGAACCTCCCTTATTAAATGTCAACCATTTCTGCCGCGAAGCGGCAAGTGTTTATTTGCGGAGGAGGTTCTTGCGGAGCTTGTCGACGAAGTAGCCGGGGCGCGCCGCCACGCTCCGCGCCACCATCCACGCCCCTGTCAGCACCCGCCCGCGCTTTAGGTAGAAAACCCCGTTGCGCAGGTATTGCGCGGCAAAGGCGTCCTTCTTTATGCGCTTGCGCTCCTCCGGCGTCAGGCTTTGGCAGAACTCGACAAATGTCAGTTGGTTGTCTCCACGGCGGCGACGACGCAAATTAGCCTTCGTATAGCGCATCTTGACAATCATATTATAGTGGTTTGACGACAGCCCGTCTGACTTGCGGTAATAGTAGAGCACCTTCGGCAAAGTTATGAACGCCTTGCCCTCTGCGCAATAATCGCTCATGCGCGTCCACAGGTCCAGCTCCTCGCAATAATCCTGCATGCGCGGACGCCCTTCGGGAAATCCGTCGAGCGTGAACCCTCCGGCGCGTATGGCCAGCTCACGGTCGAACATGGTATGAATGGGCAGGAATATCAACTTTGCCCGCGACGCCTTGTCGATGAACTCATCCTTCGTCTTGGCGCCGAGGAACGTGCCGCCGCCTATCTCTTTGCCTTTGGCATTGATGTACTTCGACCAGCACGAGACGCCCATCAAATCGGGGTCTGCCACAAGCGCATCATATTCAAGCTCGGCCAGCCGAGGGTCGAAGAGGTCGTCAGAGTCCAGGAACAGCACATACTTCGTCGTCGCGTGATGCAACACGAAGTTACGCGCATGGGCTATCCCCCCGTTCTCGGGCAGGCGCACAAGCTCATACTGCCGCGGGTGCTCCCGGAAGAAACGCTCCACCACCTCCGCCGAGCCGTCCGTCGAGCAGTCGTCGACGACGAGCAGCCGGAAGTCCTGCCGCGTCTGCGCGCACACGCTCCGCAGCGTCTCCTCCACATACCCCGCCGCGTTCCACACGCACACCCCCACCGTCAAATCCATCTCTTGGGAGGGGGGCAGCGCCCTCGATTGGGAGGGGGGCAGCGCCCTCGGTTGGGAGGGGGGCAGCGCCCTCGCGCCCCCCTGGGAGGGGGGCAGCGCCCTCGCGCCCCCCTGGAGGGGGGCGCCGCCCTCGCTTGGGAGGGGGGCAGCGCCCTCGCGCCCCCCTTCAAGAGCAGTATTCGCTTGAACGCCTGCAGCCGCGGGGCGCGTGGGCGCCGCCCCGCTCCCTTTTAGCGTGGGCGCCGCCCCGCTCCGTTGTTCGCTCGTTTTCTTCATCTTGCTAACGCTCGGTTATAATACCTGATACCACCATAATTATTGTTATGGGCAATATAGCGCAACACGTTGCCATAATGTTGGTCATCACGTATAAGTCGGTCATAATACTCGCGCTGCCATAGCGCCCCATGACGATTGACTATCTTATTGATGCGATGAGTAGTAATATTACGCCATTGCGTCATTATAGTTTCTAACCTCTCTTCATACAAGTAAAGAAGTACATGTATGTGATTAGCCATGATTACAAAGGAGTCAACGCCATATTTACGAGTGTCATCAAACATAATGCAATTGGCGACGACCTCTGCAACCTCATTTTTAGCCAAGTAACATTGGCCAAACCCACTGTCTAACTTACGCTCTATGGAAACTCTGAACAATGTGTGATATTCACGTTCAATGTCAATATCCCAAGGCTTTGGATGGGCCAACAACCATTTGTCCTTCTTATGCTTATATTCGCGAATAAAATCCTGAGGCAACGCATCGCCCAAATGCATTGTTATGAATACATACGTATAGTCTTGGTGCCAATGTGGGAGCAAATAACCTGTTTCCACTAATGGCAAACGCTTGTCGAAAAACAATCTCTCGTCCATAATGCAATGGGAGGGGGGCGGCGCCCTCTGTTGGGAGGGGGGCAGCGCCCTCTGTTGGGAGGGGGGCAGCGCCCTCGCGCCCCCCTTCAAGAGCAGTATTCGCTTGAACGCCTGCAGCAGCGGGGCGCGTGGGCGCCGCCCCGCTCCCTTTTAGCGTGGGCGCCCTCCGTTGGGAGGGGGGCAGCGCCCTCGCTTGGGAGGGGGGCAGCGCCCTCGCGCCCCCCTCAAGAGCAGTATTCGCTTGAACGCCTGCACCGGCGGGGCGCGAGGGCGCCGCCCCGCTCCCTTTTAGCATGGGCGCCCCCCTGGAGGGGGGCGCCGCCCTCGCTTGGGAGGGGGGCAGCGCCCTCGCGCCCCCCTTCAAGAGCAGTATTCGCTTGAACGCCTGCAGCCGCGGGGCGCGTGGGCGCCGCCCCGCTCCCTTTTAGCGTGGGCGCCCTCCGTTGGG
>CAYOUJ010000053.1:0-16086 GCA_964407165.1 uncultured Muribaculaceae bacterium | reverse complement strand
CCCCACACTTGACCTGATTTTTGATTAACATTTGTTAAGAGACACTAGTGAAGTTATTATAAGTTATCGCGGTATTTGTTTCGGTGGGCAGCAGCGGCGGGGCGCGGCCGGCCGGCTACTATGATAACAATCTCGCCCCGCGGATTGTTTTGGGCGAAGTAATCGGCGAGCTCTCCGAGAGTGCCGCGGACGGTGGTCTCGTGGACCTTTGAGATTTCGCGTGTGACGGAGGCCTCGCGGTCGTCGCCGCATACGTCGGCGAGCTGGCGGAGCGTGCGCTGCAGCCGCAGGGGCGACTCATATATAATGGTGGTGCGGTCGTCGGCGGCTATCTCCTCGAGGCGCGAGGCGCGGCCCTTCTTCTGGGGAAGGAACCCCTCGAAGCAGAAGCGGTCGCAGGGCAGTCCGGAGTTAATCAGAGCGGGGACGAAAGCGGTGGGTCCGGGGAGGCACTCCACATCCAGGCCGCGGCGACGGCACTCGCGGGTGAGCATAAATCCGGGATCTGATATGCCGGGAGTGCCGGCGTCGCTGACCAGGGCTACGGTCTCCCCGCTTTCGACACGCGCGGCCACGGCGTCGGTGATCTCGTGCTCGTTGAATTTGTGGAAGCTGAGCATGGGCGTGGCGATGCCGAAGTGGCGCATGAGCACGGCGCTGGTGCGCGTGTCTTCGGCAAATATGACCGAGGCGCCGCGCAGGGTGTCGACGGCACGGGGCGTCATGTCGGCCATGTTGCCGACCGGCGTGGGGACTATGTACAGCTTTCCGGCCAAGTCAGTTCTGATTACAGTTGGGTGTCAGAGGGTGAAGTGGTCGCGGATGATGGCGATAAAGTCTTTGACGTCGTCGCCCTCGGGATTCCAGTGCAGGTCGCCGTAGAGATATTCCTCAGCCTCGTCGATGGAGCGCATGGCCTGGATGAGGTTGATGGTGTCCATAAACTCGGCGTCGGAGTTGCCGAACAGCTCGCGACGGAACCGGAACTTGTCGTTGAGCGAGATGGCCGAGAGCAGGTCTCGTGAGCCGTCGATGGCAAGTCGGCGGTCGAGGGTGAGCGAGCGGGTCTCGGAGTCAGCCTCCTCCATATCTTCTTCAGCCTGCTCGGCGGGTGCTTCCGCGATTACAGGCTCCACAGAGCTTGCGGGTTCTGCGGGTTCTTCAGGCTTTATGGCTTCTGTCGGCTTGGCGGCCTCGGCAGCGGCGGCAGGCACGGCAGCCTCTACGGGCGTCTCCGGGGCTGCAGGCGTCTCGATGGCCGCAGGCTCCGCCGCGGCGAGCGTGATGCCCAGGTCGTGGGCGAGGATGGCCACCTTCTCCAGGAGCAGGTCATGCACCTCCTCGGGAGCCTCCCCCTCGCGGTAGCGCAGCAGCGAGAGAAGCCCCTCTATCTCAAAGCAGCTGTTGAGCAGCTCCTCGTAGTTGACATTGTCGTTCATGTGTCATGCAGATTATTGGTTGTCTATGGTAAACAGAGAGAGCAGAAACCGCTGGAGGTCGGCCTTCAGCTGGTCGCGGCTCTTGAAGTCGTTGGCCAGCACCACTATGATATGCGTGGGCGTGCCGGAGTCGTCGAGCATGTATCCGCCGTAGCACTGCACACCGGTCATCGACCCTGTTTTCATGGCCACGCGCCCCTCAAGCTCCGTGTCTTTGAGGAAGTTGCGCATGGTGCCCTCGCGCCCGGCACGGGGGAAGAGGCGGGCGTAGCTCATCCGCACGTCCGGCCGGCTGTACATCATGCGGTAAAGGTCGGCGAGGAATCGGGGCGAAATACGGTTCTTGCGGCTCAGGCCGCTGCCGTCGTATATGGCGATGCCGGCAAAGTCGACGCCAACGCCCTGGAGCACCTGCCGCTCGTAGGCCAGCGCCTGCGAGCGCGTGCGCCCCGGCTCGAGCGAGCGGAGCATTGCCTCGGCCATCATATTGTCGGAGCGCACCATCAGGCTGCGGAGTATCTCGGCCACCGTCGGCGACTTATGTATATATAATGTGTAGGTCTGCCGGCTGTCGGGCTTGACCGAAGCGTCGGCCGTGACAGTGACGCCGCGGACCTCGAGGGCCTTTACAATATCCGACCGCATGGCGGCCGCGGGGTCTTTGACAGCGGCCTTTCCGGAGGAGTTGCCTCGGTAGTTGGCGCCGTGGACGAGTGTGCCGTAGTAAGTCGACAGGTCGCCCTCGGCCCAGCCGTAAGGCACGGTGTCGTCTATGAAGCTGCTCTGGTCAATGACGACCGAGCCTTTGACCTCCTTGACGCCCATGGCCACCACGTGCGCGGCTATGCTGTCGGCAAACCCCAGGCGGCTCTCGAAGTGGCGGCTCTCGATGGTGGGGTCGCCGATGGTGGCCACCACGATGTCACCCTCGAGCACACCGTCACGGACGGCGCCGACGGCGTTGACGGGGGTCAAGAACCGTCCGCTCTCCTCCAGCACGCTGATGGCCGCGGCGGCGGTGACCGACTTGGTCACCGAGGCGGGGACAAACAGATCGTCGGCGTTGCGCTCATACACCACCTCGCCGGTGCGCAGGTCTTCGATGTAGATGCCAAGATGCATCTGCTCGACCCCGCGTATCTCCAGGGCGCGGTCAGCCTCGGCGGCCACGTAGGCCATCGAGGCAAAGAGCACCAGCATCAGCGGGCGCAGCACTTTGGGGAGCATATCGCGGGGCAAGGTGTGTGACATAACAAAAATTTTACGAAATTAGTAATTAAATTCGGATTGGGCACCAATAAAATTGCAAAAAAGTATAAAAAATTGGGAAAAGTGGGGTAAAACATTGCACGTTTGCCGCGAAATGTGTAATTTTGCACACACGGAATAATTTTGTGCAACAATGTTATGGTTAGCAGGACTCGCGAAAAGCTTATAGATGTGGCCCGCCAGCTCTTCGCCCACAAGGGCGTGGAGAACACGACGATGAACGACATCGCCACCGCCTCCGACAAGGGGCGGCGCACCATCTATACATACTTCAAGAACAAGGTGGACATCTTCAACGCCGTGGTCGAGCGCGAGTGTGAGCAGCTGGTGGCCCCGCTGGCAGCCATCGTCGAGAGCGACGCCGCCCCCACCAGGAAGATACGCGAATACCTGCAGACACGCATCGACCTGTTCAGCAACGTGCAGCACCGCCGCGACTATCTCAGCGCCATCTTCGGACGCGACACCGGCCGTATCCACAAACTCCACCAGATGGTGCTTGAGAAGGAGCAGCCCCTGCTGGCGCGGATACTCAACGAGGGTGTGGACTACGGAGTGTTTGACGCCGACCGCGCGCTGCTGTTCCCCTCGGTGTGCGGAATGGTAATTTTAGGCTTCGACTCGGCCCACCTCCGCGAGGTATACAAATACCTGCCCGCCAGCTTCGACGACGTCCGCCGCAACACCATAAAATATCTCATCGGCTCGCTGCTCGCTGCAGAGCGCGCCGAAGACTGACACCCAAGACTCATCTACACGTTTCAGACTTAGACTATGTATATAAACGCTACAGGCTACTATATCCCCGCGGGGCGCATCCCCAACAGTTATTACCTTGACCTCAACGGCCTCGACGACGAGTGGATCACCCGCCGCACCAGCATCAAGACCCGCTCGCGCATGACCGAGGGCGAAGACCAATACACCATGGCCCACGCGGCCGTCGAAGACGCCCTCCGCGCCCTCCCCTACCCCGTAACCGACATCGACCTGATAGTCGCGCCGAGCTACACGGTGGTCGACACCGTGGCCACCGTGGCCCATGTGGTCCAGCGCGACTACAATATCGACTGCGCCAAGGCCCTGTATCTGTCGTCGGCCTGCTCGTCGTTTATCAACGGCCTGGAGGTAGTTGAGTGCTATTTCAAGGCTGGCAAAGCCAAGCGTGCACTGATAGTCAGCTCTGAGGTCAACTCGCTGTTCGCCAACGAGCGCGACCCCAAAAGCGGCCACCTCTGGGGCGACGGCGCCGTCGCGTTCTTCCTCTCCGCCGAGCGGATCGCCGACACTGACCACGAGGTGCTCGGCGTGTACACCTGCGGTCTGGGCAACGTGGGCAAAGGCCCCGACGGCGTGCACCTGCGCCCCGCCGACGACGGCATCTCCATGCCCGAGGGCCGCGACGTATTTGTCAACGCATGCACCTACATGATCAAGTCAATCGACCGGCTGCTGCAGCCCAACGGCCTGACATACAAAGACCTCGGCGCCATCATGACACACCAGGCCAACCTGCGCATCGTCCGCCAGGTGGCCCGTACGATGGACCTCGACGAGGAGGTGTTCCTGGGCAACATCGCAGAGCTGGGCAACACCGGCTCGGCATCGTGCGCCATAGTGTTCGCGCAGAATGCCGCCAACCTCGAGCGCGGCACCCTCTCGGCCCTGACCGTCTTCGGCGGCGGCTACTCCACCGGCGCCGCCCTGATACGAATATAGGGCATCGCAATCCTAAAAACTAAAAACTGAAAACTAAAAACCATAACATGAAACAACTCGAAGGAAAAACCGCGCTCATCACCGGCGCCGCCCGCGGCATCGGCAAGGCCATCGCGCTGAAATTTGCCCAGGAGGGCTGCAACATCGCATTCACCGACCTCGTAATCGACGCTGGCGGCAAGCAGACCGAGTCCGAGATAGCCGCCTGCGGCGTCAAGGCCAAAGGCTACGCCTCCAACGCAGCCGACTTCGCCCAGACCAAGGAGGTGGTCGAGGAGGTAATGAAAGACTTCGGCCGCATCGACATCCTGGTCAACAACGCCGGCATAACCAAGGACGGCCTGATGCTACGCATGACCGAGGCCCAGTGGGACGCCGTGATCAACGTCAACCTCAAGAGCGCCTTCAACTTTATCAACGCCGTGCTGCCCGTGATGATGCGCCAGCGCGCCGGCTCGATCATCAACATGGCCTCCGTCGTGGGCGTTCACGGCAACGCCGGCCAGGCCAACTATGCAGCCTCCAAGGCCGGCCTCATCGCCCTGGCCAAGAGCATCGCACAGGAGGTGGGCTCACGCGGCATCCGCGCCAACGCCATCGCCCCCGGATTCATCGAGACCGCCATGACCGCAGCCCTGCCCGACGACATCCGCAAGGAGTGGGTAAAGAAGATACCCCTGCGCCGCGGAGGCACCGTCGACGACATCGCCAACGTCGCCACCTTCCTCGCCTCCGACATGTCGTCGTACGTCTCCGGCCAGGTCATTCAGGTCGACGGCGGCATGAACATGTAACAGCCGGTAACAAGCCCTGTACAGCCTGCAGCACAAGGCTCTTTAAAGATTTAAAGAATTAAAGAGATAAATAAATTTCTTTAATTCTTTAATTCTTTAAATCTTTTTAGAAGTACACTACAAGTCGAAAAGAATAATGATACATTATGATTGAATATATCAAGGGGCGAGTGGCCGAGCTGACGCCCACGTATGTAGTAGTAGAGACGCAGGGCGGCGTGGCCTACCTGCTCAACATCACCCTAACCATGTATGAGCGCCTGCAAGGGGAGCGCGACGTGACCGTGCGCGTCCACGAGGTGCTGCGCGAAGACTCCTGGACCCTCTTCGGATTCGTCGACGCCGCCGAGCGCGAGCTGTTCCGCCAACTCATCGGCGTCAGCGGCGTGGGCGCCAACTCGGCGCGCATGATACTGTCGGCGATACCGTCGTCAGAGCTGCCCGACGTCATCGCCACGGGCAACCTGGCGCGGCTCAAGAGCGTCAAGGGCATCGGAGCCAAGACGGCGCAGCGCATCATCGTCGACCTCAAGGACAAGATCAAGGGCACGGGCGCCGTGACCACGGCACAGATGGCGCCGCAGCAGAGCGAGGTGATGGACGAGGCGCTTGCGGCCCTGGTGATGCTCGGCTTCGCGCGGCCGCAGTCGCAGAAGGTGCTTGAGAAGATATTCGCCTCTACGCCGGCCATCAAGGTTGAGGCCGCCATCAAGCAGGCCCTGGCCATGATGTAGGTAATTGGTGAATAGTGAGTGGGGAGTTAGGGCAATCGATGGCCATCGGTTGATTATCGGCGCCCTTGATAAAATAAATGGGCGGGGGCGCGCGTTAATACATAAGATGCCTCATCGGCGGGCGCGCAGCCAATCACACGCCTGCCGTGGCCTTTTCGCTGCTTGAAATCTCAACGCCGAAATACTATCTTAAGCCGCGTCGCCGTGGCCACAATAGCTATGATTGTGGCCGTGGTTGCCACCGTGTCGATAGTCGCCCAATACCGCACGGCCACGGTGACGCCCCCGGCGCCCTTCACGCCTGCCCCTCCCTCCGGGCCCGCGGCGAAGACTGACTCCATACCCCTCCCGTTCCAGACCAATCCGATAATCCCCTTCACCTACGAGGAACTGGGTTCTGACGCCGTGGCCACCGACTTGCGCACGCCCTCCAACATCAAGACCTTCGTGGAGTTTGACCCCGAGACCGGCATGTATGTGGTGCGCACGCGCGTGGGCGACATGGACGTGACCACACCCTTCATACTCACCCCGCAGCAATACAACGACATGGAGATGCGGCGGTCGATGCTCAACTATTACCACGAGAAAAACGCCGAGGCAGCCACGGGCGCCGAGAAAGAGCCGTTCAACATACTCGACATGAACTTCGCCCTCGGCCCGCTGGAGAAGATCTTCGGCCCCGGCGGCGTACAGCTCAAGACGCAAGGCTCCGTACAGGTGTCGATGGGCATCAAGAGCAACAAGACCGACAACCCCGCGCTCTCGCTCACAGCGCGCCGCAAGACATACTTCGACTTCGACCAGAAGATCCAGGCCACGGTCAACGCCTCCGTAGGCGACCGTCTGAAGTTCAACATGACCTACAACACCGACGCCACGTTTGACTTCGACTCCAAGAACCTGAAGCTGGCCTACGCCGGCGGCGAGGACGACATCATCCAGAGCATCGAGGCGGGCAACGTGAGCATGACCACCGGCTCGTCGCTCATCCGCGGCTCCACGGCCCTCTTCGGCATCAAGACGCAGCTGAAGTTCGGCAAGCTCACCGCCACGGCCCTCGTCTCGCAGCAAAACAGCGAGTCGACCACCGTCAGCTCTAAGGGCGGCGCCCAGACCACCGACTACTCGATCAACTGCGACGAATACGACCAGAACCGCCACTTCTACCTGGCACAGTTCTTTTACGAGAACTATGACGACTTCGCCTCCAAGCTCCCCTACGTGTCGTCGGGCGTGAGCATAACCCGCTGCGAGGTGTGGGTCACCAACAAGACCAACAACTATAACGAGAGCCGCAACATCGTCGCCTTCATGGACCTGGGCGAGAGCTCGACGCTCAACAACGACTACTGGATAGGCAACCCTGCCTACCCGCAGCCGTGCAACCAGTCCAACAACCTGCTGTCGACCATCAAGACCGACTACCCCGACGCCCGCGACATCAGCAAGGTGACGCAGGCGCTTGCGCCGCTCGACGCCTACGGCATCAAGGGCGGCATCGACTATGAGAAGGTGGAGAGCGCGCGCCTGCTCAGCGCGTCGGAATACACCCTCAACAGCACCCTCGGCTACATCAGCATCAAGAGCCAGCTCAACGCCGACGAGGTGCTGGGCGTGGCCTTCGAGTACACCTACAACGGACAGGTATACCAGGTGGGCGAGTTCTCCTCCGACATCACCTCCACCGACCAGTCGCTCTACGTCAAGATGCTCAAGAGCACCACGCAGAACAACCACGTGCCCATGTGGCGGCTGATGATGAAAAACGTCTACTCGCTGGGCGCCTACTCGGTACAGCAGAGCAACTTCCGCCTCAACATCAAGTATCTGAGCGACACCACGGGCACCTCCATCAGCTACCTGCCCATCCCTGCCATCTCCGACAAGACCCTGCTGCAGCTGATGAACCTCGACCGCCTCGACTCCAACCAGGCCTCCAACTCCGACGGATTCTTCGACTACATCGAGGGCTACACCATCATCGCCTCCACCGGCAAGATTATCTTCCCCGTGGCCGAGCCTTTCGGCTCGTGGCTCGAGAAGAAGATCGGCGACCCCGTGCTCGCCGCGCAATACGTCTACAAGGAGCTGTATGACTCCACCCTCACCGTCGCACAGCAGTTCGCCGACAAAAACAAGTTCATTCTCACCGGCAAATACCAGGCCTCCAGCGGCTCGCAGATCCGTCTCAACGCCATGAACGTGCCCCGCGGCTCGGTGGTGGTCACCGCCGGCGGCGTCACCCTGACCGAGAACAGCGACTATACCGTGGACTATACCATGGGCATAGTCACCATCACCAACCAGAGCATCATCGACTCGGGACAGAGCATCAACGTGAGCCTCGAGAACCAGAGCCTCTACTCCACCCAGCGCAAGACGCTGCTGGGCCTGGACCTCAATTACCAGTTCAACCCCAACTTCTACATCGGCGCCACCCTGCTCCACTACTCCGAGAAGGCGCTGACCGAGAAGGTGAGCATCGGCGACGAGATAGTCAACAACACTATCTGGGGCCTCAACTTCGGCTACAAGACCGAGTTTATGTGGCTTACCAACCTGCTCAACAAGATACCGATGGTCAACGCCACCGCCCCCTCCACGCTGCAGGTGACGGGCGAGTTCGCCCAACTGGTGCCCCACCAGCAGAAGTCGGGCTCAAACAAGGGCTCGTCATACATCGACGACTTCGAGTCGTCGCAGACGTGGATCGACCTGCGCTCGCCATACTCCTGGTCGCTGGCCTCCACCCCGTATGACAGCTCCACCGACGCCCTCTTCCCCGAGGCCGCGCTAAGCAACAACGTGGACTACGGCAAAAACCGCGCCCTGCTAAACTGGTATTATATCGACCGCCTGTTCACCCAGCGCAACTCGTCGCTGGCCCCGGGATACATCAAGAGCGACCTCGAGCAGCTCTCCAACCCATACGTCCGCGAGGTCACCTCCCGCGAGATTTTCCCCGGCCGACAGCTCACCTACGGCGAGTCGTCGACCATACAGACTCTCAACCTCTCGTTCTACCCCACCGAGCGCGGCCCGTACAACCTCGACGCCGACGACATCGACGAGGAGGGCAACCTGCTATACCCCGAGCGCCGCTGGGGCGGCATCATGCGCAAGCTTGACAACACCAACTTCGAGTCGTCTAACATCGAGTATGTGCAGTTCTGGCTCATGAACCCCTTCCTCGACCCCGACAATCCCAACTACTCGGGCGGCGACCTCTACTTCAACTTCGGCGAGGTCAGCGAAGACATCCTCAAGGACGGTCTCAAGAGCTATGAGAACGGCATCCCCGTCGACGGCAACATGCAGTATATCACCGAGACCGTCTGGGGCCGCGTGTGCACCCAGAGCTCGCTGACCTACGCATTCGACACCAACAACAACTCGCGCCGCCTGCAGGACGTCGGCCTCGACGGACTGCCCAACGACGACGAGTTCACCTTCAACTCTTACCAGGAGTTCCTCGAGAAGCTGCGGCTGAAGCTGTCGCCTTCGGCCATCGAGCGCATGCAGGCCGACCCCTTCTCACCCTTCAACGACCCCGCGCAAGACAACTATCACTTCTACCGCGGCTATGACTACGACGAGCAGCGCCTCAGCATCCTCGAGCGCTACAAACGCTACAACGGCGTGGAGGGCAACTCCCTCAACCCCGAGGAGGCCGACGACCCGCTGTACCAGTCGTCGCGGTCCACCCCCGACGTGGAGGACATCAACCAGGACAACACGCTCAACGAGTATGAGCGCTACTTCCAGTATCACGTGAGCATCCGCCCCGAGGACCTGGTGGTGGGCAAGAACTACATCACCGACAAGCAGGTGAGCCTCGTGGCCACCCGCGACGGCAAGGACCAGGAGGTGGAGTGGTACCAGTTCAAGATACCCTTGAGCGACTATGAGAAGGCCGTGGGCGGCATCTCCGACTTCTCCACCATCAGGTTCGTGCGCATGTTCATGACCGGATTTTCCGCCGTCACCCACCTGCGCTTCGCCACCCTCGACCTGGTGCGCGGCGAATGGCGCGACTATGCCTTCAACCTCAACACCCGCGGCGACTCCCCCGCCGAGGGCGAGCTCGACGTCAGCGTGGTAAACATCGAGGAGAACGCTTCGCGCGAGCCGGTCAACTACGTGCTGCCCCCCGGCGTGACACGTATCGTCGACCCCGGCCAGCAGCAGATCACCCAGCTCAACGAGCAGTCGATGTCGATGACCGTCACCGGCCTCCAGGCCGGCGACGCGCGCGGAGTGTACAAGAACACCTCCCTCGACCTGCGCAACTACGAGCGCCTGCAGATGTTTGTCCACGCCGAGTCGTTCATCGACAACACCACCAACCTCCGAGACGGCGAAATTTCCGTTTTCATACGCCTCGGCTCCGACGTCAAGAACAACTACTACGAATATGAGGTGCCCCTGACGCTCACCCCGGCCGGCAAGTACAACAACGACTCGTCGTCTGACCGATACATAGTCTGGCCCGAGAGCAATTACTTCAACTTTGCCCTCGAAAACCTCGTCGACCTCAAGCGCGAGCGCAACGCTGCCAAGATGGCCGGCCAGACCGGCGTGGGATACACCACCCTGTACACCGGCCGCGACCCCGACAACGAGGCCAACCGCATCTCAGTCATGGGCAACCCGACGCTCTCCGACGTGCGCGTGATGCTCGTGGGCATACGCAACAACTCCTCCGTCACCAAAGACGCCACCATCTGGCTCAACGAGCTGCGAGTCACCGACTTCAACTCCGAAGGCGGCTGGGCAGTCAAGGGGCAGGTTAACCTGGCCATGAGCGACATCGCCACCTTCAACTTCTCCGGCCAGAAGGAGACCGCCGGATTCGGCGCCGTCGACCAGGGCCTCAACGACCGCCGCATGGAGGACTATTCGCAGTTTAACATCGCCGTCCAGGGCGACGTCGGCCGATTCCTCCCCGAGGGTGCCAAGCTCCGTGCTCCCGTTTATTACTCATACTCCAAGGAGACCACCACGCCCAAGTATAACCCCCTCGACCCCGACGTGAAGCTCCAGGACGCCCTCGACGCCTGCGAGACCAAGGAGCAGCGCGACTCCATCAAGGCTTTCGCCGTCGAGGAGACCACCATACAGAATTTCTCTCTCTCGGGCCTCAACTTCGGCGTCAAGAGCAAGGTGCCCATGCCCTGGGATCCAGCGAACTTCACCCTCAGCTACTCCTTCAGCAAGCAGACCAAGAAGGATCCCACCACCGCATACGAGTACACCAACGACTACCGCGGATCCTTCCAGTACCAATACTCCCCCTACGTCAAGGGCATCAAGCCCTTCGGGTGGATCAAGTCGAAGAACAAGAACCTCAAGTTCTTCAAGGAGTGGGAGATCAACTGGCTCCCCAACAACATCACCTTCCTCACCACCATGTCGCGCTACTACTATGAGCAGCAGGAGCGCTCGGAGGTGGACGTGGACTTCAGCCTGCCGGTAATGGTGTCGAAAAACTTCCTCTGGGACCGCTCGCTCTCCGTCACCTGGGCGCTCACCAAGCAGCTGACGTTCAACTTCTCCTCCAATACCTCGGCTCGCATCGAGGAGCCGGTCGGCGCTGTCAACCGCAAGCTGTTCCCCGACGAGTACAAGGAGTGGAAAGACTCTGTCATCCGCGCCATACTCCACTTCGGCACCCCCTGGGCATACAACCAGACCTTCTCAGGCTCTTACAAGGCGCCGTTCAGCAAGATACCCGTGCTCGACTTCCTCACCGCAAACGTTTCTTACAACGCCACTTACAAGTGGGACCGCGGCGCCACGGTCGACGACGTATTCGTGGGCAACTCCATCGCCAACCAGGCTGTGTGGAGCGCCGACGGCCGCATCAACTTCGAGGGGTTCTACAACAAGATACCGATATTGAAAGAGGTCAACACCCGGTTCTCCTCCACCAACAAGAGCCGCTCGTCGTCCGGCACCTCGAAGAAGCAGGACAAGAAGCCCAAGAAGTTTGAGCGCACCTACGACCTCACGGCCGACTCCGTGCTCGTCATCAAGCACAACCTGCGCAACAAGCAGGTGAAGGTCACCGTCACCGACTCCGACGGCAAGCCCGTGACCCTGCGCTCGCGCGTCATCGACGCCAACTCGGTGGAGGTCACCCCCAAGGCCGACGGCAACTACAAGTTCACCATCACCGAGAAGAGCGCCGACGACCGGCCCAAGTGGCGAAACGTGGCCGACTACGGCCTCCGGTTCCTCATGTCAGTCCGTTCCGTCAGCGTCCGCTACAAGAACACCAAGTCGCTGTCGCTTCCGCTCTACGTGCCCGACGTGGGCGACATCTTCGGCCAGAGCCGCAACTACGGCCCCATGGCCCCGGGCCTCGACTTCGCATTCGGCTTCACCGGCGAGAGCTACATCTACAAGGCCCTCGACCGCGGCTGGCTCATGACCGAGAGCGGCCAGACATCCTCCGCAGTCTTCTCCCGCACCAACGAGATCAACTTTGAGGTGAGCCTCGAGCCGATCCGTGGCCTCAAGATTGTCCTCACCGCCAACCGAACGGACAACCGCTCGAAGCAGGTGCAGTTCATGTATGACAACATGCCCACCACCCTCTCCGGCAGCTACACCAAGACCCATTGCGCCATCGCCACCGCCCTGCGCGGGTGCAGCGCCGACGACGGGTATAACTCAGAGGCGTTCAACAAGTTCCTCGAAAACATCCCCGTCATAGCTCAGCGCATAGAGTCCAACTACTCCGGCTACAACTACCCGACGGGCGGCTTCATGGACGGCAACGTCAACGCCGGCAAGCCCTTCAACCCCGAGGTGGGCACCGTCAGCACCACCAGCTCTGACGTGCTCATCCCCGCTTTCCTCGCCGCCTATACCGGCACCGATGCCAAGAAGCAATATCTCAACCCCTTCCCGTCGCTCAAGCACGTGCTCCCCAACTGGCGCGTCACCTACGACGGCCTGGTCAAGATCGGCGGCCTGAACAATATCTTCAAGACGTTTACCCTCTCGCACGCATACCAGTGCACATACTCCGTGGGCAGCTACTCCTCTTACCTCAACTGGCTCAGCGTCGACGGCGAGAGCATGGGCTTCACCCTCGACGAACTCACCGGCGAGCCTATCCCCTCCTCGCCATACAACATCTCCTCGGTGGCCATCACCGAGAAGTTCGCGCCCCTCATCGGCGTGAGCGTCACGCTCAAAAACGAGATGACGCTCAACTGCGAGTACCGCGACCAGCGCACCCTCACGCTCAACACCGCCGCCGGCCAGGTGGTGGAGGCCAACACCCGCGGCGTCACCGCCGGCGTCGGCTACAAGATAGCCAACTTCAACTCCGTGCTCAAGTTCAAGGGCACGCAGACCGGCGTTAGCAACGACCTGTCGCTCAACCTCGACTTCTCCTACCAGCTCACGCAGGCGCTCATCCGCCGCATCGAGACCGCCTACACGCAGGCCACCAGCGGCGCCCGCACCATCAACATCAACTTCACCGCCAACTATGTGATGTCGAAGCGCCTGACCATGTCGATGTACTTCGACCACCAGATCAACACCCCGCTGGTCTCCACCTCCTCCTACCCCACCACCAACACCTCCTACGGCATCTCCTTCAACCTCTCCCTCTCCCGCTGATGCAGTTGGCTCCCTAATTTCCTTAATTTCCCTAATTTCCTTAATTTCCTTAATACCATGCGCAAAATCCTACTCCCGCTCCTTTCACTGACCATCGCCGCAGCAGCCTCCGCAGAAGTCCCCTTCGAGCAGGCTTTCAACGACTCGACGCTGCGCATTGACTACATCTTCGCCGCCGACCGCCTCAACTCCGCCATCTACCTCAACAAGCAGGTGCTCACCCCCGGATGGCACGGACGCCGCCACAACCTCGACAAACTCCCCCTGGCCGGCGCCGGGCAGATTGACGTGGTCGACATCGCCACGGGCGACACCATCTACCGCCACTCCTTCTCCTCGCTGTTCCAGGAATGGCTGGCAACCGACGAGGCCATAACCTCATCCAAGGCGTTTGAAAACACCTACCTCGTGCCCCAGCCCAAGGCTCCGGCGCGCATCGACATCTGCCTGCTGAACTGGCGCCGCGACACCATAGCCCGCACATCTCATGTCTACGACCCCGCCGACGTGCTCGTGCGCCGCCCCGCCACCGTCGGCGCCGACGGCTGGCGCTACCTCCACAAGGCCACCAACCCTGGCAGCGCCATCAATATCGCCATCCTCGGCGAGGGCTACACCGCCGAGCAGATGCCGGAGTTCTACAAGTCCGCGCAGGCCGCCGTCGACGAGATGCTGCGCTACGAGCCGTACCACACCTTCGCCGACCGCATCAACTTCATCGCCGTCGACTGCCCCTCACACGACACAGGCGTGAGCATACCCCGCTTCGGCGACTGGCGCTCGACACCCTTCGGCTCACACTTCAGCACCTTCTACGCCGACCGCTACCTCACCGCCCCCTCTGTCTACGCCATCCACGACGCCCTGCTCGGCGTGCCCTATGAGCATATCATAATCCTCGCCAACACTGACGAATACGGCGGCGGCGGCATCTACAACAGCTATACCCTGGCCACCACGGGCCACCCGTCGTTCCTCCCCGTCGTCGTCCACGAGTTCGGCCACAGCTTCGGCGGACTTGCCGACGAGTACGCCTACGAGGAGGACGCACTCTCCGACCAATACCCCCTCGACATCGAGCCGTGGGAGCAGAACATCACCACCTTGGTCGACTTCGACAGCAAGTGGAAGGGTATGCTGAAGAAGGGCGCCCCCGTGCCCACCCCCGTCGACCAGTGTGACCGGTATCCCGTCGGCGTCTTCGAGGGCGGCGGCTACAAGCTCCACGGCGTCTACCGCCCCGCCGACGAGTGCCGCATGCGCAACAACACCTACCCCACCTTCTGCCCCGTATGCCAAGCTGCCCTCACCCGCCTCATCCTCTTCTACCTCGACTAATCCCTAATGCACATTGTGCATTGGTTACAGCCGGTCGGCGTGGTCAAGGAGGAGGGGGTGGAGCTCGAGGGTGTCTTCGAGGGTGCGGCCCTCGGGGCAGAAGGGGCGCTCGCGGCGCAGCGCGTCGTAGCCTATGAGGGTGCCGAGGATGTTGCCGCAGATGCTGCCGGTGGAGTCGCTGTCGCCGTCATGGTTGACGGCGGCGCGGATGGCGTCGGCGAAGCTGTCGCGATGGCGCAGGGCGCAGTAGAGGGCAATTGCCCAGGCCTCCTCCCCTACCCACCCCTCGCCGAGACGGCGGATGGCGTCGAGGTCGGAGGCGTCGGAGGCGGCAAGCGCCATGGCCCGGCGTGTGATACGCTCGAGCTGGGCTTTCTCGAGGGCGTGAGCGTCGCCGTCGACGCGGTGCATCAGGCGCAAACCATCTTCTACGACATCCTCGATGACGTCACCGAAGTCGGGACGGGCGAGGCGGAAGACGGTGTAGGCGAGCATCCCCGCGGGGAGGAAGCCGAGCGGGTGCAGGTGGGTGACGCGGCCGACGTAGGCTCCGGCGTCTATGACCTCCTGCTCAGATGCGCCCTGACGCTGGGAATAGGAAAGGCCGACCGGAGCCGCGCGCATTATGCCGCCGCAGCCATTGCTGCGGTTGTCGGGCTTGCGGCCCTGCAATAGTGACTCGCAAGCGCTCAGGCACGTGCCACCGGGAGCGCGGCGGTGTGCCAACTCGGGCAGCTCGCGCAGAGTGGTGAACGGCGCGGCGCCCTTGGCGGCACGGCCGGTCTGGGTGTAATACCAGTCGAGGTAGGCTCCCTCGACGCACGCCTCGGGACGCTCCAAGCCACAGCCGGCGCCTTCTATCATGGCTGCGGCGGTGAAGAGGGTCATCTGAGTGTCGTCGCTGATTTCGGCGAGGCCCGAGCCGTTGAGTTCAAAAGTGCCGATGCCCTCCGGGCCGTACTTGCTGACGATGCGCGAGTGGCGGTCAAACTCTACCACATAACCGAGTGCATCGCCGATGGCGCCTCCGACGAGGCTGCCGCGCGCTTTATCTTGGAAAGGTGTCATATAAGTAAATTAAGGAATTTAAGGAAATTAAGGAATCTAATGACGATGCAAAGTTAGTGTGTATTTTTGACACATGCAAATTTT
>CAYOUJ010000052.1:0-16734 GCA_964407165.1 uncultured Muribaculaceae bacterium | reverse complement strand
TACTAGCCTAAGTAATTAGTGAGTAGGGAGTAGTGAATAGCTAATTCACTGACCATAAAGCTCATCACTCATCACTAATCACTAACCACTAATCACTAACCACACTCTCCTTAATTTCCTTAAGCTCCTTAATTTCCTTATTCCCAATCCCTCAAAACCATACGTCATGAAAACTAACACTCTATGGCTCCTCGCCGCTGCCCTCGTCATCCCCGCCACGGGCCTGGCACAGCAGGACGCAGACCCCTATACCCCCACCTCGGAGCAGGAAAAAGCCCTCTTTGAAACGGTCACAAAGATCCAGAAAAAGACCGACAAGTTTAACCTCTACTTCAACATGCACGGCGACTTCGACGCATCCTGGACCGGCGGCGACTTCGACCAGGGGAAGTTCCAGATGAGCCAGTTCCGCATCGAGGCCAAGGGCGACATCAACGACTGGCTGAGCTACCGTTACCGCCAGCGCCTCACCAAGAGCCAGCAGCCAGCGCCTGAAGACAACCTCGCATACGCCATCGACATCGCCGGCATCGGCCTCCACGGCGGCAAGTGGAGCGCTTTCCTCGGCAAGCAGTGCGCATCCTACGGCGGCATCGAGTTCGACCTCAACCCTATTGAAATCTACCAGTATTCCGACATGGTCGACTACATGTCAAACTTCATGACCGGTGTAAACGTCGCTTACAACTTCACCCCGCGCCAGCAGCTCCAGTTCCAGGTGCTCGACGCACTCAATGAAAGCTCCGAGGAGAAATACGGCAATTATGAGAAGTCAAAGCTGCCACTCGTCTACACCCTCAACTGGAACGGCAACTTCTGCGACGTCTTCAAGACACGCTGGTCTGCCTCCGCCATGAGCGAGGTCAAGGGTCGCCAGATGTACTACTTCGCACTCGGCAACGAGTTCGTGATCAGCCCCAAAGTCGGCGCTTACTTTGACTGGATGTACTCCCGCGAGGGCGTCGACCGCAAAGGCATCATGACCTCTATCGTCGGCAGCCTCGACCCTACCAAGATGACAGCCTCCGCCGAATACATGTCATTCGTGCTCCACCTCAACTACCGCTTCACACCTAAGTGGAACGTCTTCTTCAAAGGCATGTATGAGACCGCAGGCCTCTACAAGGCCCGCGTCGTCGACGACGAAGGCATATCCTTCAACCTCGAGAAAGGACGCTACCGCACAGCCTGGGGCTACATCGCCGGCATCGAGTACTACCCCATGGCCGACAGCAACCTCCACTTCTTCGCCACCTACATCGGCCGCAGCTACCGCTACAACGACCGCGCAAAAGCCTTCGGCGAGTCCAACTACAACACCTCCCGCCTCTCCGTAGGCTTCATCTGGCAGATGCCCGTCTTCTGACATAACATTTCATACAGAAACAATAGAAACAACAGAAACTTTTTAAAAAGGTTTCTGTTGTTTCTATTGTTTCTGTATGATGCTTTAGCGATTTTATTTGGCACTTGCCGCAATTTGTCGTAAATTTGCATCCAACATCGTCACGCTAACATCACATTCATCACCCCAATGAGAAAACTTCTACTCGCCCTCACCCTCCTCAGCGCCTCCGCCGCCGTCGCCCAGACCGCCAACGACATCTACCCCGTCGAAGTCTACGACCTCACCTACACCGTCCCCGAATCAAAGAACAGCGCCGGCAAAGTCATCGGCACCGTCTTCGAGGCCGTAGCCGGCAACGCCACCAACAACAACCATCCCGAGTACGTCCCAACCGTCAACGCCGCCGTAGTCTCCGCGTTCACCGACGTCCTCCGCCTCGCTCCCGTCACCGACCAAGGCGCTTACCGCATCACCGGCGAGATTACATCCATCTCCACCACCATCACCTCCGAAGAGATCGAGCACAAAGACAAGAACGGCAAGAAATATTACGAAACAGTCAACTCATACGCCGCCTCCGTCGGCGTCTCGCTCACCCTCACCGACCTCGCCTCCGGCCAGCAGTGGACCAACGCCTTCTCCTCCGCAGTCAGCCAATATGACTACGCCAAAAACGAAGACGAAGCCGTCAAAATGGCCATCAAAGGCCTTCACAACAAGATAGTCGCCGCCTACGACAACATGTTCCCCCTCACTGCCACCATCCTTGAGCGCGGCAACGAGAAGAAAGACAAGATGCAGCAAGTCTACATCGACCTCGGCGAGGCCAATGGTGTCTACAAAGGCCTCCACTTCCATGTCTACGAAGTCGGCATGGTCGGCGGCAAAGAGACCCGCAAACAGATCGGACGCCTCAAAGTCGAGGAAGTCCTCGGCGACGACGTCAGCCTCTGCAAAGTCGAGAAAGGCCAGAAAGAGGTCAAGGCCGCCCTCGACGCCGGCTCCACCCTCCTCGTCACCTCCTACCGATAACCCCCTTAAAGAAATTAAGGAGATTAAGGAGATTAAGGAAATTAACGACCTTAAATTCCTTAATCTCCTTAACTTCCTTAATCTCCTTAACCCCCTTAATTACTTAGATTTTGGAAAGTTCACCGTGGGTGGCCGCGCTTCGCGCGTCTCACCCACGGCTACACTCTTGATTACGGTTTGTCACTTCCGTTTTTGGGATGCTTAGTTTTGGCACCCCCACAATCTTGTTTTGAAAACTCTATATAAAGAACATGATCTCAAGCGGAGACCGAGGCCATGGTTGATTAGTAGTTCCACTGGTTGGCCACCATGCGGAGGTTGGGATCGGCGGTGGTGCGCAGGTCGGTGATCTGGTTGTATCGGCAGTTAACGTATACCAGGCTCTGGTCGAAGCTTACGTCGAGCATCTGCAGCTGGTTGTTGTTGCAGAGGATGCGCTGGATGAAGTTGAGGTTCGACAGCGTCAGGGTGGTCAGGTCGTTGTATGAGCAGTCTACAAACTGGAGGTTGGCGCAGTTGTCAACCGACAGGTCGGTGAGGTTGTTGTACGAGCACACAAGGTCGAGGAGCATCGGGCAATCGCGGACCACGAGGTTGGTCATGTTGTTGTCGGAGCAGAGGAACGTGGACAGCTGGGGGAGTCCGCTCACTATGAGGGTGCCGATGTTGTTGTTGTCGAGGTTGAGGTTGGTAAGGCTTAGCAGCCCTGAGAAAGTGATGGTCTCGAGGCGGTTATAGCCGGCATAGAGGTCTTTGAGCTTCACACAGTCGGCCACGTTGAGGGCCTCGAGGTGACAGCCCTGGCAGTTGAGATATTCAAGGCTGAGCGAGTTGCTGACGTTGAGCTCGACAAAGAGGTTGTGGGCCACCACGAGGCGCTTTAGCGCTGGTGTGCGGTCGATGGCGATTTCGGTCAGGCGGTTTTTGGCCACATTGACTTTCTGGAGAACGGCGCAACCGTCGAAGTTGACGGAGGTCATCTTGTTTTTCTGGGCGTTGACCTCAGAGAGGGCGACGTCGCCCGAGAGGTTGAGCGAGGTGAGTGCGTTGTCACGGACGTCGACGTTGGCCAGTGCGGTGAAGCCGGACAGGTCAAGGGCGCCGGCGAGGTGCTTGCCCTTCCAGTTGATGGCGATGACATGGCCGTCGGCGACGGTGACGCCTTCGATGGCGTTGATGTTGGCGGGGTCGCTGACGCCGAGGGCCTCGGCGTTGGTGGCAGCCGTCTCGGCGGGGAGAGCGAGGAAAGCCTTGATCTGCTTGGCCTCGTTCTTGCTGACGCTCTGGGCCATTGCAGCGATGCTGCAGAGCGCTATAGCCAGGATTAAATATACACGTTTCATAATAACAATAGTTTAGGTTAGATTCTTTATCACTTTGTAATTATAACAACGGTGTTACAAATAAGTTCGACAGACGGTGTCAATATTGGCGCAGCCCGTTCTTTTAGAGCTTGTCTCATAAAATTTGTGAAATTAGTGGTTGCAAATACACCGAAAAACTGTAACTTTGCACTCGCCATGAATCAGTGCCTGCTGCGTCAAATCGTTGTCATCTGCCTCTGCGCCATCTGCGGCGCGGCGGCGGGGGCCGACGTGCCGGCCCCCCCCACCACCCCCCTAAAGAGTGGGGCTTCCTTAGCTCTTGACTCCTCTCCAGATTTGGTACCATCCCCCTTCAGGATGTGGATGGAGGACGTCCACCGCGCGTGCCCGGCGCCCTCGGGGTGGTATCTGCGCTCGAACCAGAACGGGTGGGAATGCCGCCCGGAGTGGGAGTTTCAGTGGGTCAACGACACCACCATGCGCCTGGGGGCCGTGGTGATGGATCCGTACTTCATCATCAGCAACAAAGACCAATCCGTGGAGTTCGGCGGCAACGGCACCGACATCTACCCCGACTCGACATATCAGACGTCGCGCACCTACAACATCACCTCGGTGCACTGCGCCGTGACGGGCTACGACCTCGACTACATCGAGGCCGTCTACCATGACAACCCTGCCATGCCCCCGGCCATCTACCTGCACACCCGCGACTCGCTCGACACGCAACATGCCGTCTACCTCGTGGGCGACTGTAACCGCTGGCAGTATGCCGACACCACCGTCGCGCTGCGGCGCGACAGCCTCGACGCGCCCTTCAGCGGGCGGGTGACCCTGCGGGGCAACACGCACGACGGGGCGTGCCACTGGCGGCTCTACCAGCGGCCCTCGATGGGGATACCCTGGGGGCAAGACCCCGCTGACCCGGACCGGCTCGTCAAGTGGGGCACCGAAGAGGCGGTGACCTACGAGGGCACCTACGACATGACCTTCGACCCCGCTACGGGGCGCTACACCCTCGACGCCGTGATGCCGGAGATTGACCGCCTCGTGGTCCATCCCGCCTACGTCACCCTCGTGCCCGAGTTGCCCGACACCGTGCGCGTGCTCTCGCTCAACAACTCGCTGATAGAGTGGAACCAACAGGACGAGATATTCAACGCCATGGCCGCGGCGATGGGACGGCAGGCCACGTGGCAGCGGCACTCGCTCATAGGCCAGACGCTGCAAAACCACTGGGAGGAGGCCGGCGAGCAGAGCGCCCGCGCGCTCATCGCCTCCACACCCTGGACACATATTATATTGCAGGACTGGAGCAACCTGTCGCTGACCGACATCGAGGGCTTCCGGCAGAACGTCCGCCAGTGGGTCGACTTCATCCGCCAGACGTGCCCAAACCCCGACGCGGTGATAATCTTGCACCAAAACCAGGGCTACCTCTCATACTTTGGCGACGGCAGCACCTGGAACTATGCCGAGGCCGTCGAGGAGACCGCCGCCAACTGTTGGCGCGTGGCCGCCGAGTTGGGCGTGACAGTGTGCCCGACGTCGATGGCATTCGGGTACGTCGCCGCCACCGACGGCGAGATGGCGGCACGGATGCTCTATTCCGACAATACCCATCCCTCCCCCGCCGGCTCATACCTCGACGCAGCCATCGAGTATGCCACGATATTCAACGAAGACCCCCGTAACATCACCTACCGCCCCTCGCTCGGCAGCAACCTGACGCACGCACAGCTCCTTGCGGCGGCTTCGAAAGCCCACAGCGAATATGCCGATGCAGTAAGCCACCATGCCGCCACCGTCGAGTTTGACGCCGAATGGGTTGACACATACGGCCTTACATACCACGTGGAAGATCCCATTACGTTCACCTACCGCGGCCGCGAGCTGGAGGAGGGCGTCTACGTCTACAACCCCAATATCATACATCCCTCCGCCGAGCCGGTGACCCTCACTTGCGGCGAGTTCACCGCTACCAGTATGGTCAATGTCTCCGGTGCCGGGTTGCTCAAACCCCAAAAGGAGATTACCCCCGTGCGCCCTGCTGCTCCCCTTCGTCCGCAGATATGTATGAACGGCACCGTTGCCACAGTTAGCCCCGCGGAGCCCCTGACCGTGCGCAACGCCGCCGGATACGTCGTCACCGTCGCCACGGGCGGCCGCATCGACCTCGCCCCGTTCCCTTCCGGGCTTTACATCCTGACCACCCCGTCGGGAGCCTCACTCAAATTCTCGCGTTAACCTATCTCCATGATACCCAAGATTATACACTACTGCTGGTTTAGCGACACCATGCCCGAAAAGGTGCGCCGGTTCATCGACGCGTGGCGCGTGGTGATGCCCGACTACGAGTTCAGGTTGTGGAACTTCGACCGTTTCCCCCGCGGCAAGTCGCAGTGGGTCGACCAGGCTTTCGACGCCGGCAAATTTGCCTTCGCCGCAGACTATATCCGCTGCTACGCCCTCTACCACGAGGGGGGCATCTACCTCGACACCGACGTTGAGGTGCTACGCCCATACGACACCCTGCTGGCCCTCCCCTATTTCTTAGGGCTGGAGAGCACGTCGGGGCATATCGAGGCGGCCACCATGGGTGCCGAGGCGGGTAAGGAGATATTCAAGGATATATTAGACTTTTACGACAGCCACCCCTTCATACGGCCGGACGGCACGCCTGACCTAAAGGTCATACCCCTGCGCCTGTCAGAGGCCGCGCAGGTACGTCATACGGTGAAGAAAATCAACAGTATAGAGGAGTTTGACCGCGACCCTCGTGTGCTTTGCATCTTCCCCTCGACGTGGTTCAGCCCCATCCACCTGCAGAACATGCGTCTGGAGAAGAGCGCCGACACCTATTCCATCCACCGCTTCGCGGCGTCGTGGCAGCCGCGCCGGGGGCGTCTGAAGAAGCGCGTCCAGCAGCTCCTGGGCCCGCGCGTCACCGACGCCGTCCAGTGGGTCAAGCACCGCCTCCTGCGGCTCTGAACCACGCGTCGAGGGCGCTTCGCCTCCAATTATGCCTTGGTGATGAGCCAGGAGCCGAGGGTGCGGGTGGCAGAGGAGAATGAGACGCCGATCTTGTAGACAGTGCGGCCGTCGGCCTGCCACGGCAGTGCGTAGGCGTGGCTGTCGATTTGAGCCAGCGCCTCCTCGGGGCTTCCGTCGAGCTTAAACTCCATGACGTAGACGTAGTGAAGAGCCTTGACAAGCAGGTCTATGCGGCCACCGCTCATCGATATCTCGCTGCGGGCCTCCACGCCGAGCATCAGGAAGATATAGTACACCATCAGATGGTAATACTTCTCGAGGCTCGGAATGTCGATATCCTGGTACGGCGCCGTGGCAAACAGTGACTGAAGGATGGTGAGCATACCCTCGGCGTCGCCGAAATCTACGCAGTCGAGTAATTTTCCATAAATTACAGGGAACTTGCGTTTCTCGGTACCCATGATTTCCGGAATCAATTCCTTCACAAGCGCTGTGCGCACCTCCCCGTTGGGGATGCCCAGCCGGTACTGCTGCCTGTGATACCCTTTGATGGTGAGGTAGCCGGTCTGAAAGAGGAGGGGTATGGGGTTGTCGGCCTTGAACGTTCCCTCCATCTCCTCCGCGTCTGACCAAACGTCCTCTATATCAGTAACGTCAAAGTCTGACTTGGCAAGGTAGGTAAGAAATACTTTGGAATTGCCTGACTTCACCCAGAAGTTATCCATCGACTTATTGTCAAAGCAGTTGAGGAGGCTGAAGGGATTGTATACCAGCGTGTCAGACTTGGTGAAGCGGTAGCCGTCGTATTTGAGACGCAGTTCGCTCACCATTGTGTCAAAATCATTGCCATTAGCCTTGGCCAAAGCCTCGATGCCGGGAGTAAAATGGCGTATCAGTTCCTCCTCGGTGATTCCGCAGATGGCAGCATACTCGTTGTTCATCGAGATGTCCTTGGGATTGTTGAAGCCGGAGAAGATGGTGTAGTGGCGGAAACGGGCCACGCCGGTGATGAAGCAGAAGCGGATGATTTCGTTACACGACTTGATTTCGCCGAAGAAAGGCCGAAGTATTTCCTGATTGCGCTGCAGCGTCTCCTCGCGGTCAAGCACCTCGATGATGCCTTTGTCATACTCGTCGATGAGCACCACTATGTCTTGCCCCGTCTTTTGCTTGATGTTGCGCATGAGCATGCCGAATCGGTTGCCGATACCAATCGCATTGTCATTTATAGTCACACCATATTTGACCTCAAACTCACGCAAGCGGTCCATCATAAAGGCCTCCAACGTTTCGGTAGAGGTGGCCTGCGCCGTGCTCAGGTCGAAGCGGAGGACGGGAAAGGTCTTCCACTCCTTCTCTTTGTCGGCAATGTATAGGCCTTCGAAGAGGTGTTTCTTGCCCAGGAAGTAGGCCTCGATGGTCGACAGAAGCAGGCTCTTGCCGAACCGCCGCGGGCGGCTCAGAAAGTATGTGTTGGCAGCGCTTTGCGTCATTTGCCACACATACATAGTCTTGTCGACGTATACACCTCCGACCTCACGCAGGCGCTCAAACGACTGTATGCCAATGGGGTATCTTAGCGTATCCATAACTACTTATTTTATCGCCACAAATTTAGCAAAAATTATGCAGTCGGCAAAATTGTCACTGCTCTTTTTCGGAGAGCTCGAGCCAGCGCAGCTCCGCCTCGTCGAGGCGCTCTTTGGCCTGGGAGAACCGCTGTGACTTGGCGGCGATGTCGTCGACCACGCCGCCGGATGAAAACAGGGCGTTAAGCTCGGCCATCTCGGCGTTCAGGGCCTCCATCTCCCGCTCCAGCTCTTCCATCTCGCGGCGCTCCTTGAACGTCAGCTTGGCCGGACGCTCCGGGCGCTTTCGGAGCGGGGCGGCGCCCTCGCGCCCCGCCTCTCCTCCTTTCCCTTCAACGGTTGCAGCAGCGGCGACGCGAGGGCGCGCCGCCTCCTCTGATGCCCGCCACTCGGTATATGTTCCGGGGAAGTCCTTGATCTCGCCGCCTCCCTTTATGACAAAGAGGTGGTCGACTATCGAGTCGAGGAAGAAGCGGTCATGGCTCACCACTATCAGGCACCCTTTGAACTGGGCAAGGTAGTCCTCGAGGATGCCGAGTGTCACAATGTCAAGGTCGTTGGTAGGCTCGTCGAGTATCAGGAAGTTGGGCTGGCGCATGAGCACGGTGGCCAGGTGGAGGCGCGCCCGCTCGCCGCCGCTGAGGGTGTGGATATACTTCTGCTGGTCGGCCGGGCTGAAGAGGAAGTGCTGCAGAAACTGCATGGGAGAGTAATGTACGGTGCCGTTAACCACCACGTCCTCGGTTATCTCCGTCACAGCGTCGATGACGCGCTTGCTCTCGTCAAACTGTATGCCCTCCTGGCGGTAGTAGCCGAAGCGGACGGTCTCGCCGACGTTCCAGGCGCCGCTGTCGGCCGGCTCGAGCCCTTGCAGCATCTTGATGAACGTCGACTTGCCGGCGCCGTTGCGGCCGATGATGCCCAGGCGCTCGTAGCGGGCGAAGGTGTACGTGAAGTCATTGAGTATCACCACGTCGCCGAAGCGCTTGCTCACGTGCTCGGCCTCGAATATCTTTTTGCCGATATACGAGGCCTTGACGTTGAGGCGTATGTTGTCGTCGCGCGTGTCGGCCTGCAGGGCGCGGCGGTCGGCTGTGAGCTGGTGGTATTGGTCGATGCGATACTTCGCCTTGCCTGAGCGCGCCGGCGGCGTCGATCGCATCCACTGAGTCTCGCGGCGCAGGGTATTTTTCACCTTTTCCAATTCGCCCTCCATCGCCTCTATGCGCTCGGCCCGGCGGCGCAAGTAACCTTCGAAGTTGGTGTCGTAAGAGAATATCCGGCGGTGGTCTATCTCGATGATGCGGTTGCAGACGCGGTCGAGGAAATAACGGTCGTGGGTCACCAGCAGCAGGGTGGTTCGGGCATGGGCAAGGTAACTCTCCAGCCACTCTATAACGGTGACGTCGAGGTGGTTGGTAGGCTCGTCGAGCACCAGCAGATCCGGCTCGTCGAGCAGCAGTCGCGCCAGGGCCACGCGCTTGGCCTGGCCGCCGGAGAGGGAGCCTATGCGGCGCCCCATCATCTCGGGTCCGATGTCAAGGCGCGTGAGCATCCGGCGCACGCGGTCTTCAAAGTCCCACGCCCGGGCAGCATCCATCATCTCGGTGGCCCGCGCCATAGCCTCGGCGTCGCCGCAGGCCGTCGCCTCCTCGTAGGCAATGATTGCGTCGGCAGCCTCCGTGCCTCGCCGGAGGCATGCCTCTATCACGGTGGCCTCGGGGTCAAACTGCGGCGTCTGCTCGAGCAGCCCGACGGTCAGGCCTCGGCGGGGGACCACGGTGCCGGAGTCGGCGCTCTCGAGGCCGGCGATGATGCGGAGCATTGTCGACTTGCCCGTGCCGTTCTTGGCGATGATGCCTATCTTGTCGCCCTCGTTCACCCCGACGGTGACGTCGGCGAAGAGCATGCGTGTGCCGTAGCTCTTGGTAAGCTCGTTAATCTGAAGCAATACACTCATTGGTTCGCTAAATTTTCGACAAAATTAATAAAAATTGCTCAATTCCCGATTCCCTACTCCCAATTCCCGAAATTTTTTGTAACTTTGCGGCTTGATTGGACTAATCACAAATTTATAACACTACACGCGTGGAAACTAAATACATCTTCGTCACCGGAGGCGTCGTCTCCTCTCTGGGCAAAGGTATCATCTCGTCATCGCTGGCCTGTCTGCTGAAGGCACGCGGCCTGAGAGTCACCATTCAGAAGTTTGACCCGTACATCAACATCGACCCCGGGACGCTCAACCCCTACGAGCACGGGGAGTGTTACGTGACGGTTGACGGGCACGAGGCCGACCTTGACCTGGGACATTACGAGCGCTTCACCAACGTGCACACCACCCGCGCCAACAACGTCACCACGGGCCGCATCTACCAGAACGTCATCGACAAGGAGCGCCGCGGCGACTACCTGGGCAAGACGGTGCAGATCATACCGCACGTGACGGACGAGATCAAGCGCAACGTCAAGCTGCTTGGCAACACGGGCAACTATGACTATATCATCACCGAGATCGGCGGCACCGTTGGCGACATCGAGTCGCTGCCCTACCTCGAGGCCGTGCGCCAGCTGCGCTGGGAGATGGGCATCAACGCCCTGTGCATCCACCTGACATACGTCCCCTACATCCGCGCCGCCAAGGAGCTGAAGACCAAGCCCACGCAGCACTCCGTCAAGCAGCTGCAGGAGGTCGGCATCCAACCCGACATACTCGTGCTCCGCACCGAGAAGGAGGTGCCCCTGAACATGCGCCGCAAGATTGCACAGTTCTGCAACGTGGCCCCCGACGCCGTCATACAGTCGATAGACGTCCCCTCGATCTACGAGGTCCCCATCACCATGCACGCCCAGCACCTCGACGAGATAGTCATGCGCAAGACCGGCGTCGCCGTGGATGGACAGCCCCACATGGATCCCTGGATCAGCTTCCTCGACAAGATGCACAAGGCCACGGAGGAGGTTACCATCGGCCTGGTGGGCAAGTACGTCGAGCTGCAGGACGCATACAAGAGCATCAACGAGTCGCTCTTCCAGGCCGCCACATACAATGATCGCCGCCTCAACCTTGTGTACATCCACTCCGAGAAGCTCACCGAGGAGAACGCCGACGCCCAGCTCTCTCCCCTCGACGGCGTCATCATTGCCCCCGGCTTCGGCCAGCGCGGCATCGAGGGCAAGTTCGTGGCCCTCAAATGGTGTCGCGAGCACGACGTGCCCACCTTCGGCATCTGCCTGGGCATGCAGTGCATGGTCATCGAGTTCGCCCGCAACGTCATGGGCCTGGCAGAGGCAAACTCCACGGAGATGGATCCGCACACCCCCGACAACGTCATAGACCTGATGGAGGAGCAGAAGAGCATCAGCAACCTCGGAGGCACCATGCGACTGGGCGCCTACAAGTGCGTGCTTCGCCCCGACAGCCGCGCCGCCAAGGCTTACGGCCGCACAGAGGTGGACGAGCGCCATCGCCACCGCTTCGAGCTCAACGACGACTACCGCGAGCGCCTCGAGAACGCCGGACTCAAATGTGTCGGCGAGAACCCGCAGACCCACCTTGTCGAGGTGGTGGAGATGCCCGAAAAGCGCTGGTTTATAGGCACACAGTATCATCCCGAGTATTCGAGCACGGTGCTTCAGCCCAACCCCATCTTCGTCGACTTCGTGCGCGCGGCCATCGCCTACCGCGCCGAGCGCACCAACGCATAGCCTCTCCCCTACCCGTTAAATTCCTTAATTTCATTAAATTCCTTAATTTCCTTATATTAAGTGGATAAAAACACCGTAACCGGATTTGTCATGATGGCTGCCATCATCCTGCTGTTTATGTGGATGAACCAGCCGTCAGCCGAGCAGCAGCAGCGCATGCAGGAGGAGAAGGAGCAGCTTGCACGTGAGCAGGCCGAATCTGACGCCAACAGCGCCGCCGTGCTAACCGTCGACTCCGTGAGCCCCGCCGAGATGGAGCAGATACGCGGCACCGTCAAAGAGTACGGCGTGCGCGACAGCATCGGCGGCAACGTGGTCTACCGCCTGACCACCACCGACATGGCCGTGACCCTCAACACCTCCGACAACGCCCTTGGAGGCACCGTCAAGGCCGATGGCGCCGAAGTGCCCGTGACGGCCATCGTCAGCCACGATTACGGCGACATCAAGCCCTCCGTGGCCAAAGCCGCCGTCGGCGCTTTCAAGCAAGGGCTGCTCAACATAGCGCGATACCAGGGCTTTGCACACCATATTACCGGCGACTCTACCATAGTCACACTCGCCAACGACGTCATCACCCTCGACATCACCAACAAAGGCGCGCAGATAGCCTCCGCCAAGCTCCTCGACAAGCGTTACATCAACCGCGACTCGCTGCCCGTGGAGCTGCTCTCGCCCGACTACGGCGGCTACTCGTTCACCCTCACCACCGCCACGCAGCGCTTCGACACCCGCGAGTTCTACTTCACCGTCAAGGAGAAGACCGACACCTCCGTGATCATGGCCCTCACCCCCGGCGACGGGCTGATGTGGGCCGTCCGCTACACGCTGCCCAAGGGAAAGGGCTACACCGTGCGCATGGACATCCTGCAGCAGGGCCAGATACTCCCCGCCAACGCCACTTCCATCGACTTCGACTGGCACCAGCGCATGCCCCGCAACGAGCAGGGACGTATGTTTGAGGAGCGCAACTCCGCCATCTACTATCAGTTCTCCGGCGGCGGCGTGAAGCACCTCAGCGAAAACTCCGACGACGACAAGGCCGTGGAGGAGCGCCTGCGCTGGATCGGCTACAAGAACCAGTTCTTCTCCGCCGTCATCATCAACGTCAACAACTTCACAGGCGCCGAGTTCGACTCCAAGGTGCTCAAGGAGAGCCCCGACTACCTCAAGGAGATGACCACCCACGCCACCCTCGACTACGACCCCCGCTCGGCCAACCCCGCACAGTTTGTCTTCTACCTCGGCCCCAACCTCTATCCACTGCTGAGCGACATCCAGGAGGAGATAGTGCCCGACACCAACCTGGAGCTGACACGCCTCATACCCCTCGGCTGGACACTCTTCCGCTGGATCAACACGCTGATAGTCATCCCCGTGTTCACCTTCCTCAGCCAGTTTATCAGCAACTACGGCATCATCATACTCCTGCTCACCATCTTCATCAAGATCATCCTCTTCCCGTTCACCTACAAGAGCTACATGTCGCAGGCGCGCATGCGCGTGCTCGCCCCCGAGATCAAGGCCATAAACGAGAAGTATCCCGGCAAGGAGGACGCCATGAAGCGCCAGCAGGAGACCATGGCCCTGTACAGCAAGGCCGGCGCCAACCCGATGTCCGGCTGCCTGCCCATGCTGCTGCAGATGCCGATACTCATCGCAATGTTCAACTTCTTCCCCTCGGCCATCGAACTCCGCGGGGAGCCGTTCCTGTGGGCACACGACCTCTCGGCGCCCGACGCCATCGTCTCCTGGACCACCCACATTCCCATCATAAGCACATATTTCGGCAACCATATCAGCCTCTTCTGTCTGCTCATGACCGTGGTCAACGTCATCTACACCTGGTTTAACATGCAGAACCAGCCCGGCGGCAGCTCGATGCCCGGCATGAAGTGGATGTCGATATTGATGCCTATATTCTTCCTCGTCTTCTTCAACAACTACGCCGCCGGCCTCAGCTACTACTACTTCCTGTCGCTGCTCATCACCATCATTCAGATGTGGATTTTCCGCAAGGTGGTCGATGAAGACAAGGTGCGCGCACGCATGGCCGAGCGCGCCAAGGCTCAGAAGGGCAAGAAGAAGAGCGGCTTCATGGCACGCCTCGAGGAGGCCCAGCGCCGCCAGCAGCAGATGCTCCGCGAACAAGAGCGCAAGGGCAAAGGTCGCCGCTAAAACAATGCATAATTCATAATGCATAATGCATAATTGCCGTTCGGATTAGGCAATATGCTTATCCATTATGAATTATGCATTATGCATTATGCATTATGCATTTATACAAAGCTGAGTATCATACCTTGGGCTGCAAGCTCAACTTCGCCGAGACCGCGACCATAGCCGCCGCTCTCGAGGCCCGCGGCATTCGCCGCGCCTCCGTCGGCGAAAGTGCCGACGTGGCCGTGGTAAACACTTGCAGCGTCACCGCCGAGGCCGACAAGAAAGGGCGCCAGCTGGTGCGTGCCATCCACCGCCGCCTCCCCCGCGCCCTCATAGTGGTGACAGGGTGCTATGCCCAGCTCCGCCCCGAGGTGTTCGCCGAGCTGCCCGGCGTCGCCGTCATCGCCGGCAACGACCGAAAAGGCCGCATCGCCGACTACCTCGACCGGTGCCTCCAGGACCCGCACCTGCTCTCCGAGGTGTCTCCCGCCAAAGACCTCCGCGAGTTTGTCCCCGCCTGCTCCCGCGGCGACCGCACGCGCTACTTCCTAAAGGTGCAAGACGGGTGCGACTACTGGTGCACATATTGCACCATCCCCAGAGCCCGCGGCCGCAGCCGCTCCGGCACCGTCGCCGAGATGGTCGCCCAGGCCCGGAAAGTGGCCGAGGAGGGCGGCCGCGAGATTGTCATCACCGGCGTAAACATCGGCGACTTCGGCAAAGGCACCGACGAGACTTTCTTCGACCTCGTCCGCGCCCTCGACCAAGTGGACGGCATCGAGCGCTACCGCATATCCTCCATCGAGCCTAACCTCCTCACCGACGAGATGATAGCCTGGGTAGGAGAGTCCCGGCGCTTCATGCCCCACTTCCACGTGCCCCTGCAATGCGGCTCCGACCAGGTGCTCCGCCTCATGCACCGTCACTATGACACCGCCCTCTTCGCACACCGCATCGAGCGCATACGCTCCCTCCTCCCCGACGCTTTCATAGGCGTAGACCTCATAGTCGGCGCCCGCGGCGAGACCGAGGCGCTCTTTGAGGAGTCCGCTCGCTTTGTCGACAGCCTCGACATCTCCCAGATTCACGTCTTCCCCTACAGCGAGCGCCCCGGCACAAAGGCCCTCGAGATACCACACGTGGTCAGCCAGCACGAGAAGCACCGCCGCGTCGAGCGAATGATTGCCATCAGCGAGCGCAAGCACGACGCTTTCCGCCAGCGCTTTGCCGGCACGATGCGCCCCGTGCTACTCGAGCATCCCGACACGCGCGGACAGATGGCCGGCTGGACCGACAACTACCTGCGCGTCCAACTCACGGAACCCAATCCCGCGTTGGCTGGAACCGTTGTAAACCTCACTGTATGAAAGATGTAGCCGTAATAATACTCAACTGGAACGGTGAGCGCCTCCTCCGAGACTACCTCCCATCGGTGGTGAAGTATACCCCTGCAGCCATCGCCGACGTCATAGTCGCCGACAACGGCTCCACCGACGGCTCCGTAAAACTCCTCCGCGAGCACTTCCCCGAGGTGAAGGTCGTCGTGCTCGACCGCAACTACGGCTTCGCCGAGGGCTACAACCGAGCCATCGCCGCCACCGGATACCGCTTCACCGTCCTCCTCAACAGCGACGTCGAGGTCAAGGACGACTGGCTCACACCCCTTTATAATTATATGTGTACCCACCCCGTGTGCGGTGCCTGCCAGCCCAAGATCCGCTCCCTGCGCCAGCCGGAGATGTTTGAGTACGCCGGCGCCGCCGGAGGCTTCCTCGACTGCAACGGCTACCCATACTGCCGCGGACGCATCTTCGACACCATAGAACCTGACACCGGCCGGTATGACGACACCGTCGAGGTCGACTGGGCCTCCGGCGCATGCCTTATGGTCGACACTGCTCTCTATCAACAGCTTGGCGGCCTCGATGCTGACTTCTTCGCACACATGGAGGAGATAGACCTCTGCTGGCGCATGCGCCTGAAAGGGCGCACCGTCGTAGCCATCGGCGACTGCGCCGTATACCACCTCGGCGGAGCAAGCCTCAACGCCTCATCGCCCCGCAAGACCCTCCTCAACTTCCGCAACTCCCTGCTGATGTTGCACAAAAACCTTCCCCACGGCTTCGGCCGTTGGTGGCTCCTCGTCCGCCGCCGACTCCTCGACACCGTCGCCGCCGCCATGTTCCTGATGCAAGGCAAGCCGGCCCACGCCCTCGCCGTTGTCAAGGCACACATCCAATACCTCCGCATCAAAGGCCGCGTCGCCGACAGTCACGCCGCACGCAACCTCCTCCGCCCCGTCAACATCCTCACCGCCTGCCATCTCCGCCACCGCCGCCGCTTCTCCGACCTCTAACACGCGAAGAAACAAAAGAAAGGAAAGAAGTTTTTTATTCGCGTTCCTGCCGAATAATTTAAACTTGCGAAACTTGAGTTGCGTTAATTTCTTTATTTCTTAGCTTCTTTAACCGTTAAACCGTGGTGTTTCGACACTTATTTGCAGGGTTTCGCCAAATTTTTTCGTGATTTTGTGGCTCTTATTTCCAAAAAGTTGGTAAATTTGTGCCCATATAAA
>CAYOUJ010000051.1:0-16925 GCA_964407165.1 uncultured Muribaculaceae bacterium | reverse complement strand
CCGTGGATGGTGCGGATAGCGCTCTCACGGCCGTTGCCGGGGCCCTTGACGTAGGCCTTCACCTTGCGCAGGCCCAGGTCGTAGGCCGTCTTCGCGCAGTCTTGCGCGGCCATCTGGGCTGCGTACGGGGTGTTTTTCTTCGACCCGCGGAAGCCCATCTTGCCTGCCGACGACCAGCTGATGACCTGGCCCTCGGAGTTGGCGAGGCACACAATGATGTTGTTGAAAGAGGAGTGAACGTGCAGCTGCCCTTCGGCGCTGACTTTGACGTTTCTCTTCTTAGCTGCGACTGTCTTTTTTGCCATATTGTTGCGTTGTTACGTTTATTTAGTAGCTTTCTTCTTGTTAGCAACCGTCTTCTTGCGGCCCTTGCGGGTGCGGGCGTTGTTCTTGGTGCTCTGGCCGCGCACGGGGAGGCCGTTGCGGTGACGGATGCCGCGGTAGCAGCCGATGTCCATCAGGCGCTTGATGTTGAGCTGTATCTCGCTGCGCAGGTCGCCCTCGACCTTGTAGTCGTTGCCAATGACCTCGCGCACGGCTGCTGCCTGCGCGTCGGTCCAGTCTTTTACTTTGATGTCTACGTCAACGCCGGCCTTCTCAAGGATGCTCTTGGCGCTGCTGCGGCCGATACCGAAGATATAGGTAAGGGCTATTTCACCTCGTTTGTTCTGGGGGAGGTCAACACCCACAATACGTACTGCCATATTGTCTTGTTACTGTTTGTTGTCGCTTCTTCCGAGCGCCGCAAGTTCCCGCGACAAACCGGTGGGGAACGTCCGTCCGGCGGCACGCCCAGGCGTGCTCAGCGGTGGCGTCAGAGAGCTCAGAGTTTGGTTGGTTACTGATATGCAACAGGCACTCCGGTTAGAGCCTGTTTAATAAAAATATTTTATTTTTTGTAGGCTAATTTTGAGGCAGTTTGGCCTTTTGAGGATTGAGTTTAGCGAGCTAAATAATTGACGAAAAAGTCCAAAATGGCCAAAATGAGCCACAAAAAATGAAATAAGATTATTTAATTTTAAATTTTTATTAAACAGGCTCTTAGCCCTGGCGCATTTTGAACTTGGGGTTCTTCTTGTTGATGACATAGAGGCGTCCCTTGCGACGGACTATCTTGCTGTCGGGGGTGCGCTTCTTTACTGAGGCTCTTACTTTCATGTCAGTAGTTTGGTATTTTATAGTAGTTGGTTCGTTTACTTGTAGCGGAACGCGATGCGGCCACGGCTCAGGTCGTACGGCGACATCTCCACCCGCACCTTGTCGCCCGGGAGGATTTTGATGTAATGCATGCGCATCTTGCCCGAGATGGTGGCTATCAGCTGATGGCCGCCATTCTCCAGCTCGACACGGAACATCGAGTTTGACAACGCTTCGACGACTACGCCGTCTTGCTCTATGTGGGGTTGTTTTGCCATATAGTCTACGTTTGCTTGCGCTTATTATTGTGTTGCAGTTTGTGAAATAAAGCTAAACTTCCTCAACGTCAGATGTAACGCTCGCCCAGGGCCTCCTTTATGTAGCGGAAAGTGGTCATCACCTCCGTCTCGCAGTCGTGGACCGCCACTGTGTGCTCGTAGTGGGCCGACGGACGGCGGTCGCGCGTGCGGCACTCCCAGCCGTTGGGCTCGACCACTATGTTGCGGCTGCCCAGGTTGATCATCGGCTCGATGGCGATGCACATGCCGTTGCGTATCACCGGTCCGGTGCCGCGGCGCCCGTAGTTGGGCACCTCGGGGTCTTCGTGCATCCCGCGGCCTATGCCGTGGCCGCACATCTCGCGGACGACGGTGTAGCCCCGCTTCTCGCAGTAGGTCTGCACGGCGTTGGCGATGTCGCCGATACGCTTGCCCGCCCGGCACGCCTCGATGCCTTTGTAAAGGGACTCCTTGGTGGTGTGGCACAGGGCCATGACTTTCTCGTCGACGTCGCCCACGGCGAAGGTGTAGCACTGGTCGCCGTTATACCCGTCGAGCTCGGCCACGCAGTCGGTGCCCACTATGTCGCCCTCGCGAAGGCAATAGCCCGAAGGGAAACCGTGCACCACCGTCTCGTTGACCTCGATGCAGAGCGTGCCGGGGAAGCCCTCGTAGCCCAGGCAGGCCGGGCGGCCGCCGTTGTCGCATATATATTCGCGGGCTATCTGGTCGAGCCGTCGCGTGGTCACTCCCGGAGCCACCCACCTGGCCACTTCGCCAAGCGTCCGGCTCACCAGGTCGCACGCGGCGCGCATCTTCACCAGCTCGTCCGGTGTCTTGAGTATTATCATCTGACCGTAAGTGTCAATGTCCTATTTTTCGACGCCCGTTGCCGCACCCCTGCGCCGGAACCGGTCCGGCGCAGGGCTGCGGCTGCCGTGCCGCGCTTATTTCACTTCACTTGCCGTAACGGTTCAATAAGCGTTGCCGGTGGTGCGTCCCTTGATCTTGCCGCCCTTCATCAGGCCGTCATAGTGGTGCATCTGCAGGTGGCTCTCGATCTGCATGAGAGTGTCGAGCACGACGCCCACGAGTATCAGCAGCGAGGTGCCGCCGAAGAACTGGGCGAAGCCCTGGCTGATGCCGAAGAAGCGGGCGAAGGCCGGGAGGATGGCCACGATGCCCAGGAATATCGAGCCTGGCAGGGTGATGCGCGACATGATGGTGTCAAGGTATTCCGCAGTCTTCTTGCCGGGCTTGACGCCGGGGATGAAGCCGTTGTTGCGCTTGAGGTCTTCTGCCATCTGCGTGGGGCGCACGGTGATGGCGGTGTAGAAGTAGGTGAACGCTACGATCATCCAGAAGTATACGAAGTTATACCAGAAGCCGTTGATGTCGCTGAACGTGGCCACGAATCCGTGGGAGGCGTCCGAAGAGCCGAAGCCGGCCACTGTGATGGGGATAAACATTATTGCCTGGGCAAAGATGATCGGCATCACACCGGCGGCGTTGACCTTCAGGGGGATGTACTGGCGGGCGCCGCCATACTGGCGGTTGCCGACAATTCGCTTGGCATACTGCACCGGCACTTTGCGCGTGCCCTGCACGAGCATCACCGCAAAGATGGTGACGGCAAACAACACGATGATCTCGACGATGAACATCACCAGGCCGCCCTGTGCGCCCTGCGAACCGGGCGTGCGCTGGATGAACTCAGCCACCAGCGCGTGGGGCAGGCGGGCGATGATGCCCACCAAGATGATGAAAGAGATACCGTTGCCGATGCCACGGTCGGTGATGCGCTCGCCCAGCCACATGATGAACATGGAGCCGGCGGTGAGTATCACCGTCAGGTACACCGTGGGCCAGAAGCCGAGGCTGCTGGTCACCGCCCCGTGGGCAGCGGCCTGCACCTGGATGCGCAGGTTGACGAGGTATGCCGGAGCCTGCATGCACAGTATCAGCACTGTAAGATAGCGCGTATACTGGTTGAGCTTCTGGCGTCCGCTCTCGCCCTCGCGTTGCATCTTCTGGAACGACGGCAGTACCATGCCAAGCAGCTGCACAACGATCGAGGCCGTGATGTAAGGCATGATGCCCAGGGCGAAGATCGACGCCTGGGAGAACGCGCCGCCGCTGAACATGTCAAGCAGCTGCATCAGGCCACTCTTGTTGGTGAAGCTTGACAGGGCCTCGAGGTCGCTGGGGTTGATGCCCGGAAGCACGATGTAGCACCCCAGGCGGTATACCAATACCAGCAGCAGGGTGATACCGATGCGCTTGCGCAGCTCCTCGATAGTCCAGATGTTTTTGATAGTTTCGAAAAATCTCATTAGCTTGATGTTGCTGAAAGTCAAAGTTTGGTAACCGTGCCGCCGGCGGCGGTGATGGCCTTCTCGGCGGAGGCGCTGAACGCGTTGGCCGTTACGTCGACCTTGGCGGTAAGCTCACCGTTGCCAAGGATCTTTACGAGCTGGCCCTTGCGCAGGTAGCCTGCGGCGCGGAGGTCGTCGGGGGTGATGGCGGTGAGCTTGCGCTCGTCGGCCATGGTCTGGAGCAGCGAGACGTTGATGGCCTTGTACTCCACACGGTTGATATTCTTGAAGCCGAACTTCGGCAGACGGCGCTGCAGCGGCATCTGGCCGCCCTCAAAGCCGATCTTGCGCGAATAGCCGCTGCGCGACTTCGCGCCCTTGTGTCCACGGGTAGAAGTTCCACCCTTGCCGGAGCCGGGGCCGCGGCCGATGCGGGTCTTTTTCTTGACCGAGCCGTATGCAGGTTGTAAGTTGCTTAAATCCATTGCTTTGCTGTTTTTATACGTTGGTCACTTCTACCAGGTGACGTACTGCATTTATCATTCCACGCACGGAGGGGCAGTCCTCCTTGATCACTGAGTGGTGCATCTTCTTGATGCCCAGGGCCACGAGAGTCTCCTTCTGCACCTTGGGGCAGTTGATCTGGCTCTTGACCTGCGTTATCTTTATCTGTGCCATAGTTTGTGAGCTGTGTCTTGCTTGTTAAAGTTTCACTTAGCCTTTGAACACTTTCTCAACGCTGACGCCGCGGTTCTGGGCCACCTGGGAGGGCGAGCGCATCTCGTCGAGCGCGGCGATGGTGGCCTTGACCAGGTTGTGGGGGTTGGAAGACCCCTTCGACTTGGCGATCACGTCGTGCACGCCCACGCTCTCGAGTACGGCGCGCATGGCGCCGCCGGCCTTGACGCCGGTACCCTGGCTGGCAGGCTTGAGGATGATGCGGGAGCCGCTGAACTTGGCCTCCTGCTCGTGGGGGATGGTGCCCTTGTGCACCGGCACGCGGATAAGATTTTTCTTGGCGGCCTCCACGCCCTTGGCGATGGCGGCCTGCACTTCGTTGGCCTTGCCAAGGCCCCAGCCCACCACGCCGTTCTCGTTGCCGACGACAACGATTGCAGCGAAGGTGAACGTGCGGCCACCCTTGGTGACCTTGGTCACGCGGTTGATGGCTACCAGGCGTTCCTTGAGGTCAAGGTCGCCCGTGCTCTTTACTCGGTTATTTCTTTTTGCCATGATTGTCTGTAGGGTTTAGAATTTGAGGCCTCCCTCGCGGGCGGCGTCTGCCAGCGACTTTACACGACCGTGGAACAGGTAGCCGTTACGGTCAAACACTACTGTCGTGATGCCCTGGGCGAGAGCCTTCTCGGCGACCTTGGCGCCTACCTTGGCGGCTATCTCGCTCTTGGTGCCGCCCTCGACGCCTTTCGACGATGCGCTAAGCAGCGTGGTGGCTGCGGCGTCGTCGATAAGCTGGACGTATATCTGCTTGTTGGAGCGGAACACGCTCATGCGCGGACGCTCTGCAGTGCCGGAGATCTTCCCGCGGATACGGGTCTTGATCTTGATTCTTCTTTCTTTCTTTGTGACCATGATACTGTACGTTTAAAGTTATTTGGCGCTGGCACTCTTGCCACTCTTGCGGCGAATGACCTCGCCGACAAACTTGATGCCTTTGCCCTTGTAGGGCTCGGGCTTGCGCAGTGAGCGTATCTTGGCGCACACTTGGCCAAGCAGCTGCTTGTCGTCGCTCTCCAGGATGATCAGAGGAGCCTTGTTGCGCTCGTTCTTGGTCTCGACCTTCACCTCGGGGGGGAGCTGCATGTATATGGCGTGGCTGTAGCCCAGGGAGAGCTCGAGCGTCTGGCCCGTGGCGTTGGCACGGTAGCCCACGCCGATGATCTCCATCTCCTTGCGGTAGCCCTGCGACACGCCCACCACCATGTTGTGGATAAGCGCACGGTAGAGGCCGTGCTGGGCGCGGTGCTCGCGGTCGTCGCTGGGACGGGTCACCACCACGTGGTTGTCTTCTACTTTTACTGTGATGTCTTTGGCTACGGCCTGGCTCAGGGTACCCTTGGGGCCCTTGACCGTGACTACGTTCTCCGGGCTCACCGTGACGGTGACGCCTGCGGGTATCTCAATGGGAGCTTTACCTATTCGTGACATATTCGTATTCCTCCTTATTGATTAGTAGACATAGCACAGCACCTCGCCGCCGATCTTCTCGGCTGCGGCCTGCTTGTTGGTCATCACACCCTTCGAGGTCGAGAGGATGGCGATGCCAAGTCCGTTAAGCACTCGCGGCATGTCTTTGTAGCCGGTATATTGACGCAGACCGGGGCGGCTCACGCGGCGCAGCGCCTTGATGGCGTTCACCTTGTCCACCGGGTCATATTTGAGGGCTATCTTGATGGAGCCCGCAGGAGTCTCTCCCTCTACAAACTTGTAGTTAAGTATGTAGCCTTGCTCGAAGAGAATCTTTGTGATTTCTTTTTTCAAGTTTGAGGCGGGAACCTCGACCACGCGATGTCCGGCCTTGATGGCATTCCTCAATCTTGTCAGATAATCTGCAATAGGATCTGTCATTTTGTTTTACGGTTTAAATTGATTGGGCGTTTCCCAACAATATTTAATACTCATTTCTTTGCTTTTTCGTTGCGGCCGCGCCGGGCGAGTAACTCCCTGCCGCGGCCCCGTGGGGCTGCGAGGCTGCGCCTCTCAGGCCCCGCGCAGACGCTTACCAGCTCGCCTTGCGCACGCCGGGGATAAGGCCGGCCGACGCCATCTCGCGGAACTGGATGCGGCTGATGCCGAACTGGCGCATGTAGCCGCGGGGACGCCCCGTGATGGAGCAGCGGTTGTGCAGGCGCACATACGACGCGTTTTTCGGCAGGCTCTGCAAGCCCTCATAGTCGCCGGCCTCCTTAAGGGCTGCCTTCTTGGCGGCGTACTTGGCCACGAGCTTCGCACGCTTCACCTCGCGTGCCTTCATTGATTCTTTTGCCATATCGTGGGTTAAAGAGTTGGTTACTTGGTTGCGCTCACGCCTTCTTCTTGAAGGGCAGGCCGAACTCCTTGAGCAGCGCGAAGCCCTCCTCGTCGGTGTTGGCCGAGGTCACGAACGTGATGTTCATGCCCTGCAGGCGCGAGATGTTGTCGATGTTGATCTCCGGGAAGATGATCTGCTCGGTGATGCCCAGCGTGTAGTTGCCGCGGCCGTCGAGCTTGCTCTCGATGCCCTTGAAGTCACGGATGCGGGGCAGCGCCACGCGCACCAGGCGCTCCAGGAACTCATACATGCGCTCGCGGCGCAGGGTCACCATGACGCCGACGGGCATCTTCTTGCGCAGCTTGAAGTTTGAGATATCCTTGCGCGAGAGGGTCTGCACGGCCTTCTGGCCGGTGATGGCGGTGACCTCGTTGATGGCGTTCTCGATGATCTTCTTGTCCTGGGTGGCGTCGCCGAGACCCATGTTGATCACTATCTTCTTCAGGCGGGGTACCTGCATGGGAGTCGTGTAGCTGAACTCCTTGGTCAGGGCGGGCATGATGCGCTCCTGATAGTCTTTCTTAAGTGTCTGGATGCTCATTACTTGATCTCCTCTCCTGATTTCTTTGCGTAACGTACTAACTTGCCGTCAGCGCCCATGCGGCGCCCTACGCGGGTAGGCTTGCCGGTCTTGGGGTCGACTACATTCACATTTGAGATGGAGACGGGAGCTTCCATCTTCACCAGGCCACCCTGGGGGTGCTGGGCGTTGGGCTTCGTGGCCTTGGTCACGATGTTGACGCCCTCGACGATCACTCGGCCCTTGTCGGCCAGCACCTTGAGCACGCGGCCTTCCTTGCCGCGGTCTTCGCCGGCGTTGACATACACCGTGTCGCCTTTCTTTATCTTTAACTTGCTCATTACTTTCAGTGAATAGTTTTAAATCTAAAGTGGGTTGGGGTCGCTGCCTTAGAGCACTTCGGGGGCCAGTGAGACTATCTTCATGTTGGTGTCGGAGCCTATGCGCTTGCCACGCAGCTCGCGAGCGACCGGACCGAAGATACGGGTGCCGCGGAGCTCGCCGGCGTTGTTGAGCAGCACGCAGGCGTTGTCGTCGAAGCGGATGTAGGATCCGTCGGGACGGCGGATCTCCTTCTTCGTGCGCACGACCACGGCCTTCGACACAGTGCCCTTCTTGACGTCCGATGCCGGGATGGCGCTCTTGACAGTCACTACTATCACGTCGCCCACCGAAGCATAGCGACGGCCCGTGCCGCCAAGCACGTGGATGCACAGTGCTTCCTTGGCGCCGCTGTTGTCAGCTACTGTTAATCGGCTTTCAGTCTGTATCATTGCTTACTTAACTTTTTCGATGATTTCTACTAATCTCCAGCGCTTGGTCTTGGAGAGCGGGCGCGTCTCCATCAGGAGAACCTTGTCCCCGACGCTGCACTCGTTGTTCTCGTCGTGTGCATGGTATTTCTTCGTCTTGTTGACGAACTTGCCATAGATCGGGTGCTTCTCCTTCCACTTGATGGTAACGGTGATCGTCTTGTCGCCCTTGGTCGACGAGACGATGCCGATACGCTCTTTTCTGAGGTTTCTCTTTTCCATTTGTCTTTAGTGGTGGTTAGAATTATTTCTTCTGAGAGAGCTCGCGGGCGCGAAGCTCGGTCTTGACGCGGGCGATGTCGCGGCGGTCACGGGTGATCTTCGCCGGATTGTCGATCGCCGACACGCTGTGGTTGATAGTCAGCTGGCGATACTCCTGCTCCATCTGTGCCAGACGCTCCTTGAGGTCGGCGGTGCTGAGCTCCTTGATCTCTTCTTTCTTCATGTTCGTTCAGTGTTTTTGACGGTTGGGGAGTATATTACACGTTCTGGGTGGGGTCATAGTCGCGCGACACCACAAACTTGGTGGTGACGGGGAGCTTCTGGGCAGCCAGGCGAAGGGCCTCCTTGGCCACCTCGAAGGGCACGCCCTCCACCTCTATCAGCATGCGGCCGGGGGTGACGGGGGCCACGAAGCCCTCGGGAGCACCTTTGCCCTTGCCCATGCGCACCTCTGCAGGCTTCTTGGTGATGGGCTTGTCCGGGAAGATGCGTATCCAAATCTGGCCCTGGCGCTGCATGTAGCGGGTGACGGCCACACGTGCTGCCTCTATCTGACGCCCGGTAATCCACTTCGACTCAAGCGTCTTGATGCCGAACGAGCCGAAAGCCAGCTGGTTGCCGCGCTGGGCGGTTCCCTTCATGCGGCCTTTCTGCTGACGGCGGAATTTGGTTTTTCTCGGTTGTAACATTGTATTACAGTGTGATGCGGATTGTTAATGTTGAGTTTGCTTAGCCCTGGCGACGGTCGGAGCTGCGACGACGGTCGCCGCCACGACGGCGCGGGCCGCGGTCGCCGCCACGCGGGCCACCCTCGCGGGTGTTGGGCGCCAGCTGGGGCGTCAGGTCGCGCTTGCCGTAGACCTCGCCGCGGCATATCCATACCTTCACGCCGATCACACCGACCTTGGTGTGTGCCTCGACGAGGGCATAGTCGATGTCGGCGCGCAGGGTGTGCAGCGGGGTGCGGCCCTCCTTGAACATCTCGGAGCGGGCCATCTCGGCGCCGTTCAGACGGCCGGAGATCTGTATCTTGATGCCCTCGGCGCCGGCGCGCATGGTCGATGCAATGGCGGTCTTGACGGCGCGGCGGTAGGCCGTCTTCTTCTCGATCTGGAAGGCGATGTTCTGTGCCACGAGCATTGCGTCCATCTCGGGGCGCTTTACCTCAAACACATTGATCTGCACCGTCTTCTCGGCGCGGCCGGTGAGCTTCTCGAGCTCGCGGCGTATCATCTCTACTTCCTCGCCTTCCTTGCCTATTACCAGGCCCGGGCGCGAGGTGCACACGGTGACGGTGACACGGTTGAGGGTGCGCTCGATCACCACGCGCGACACGCTTGACTTCGCCAGGCGCTTCTCCAGATACTTGCGTATCTTCGAGTCCTCCAGGATGGTCGGGCCGTAGTTGTCACCGCCGTACCAGTTGGAGTCCCATCCGCGGATTACACCTAAGCGGTTGCTGATTGGATTTACTTTTTGTCCCATATTTCAGTTTTGTTCAGCGTGTTAGTTTTCTTTGTTATCGATAGTGTCGACCACCACGGTGACGTGGTTGGCGCGCTTGCGTATGCGGTAGCCGCGGCCCTGGGGGGCCGGGCGGAGGCGCTTGAGCATGGGGGCGCAGCCTACCATGATGGTGCTCACGTAGAGCTCGCCATCCTCGGCCTTGCGCTCGTTCTTGGCCTCCCAGTTGGCAACGGCGGAGCGGACGAGCTTCTCCAGGCGGGCGGCCGCCTCCTTGTTGGAGAAGCGGAGCACGCCGAGAGCACGGTTCACCTCCATGCCGCGTACCATGTCTGCCACCAGACGCATCTTGCGCGGCGACGAGGGTATGTTCAGAAGCTTGGCGAAGGCGATCTCCTTCTTTGCCTCCTTCATCTTGTCGGCTGATAATCTTTTTCTTTTACCCATTGTATTTCAGTGTCTTTTGTTTCAGAAAATGTTTATCAAGGCCTCCGTTTATTTCTTCTTGTTACCGGCGTGACCACGGAAGGTGCGGGTCAGGGCGAACTCGCCCAGCTTGTGACCGACCATGTTCTCCGTCACGTAAACAGGAATGAACTTGTTACCGTTGTGAACCGCAAAGGTGTGGCCGACGAACTCGGGAGCGATCATCGAAGCGCGGCTCCAGGTCTTGATCACCGCCTTCTTGCCACTCTTGTCCATCTCGGCGACCTTCTTGTCGAGCTTCACGCTGATATACGGGCCTTTTTTTAATGAACGACTCATAGTTTCTTTGTCTTAGTCAAGTGGTTACTTCTTTCTTCTCTCGATTATGTACTTCGAAGAGTGCTTCTTCGGAGCACGAGTCTTGAGGCCCTTGGCATACAGGCCCTTGCGTGAACGCGGATGACCGCCGGAAGCGCGGCCTTCGCCGCCGCCCATCGGGTGGTCGACAGGGTTCATCACTACGCCGCGGTTGTGCGGACGGCGGCCGAGCCAGCGCGAGCGCCCGGCCTTGCCGGAGTGCTCGAGCGAGTGCTCAGAGTTGCCGACCACACCCACGGTGGCCTTGCAGCGCGCGAGTACTTTGCGGGTTTCTCCCGAGGGGAGCTTGATGATAGCGTAGTCGCCTTCACGGCTGACGAGCTGGGCGAATGTGCCGGCGCTGCGTGCCATGAATGCGCCCTGACCCGGACGAAGCTCGATGCAGTGGATCAGAGTACCTACCGGTATCTTGCTCAGAGGCAGAGCGTTGCCTACCTCCGGTGCGGCGTCCTCGCCGCTCACCACCGTCTGTCCTACCTGAAGACCGTTAGGCGCGATCATGTACGCCTTTGCTCCGTCCACGTAGTAAAGCAGCGCGATGCGAGCCGAACGGTTGGGATCGTACTCGATGCTCTTTACTACGGCAGGAACACCGTCTTTGTTTCTCTTAAAGTCTATGATACGGTATTTGCGCTTGTGACCACCGCCAAGGTAACGCATGGTCAGATGTCCCTCGGCATTGCGGCCGCCGGACGACTTTTTACCGACTGTAAGAGATTTCTCAGGTGTAGTAGCAGTGATGACTCCCTTGAATACACCTATAACTTTGTGTCGTTGCCCCGGTGTGGTGGGCTTGAATTTTCTTACTGCCATTTTATGTTAGATATTGCTATAGAAGTCGATGCTCTGGCCCTCGCCTACAGTCACGATGGCCTTCTTGTACGCCGCGGTCTTGCCGCGGAGCAGACCGCTCTTGGTCCAGCGCGAACGGTTCTTGCCGCGTACCACGGCAGTGTTCACGCTCTCCACCTTCACCCCGTAGAGCTTCTCCACCAGGTCCTTGATCTGGTACTTGTTGGCCTCGGGGGAAACGCGGAACGTGTACTTGCCCTGACGCTCGGTCAGCTGGGTGGCCTTCTCCGTCACGATCGGTTTGATGTATATGTCCATGGTTGTGTCTGTGTTGGGTGGGGTTAAAGTTGGTTCGCTACGGCTACAGCCTCCTCGGTGAAGATCACCGACTTGCTGTTCATCACTATGTACGTGTTGAGGTCCGACGCAAGGGCTACCTTTGCATCGGGCACGTTACGAGCCGACAAATATACGTTTTTGTCGGGACTTGTCATAACGACAAGCACTTTTTCACCCTCGACTTTAAGATTTTTAGCAAAATTTACAAAATCTTTAGTCTTGGGAGCCTCGAACGTGAAGTTCTCGACCACCTTGATGGCGCCGGTGGCTGCCTTCTCGCTCAGGGCGCTGCGGCGGGCCAGCTGCTTTACTTTCTTGTTCAACTTGAAGCGATAGTCGCGAGGACGCGGGCCGAACACGCGACCGCCGCCTACCAGCACGGGCGAGTTGATGTCACCGATACGGCTGCCGCCCCCGCCCTTCTGCTTGTGCAGCTTGCGGGTCGAGCCGGACACTTCGCTGCGCTCCTTGCTCTTGTGGGTACCCTGGCGATGGTTGGCCAGATACTGCTTGACGTCGAGGTACACGGCGTGCTCGTTGGGCTCGATGCCGAAGACGGCGTCGTTGAGCTCGACCTTGCGGCCGGTGTCCTCGCCCTTTATGTTGTATACTGCGAGTTCCATTACTTCTCTATTATAACGATTGAACCTTTACTTCCGGGCACGCTGCCCTTTATCATCATCATGTTGTGCTCGGGCACCACCTTCACTACCTGAAGGTTCTGCACCGTCACGCGCTTGTTGCCCATCTGGCCGGCCATGCGCATGCCCTTGAACACCTTGGCGGGGTAAGAGCAGGCACCGATCGAACCGGGAGCGCGCAGGCGGTTGTGCTGGCCGTGTGTGGTCTGGCCCACGCCGCCGAAGCCGTGGCGCTTGACTACGCCCTGGTAGCCCTTGCCCTTGCTGACACCGCGGACGTCCACGAAGTCGCCGTCGGCAAAGATGTCTACCTTAACGCTGTCTCCGAGCTGGTACTCGCTTCCAAAACCTTTGAACTCGGCCAAGTGTCGCTGCGGGGCTACTCCGGCCTTCTTGAAGTGGCCTGCCATCGGCTGGGTGGTGTGCTTGGCCTTCTTCTCCTCGAAGCCCAGCTGCAGCGCCTCATAGCCGTCTTTGTCGGCTGTCTTCACCTGAGTAACCATACAAGGACCTACTTCGATAACAGTGCACGGCAGATTGCGGCCGTCGGCACTGAAAACGGATGTCATTCCGATTTTCTTTCCTATTAATCCTGGCATTTCTCTGTGTTTTTAATTACTTTGTTTACTGTGTCTCTTCTGTGACTTTTTCGGGGCGTCACTGTCTTACACCTTGATCTCTACCTCCACGCCGCTGGGCAGCTCGAGCTTCATCAGCGCGTCGACGGTCTTGGCCGTCGAGTTGTAGATGTCGATCAGGCGCTTGTACGACGAGAGCTGGAACTGCTCGCGCGACTTCTTGTTGACAAACGTCGAGCGGTTGACGGTGAAGATGCGCTTGTGCGTCGGCAGCGGTATCGGCCCGCTGATCATCGCGTCGGTCGCCTTCACGGTCTTCACGATCTTCTCGGCGCTCTTGTCGACGAGATTGTGGTCGTAAGACTTCAGTTTGATTCGGATTTTCTGGCTCATATTTAAGTTGAATGAAAGTATTGTATCCTATTTGATCAGGTCGACGCGGCCGTCGCACTCTGTCAGCACCTGGCGGGCGATCGACGGCGACACCTCCTGATAGTGGCTGAACGACATGGTGCTCGTGGCGCGGCCCGAGGTGATGGTGCGCAGCGCCGTGACGTAGCCGAACATCTCGGCCAGCGGCGCCTTGGCCTTGACCACGCGCGCGCCCGTGCGGGTGCTCTCCATGCCCTCCACCTGGCCGCGGCGCTTGTTGAGGTCGCCGATGACGTCGCCCATAGACTCTTCGGGGGTGACCACCTCGATCTTCATGATCGGCTCGAGCAGCACGGGGCCGGCCTTGGCCGACGCGTTCTTGAAGGCCTGGATGGCCACCAGCTCGAACGACAGCTGGTCGGAGTCGACGGGATGGAACGAGCCGTCAAGCAGCGTCACCTTCAGGCGCTCCACCGGGAACCCGGCGAGCACGCCGTTGCGCATGGCCGTCTGGAAGCCCTTCTGCACCGAGGGGATGTACTCCTTGGGCACGTTGCCGCCCTTGACCTCGTCGACAAACTGCAGGCTCCCCTCGAAGTCGGCGTCGGCAGGCTCCACGCGGCAGATGATGTCGGCGAACTTGCCGCGGCCGCCCGTCTGCTTCTTGAACACCTCGCGAAGCTCCACCGGCTTGGTGATGGCCTCCTTGTAGGTGACCTGCGGACGGCCCTGGTTGCACTCTACCTTGAACTCGCGGCGCAGGCGGTCGATGATGATGTCGAGGTGAAGCTCGCCCATGCCCGAGATGACGGTCTGGCCCGTCTCCTCGTTGGTCTGCACGCGGAAGGTGGGATCCTCCTCGGCCAGCTTCTGCAGGCCCACGCTCAGCTTGTCAAGGTCTTTCTGCGTCTTGGGCTCCACGGCGATGCCGATGACGGGATCGGGGAAGTCCATGGCCTCGAGCACGATCGGGTGGTTCTCGTCGCACAGGGTGTCGCCGGTGCGAATATCCTTGAAGCCGACGCCGGCGCCGATGTCGCCGCATCCTATCATCTCCTTGGCGTTCTGCTTGTTGGAGTGCATTTGAAACAGGCGGCTGACACGCTCCTTCTTGCCCGAGCGGCTGTTGAGCACGTAGCTGCCGGCGGCGATGTCGCCGGAATATACGCGGAAGAAGGTGAGGCGGCCGACGTAGGGGTCGGTGGCTATCTTGAAGGCCAGGGCACACATGGGAGCGTCGGAGCTGGGTTCACGGGTCTCCACCTCGTCGGTGCCGGGGGCGGTGCCCTCGATGGCGCCGGCGTCCAGCGGGCTGGGCAGGTAGGCGCAGACATCGTCGAGCAGCAGCTGCACGCCCTTGTTCTTGAACGACGAACCGCAGATCATGGGCACAAGCTGCATCTTCAGCGTGGCCTTGCGGAGGGCGGCCTTGATCTCATCCTGGGTGATGGTGGAGGGGTCGTCAAAATACTTCTCCATCAGGGCGTCGTCGAAGGCGGCCACGTTCTCGAGCATCTTGTCGCGCCACTCCTCGGCCTCGGCCCGGAGCTCGGCGGGTATCTCCTCGAGCGTGTAGTCGGCGCCCATCGACTCGTCGTGCCAATACACGGCCTTCATGCGGATGAGGTCGACGCATCCCTTGAAGTTCTCCTCTGCTCCCACGGGTATCTGGATCGGGCACGGATTGGCCCCGAGCACATCCTTGAGCTGGCGTACAACCTCAAAGAAGTTGGCGCCCGAGCGGTCCATCTTGTTGACGTAGCCGATGCGGGGCACATTGTACTTCTCAGCCTGGCGCCACACCGTCTCGCTCTGGGGCTCGACGCCGCCTACGGCGCAGAACGTGGCGACGGCGCCGTCGAGCACGCGCAACGAGCGCTCGACCTCAACGGTGAAGTCGACGTGTCCGGGAGTGTCGATCAGGTTGATCTTGTACTTCTCGTCGTTATATTTCCAGAAAGCGGTGGTGGCGGCCGAAGTGATGGTGATGCCACGCTCCTGCTCCTGCTCCATCCAGTCCATGGTAGCGGCTCCGTCGTGCACCTCGCCGATCTTGTGGGTCAGGCCGGTGTAAAACAGGATGCGCTCCGACGTGGTAGTCTTACCGGCATCGATGTGGGCCATGATGCCGATGTTGCGGGTATACTTCAGTAATTCGTCTGATTTAGCCATTTAGTTGTTTCAATTAGTGTATATCAATGATCTGCTGCAGCTTTCAGCCTTAAGTTTTTAGTTTTTAGTGAAATGCCCTCTTGCAAGGTATCAGCTAATCACTAATCACTAACCACTCTTTTAGAAGCGGAAATGAGCAAATGCACGGTTGGCCTCGGCCATCTTGTGCATGTCCTCCTTGCGCTTGAAAGCGCCGCCCTGGTTGCTGAAAGCGTCTACGATCTCGCTGGCCAGCTTGTCGGCCATGGTCTTGCCACCACGACGGCGAGCGTAGAGTATTAAGTTTTTCATCGATATAGACTCCTTGCGATCCGGACGGATCTCGGTAGGTACCTGGAACGTGGCACCGCCTACACGGCGGGACTTCACCTCTACCTGGGGCGTTACGTTCTCGAGGGCTTTCTCCCAGATCTCCAGCGCCGACTGCTGCTCGTTGGGCAGCTTCTTCTTTACCAGGTCGAGCGCCGTGTAGAAGATGGTGTACGAAGTGTTCTTCTTCCCGTCATACATCAGGTGGTTCACAAACTTCGACACGCGAACGTTGTGATACACGGGATCGGGCAACACTATTCTTTTCTTAGGTTTGGCCTTTCTCATTTTTTCAAAATGATTGTGTTTTTGTTTTGCTTGGTTGTGGCTTCTTTTGTCTTCAACGCCTCGTGCTCCCTCCGGAGCGGCGTTTACTCAACCGATTGCGTTTTTATTTGGTCGCACACATTATAATATTATATATTGTGTGCTCGCGTGCCGTCTTGCCAGGCAAAAATCAAAAACAAGGTTGTGATTCTTTGTTTTGTTTGATTTTTGTTGAGTAAGAGGGGCTGTTACTTCTTGGCAGCCTTCGGACGCTTGGCACCGTACTTCGAGCGGCGCTGCGTGCGGTCCTTCACGCCGGAGGTGTCGAGGGTGCCGCGCACGATGTGGTAACGCACGCCGGGGAGGTCCTTGACACGGCCGCCGCGGACAAGCACGATGCTGTGCTCCTGCAGGTTGTGGCCCTCACCGGGGATGTAGGAGTTGACCTCCTTGCCGTTGGTCAGGCGTACACGTGCTACCTTGCGCATAGCCGAGTTAGGCTTCTTGGGCGTGGTGGTGTACACACGCACACACACGCCGCGGCGCTGCGGGCACGAGTCAAGAGCAGGTGACTTGCTCTTGTCCTGAAGAGCCACACGTCCTTTTCTTACTAATTGCTGAATTGTAGGCATCTTAGTCTTTTTGCTTGTTAATATTCGTTTTGTCTGTTCTCGTTACTGTTGGTCGCCATTAGGGCACACGCCGCACCGCATAGCTATCCCTCTGACTGTCACGCCATTGAGATTGCACACGGGCACATTTTACCCCAAAAAGCGCTGCAAATTTACAAACTATCTCGCTAACCACCAAATAATTCCACAATTATTTTATATAATTTTTTTCGTATCTTTGCA
>CAYOUJ010000050.1:0-17602 GCA_964407165.1 uncultured Muribaculaceae bacterium | reverse complement strand
GGGGGGCGGGGCGCGGGGGGCGGGGCGCGGGGGCGCCGCCCCGCTCCGGGGGGCGCGAGGGCGCTGCCCCGCTCCGGGCGGGGCGCGGGGGCGCCGCCCCGCTCCGGGGGGTGGGAAAAATTTTTGCAGATTTTCGGGGAAAAATTTGTGAGATTCAAAAAAAGTACCGAAATTAGCGAAAATCTTTCACAACGCAACAAACCCATAAACGAATAGACATGACTAAGACAATCACTTTCAACGATTTACGTCGGCTCAAAGACAGTTTGCCCGACGGGACCATGCACTCTATCGCTGACAAGCTTGGCGTATCTGTAGAGACTGTCCGCAACTACTTCGGGGGGTCGAACTACAAGGACGCGGACGGCATCGGCGTACACATCGAGCCGGGTCCCGACGGGGGTATAGTTGTGCTCGATGACACCACGATCTACGACATGGCCGTAGACATCCTCAACGCCTCGAAAGAGGACTAAAGCAACCTGCCCCAACGGGGCATATTGATGATAACCCCGGGCAAGCGAAGCGCAGCCCGGGGATAGAGCCGGAGAGTTACTTGGCACCCCAACGGGGTGCGCTAATGATAGGCTCTACTACCATCATCAGCGCGCCCTCTTGGGGCCCGTAGTATGAAGCCATCATCCGACCCCCGGACTGCGCTTCGCTTGCCCGGGGTTATCATCAAGTTGCCCCGTTGGGGCAATCCGAAGATTACAAGCAAATTCGTTACACGTTTCACCCAATATCGCCATGACCGACCGCCTCATCACCGTGGCCATACACACCTACGAGAAGGCCACCGTACTCAAGTCGATACTTGAAAACGAGGGCATCGAGGTTGCCCTCCAGAATGTCAACCTGGTGCAGCCCGTAGTCTCGTCAGGCGTGCGCGTGCGCATCCACGAGGCGGATCTTCCAAAGGCCCTGCGCATCATCGAGAGCGCCGACGGCCTGGCCGAGGCGCCCGTGGCAAAGCCGGCGGAGGCGGAGGCGCAGCGGGTGCTGGTGCCGGTGGACTTCAGCGACCACTCCGACCACGCGTGCAACGTTGCCTTCCGATTCGCCGCCGACGTCGGCGCGGAGGTGGTGCTTCTGCACGCATACCTCACCCCTGCCCTCGGCGCAAACTTGCAGCTTACCAACACGCTGAACTTTGAGTTTGACAACCTGGCCGACGACGAGATAGCCGTCACCATCGAGGAGGCCGCGCGGCGCCAGCTCGACGACTACGCCCGCACCATACGCTCGCGCATGGCCGACGGCACGCTGCCGGCGGTGAAGTTTCGCACCGAGCTGGTGGACAACGTGCCGGAGGACGCCATCTGCGATGCAGCGCGTATGCTCAAGCCACTCATTATTATAATGGGCACGCGCGGGGCCGGGCGCAAGGAGCAGGACATGGTGGGTAGCGTGGCGGCGGAGGTGCTGGACAACTGCCGTGTGCCGGTGTTCACGGTGCCGGACGGGGTGGAGTCGCTGTGCTCGGTGGAGGACCGGTGTCATGTGGTGTTCTTCTCCTACTTCGACCAGCGCGACCTGCTGGCGCTGGACATGCTCTACCGGCTGTTCCCGAAGGCACACTGGGAGATCACCATCATGAGCATGCCCAACAAGCGCATCTCACTCGATCCCACCCGCACTTTCGACGGGCTCAAGGAGTATTGCCGCCAGCACCTGCCGCGGTTCACGGTCACGATGCACACGCCCACGGTCAACGATCTCGACGAGGAGTTCCGGCTGCTCAACGCCGACCACGCTGTCAGCTTCGTGGCGGTGCCCAACCGTCGCCGCAACATCTTCAGCCGGCTGTTCAATCCGGGTCTGGCGCACCGGATACTGTTCCAGTCAGACATACCGATGGTTGTGCTGCCCGTATGAGGGACAATTTTTTAAGAAACTAATTATTAATCGGATAATCGGTTAAGCGGATAAAGAAGAGAGAGTTATTTTTAATGAAACGGATAGCACTGTTTGCCTCGGGCAACGGCACCAATGCCGAGGCCATCTGTGAGCACCTGCAGGGCCGCACCGACATGGAGGTGGCCCTGATGATTTGCAACCGCCGCGAGGCCGGCGTCTATGGGCGCATGGAGCGCTTCGGCGTGCCCTGCATGACCTGTCTGAAGGCCGACTGGGCCACCGGCGAAGGCGTCCTCAAGACGCTTAAGGAGAAAGGGATAGACTTCATCGTACTCGCCGGGTTCCTGGCCAAGGTGCCCGACGCCATCATCGACGCATACCCGCGGCGCATCGTCAACCTCCACCCGGCCCTGCTGCCGCGACACGGCGGCCCGGGAATGTACGGCCATCATGTCCACGAGGACGTGCTGCGCGACGGCGACACGGAGAGCGGCATCACCATACACTATGTAAACAATGTGGTGGACGGAGGCGCGCCGATACTTCAGGCCCGATGCCCGGTGATGCCCGGCGACACCCCCGATACCCTCGCGGCGCGCATACACACCCTCGAGCACGCATTCCTCCCCCCCACCGTCGCACTGCTTGTCTCCGCCATCTAAACAAAAACAACTGTTTTTGTGGTCGGGGTGTCAACTCTTTTTCGTACCTTTGCACCCGAATACATTAGACCTACATACGTATGTACAGAACTAACACTTGCGGCGAGTTGCGCCTGAAGGACGCCGGCTCGACCGTCACCCTGGCCGGATGGGTGCGCCGCGTGCGCAAGATGGGAGGCCTCGCCTTCCTCGACCTCCGGGACCGTTACGGCATAACACAGATAGTATTCAGCCCCGACGCGCCGGAGCTGATGGACGCCGCCAACCACCTTGGCCGCGAATATGTCATACAAGTCACCGGCACCGTGGCCGAGCGCACGTCGAAGAACCCCAAGCTCCCCACCGGCGACATCGAAATCATAGCCACCGACCTCAAGGTGCTCAACCGCAGCGACGTGCCCCCGTTCACCATCGAAGACGAGACCGACGGCGGCGACGACCTGCGCATGAAATACCGCTACCTCGACCTGCGCCGCTCGTGCGTGCGCCGCAACCTGGAGCTGCGCCATCGCATGGCCTTCGAGATACGCCGCTACCTCGACGACAAGGGTTTCCTCGAGGTGGAGACCCCCGTGCTGATCAAGTCGACACCCGAGGGCGCCCGCGACTTCGTGGTGCCCTCGCGCATGAATCCCGGGCAGTTCTACGCCCTGCCCCAGTCGCCGCAGACGTTCAAGCAGCTGCTGATGGTCAGCGGCTTTGACCGCTACTTCCAGATCGTCAAGTGCTTCCGCGACGAAGACCTGCGCGCCGACCGCCAGCCGGAGTTCACCCAGATCGATTGCGAGATGTCGTTTGTCGAGCAGGAGGACGTGCTGCAGATGTTTGAGGGTCTGGTAAAGCATATCTTCAAGTATGTCAAGGATATAGACTTCACCGAGCCCTTCCCCCGCATGACGTGGGCCGACGCGATGAAATATTACGGCTCCGACAAGCCCGACACCCGCTTCGGCATGACCTTCAAGGAGCTCAAGGACCTCACCGGCGGCAAGGGATTTGCCGTGCTTGACGATGCCGAGTATGTCGGCGCCATCGTCGCCCCCGGCTGCTCGGGCTACACCCGCAAGCAGCTCGACAAGCTCACCGAGTTTGTCAAGCGTCCGCAGGTGGGCGCCAAGGGGATGATGTGGGTCAAGGTCGAGGAGGACGGCTCGATAAAGAGCTCTGTCGGCAAGTTCTATTCCGACGACGACCTGCGCACGTGGGTTGACCGCTGCGAGGCCAAGCCCGGCGACCTGATACTCATCCTTGCCGGCCCGACGATGAAGACCCGCAAGCAGCTGTGCGAGCTGCGCCTGGAGATGGGCAACCAGCTCGGCCTGCGCGACCCGCAGAAGTTCTCGTGCCTGTGGGTGATCGACTTCCCGCTGTTTGAGTGGGATGACGAGACGCAGCGCTACTACGCCATGCACCACCCCTTCACCTCCCCCAACCCCGACGACATCGACAAGCTCGACAGCGACACCGGCGCCGTTCGCGCCACCGCCTACGACATGGTGGTCAACGGCAACGAGCTTGGCGGAGGCAGCATCCGTATCCACGATGCCGTGCTTCAGGACAAGATGTTCAGCCTGCTGGGCCTGAGCGAGGAGGAGGCACAGTATAAGTTCGGCTTCCTGATGAACGCCTTCAAGTACGGCGCGCCCCCCCACGGAGGCCTGGCTTTCGGCTTCGACCGCTTCGTCAGCATCCTCGCCGGACTCGACAGCATCCGCGACGTCATCGCATTCCCGAAGAACAACTCGGGCCGCGACATGATGATCGACGCGCCGTCGGAGATTGACCAGAGCCAGCTCGACGAGCTCGAGATAGCCCTCGCCCCCAAAAAGAAAGAGGAGTAAAAATTCGTCAGGCAACCGATCCTTGTGCTTTGGGGCTTTGCCCCAAAGCCGTCATAAAGCCAAGATGCCCAAGATCAGCGACATAATACGCGCCCTCGAAGCCGCCGCACCCCCGCGGCTGCAGGAAGACTACGACAACACCGGCCTGCAGATAGGCGATGTCGACCGCGAGTGCACCGGCGTGCTGCTCGCCCTCGACGTCATCCCGGAGGTGGTGGCAGAGGCTGCCGACCGTGGCTGCAACCTGCTGGTGAGCCACCACCCGCTGCTGTTCCGCGGCCTCAAGCGCATCGCCGGCAGCACCAAGGTTGAGCAGAGCGTGCGCGTGGCCATCGAGCGCGGCGTCACCGTCTACTCGCTGCACACGGCCGTCGACAACGCCCCCGGAGGCGTCAGCCATGAGATGGCACGGCGATTGGGTATACACAATGCGCGCACGCTCGAGCGCATGAGCCACAAGCTGCTGAAGCTCACCACGTTCGTGCCCACCGACCACGCCGACCGCGTGTGCGAGGCACTGTTCCGCGCCGGCTGCGGGCGCCAAGGCAACTATGACAGCTGCTCGTGGAGCGTGCGCGGCCAGGGCTCATTCCGGCCACTCGAGGGCGCCACTCCCTTCGTTGGCTCCTACGGGCGCACGCATTACGAGGAGGAGGTGCGCATCGAGGTGCTCCTGCCCCTCTGGCTGCTACGCAAGGCCGAGCAGGCGCTCATAGACGCCCACCCCTACGAGCACCCGGCATACGAGTTCGTGATGATTGAAAACGAGGCCCGTGACTACGGCTCCGGCGTCATCGGTGAGCTGGAGTCGCCCATGACCGGCGCAGAACTGGTCGAGCGGGTCAAAGAAACCTTCGGCTCGCCCGTGGTGCGCTGCACGGCGCCCCCCGAGGAGCCGATAGTGCGCGTGGCTATGTGCGGCGGCTCCGGCAGCTCGTTCATCCCGGGCGCTATAGGCCAGGGCGCGCAGGCTTACATCACCAGCGACACGTCATACCACAATTTTGTGGACTACACCGGTCGTCTGTTTATCATCGACATCGGCCACTACGAGAGCGAGCACTGCACCGAGGAGATTTTTCACCGGCTGATTACCGAAAGATTCCCCGGCTTCGCAGTCCGTTACTCACAAACCGAAAGAAATCCAATATTCTACTTATAGACAGTAAAATGGCAGAGAAAAAAGAAGAAAAGAAAGCGAGTGTAGAGGAGCGTCTGAAGTCGCTCTATCAGCTCCAGCGCATCCTCTCGGAGATAGACGCCATCCGCCTCAAGCGCGGCGAGCTCCCCCTGGAGGTTAAGGACCTCGAGGACAACATCGAGGGCCTGCGCACCCGCATCGACAACTACACCAACGAGATCAAAGACCTGCGCCTGCGCACCGCCACAGAGAAGGAGAAGGTGACCCGCGCACAGTCGCTCATTGCACAGTACAACGAGCAGATACGCGAGGTGACCAACAACAAGATGTATGACTCGCTGAGCAAGGAGATCACCTACCAGGGTCTCGAGATAGAGCTCGCCGAGAAGCACATCGCCGAATATGAGCGCCTGATCGACGCCCGCCAGAACGAAATAGAGCAGACGCAGCAGCAGCTTGAGGAGATGAACCAGGTGCTCGCCGAGAAGCGCGAGGAGCTGGAGCAGATCATCAGCGAGACGCGCCAGCAGGAGGACACACTGCGCGAGGAGGCCAAGACCCACGAGGCCGCCATCGACGAGCGCACCCTCAAGGCATTCCAGCGCATACGGCGCAACGCCCGCAACGGCCTGGGCATCGCCTCTATCCAGCGCGATGCCTGCGGCGGCTGCTTCAACCGCGTACCCCCGCAGCGCCAGATGGAGATCAAGATGCACAAGAAGATCATAGTCTGCGAATACTGCGGTCGCATCATGATCGACCCGGGTCTGGCCGGTCTGCCCGTCGAGGAGCCCGCTACGAAGTAGCGGAGCCTCGCCACCCCCTCACGTAAGCAGCTCGGGTCGCCGCCCACGCCGTGGCGCAGTGCCGGCCCACTCTGCCGAAGGAGGCGCCACCGGCGCGCAGCGTGCGCCGCGGCGCCCCCTGAACAGTTTTTAAACCACTGACCCCTTTAAGACTTTAAGGCTTTATTTCTTTTAAAGCTTTAAATCTTTAAAGCCTTAAAGCATTAATCCCCCTTAATGAAGGACGAAGAATTTATCCCCGACCCGCTGCACGACCTCCTCGCCGAAGAGGAGCGACTGCGCCGCAGCGGCTACCAGATAATCAACCTCGGCGCCGGCAGCCCCGACAAGCCTCCGCACTCGCTCGTGGCCGAGACGATGTGCGAGGAGGTGTACGACGACAAGATGCACGGATACGAGCCCCCCGAGGTGCTTCCGCGGCTGCTGCGCGCCTTCACATACTTTTACGACCGCAACTTCGGCGTGGCTCTCGACCCGCGCACCGAGGTGGTGGCCACCGACGGCGCCAAGCACGGCATACTCCTGGCGTCGCTGGCGCTGCTGCGCCCCAGCGACCGCGTGCTCGTGCCCAACCCGGGGTACACGGCCTACGCCAACATCGCGCGGCTGGTAGGTGCCGAGCCGGTGGAGTACCGCCTCACGGCAGAGGGTCATTACCACCCTGACCTCGAGGCGCTTGAGCAGACCGACTTGACGGGGGTGAAGATGATGTGGGTCAACTATCCGTCGATGCCCACGGGGGCCGCGGCCACGCCGGAGCTGTTTGAGCGGCTGGTAAAGTTCGGGAGGGAGCACGGGATCACCATAGCCCATGACGCCTCGCAGGCGCTGATAGGCGTGCGCAAGCCGCTGAGCCTGCTCGCGGTCGAGGGAGCCAAGGAGGCGGGGGTGTTAGAAATCAACTCACTGAGCATCAGCCATAACATGGCCGGGTGGCGCATGGGCATGATAGCCGGCGGCGCCGAGGCGGTGAGCCGCATCGACGCCGTGCGCCGCGCCACGGGCGCGGGGCGGCTCGTGCCGCTTGTCAAGGCCTCCATTGCAGCCCTTCATCTGCCCGCCAAGTGGTACAAGGAGCTTAACCTGATGTACGACCGCCGCCGTCGCATGGCGCGCCAACTGCTTGAAACATTGGGATGCACGCTCGACGTAGAGCGCTCGGCAGGCCTCTTCCTCTGGGCCCGCATACCCGACAGCGAGACATCGGCCGAGGAGATGTGCCGGCGGCTGCTCTACGACAAGCATGTGTTCATGGTGCCCGGCTCGTTCTTCGGCAGCGAGGGTGAGCGCTACGTGCGCGTGGCCATCTGCACCCCCTCGGCTCGCATCAACACCGCCTACGAATGCGTCACGGGCAAAGCCGCGCCTCCCGTCCCCGTCATTGCCGAGCACCAGCGGCGTGGCAAGCGCTCCGGACGCCGCCGCAAAGGCTCACGGCGTCAGAAGAAATGACACAAATGGTCAAATTTTATAAATAATTCATTGTCGGACGGGGAATTTTGTGTAAATTTGCAGCCTATTAGCTGTTTTTGACTATAGTATGAAAGGTAAAAAAGATGGGCCCCTGCGCGTGGCCATCCAGGGCGTCGCCGGATGCTTCCACGACGCCGCCGCCCGCGCCTACTTTGCCCCACAAGAGGTTGTGCCCGTGGAGTTTGACACGTTCCACGACATGTTCGACTCCCTTGGCGCCGACGCCTCGCTCGTGGGCGTGGTGGCCATCGAGAATACCATTGCCGGCGCACTGCTGCAAAACCACGAGCTGCTGCGCAAGAGCAACCACACCGTGGTCGGCGAGATAAAAATGCGCATCTCCCACGTGCTCTGTGCGTTGCCGGGGGAGACGATGGGAACCATAACGGAAGTCAACTCTCACCCGATGGCGCTGATGCAATGCGAGACGTACTTGCGCCGCCACCCCGGCATGCGCATGGTCGAGAAGTTTGACACCGCCGGTAGCGCCCTCGAGATAGCCCGTGACCGGCTCAAGGGACATGCCGCCGTGTGCGGCCGCCTCGCCGCCGAGCAATACGGTCTCGAAATACTCGCCGAGGGGATAGAGACAAACAAGCGCAACTTCACCAGATTCCTCATCGTAGCCGATCCGCTGATGGCCGACTCCATGAAGCCGCGACCGGAGGAGCTTGACAAGTCGTCCGTGGCATTTACCCTCCCGCACAAGCAAGGTGCACTGTCAAAGGTGCTTACAATACTCTCTTTCTACGACATCAACCTCTCGAAGATACAGTCGATGCCTATCATCGGCCGCGAGTGGGAATACCGTTTCTACGTCGACCTCACCTTCGACAGCTACGTGCGCTACCGCCAGGCCGTCGACGCCGTGCGGCCGCTCATCAGCGACTTCAAGATATTGGGCGAGTACCGCGCATGCCAAAACAGTTTTTAGTTTTTAGTTTTTAGTTCAGAGACGGGTCCCTAATTTCCCTAAATTCCTTAAATTCCTTAATTTCCTTAATTTTCTTAATGACTGACATTCAGCCCGCCCGACGGGTAAGCGACATACAAGAATACTATTTCTCGCGCAAGCTGCGGGAGGTGGCCGAGATGAACGCCCGAGGCCTCGACGTCATCTCCCTGGGCATCGGCGGTCCCGACCGGATGCCCCACGCCGACGTCATCGAGCGCCTGTGCGCCGAGGCGCACCGCCCCGGCGTGCACTCCTACCAGCCCTACGTAGGCATACCCGAGCTGCGCCGCGCCTACGCCGAGTGGTACCGCACGCGCTTCGGCGTCACCCTCGACCCGGACAAGGAGATACTCCCCCTGATTGGCTCGAAGGAGGCCGTGCTCCACGTGTCACTTGCCTTCCTCAACCCCGGCGACGGCGTGCTCGTGCCCAACCCCGGCTATCCCACATACACCTCCGTCAGCCGCCTCGTCGGCGCCCGCGTCATTCCCTACGAGCTGCGGGCAGACAGCGGCTGGCAACCCGACTTCGCCACCCTCGAGCGCATGGACCTCAGCGGCGTCAAGCTGATGTGGGCCAACTACACCAACATGCCCACCGGCGCCGTAGGCACCCCCGAGCTCATGCAACGACTCGTGGACTTCGGTCGACGCCACGGCATAGTCATCGTCCATGACAACCCCTACAGCTTCATACTCAACTCGCGACCGCTGAGCATACTCTCCGCCGAGGGCGCGCGCGACATCGCCATCGAGCTTAATTCGCTGAGCAAGAGCCACAACATGGCCGGCTGGCGCATGGGCATGCTCGCCGCCAACCCGACTTTCCGCGAGTGGGCACTGAAAGTGAAGAGCAACCTCGACAGCGGCCAGTTCCGGCCCATGATGATGGCCGCGGCGGAGGCTCTGCGGCTCCCCGACAAATGGTACGCCGACCTCAACGACGAATATGCGCGCCGCCGCCGCGTGGCCGAGCAGATCATGCAGGCCCTCGGGTGCATCTTCGACCCGGCGCAGCGCGGCCTCTTCCTGTGGGGCCGCATCCCCGACGGAGAGGCGTCAGCCGAGGCTTTCTGCGACCGCATACTCTACGACGCCCGCGTGTTCGTCACCCCCGGGAGCGTCTTCGGCAGCGCCGGCGCCCGTTACCTGCGCATCTCACTCTGCGCCCCCGAGCAAACTATGCTCGCCGCCCTCCAAAGAATAACCAATAAGCCCACCCCAAACCCCTCCCCAAGGGGAGGGGCTTACTAAGCTAATAAAGATCACTCAAAAATCCCCACCCGCGAAAGAAGCCCCTCCCCTTGGGGAGGGGTTGGGGGTGGGCCAAATATTATGAAAGAGCTACTTCCCATATTAAAGACTGACGTCTACCGCGGCGGCAGCATACTCATCGCCGGCCCGTGCAGCGCAGAGACGCGCGAGCAGACCCTCGAGACCGCCGAAGCCCTGGCCAAGGGTGGCATCAAAGTGTTCCGCGCCGGCATCTGGAAACCCCGCACCCGCCCGGGCACGTTCGAGGGCGTCGGAGCCCAAGGCCTTCCCTGGCTCCGAGAGGTCAAGGAACGCACCGGCATGCTCACAGCCGTCGAGGTTGCCACGGCCGCACACGTCACCGAGGCCGTGCGCGGGGGCGTAGACATACTCTGGATCGGTGCACGCACAACGGCCAACCCCTTCGCCGTGCAAGAGATAGCCGACACCATGCAGTCGCTCGGCGCCACCGACACCCCCATGCTGGTCAAAAACCCGCTCAACCCCGACGTGGACCTGTGGCAGGGCGCCCTGCTGCGCCTCTACAACGCAGGCATACGCCGTCTCGGAGCCGTGCACCGCGGATTCAGCACTTACGGCAGCCACCATTACCGCAACATGCCCATGTGGCACGTCCCCTTCGAGCTGCGCCGCCGCGTCGAGGGTCTGCCCATGATCTGCGACCCCTCACACATCGGCGGCAAGCGCGAGCTGATACCAGACCTGGCCCAGCGCGCCCTCGACATGGGCTTTGAGGGGCTGATCATCGAGAGCCACTGCAACCCCGACTGCGCCCTCAGCGACGCCCGCCAGCAGCTCACCCCCGACGACCTGATCAAGATGCTCGCCTCGCTCAACTACCGCGCGCCGCGGCGCCCCGACAACGAGCTGGCCCAGCTGCGCCAGCAGATCGACAGCCTTGACAACGAGATGGTTGAGCTGCTCAGCAAGCGTATGGCCATCTCGCGCGCCATCGGCGACTACAAGCGCGAGAATGGTGTGCAGATCGTCCAGATGGGCCGCTTTGACGACATCCTCGCCACCCGCGCGCGCCTGGCGGAGGAGGCGGGCATGAGCGGCGACTTCATGCGAGCCGTGGTCACCGCCATCCACACCGAGAGCGTGCGCCAGCAGCTCTCAAAGTGACCCCCAAAGCTGCGCCCTTTAGTCGGTTAACCGGTTATCCGATTAAATAGTGTCAGACGGAGGGGGCCGCGGGCTGCGAGGCGGTGGCGGGGCTCGAGGGGACCCCACCCTTTAGGGGGGGGCTGGGGGGGGCCTGCAGGTTGGCGTAGCGGGAGGGGCGCAGGCGCTCGTCGATGCGCTGCATAAACTCCCAGAAGTTGGGCACGAACAGGGTGCCGAAGATGGCGTTCATGGCCATGCCGAAGACCACGGCGGTGCCCAACGACACGCGGGAGGCGGCTCCGGCGCCGGTGGCAAAGAGCATGGGCATGACGCCGAAGATGAAGGCCAGGGCGGTCATCATGATGGGACGGAATCGGACTACGCCGGCATCTTCGGCGGCTTGGCGGATGGGTATGCCTGTCTTGCGGTAATCGAGGGCGTATTCCACTATCAATATGGCGTTTTTAGCCGACAGACCCAAGAGCAGTATCAGGCCGATCTGCGAGTAGATGCTCAGCGACTGCCCCATAAAGATACACCCGACGACGGTGCCCAATACCGCGATGGGCATCGACAGAACGACCGCTATCGGGTCGGTCCAGCTCTCATACTGCGCGGCGAGGAAGAGGATGGTCAGAATGATAGCGAAGATGAAGACGGCGGTGATGGTGGTGCCGGACTCGGTCTCCTGGTATGCCTCGCCGGTCCAGGCGTATCCGTAGTTGGACCCGAGGGTCTTGGTGACTATCTCCTCCATGGCCTCGATGCCCTGCGACGAGCTGACGCCCTTGGCGGGGTTGGCGGTCAGCGAGGCGGTGGCATACATGTTGTAGCGGCTGGCGGTAGGTTCGCCCATGATGGGCTTTACTTCGGCGAAGGCGGCGAAGGGCACCATCTGCCCGTCGGCGTTCTGCACGCTGAGCTTGACGATGTCTTCTACGTTGGCGCGTGAGGCGGCATCGCCGGAAATGTTGACCTGGAACACGCGGCCAAACTCCACGAAGTCATTGACGTAAGCCGTGCCCATGAAGGATGTCAGCGTAGAGTACACATCGCTGATGTTGAGTCCCGACAGCTCCACGCGGTCGCGGTCGATGTTGACCTGATACTGTGGGACGACGCCCTGGTAGAGCGAAGTCACGGAGGCTATGCGCGGGTCTTTTGCGACTGCGGCCTTGATGTCGTCGAGGGCCTTTAGCATCTGCTCGGGGCCGAGGTTGTTGAGGTCGAGCAGCTGCATCTCCAGGCCCGACGACATGCCCAGGCCCGGGATGCTCGGGGGGTTGACGGCGAAGAAAACAGGCTCTTGCAGCGAGTTGCCTATCTCCTCCGCCTTGGCCATGATCTCCTTGACGCCGTTGGCCTTCCCCTTGCGCTCGTGCCAGGGCTTGAGGGTTACGAACATGGAGGCCATGTTCGACGAGTTGCCGCCGCCGAGGAACGACATTCCGTTGATTACCATCGTGTTCTCGATGTCGGGTATGTCGCGGCGGAGCATTGAGGCGATGCTGTCGGTCACCTTCTCGGTGCGCTCGAGCGAGGCGCCGGTGGGCAGCTCGACGGAGGCGATGAAGTAGCCCATGTCTTCCGAGGGGATGTAGCTCGTGGGCCACTTGATGAAGCCGTAGAAGGCTATGATGGAGATGATTACAAACACACCCAATGAGATGCCCGGGTGGCCGAGCATGGTGTGTATGCAGCGCTTGTAGAAGTTCAATACGGCGTTGTAACCCTTGTTAAACCACACATATATAAAGAACTTGGTCTCGGTCTTGGGCTTGAGGAAGAGGGCGCACATGGCCGGTGTGAATGTCAGGGCATTGAAGCCGGAGAAGGCGGTGGAGATGGCGATGGTGAGCGCGAATTGCTTGTACAACTGCCCCGTGATGCCGGAGATGAATGCTGTAGGGATAAACACCGAGAGCAGCACGAGCACCTCGCCGACCACAGGCCCCGTCAGCTCGTCCATCGCCTTGATGGCCGCCTGCACGCGGTTGAGCTTCCCCTCGTCAAGGATGCGCGCGCAGTCCTCCACCACCACTATCGCATCGTCCACCACAATCGCGATAGCGAGTACCAGGCCGAAGAGCGTCAGCGTGTTGAGAGTAAATCCTAACAGTTTCATCACCGCGAACGTGGCGATGAGCGACACGGGGATGGTGAGCATGGGTATCACCACCGAGCGCCACTGCTGCAGGAAGATGAGTATTACCAACAGCACTATAATGGAGGTCTCGACGAAGGTGACCACCACCTCCTCGATGGAGCTGCTGACAAACGTTGTGGTGTCCAACACAATATTATAATGCAGCCCCGGGGGGAAGTATTGGGCGAGATTGTCAAGCTCGGCCTTGGCCCCTTTTGCCACCTCGAGGGCGTTGGCGCCCGGGAGCTGCTTGATGCCGAGCATTGCCGCCGGACGGCCGGAGACGGAGGTGGAGGCGGTGTAGCTCGACGACCCCAAGTCGACGCGCCCGATGTCGCCAAGGCGCAGCAGCCCCGTGCCGGTGGTGCGCACGATGATGTTCTCAAACTGCTCGGCCGTGGTCAGGCGCCCGTTGGCCACGAGGGTGTATTCAAACGCCTGCCCGTTGTCGTTGGGCTTCTGGCCCACTGAGCCGGGCGACACCTCGATGTTCTGCGACTGTATGGCCGCCTGAACCTCGGCGGCGGAGATGCCGTAGGCGTGCATCTTCTCAGGGTCGAGCCAGATGCGCATGCTGTACTCGCCGCCGCCCATGGCGTCGACTCCGCCGACCCCCTCGACGCGCGACAGCGGGTCGACGATGTTGAGCTGGGCGTAGTTGGTCAGGTAGAGCGCGTCGTACGGGTGGTCCTTGTCGCCCTCGAGGGAGCAGAGCATTATCATGTTAGACGACTCCTTGTTGACCGACACGCCCTGCTCCTTGACAGCCGTGGGCAAGGTTGCCTCGGCCTGGCTGACACGGTTTTGCACATCGACAGCGGCGATGTCGACGTCAGTGCCGTTCTTGAACGTCACCGTCAGCTGGTAGCTGCCGTCGGAGCCGGAGGAGGAGCTCATGTAGAGCATGCCCTCCACGCCGTTGACCTGCTGCTCGATGGGCACGCCCACGGTGCGCGCGACGGTCTCGGCGTTGGCGCCCGGGTAGCTAGCCATGACGAACACCGTCGGCGGCGTGATGTCGGGATACTGGGCCACCGGCAGGGTGGTCACCGTCACCAGGCCCACTATCACCATCAATATGGCGATGACGCTGGCGAATATCGGGCGGGTTATGAAAAATCTTGAGAACACGGGAGTAAGATTTTTAGTTATTAGTGTTTAGTGATTAGTGTTTAGTTTTTTAGTTATTAGTGTTTAGTGATTAGTGTATGGCTATTTATCGATTAATTAGGCATTTAGCTAATCACTTATCACTCATCACTTATCACTAACCACCGGCTTTACGGTCATGCCGTCGCGCACCTTCAGCAGCGCCGAGGTGACGTAGCGGCTCTGAGGGGTCAGTCCCTTGGTGACCACGCGCAGGGAGTCATGATAGACGGGGCCGGCCTCGATGGGGGTATAGACAACCTTGTTTGAGTCGTTGACCACATAGACATACGAGCCGGCCTGGTCGGAGCTGACGGAGGCGTCGCGCACGAGCATCGCCTGCGGATTGGTGCCGTAGGGCAGCGAGGCGGTGAGGTACATGTCGTTCTTGAGCTCGTGGTAGGGGTTGGCCACGTCGCCCTTGAGCGTCAGCGTGCCCGTCTGCTTGTCGACGGTGACGTCAACGTAGCTGAGCGTGGCGTAATATTCGTGTGGCAGCGGGGAGGAGAAGGTCAGTGGTATCTGGAGCTTCCCCTCGGCGCCGCCGGCGAGCATCTGCTCATACTGCCCGTCTTCGATTGAGAAGACAGCCTTCATGGCGGAGTCGTCGTAGATGGTTGCGAGCTTGACGGGGGCACCGGCACCGGCCACGAAGTTGCCGGGGTCGAGCGTGGGCGAGGTGATGTATCCGCTCATGGGCGCCCGTACGCTGCAGTAGCCGAGGTTGGTGCGCGCGGTGTTGAGCGCGGCCGTGCTCTGGGCGATGGCGGCCTCCGCCTTCTCCATGTTGCTCTTGGCCTGGATGACATCCATCTGGCTCACGGCGTCGGCCTGCAGCGCCTTCTGCATGGCCGCGTACTGCTTGGAGTAGAACTCATACGAGGCCTTGGCGGTCGACAGCGAGCTCTCCGCCTCGCGCACCTGGTCGCGGTAGAGCGTGGGGTCGATGGTGAACAGCACCTGACCCTTTTGCACGTATGCGCCGGATGTGTAGTTCTTGGTCAGTATCTTGCCATTGACCTGGCAGACGACGTCGACCACATTTGCCGCAGAGAGGAAACCGGGGTAGGTCTTGTAGAGCGTGACCGAGTCGATCATGGGCGTGGCGACCTCGACGGGGAGGGTTTCCATCCCGGGGTCAGACTTCTTCTTATGGCAGGCGGTGAGGACTAGGAGCGCGGCCATCACCGGCAATAACAATTTAGGTTTCATATCTTTGAGGATAAAGAAATTAAGGAGCTTAAGGAATTTAACGAGGCCGGTTATAAGTTATAAGTTATAAGTTATAAGTTATAAGTTGACGGTCCAGCCTCCCCCGAGGGCCTTGTAGAGGGTGATGAGGCTCTGCAGGGCGTTTCCCTGCGCGGCGACGAGGGAGTTCTGGTAGGTCAGGAGGTTCATCTGCGAGTTTACCACGGTGGTGAACGACTCGAGGGAGTTCTTGTAGAGGTCAACCGACAGCTCGAGGCTGCGGCGCGCCTCGTCGACGGTCTGCTCCAGCAGGCTGATATTCTGCAGCGTGCCGCCGTAGGTGATGATGGCGTTGTCGACCTCCTCGACGGCCGTGCGGACGGTGAGGTTATAGCTGTCGACGTCGATGGCCATGGCGTTCTTCGCCTCATGCAGGGCGTACTTGCGGGAGAGACCGGAGAAGACGGTCCAGCTGAGCGTCGGGGCGATGGTGTAGGTGAAGCTATCGTCGGTGAACAGGTCTCCGAACTTGTGAGCAGAGGTGCCGATGCTGCCCTCGAGGGTGAGCGTGGGCAGGAAATCCTTCTTGGCCACCCCTATCGAGGCGGCGTCGGCGGCCAGCTGACACTCGGCGGCGATGATGTCAGGGCGCCGCCGCAGCAGGTCCATCGGAACGCCTATGCCCACGAGGTGAAACTGGTTTGGCAGCGGCCGCGGCGTCAGCAGCCCGAGGGTGGTCTGGTCGGGATACTCCCCGACGAGCACGCAGAGGGCGTTGACGGTGGTCTTGATGGAAGCCTGCAGCTGCGGTATGGAAGCCTGCGTGGAGTAGAGAACCATCTTTGCCTGCGCCACGTCGAGGCTGGAGGCAAGTCCGGCCTCGTGACGCGCCTCGGTCATCGTCACTATCTTCTGTTGCGAGGCGATGTGCTGGTTGGCCACCTCGAGCTGCGCCTGGTAGGTGCGCAGAGTGATGTAATATGTGGCTATCTCGGAGGCCACCGACAGCTGCACGCCGGCATAGTCGGCTGCGCTGAGGCGCACGTCGGCCTTCTTGGCCTCCACCTGGCTGCGCACCTTTCCGAAGAGGTCCACCTCCCAGCTCATCGACGCGCCTAACTGCCAGTAGTCGAGACCGACAGCCTTCGTGGGCGTGGAGTATGTGGCGCCGGAGGTGCGGGTCTTGACCCAACCGGCGCTGACGCCTACGGTGGGGTAGTATCCCGCGCGGGCGAGGCCCACCTCGTTGCGGGCCACGTCGATGCGCTTCAGGGCCATCGCGGCGTCGTAGTTGTAGGCCAGGCCGCGGGCAATGAGCGAGTCGAGCAGCGAGTCGTCGAAATTGTGCCACCAGGCGTCGTCGGTGGGCGCGGGGGCGTTGAAGTGCTCGCTGTAAGTCCAGCGCTCGGGTATGGAGTCGGCGGGAGCCGGGGCCTCTCTCAGCGGCGTCTGCGCTGACAGCGAGGCCGGCGACAAAGCCGCCACGGCTGCTACCACCAAAAGTTTGGCTCTCATAAACAGATAATTTTGACGTGATATAACTTACATATATAACCCCGAGGCGGCTGAAAAAGTTTTATTGGGAGATGGGGTAAAATTTATTTTGCAGATTGAAAAATAGTTCGTACCTTTGTGCGCTCATTTGCCGTCACGGGCTCACCTAAGCAGCGCCAACAAAAGTGACCATCGCGTTCGCCCGGCGGAATAACCATTTAACTATCAACAACGTACATGTACGCAATCGTAGAAATCCAGGGACAGCAGTTCAAGGCCGAGGCCGGACGGTTCCTGTACGTACACTATCTTGGCGAATCGGCCAAAGAAGGCAGCACCGTGGAGTTTGACCGCGTGCTCCTCGCCGACGCCGACGGCGACGTGAAGGTGGGCGCTCCCACCGTCGATGGCGCCAAAGTGGTTTGCGAGGTCCTCGAGAACCTCGTCAAGGGTGACAAAGTGATCGTCTTCAAGAAGAAGCGTCGCAAGGGCTATCGCCGCAA
>CAYOUJ010000049.1:9130-17674 GCA_964407165.1 uncultured Muribaculaceae bacterium | reverse complement strand
GGGGTTAACAGAAGGAGTTGTGGCTGCGCCACAAGCATTTGCTAACATGCGAAACCTGAATTGATTTAATAGTTTCTGTTATTTCTGATGTTTCTGCGTGGGCACTTACACAAAGCAGTCGCCCATGGCGCGGATGACCCGCGCCGGTGAGGCCCGCTGGTAGAGGATGGCATACACGCCGTCGAGGATGGGCATCGACACGCCCATCTGCTCGTTGATCTCGTGGATGCACTTGGTGCCGTAGTAGCCCTCGGCAGTCTGCTCCATCTCCATGCGCGCCGACTTCACCGACAGGCCCCGGCCTATCATCGAGCCGAAGTTGTGGTTGCGGCTGAAGCGCGAGTAGGAGGTGACCAGCAGGTCGCCGAGGTATACGGAGTCGTAGATGTTGCGCGACGGCATGGGCGCGGCGGCGCTGACGAAGCGCTCCATCTCGCGGATGGCGTTGCTCACGAGCATCGCCAGGAAGTTGTCGCCATACTTGAGGCCGTGGACTATGCCGGCGGCGATGGCGTAGACGTTCTTGAGCACGGCGGCATACTCTATGCCGTCGACGTCGGGGGAGATGATGGTGCGCATGGCCTTGCCGGCGAGCAGGCCGGCGAAGTCTTCCGCATATATCTTGTTATGGCAGCCGATGGTGAGGAAGCTCTGGCGGTCGAGCGCCACCTCCTCAGCGTGGCACGGGCCGCCGATAACCAATACCGAGTCTCCGTTGCACCCGAAGTGGCGGCACATATAGTCGGTGACCAGCTCGTTGTCGTCGGGCACGATGCCCTTGACGGCCGAGACGATGTTTTTGCCGGAGATGTCGACGGTGATCTTCTCGACGTGGCTCTTGAAGTAGGGCGACGGGGTGGCCAGCAAGAGCGTGTCGGCCTCGGCGCAGATATAGTTGATGTCGGAGGAGAAGCGTATGCGGTTGATGGGGAAGTGCACGTCGGAGAGATACGCCGGGTTGTGGCGCAGGCGCTTGAACTCCTCGATGCGGTCGTCGCGCCGCATATACCAGAGTATGTCCTCACAGTTTTGCAGCAGCAGCTTTGCCAGCGCGGTGGCCCAACTGCCGCCGCCCATGACGGCTATTTTTCCGAAGATGTCCATGGTAAAAGGGTTAAGCGACAAACAACGGATTTCACGGATTTCACAGATTTTTTAGATTTCAAAAATTAAATTTTAATCCGTGAAATCCGTGAAATCCGTTGTTTTTATGACTTCTTAGCGGGCGGCGGCGGCGACCCAGGCCTCTATCTCCTGCGGCGTGGGCACCTTCAGCCCCAGCTTGTATTTCTTGTTGATGTCGAGCAGGGCCTGCTGCAGCTTGCCGGGGCGGTCGATGGCCGCGAAGGCCTCGACGGTGTAGTAGCCCGCCTTCTGTATCGGCGCCACCCACTCGGCGGGGACGCCCACGGCGGTGAACGCCTCCTCCTTGTCGCGCGGCTGCACCTTCTCGGGGCGCATCTGCGGGAACAGCAGCACCTCCTGGATGGTGGTCTGGCCCGTCATCAGCATCACCAGGCGGTCCATGCCGATGCCCATGCCCGACGTCGGCGGCATGCCGTACTCCAGGGCGCGGATAAAGTCGGCGTCGATGATCATCGCCTCGTCGTCGCCCTTCTCGCTCAGGCGCATCTGCTCGACGAAGCGGCCATACTGGTCTATCGGGTCGTTAAGCTCGGAGTAGGCGTTGGCAAGCTCCTTGCCGTTCACCATCAGCTCGAAGCGCTCGGTAAGCTCCGGGTTGTCGCGGTGGCGCTTGGTCAGCGGCGACATCTCTATGGGATAGTCGATTATGAACGTGGGCTGTATGTACGTCCCCTCGCACTTCTCGCCGAAGATCTCGTCGATGAGCTTTCCCTTGCCCATCGTCTCGTCGGCCTCGATGCCAAGCTGCTTGCAGACGTCGCGCAGTCGGGCCTCGTCCATGCCGGTGATGTCGACGCCGGTGTGCTCCTTGATGGCGTCGATCATGGTCACGCGCCGGAAGGGGGCCTTGAACGAGATGACGTTGTCGCCCACCTTCACCTCCGTGGTGCCGTTGACGTCCATGCAAATCTTCTCAAGGAGCCGCTCGGTGAACTGCATCATCCAGTTGTAGTCCTTGTAGCTGACATAGATCTCCATGCAGGTGAACTCCGGGTTGTGCGTGCGGTCCATGCCCTCGTTGCGGAAGTTTTTCGAGAACTCGTAGACGCCCTCGAAGCCGCCAACTATCAGGCGCTTGAGATACAGCTCGTCGGCGATGCGCAGGTAGAGGGGTATGTTGAGCGCGTTGTGGTGCGTTATGAACGGACGCGCGGCGGCGCCGCCGGGTATCGACTGCAGGATGGGGGTCTCCACCTCCATGTAGCCGTGGGAGTTGAAGAACTCGCGCATGGAGTTGAACACTTTGGTGCGCTTGACGAAGATGTCGCGCACGCCGTCGTTGACCACCAGGTCGACGTAGCGGCGGCGGTAGCGCAGCTCCGGGTCGTCGAAGGCGTCGTAGGTCACGCCGTCCTTCACCTTGACGATGGGCAGCGGGCGCAGCGACTTGCTCAGCACCGTCAGCGAGGTGGCGTGGATGGAGATCTCCCCTGTCTGGGTGCGGAAGACGTATCCGGTCACGCCCACGAAGTCGCCGATATCGAGCAGCTTCTTGAACACGGTGTTATACAGCTCTTTGTCGTCGCCCGGGCACAGCTCGTCGCGGTTGACGTAGACCTGTATGCGCCCGTGGCTGTCTTGCAGCTCCATAAACGAGGCCTTGCCCATGATGCGGCGCCCCATGATGCGGCCGGCCACGCTCACGTCGCGGCGCGGGGCGTCGTCGCTGAAGTTTCGGACTATCTCGTCGGAGTAAACCGTCACCTTGTATTCGGCTGCGGGGTATGGGTCGATGCCTATTCGGCGCATCTCGTCGAGGCTGCCGCGGCGCACTATCTCTTGTTCGCTAAGTTCTAAGATATTCATCTATGATTGTTTCGGTTTTTTCAGGGGCAAAGTTACCACTTTTCGCCGAAACGGCCAACAATATTTTTTATTTTGGAAGCGACGCGCCCTCGCGTCGCGCCACCAGGCGTGTCTACCCTCCCCACAACGCCTGGCATGCCCGCCTGGCGTGCCCGCCTGGCGCAGCGACGCGAGGGCGCGTCGCTTCCAAAGGCGCGACGCGAGGGCGCGTCGCTGCCTATTTTTGTGATTTTTTGCAATTTTTTTTGGCCGATAACTAAAAAATGTCTAAATTGCGCTCGTTTTTAGGTACTTTTCTTAACCACAATTACTATATACAGACTTTCATTATTCACCATAATATATTCACAATGAGGAAATTATTACTCCTGACTGCCGGGATGCTCACCGCTCTTGCATCCCAGGCTGCCGTAGAGTTCACGTTCACAGGTGACGGCACTGCCGCTAACCCCTACGTGCTCAAAACGGCTGCTGACATTGTGGAGCTTGCCGACAAAGTAAACACGGCATACTCCACCTCTGTCAACTCCGAATATCACTGTACAGGCCTCTACTTCGAGCTGGGCGCCGACATCGACATGACCGGCATAACCAACTTCCGCGGCATAGGCACCCAGCCTTACGGCGACACCTCCCGAACCCCCGGAACAGGCTATTATTTCGGCGGATTCTTCGATGGCAAAGGCTACACTATCAGCAACATGACCATCGACGCCATAGAGTATGACGACAACGGCAAAGCCAAGATACCCACTGCTGCAAACACCACCGGCAGCTACCTCGGATTCATCGGCGCCATGGGCTACTCAACGGCCAAGAACTGCTACCTGAAGAACATCAACTTTGTCAACGCCTCCGTCAAGGGCTACAACTATGTGGCCGTCGCCGTGGGCTATGTCAACAGCGCCCTGGCAGTGTTTGAGAACATCTACACCTCGGGCGAGGTATGCTGCTACAACCAATATGCAGCCGGCATCCTCGGCAACTCCGCCACCGGCGCCACCAACCGCGCCTCCATCAACAACTGCTACAACGCAGCCACCGTCAAGGCCAACGGCGGATATGCCGGCGGCATCGTAGGCGTGTTTAAAGGCTCCATAACCAACTGCGTCAACACCGGCGACGTCATCAACAACGCCGGCCTTCCCTCCAACGCCACCGGCACCATCGGCACCATCGGCGGCATCGCCGGCAGCCAGTCGCAGGCTCCCACCGCCACCTACGACGTGCAGATAGCCAACTGCGTCAACACCGGTAACATTTCCAACCTCGGCCGCACATACGCCGGCGGCATCGTCGGCAACGGCGGCAGCACCAGCATCCTCGACTGCGCCAACTTCGGCAACGTCTACGGCGACTCATACGTAGGCGGCATCGCCGGCTACAGCCTCCACTACAACAGCTCGACCGTGGACTACGGCCATGTGTGGAACTGTCTGCAGGCCGGACAGGTAAGCGGCTCCGTGGCTGCCCAGACGGGTGTCCTCGTGGGCGCCACCGCCACCACCGCCACCACCACCTTGCGCATGAAGGGCTGCTACTATGACAACCAGATGTGCACCCTGGTGATCTCCAACAGCTACACCGAGGCCAACGTCACCGACACCTACGGCCTGGGCACCGCCGTGATGACCTCCGGCGCCCTCCCCGACAGTCTCACCGGCTGGAGCGCAGCCGCCGGCCGCTATCCCGTGCCTGCCACGCTGTGCACCCTCACCGGCGCCCGCGACGCTGTCGTCAATGCAGCCTCGATGTATGTCACCCTCCCCGACGGCACCACCTTCGACAACGTCAACAAGGAGGGCACCATCTCAACTGCCATCTCCGGCATAACCGCCACCCTCTCCGGCGGCACCGGTTTCACCGTCAGCGACGGCAAGCTCGTGCCCCCCTCCACCGCTGACATCACCACCGACACGCTCACCCTGGCCGTGACCGGCGTCAAGCGCACCTTCGACCTCGTATACACCCCCGCGCTCTCTGACATGTTCGGCGGCGGCGAGGGCACCGAGGCAGACCCCTACCTCATCAAGACCCCCCAGCACCTGCAGAACCTCGCCTATCTCGTCAACGACATGGGCAACAAGTTTGACAGCATCTTCTTCAAGCAGGCCAACGACATAGACATGGCAGGCGTTGAGTTCATCGGCATCGGCGCCGGCGAGACCGGCACAGCCGCCTATAACAAGCGCTCGTTCGCCGGCATCTATGACGGCGGCAACTTCGCCATCAAGAACCTGACCATCGACAACGTGGTCTGGAAGGACGAGGCCGCCGGCGTACCCGCCCCCTATGGCTCCAACTACTGCTGCACAGGACTCTTCGGCACCATCACCGCCGGAGCCGCCATCCGCAACGTCACCCTCACTGACGCCTACGTCCGCACCGGCGGCCAGTTTGTCGGCGGCATCGTCGGCTACGCCATAGGCGCCGGCTACACCTACGTCGACAACTGCCACGTCAGCGGCACCGTCTGCACCGCCGACACCACCACCTCCAACTACGCAGGCGGCATCGTCGGCTACATCGCCGCCTCCGACACCTGCTATATCAGCAACTGCTCGATGCAGGGCACCATCCACGCATACGCCTACATGGGCGGCATCACCTCCTACGGCCGCGGCCGCATCAGCAACTGCGTCAACTCCGCCACCATCTACGCCAGCGCCAAGGCCATGGCCACCGCGACCGCAATGTCATACGTGGGCGGCATCAGCGGCTACGCCTACGGCGGCTCCATCACCAACTGCCTCAACGTCGGCTCGCTTAACGGCCAGCGCTACATCGGCGGCATCCTCGGCGGCGGCTCGTCAGCGTCGGCTGTCAACGCCCTGACCATCGACGGCAACGTCACCATAGGCCGCGTAGACGGCCAGGCCGGTTACTTCGGCGCCTTCATGGGCAACCCCGTCACCTCCAACTACGTAACCTACGCCAACAACTACTATGACGGCCAGCTCGCCGGCATCACTGCCACCAGCGGCGGCCCGCTCGAGGGCGTGAACGCCACCCCCACCGACTCGCTGACCGCCGGAACGGCCCTGACGGGCCTCGACGCCGAATACTGGACGTATACCGCAGGCCTCTACCCGCAGCTCAAGAGCGTCACCACCCCCGACGTGCCCAAGGCTGTGGCCACCTACTTCACCATCGCCGACGGCCAGAGCATCGACAACTTCACCGGCTCCGCCGTCATCTCCACCGCTGCCTCCATCACCGCCACCCTCTCAAACGGCAACGGCTACACCATCGAAGACGGCAAGATCACGGCCAAGCACGTCTCCGCCATCACCACCGACACCCTGACGCTGGTCAACGACGGCTGGGCAGTAAGCTTCTACATGACCAACATACCCAGCCTCTTCGACGGCGACGGCACCGCCGAGAGCCCCTACCTGATCAAGGACATCGCCGACTGGAACAGCATCGTCTCGCTCGCTGAAGGCTCCGGCACCACATTCGAGGGCAACTACTTCCTCGTGACGGCAGACCTTGACTGGACCGACGAAGAGTTCCAGACCCTGCCCGCAGAGCCTTACAAGTTCATGGGCGACTTCAACGGCGGCGGCCACACCTTCAGCAACTTCTCCATCGTCAGCGAGACGCAGAAGGCCGCCATGTTCCCCCTGACCACCTCGTCGGCCAAGATCCACAACATCAAGTTCTCCAACGTACAGGCCAGCGGCACCAACTACATCGGCATCCTCTGCGCCCTCAACTACGCCGTCATCGACAGCATCTCGTTTGACGACAAGTGCGCCGTCACCGGCACCGGCACCTCCGGCAACGTCGGCACCGTCGCCGGCATCTCCTACGGCGCCGAGACCATCAGCAACGTCACCTCCTACGCCACCGTCACCGGCTACAAGTATGTCGGCGGCATCATCGGCCAGGAGAACACCGGCGGCGTGACCTTCCGTAACTGCTATAACTACGGCCCCGTCAGCGCCACCCAGCCCCACATCAACACCAACACCTCCGGCGCGCCCTCTTACAACCCGGGCGACTGCTACGCCGGCGGCATCCTCGGCTGGGGCAAGTACGTACACTTCATCAACTGCGAGAACAACGCCCGCGTGGCCGGTGAGACCGCCAAGACCGTCGGTGGCATCGTCGGCGAGATCTACGCCAGCGGCTCCGTCACCGACTGCGCAAACCGCGGCATCGTCTACTCCGAGGGCGGCTACACCGCCGGCATCGTCGGCCTCTCCGAGCTGACCTCCCACGGCTACCTCAACATCAAGGGGTGCTACAACGACTGCGACACCATCTCCGCCGGCAACGCCCTCTACACCGCCGGCATACTCGCGCATGCCAAGTGCACAGCCTCGTCTGACGCCTCCGTCACCATCGACAGCTGCTACAACGCCGCACGCATCATCGGCCGCAACAACTACGGCTACACCGGCGGCATCCTCGGCATCGTCTCGAGCATCGACTGCACCATCAGTGACTGCTACAACTACGGCGACGTCGAAGCCATCGACTGCACCACCGCCTACATCGGCGGCATCGCCGGCGACTGCGCCTACAGCTCCTCCTTCTGCGAGCAGCCCGCACAGATCATCCGTTGCGCCAACTTCGGCAACATCGACGCCTCCTCCTCCACCTCCGCAGGCTATGCAGCCGGCATCTTCGGCTTCAGCACCGCCGTGATCGAGAGCTGCTACAACGTCGGCGAGGTCAAGGGCCTGCAGTACGTCTCCGGCATCGCAAACTTCGCCACCGCCTCCGCCGTAGGCCCCGTTTGCGCTGTCAAGAACTGCTACAACATCGGCAAGGTCACCTCCGCCGATACCGAGAAAGACCTCTACACCAGCAACATCTGCGGCGTCTACAACGCCGAGGCCACCTTCTCGGGCAACTACTTCCTCAGCACCCTCCCCGTCGGCGCTGACGACGCCAAGGGCTCGGCTGTCACCGCCGACTCGCTGATGAACGCGCCCATGGGCGACAACTACGTCTACAACGCCATCGCCTTCCCGATGGTCAAGACCCTTGCCGACCTCGACATCGCAAAGGTCAACGCCGCTTACTTCCTCCTCTCCGAGGGCAACACCGTTGACTATGTAAACGACGTCATCACCTTCTGCGAGTCGATTGAAGGCATCGAGTGGACCGGCACCAACTTCGTACTCGAGTACAACAAGGCCTACTCAAGCGTAGAGAGCGGCGTGGGCACCCTCACCGTCACCGCCGGCGACTACTCCAAGACCTACACCTTCACCATCACCGGCATCACCGGCATCGAGAGCGTCAAGACCGGCGCCGCTGCCGACGAGGTAGAGGTACAGTATTACAACCTGCTTGGCATGCCCGTCAACAACCCGTCAGTGGGCAGCATCGTCATCCGCGCCGCCCGCCACGCCGACGGCACCGTGACCTCCAAGAAGGTTATTATCCGATAATCAGGAGGGCGGCCGTCCCCGGCCGCTCATCCCTGCCTTGGCCGCAAGCCTTAAGCGGCCCCGCCACCCCGGCGGGGCCGCTCCTTTTATTGGAGCGGGGCAGCGCCCTCGCGCCCCGCTTCCCTTTTTTTGGAGCGGGGCAGCGCCCTCGCGCCCCGCTTCCCTTTTTTTGGAGCGGGGCAGC
>CAYOUJ010000049.1:0-9030 GCA_964407165.1 uncultured Muribaculaceae bacterium | reverse complement strand
TTTTTTTGGAGCGGGGCAGCGCCCTCGCGCCCCGCTCCATTTTTTTATCCGCCTTTGCAATTTTTTTCGTAACTTGCGCCCAAAATACATTTTACCTTATGAAACACCGCTTACTTTTTGCAGCCACCTTGATGGCTTCGCTATCGGCCTCGGCTGCCGTGGAGTTCACCTTCACCGGCTCGGGCACCCAAGCCGACCCCTATGTGCTCACCACGGCCGCGCACATCTCCGAGCTGGCCGAAAAGGTCAACACCGCCTACGGCGCAAACACCAACTTTGAGTATCACTGCAACGGGCTCTACTTCGTGCTCGGCGCCGACATCGATATGGCCGGCGTCACCGGTTTCCGCGGCATCGGCACTCGTCCCGCCGACGGCGCAAACGCCCCCTCCACATCTTATTACTTCGGCGGCAACATCGACGGCCAGGGGCATACCGTCGCCAACATGACCATCGACGGCAACTATTACGACCCCGAGACGGGCAAGGCAACCACCCCCGCCAAGGCTAACACCGGCACCAACTACGTGGGCTTCGTCGGCACCCTCGGCTTCACCACCACCGCCACGGGCTGCACGGTCAAGAACATCAAGTTCACCAACGCCTCCGTGCGCTCGTGGAACTACGCGGCCATAGCCGTCGGCAACGCCTACGGCAACGCCTGCCGCATCGAGAACATCGTCACCGACGGACAGGTCGAGGCCTGGTACAGCTACGGCGGCGGCATCGTGGCAAACACCTACGGCACGGGCGACAACGCCACCACCGTCACCAACTGCTTCAACAAGGCGTCCGTAAAGGTCGGCAACACCTACGCCGGCGGCATCGTGGGCTACAACAAGGGCCACGTCACCTATTGCGTGAACACCGGCGACGTGAGCGTCGACGGCAGCTTCAACACCTCCACCGCATGCACCACCCTCGCCTACGTCGGCGGCATCAGCGGCTACAACCCCGCCGCCACGGCCACGGCTTGCTATAACATCACCGGCTGCGTCAACGTCGGCAGCGTATACGCCGCCAAGCAGTATGCCGGCGGCATCGCCGGCCGCGGCTACGGCGCCAACATAGAAGGGTGCGCCAACTACGGCCGCGTCACCACCGTCGACGGCTACGCCGGCGGCATCACCGGCGAGTCGCAGCACCTCAACAACGCCACCGTCGACTACGGCTACGTGCGCCGCTGCGCCTCCTTCGGCCAAGTGTTCGCCGGCTCCAATCCGGGCGCCATCGTCGGCGGCACTACCATCGTCACCACCACCACGGCCCGCGTCGAGAACTGCTACTGGGACACGCAGATGGCCGACCTGACCGGCGTCGTTTCCGGCATGGCCGACTACGTTACCGGCTGCGAGGGACAGCCCACCGCCTACTGGACCGCGGGCACCCTCCCCTCCTCCCTTACCGGCTTCACGGCCGCCGAGGGGCGCTATCCCGTGCCGCAGACGCTGTGCACGGCCGACGGCGCCGCTGACGCCGCTGTCACCGCCGCCTCGCTATACTTCACCCTCCCCGAGGGCACATATCCAACGGACATGCACAGCGCCGCCGTCATCTCCACCACCGTCGCCGGCACCACCGCCGCCCTTGCCAACGGCTCCGGATTTTACATCGCCGACGGCAAGGTCTGCCCCCCGACTGTCTCCGGCGTTTACGCCGACACGCTGACCCTGAGCGCGGCAGGCGTCAGCCGCGCCTTCAGCCTCTTCTACTACCCGACGCTCGCCGAGCAGTTCGGCGGCGGCTCGGGCACGGAGGCCGACCCGTACATCATCGCCACGGTGCAACACCTGCAGAACCTCGCCTTCGTGGTCAACGAGCAGGGTGAGACCCTCGAGGGCATCTTCCTGCGCCAGACGGCCGACCTTGACCTCGCAGGCGCCGACTTCCAGGGCATCGCCTCCGGCGCCATCGGCACCAAGGCTTACGAGAAGCGCTCCTTCTCCGGACATTACGACGGCGGCGGCCACACCATCAGCAACCTCCACATCGACCTCTTCGCCCTCCAGGCCTCCGGCGCCCCGGCCGTGACGGCCAGCCAGTATTGCTGCGTGGGCCTCTTCGGCGCCATCAACGCCGGCGCCTCCGTCAGCTCCGTGACCCTCAAAGACGCATACGTCCGCGGATTCTGCTACGTCGGCGGCGTGGTCGGGTACGCCTACGGCGCGGGGAACACCTACGTCTCCAACTGCCACGTCAGCGGCACCGTATGCTCCGCCGACACCACAGGCGCCAACTATGTCGGCGGCGTCGTCGGCTACGTCAACAGCGCCGACACCCTCTGCATGGATGCCTGCTCGATGCAGGGCACGGTCAACGCGTTCCAATATGCCGGCGGCATCGCCGCCTACGGCCGCGTGCGCGTCAGCTGCTCCGTCAACTCCGCCGCGGTGACCACCTCGTCGCCCACCTACGGCTACATCGGCGGCATCACCGGCTACGCCACCGGCGGCTCGTACGTCGACTGCCTCAACGTGGGCACCCTCACCGGCTTCAAGACCCTCGGCGGCATCGCCGGACAGTCTTCGGCATCGGCCACCAACCAGTTAGTAATCACCCGCTGCCTCAACATCGGCCGCATCATGCCGCGCAGCACCGACACGGGCGTCGCCGGCGCCGTGGTAGGCACCAGGCCCTCCTCAACCACCTACGCCACCATCGCCGACAACTATTACGATGCCCAGCTCGCCGGCCTGTCCGCCACCTCCAGCGGCCCGCTCGACGGCATGACCGGGCTGAGCACCACCGTCCTCACCTCCGGCACCGCCCCCGAGGGATTCGACGCCGACACCTGGACGTTCACCTCCGGGCTATACCCGCAGCTGCGCGAGGTGACAACCCCTGACGTCGCAAAGGCCGTCGCAACATACTTCGTCATCGACGGCGGCAAGAGCGTCACCAACTTCTCCGGCTCCGCACGCATCAGCACCGCCGCCGACGTCACCGCCACCAGCGCAAACGGCTCATTCACCATAGCCGACGGCGTCATCCTCGCCACCCGCGTCGCCGAGGCCACCGCCGACACCATCACCCTGATGAACGACGGCTGGACCATGCCGTTCGCCGTCACAAACATACCGGCGCAGCTGCAAGGCTCCGGCACCGAGTATGCCCCCTACCTCATCTCCTCCGTCGACGACTACCTCGCCTTCGTCAGCATGGCCACCGACCTGGGCCTCAACTTCGAGGGTGAATATCTCCGCGTCACCGCCGACCTGGACTTCGCCGACACCGTATTCCGTCCCGTCGGACCCTCCACTTACCTCTTCTTAGGAAACTTCGACGGCGCCGGACACGTCATCAAAAACATCAACTACGCCGACTCGACGGCCCAGATTGTCGCCATGTTCCCCTGCACCGGCACGGGAGCCGTTATCCGCAACATCACCTTCTCCGACTGCCACATCATCGGCGCCTCCAACGTGGCCATGGTCTGCGCACGCAACAACGCCACGCTCGACAGCATCACCGTCGACGCCACCTGCTCCGTCGAGGCCCTGACACCTGACGGCTGGCCCTTGGGCACCGGCGCCATCGTCGGCGCAAACTACGGCGCCGACATCACCGATTGCGTCAACTATGCCTCCGTCACCGCCGTGCGCTACTCCGGCGGCATCATGGGCCAGGAGGTCAACGGCGGCGCAACCCTCACCCGCTGCGCCAACTACGGCGCCATCAAGGCCACGTATCCCAACCAGTCAGGCCTCCCCGACAACGCCTGCACCGGCGGCATCGTGGGCATGTCGACCAACCTGACCTACATCGACTGTGAGAACTTCGGTGCCGTCAGCGCTCCCTCGGCAGGTCTCATCGGCGGCATCGCCGGATACGTGCAGACCGGCGCCACCTTCACCGGCTGCGCCAACCATGGCGACGTCACCGCACAGGGCATCTACGTCGGCGGCATCGTCGGCTACACCAACGCCGGCAGCGGCACAACAGTCGCCTTCCGCCGCTGCTACAACGACTGCTCAACCGTCGCCTCCACCGCCAGCGGATACGTCGGTGGCATCCTCGGCTACGCCTACAAGTGGCCCGGCACCGTAACAGTCGACTCCTGCTACAACGCCGCCACCATCTCGGGGCACGCCCTCATTGACTTCGGCTCCACCAGCTGCGGCGGCATCATCGGCTTCGCCGCAAACTCCGGCGGCATCACCGTCAACGACAGCTACAACGTCGGCGCCGTCGACTGCGCAATGTTCGGCGGCGGCATTGTCGGCGTATGCAACGAATACACCAACTCCGTCAGCGTCAACCGCTGCTTCAACTACGGCACGGTCACCACCGCGAGCTATTACGCCGCAGGCATCGTCGGCGGCGGCTACTCCCGCGTCAGCTCATGCTACAACGTCGGCGCCGTCAGCGGCACCTCCGCCGTCAGCGGCATCGCCAACATGTTCAGCGACACCAACCCCGCCGTCTGCTCCATCGCCGACTGCTACGACACCGCCGTGGGCGTCATCTGCGCCATCACCCATGACAATCTCGTGCTGACCAACTGCTACCACCTCGGCACCGGCGGCGTCAGCGCCGACTCGCTCATCAGCGCCCCCCTCGGCGACAATTACGTCTACCGCGCGCTGGCCTTCCCGATGCTCAAGAGCCTCTCTGACATCGACGCCGCCAAGGCTGCCGCCGCCTACTTCGCCTTCAGCGAGGGCAACAGCGCCGACAACGTCTCCCTGCCCGTCACCCTCTGCTCGTCGCTCGACGGCATCGAGTGGACGGCCTCCCCGACCTTCGACCTCAAGGACGGCGAGGCCTGGAGCAACGTCGAGAGCGGCGAGGGTTGGCTCACCGTCACCTGCGGCGACTACTCCCGCACCTACACCTTCACCATCACCGGCAACTCCGGCATCGACGCCGTGGGCATCGACGCCCTTGACGGCACCCGCGAATATTACACCCTGCAAGGCGTGCGCGTCTTAGACCCGCAGCCCGGCACCATAGTGATAGAGGTCACCCGCACCCCCGCCGGGAGCGGAGCCGCGCCCTCGCGCCCCGCCGCCCGCAAAGTCCTCATCAAATAACCCCCCAACCCCCCGAAATCCCGAAATCCCGAAATCCCGCCTGGCGAGATTTCGGGATTTCAATATTTGGGGGCGCCGGCCGACAAGCCACAAGGGATGTCTATTCGCGCAGGCACCTTTGGAAGCGACGCGCCCTCGCGTCACCATTTGGAAGCGACGCGCCCTCGCGTCGCCATTTGGAAGCGACGCGCCCCCGCGTCGCCATTTGGAAGCGACGCGCCCCCGCGTCGCGGTGCCACAAGGGGTGCCTATCCGCCCCACGGCATCAGCCGGAGCATTTTGTTCTTGTTAACCTCACACGAAGCGCAGCGGAGTGCGGAGATAGGCGCGGAGCGCCGGTAATATGTATAACCCCGCGCGACCGCAGGGAGCGCGGGGATGGGGAATGAGCGCGAGGGTGTGAGCCGCAGCGCGGCGATACTGAATTCAACATCGCCGCGCTGCGGCTCAACGGGTCATCGTCTCCGGCATCAACGGCGCGGCTTGCCTTCTACCGGCCGGGGCACGGAACTGATGCTCAGTTCTGAGGGAGAGCCAGCCGCAGGCCGGTGGAGTAGCTAGTGCTGTTTGATGTGCCCCAGCCTCGGCAAGAGACACGGCAACCGCACGGCGCGGTGCCCCACCAACCACCCCGCTTGCAGTGGCCAGACCCGGAGGACGGACCGGTAGGGTCGGTCTGCGCGGCGGAGCTATAGTGGCCGTACCAGTCTTGGCACCACTCCGACACGTTGCCCGTCATATCATACAGGCCCAGGGCGTTGGGGCGCTTTTTCTTGACAGGATGCGGCTGTGAGTAGCTGTTGGTCCCATACCAGGCGACGGATGCCAGCTCGTACATGTCGTTGCCGCCGCTGTAGAGATTGTCGTTGTTGTCTTTGCCCTCGCGGGCGGCAAACTCCCACTGTGCCTCCGTGGGCAGGCGGAACGATGCGTCGGTAAGGTAGTTGAGCTGGCCGATGAACGCCACGCACAGGTCCCAAGAGACACTTTCCACCGGCAGTGTGTTGCCTTTCCATTTGCTCGGGTTTCTGCCCATGACCACGGTCCACAGCCACTGGGGCACCTCGCACTCGCCGATGTAATAACTGCTCAGAGTCACCCTGTGCGTAGGTTTTTCGTCAGAATAGGAATATGTTGCGAGCTGGCCGGTGGCGCCCATAGTGAACGAACCTCCGGGGACATAGACCATCTTGTAGGAGTAGTCGCCGTAGGTGAGCGTGTGGGTCGATGCGTCCCACTTGAGCGTGGGCTTGGTAGTGGTGGAACTACCGCCGCCCTTGTTGCGGTCGGGGGTTGTGGCGTAGACGTAGCCCAGGGCCAGGGCCGCGACCATGAGCAGGGTAAGGAGTTTTTTCATAGTTTGTGTGGTTTTGGTTGGTTTACGGCAAATTTAGTAATTATTTCCGTTCGCCGGTCCATCCCCGCCCATTTTTTTTGCCAAACCCGGGGTTTAGGGACGAACAAATCATGAGGGCGGCCGTTTCGGCCGCACATCCCCGCCTTGCCCGCAAAGTCCTCGTCAAATAATCCCTCGAAATCCCGAAATCCCGAAATCCCGAAATCTCGAGATTTCGAGATTCCGGGATCCCGACAGAAAAAGGACCGGGGACCAAGCGCTCTCTGCCCTTGGTTATTCTGACAGTCAAGGGAAGTCGACTGCCTCGAGCCCGTGTTCTAAGCCGACCCTCCCCCACAGTAATGCTCTTCGCCCCTGCAACATAAGTCATCGGGTGTCAGGAGCGCTAAGCTATAGGACTCCGGATTGTACAGCAAAAGACATTTGGTTAAAATTCTGAGACAAGGGAAAAGCCAAATCTCTTGCTCGTGTCAGCGTATGGTAACACCAAGATGTCTGAGGTTGGAGCTATATGAAACAACTTCCTTTCAAATGGGAGAAGCCAATACCCTACATGAGCACTAAAAATGCCAATTCCTGCTCCCGCAAGAATATCATTGAACCAATGACGATCATTGTATAGTCGCAGAAATCCAACGCCAACAGCTATGGCATAACCCCCTAAGCCTACCCAAGGGCCATATTCAATACGCATAAGTTCCGCACCTGTGAATACAGTGGCTGTGTGACCGGAAGGGAATGAGTTACGAGTTCCGGTGTCGGGGCGAGGCTCTTTAACCAAAACTTTAGTGGTATTGGTTATTAACGTCATGGTGGCATAGGCAGTTACCCCGATGCATAGACGTTCTCTAAAATTATGTTCACCCTTGTTGCCTGGAATAAACCCAACCCCAACATATCCGACTGCGGGTGCATATTGAAGCCAATCATCGGCATGAAAGTAACATCCGCCCCGCAGATGTGACATCTCCCTTTTGACATCTCGGTTGATATGTTTGAACCAACCGTTTTTCACGCCGAAACCACCGACGGCGATGAGCGCTGTCGGTACAACCAGTTGAACACATTTGAATTGTTCCCCGGATGCGTGTGCGAGGGATACAGACGGGAGTCATTGTCTTCATGTGCGAAAACAGACAACACCACCAAACACACCGACATGAGGAACGAAATAAGTCGTTGTTTGAGCATGCTTTGGCATCGTTATTCGCGAATGCCAAAGTTCTCTTAGACCTACGGACACAAGATGGGCGTACTATACCCAAGATGCAGCCGTAGGAATTGCTGAGAAGAACGGTAAGTGTACGCCCATATATTGGACGTCTGCACTTTGTTCCAGTTCTTTTAATGAAATTTCCTACGTTTCATCTTGTTTGGAACAAATAGCAAACGCTATTATTACTACTAATGTGCACTTTCTCTAAAGTGCTATGTCTTTTTAGGTGTCATCCCGGAAGTGAACACCTTAATTGCAAAGTTACGAATTTGTTTGAATATCCTCCAAACAAATCGAAAAATATTTTTCAAAAAATTATTTCAACAGTTTGCGCTCGCCGTCTTGTTCGAGGATGCGCATTTGGTTGATGGCAATCTCGTTGAGGCGGATTAGTCGCTCGTGCTGCGGCAACCGTTGCTCGATGAACACGGAGTTAAGGCTCTCCATGTTGGAGAGGCAGATAAGTTCGTTGATAGAGGCGTAGTCGCGAATGTTGCCCTTCTTGTCGGGGTTCTCCTCGCGCCACTGCTTGGCTGTCTTGCCGAACATGGCCACATTGAGCACATCGGCCTCGTTGGCATAGACTATCGAGGCTTGTTGGGCGGTGATAGTCGGGGGTATCAGATGCTCCTTGATGGCATCGGTGTGTATTCGATAGTTGATTTTTGACAACTCACGCTTGGCCGACCACCCGAGCAGGGCTTGCTCCTGCTCCTTAAGGCGCTGGAACTCCTTGACTATGTAAAGTTCAAACTCTACGGAAATCCAACTTGCAAACTTGAAAGCTATGTCTTTGTGAGCGTAGGTGCCACCATAGCGCCCCGCTTTGGCTATCAGGCCAATAGCGTTGGTACGCTCTATCCACTTGGTCGGAGACATGGTAAAGGCGTTAAGCCCGGCCTCTTTTCTAAACCCCTCGAATTCGAGGGGGTTAAATTTGGGATTGTAGAGGCTCTCCCATATTCCCAGATATTCGATGGTGTTTCTATTTCTCAGCCAATTGGCAATTACACCATTTGGCTCATCGCTTTTATACTTGGCGATGTCAGTGAGAGATATATAGTCGGCCTCATTGACTTTTATGATTGTGACCGAGGTATTGAGCGCAGAGATTTTAGCCATTGCAGTCTAATTATATCGGTTTCGGTACATTTGATTGCAAAGGTAGCTAAAATTTGGATAACCAAAACTATCGACTCGAAAAAATTTTACTGTACTCGAGATGGGAAAGGGCCGGGGAGCAAGCGCTCTCCGGCCCTGTTCGGTTTGGAGCGGGGCAGCGCCCTCGCGCCCCGCCTATGCGCTATGCGCTGTGCGCTGTTCGCTGTTCGCTGTTCGCTAAATGATGCCCTGGCCCATCATGGCGTCGGCCACCTTCATGAAGCCGGCGATGTTGGCGCCCTTCATGTAGTTGATGTAGCCGT
>CAYOUJ010000048.1:0-17940 GCA_964407165.1 uncultured Muribaculaceae bacterium | reverse complement strand
ACGACCCCCTGATTAACAGTCAGGTGCTCTAACCAACTGAGCTACTGAAGCATTGCAACCACGAATTACACGAATTACGTGGTGGATAGTATTTAGGTGGCGCTTCAGGATGGGCTTGAACCAACGACCCCCTGATTAACAGTCAGGTGCTCTAACCAACTGAGCTACTGAAGCATTGCAACCACTAATTACACGAATTGAGCGAATTACACGAATTACGCCGGTGCTTTCGGGAATTGCGGTGCAAAGGTAAACCTAAATTTTCACCCGTGCAAGTTTTTTCTGAAAAATTTTTATGGTTAAGGAAATTAAGGAGTTTAAGGAAATTAAAGAGCTTAGGGAGCTCCTTAATTTCCTTAAACTCCTTAATTTCCTTAGTGGCATATTACTTATACTGTGGCAAGATGGCGACGGGGAATTTCGAGAAAAGCACATCCACGGCCTTGGCGATGCCGCTCAGGCTGCGCAGCTGCGAGTTGCCGCTGTCGAGTATCGTTGCCACGGAGGCTGAGTAGACGGGGGTCTTGTTGGCCATGTCGACGAGGTCCATAGTGAGCACGCCCTCACGGTAAATCTGCGGAACCCACTGGGTGACAGTTGTGTAGTTGGGCCAGTAGGCAGCACGGGGCACCATGAAGTAGGGCACCATGCCGTTCATGGCAGGGCCTTGCGGGCCGGGGCCGCCGGGGCCGCCGGGGCCACCCGGGCCGGGACCGCCAGGGCCGGGCTGCTGCGGAGCCGGCGGGGGAAGTATGATGCCGGGGCCCGGAGGGCCGGGCGTCGGCACGGTGGTGGTGACAGGGGTGTTGACCAATTCCTTGTTGACCGTCAGGCCGATGTTAACCATGAGCGGGGAGGTGGAGGTCTCGGTATATCCGCGCTCAACCATCTGCTCGCGTATAGCTGCCGCGATGTTGTAATACGTCACCATGGTCATCCCGGGCGGCAGCTTGCCCTCGTCGGGAGTGACTATGCGGAAAGTGCGAAACTCCCGCAGGGCGGCGGCGTCGTACGTCTCGCTGTATGTGAGCGAGTAGGAGGAGCAGCCGGCCAACCCGAGCGTCAGCGCCGCCAGTGTCAATCCTAATAAACGTCTCATAAATATAGTTTTTAGTTTTTAGTTTTTAGCATTTTGTTTTAAGTTTTTAGCAAATAGCTAATGCCCGTGCAGCCTACATTAAAAACAAGCGGGGCGCCCTTTAGGTTCGCCTTAAACATAAAAACCAGACAATCAAATGTAACGTCAAAAAACTAAAAACTAAAAACTAAAAACTAAAAACTATTTCGTAACTTTGCGCCCGACATACCAGTCATGTTCGTTTTATTAGGGGTGCCTCACTTCTTTATAAGGAAAGGCTGAGAATATACCCTTTTTAACCTGATCCGGGTAATACCGGCGTAGTGTAAATAAATCAATATGAAGAAAGTAACAGCTATGGCGATAGCTGTCGTTGCCGGTTGCACGGCACCCGCGGCAGCTCTCGCAGAGGGCCACAGCGCGCCTGTGGCAAGTGATTCACTTCCGGCAGTGAGCCTTCCCCAAGTCTCCGTCACCGCCCAGCGTGCCGACGCGCGCACGCCCATCGCATTCTCCAACATCACCGCCCGCGACATCGAGGCCGTAAACACCGGCCGCGACGTCCCCTACCTGCTGATGATGACCCCCTCGGTGGTCACAACCAGCGACGCCGGTGCCGGCATCGGCTACACCTCTATACGGATCCGCGGCACCGAGGGCTCGCGCATCAACGTCACCACCAACGGCATCCCCGTCAACGACTCCGAGAGCTCAAACGTCTACTGGGTGAACATGCCCGACTTGGCCTCGTCGCTGCGCGACATCCAGGTGCAGCGCGGCGTGGGCACCTCCACCAACGGCTCGGGCGCCTTCGGCGGCTCGATCAACATGATCACCGAGGCCCCCTCGGCCACCCCCTTCGCCATGTTCTCCGGCACCTACGGCATGTATAACACCCACAAGGAAACCATCAAGGTGGGCACGGGCCTCATGGGCGGCCACTGGAGCGCGGAGGCACGCATCTCCAACATCGGCACCGACGGATACATTGACCGCGCCTCCGCCAACCTCTGGAGCTACTTCGGCCAGGTGGGCTACTACAGCGGCGCCACCTCCGTGCGCCTGCTCGCCTTCGGCGGCAAGGAGCGCACATACATGGCCTGGGACTACGCCTCGAAGGAGGAGATGGAGGAGTACGGCCGCCGATACAACCCCTGCGGCAAGTACACCGACAAGGAGGGCAAGACCGCATACTACCCCGACCAGTTTGACAACTATGTGATGCACAACTTCCAGCTTCTGTTCAAGCACCGCTTCGGCGCCCGCCTCGTGCTCGACGCAGCCCTCCACTACACCAAGGGCGACGGGTACTACGAGCAGTACAAGACCAAGCGCACGCTCATCGAATACGGCCTCGACCCCTACACCCTCGCCGACGGCACGGTGGTGAAGAAGAGCGACCTGGTGCGCCTGAAGAAGATGGACAACGAGTTTGGCGGATTTGTCTTCAACCTCACCTATAACAACGGCCCGCTCAACATCGTCGGTGGCGGCGCCATCCACGGCTACCTCGGCCGCCACTTCGGCCAGGTCAGCTGGGTGCGCAACTACCTGGGCGACATCGACCCGCTGCAGGAGTATTACCGCAACACCTCGCACAAGCTCGACGGCAATCTGTACATCCGCGGCCACTATGCCATCACCTCCGACCTGTCGGCCTACGTCGACCTGCAGTATCGCGGGGTGCGCTACACCATAAAGGGCACCTCCGACACCTACGACTACAACATCTCCGGCCCGCAGCAGCTGGCCATCCACGCCAACTATAACTTCTTCAACCCCAAGGTGGGCCTCAACTACACTTTCCTTGACCACAACCGCGTCTACGCCAGCGTCTCGGTGGCTCACAAAGAGCCTGTCCGTGACAACTTCATCGACTGCGACCCCGACCGACGCCCCGTGCCCGAGCGCCTGACCGACTACGAGCTTGGTTACAACTACACCTCCAAGCTCTTCAGCGCCGGCGTCAACATGTATTACATGTATTACAAGAACCAGCTGGTGCCCACCGGGCGCCTGAGCGACACCGGCAACGCCGTGAGCGAGAACGTGCACTCGTCATACCGCATGGGCATCGAGCTGCAAGCCTCGCTGCGCCCCTGCTCGTGGTTTGACTGGGACATCAACGCCACCATCAGCCGCAACCGCATCAAAGACTTCGTGGAATACATCTACGAGGATGAATGGACCAACCCCATCGCCATCGACCGCGGCGACACCCGCATCGCCTTCTCGCCCGACTTCATACTCAACAACGCCTTCAACTTCCACGTCTGCGGCTTCGACGCATCGCTGCAGAGCCACTACGTCAGCCGCCAGTACCTCAGCAACGTCGAGGAGCGCGAGCAGAGCCTCAAGGGCTACTTCATCACCGACCTCGCCGCCGGCTACACCTTCAAGGTGCTCGGCCTCAAGAGCGTGCGCCTCGGCGTGCAGGTAAACAACCTGTTCTCAAACAAATATTGCAATAACGGCTATGCCGGCGCCGGCTACTACTTGGACGGCGACGAGCGCGTGATCTACCGCTACGCAGGCTTCGCCGCCCAGGCGCCCATCAACGTCCTTGGCTCGATTAACGTTAACTTCTGATAAACTGACAATTGGGAATTGGGATTCGGGGATTTGGAATCGCCGATTACATCCACATCCAAATCCCAATTCCCAAATTCCGAATCCCGAATATGGATCTGTCACAGTGGCTCGATCTGCTCAAGGTGGTGGTGGGTGTGGCCTACATCTTCCTGGAGTATTACCAGCGTCGCGAGATGTGGCTGGCATCTGTCATCATGCCGTGCATCGGCATCTGGCTGTTCTACGAGAAGGGAGTCTACGCCGACGCGGCCATCAATGTCTACTACCTACTCATCGCCGTCTACGGCTTCTGGCAGTGGTCACGGGGGAGGGCGGCAGCGCCCTCGCGCCCCGCGGCTGAAAGGGGGCGCGAGGGTGCTGCCGCCCTCCTCCCGTCGCATGTGGGTCTGCGGCGCGCGGCCGTGCTCACCGCCGTCTGGGGTGCCACGTGGCTATTCATTGCCTGGGTGCTGGCAACGTTTACCGACAGCACCGTCGTCTGGCTCGACTCACTGACCACGTCACTGAGCATCGTGGCCATGTACATGCTCGCCCGCAAGTATGTCGAGCAGTGGCTGATATGGTTCGTCGTCGACGCCATCTCAGTCTACCTGTACTATTACAAAGGGATTTACTTCTCCGGCACCCTCTACCTCTTCTACACCACTATGGCCCTTGCCGGCTACCGCAAGTGGCTCCGCTCAATGCACAATGTATAACGCACAATGTACAATTGCCATCCGGATGGCAATTGTACATTGTGCGTTATACATTGTGCATTATTTCATGGCGGTGTAGAGGGTGCAGACGCCGAGGGTGAGGGGCTTGTAGGCTGCATCATGGAAGCCGGTCTGCTCGAGCAGGGCCGTCATGCGCGGCCCTTGCGGGACGGCGGCGATGCTCTCGGGCAGGTAGGTATATGCCCGCGGGTCTTTGCTGATCAACTTGCCCAAGAAGGGGATGACCTCCTGGGTGTACATGTCGTACATCCACCGCACGGCGCGGTTGGTGGGACGCGAAAGCTCGAGTATCACCACTATGCCACCAGGCTTGAGCACGCGCAGTATCTCGCTGAGGCCCTGGCGGATGTTCTCGAAGTTGCGCACGCCGAAGGCCACGGTGACGGCGTCGAACGAGTCATCGGGCAGCGGCAGGTGCATGCAGTCGGCCTCCTCAAACTTCACTATTTCGGCCAGGTCGGCTTCGGCCACCTTGCGGCGCCCCAACTGCAGCATTTTGTCGCTGAGGTCCACGCCGACCACGCTGATGGGGTCGACCTTGCGCGCCAGCTTGATGGCCAGGTCGCCCGTGCCGGTGGCCACGTCGAGTATGCGGTCGGCGCCGTGACGGCGCACGCGCTTGACGGCCAGCGACCGCCAGCGCCGGTCGATGCCCAGCGTCATCATCCGGTTCATGAAGTCGTAGGCAGGGGCGATACTGTCAAACATGTCGCGCACCTGCTCCGTCTTGGGGCGAGTGTCTTCGTAGGGGGTTATCTCTTCCGGTCCCATTTCAGCTGATTATCACGCGAAGAAATAAAAGAAAATTCTTTTATTTCTTCGCGTGATTATACTTACTCATAGTTATTTGTTGAGTTGGTCGAGGCAGTCGAGCACGTTGCGGCCTATGCGGGCCTCGAGATCCTCCTCGGGTGCGGGCACGAAGCGCTCACCTGTGATGTGCTCATACAGCTCGATGTAGCGGTCGGTGACGCTGCGGATAAACTCGTCGGTCATCTCCGGCACCTGCTGCCCGGCCTTGCCCATAAAGCCGTGGTCTATCAGCCACTGGCGCACGAACTCCTTGCTAAGCTGGCGCTGGGGCTCGCCCTTCTCAAAGCGCTCCTGGTAGCCGTCGGCGTAGAAGTAGCGCGACGAGTCGGGGGTGTGGATCTCGTCGATGAGTATCACCTTGCCGTCGGTCTTGCCGAACTCATACTTGGTGTCGACGAGTATCAGGCCCTTGTCGGCGGCCATCTCCGTGCCCTTCTTGAACAGCGCGCGGGTGTAGCGCTCCATGACGGCGTAGTCCTCCTCGCTGACGATGCCGCGGGCTATGATCTCCTCGCGCGAGATGTTTTCGTCGTGGCCCTCGGCAGCCTTGGTGGTCGGGGTAATGATGGGTTCGGGGAAGCGCTCGTTCTCGCGCATGCCGTCGGGGAGCTTGACGCCGCATATCTCGCGGGCGCCGGCGGCATACTCGCGCCAGGCGCTGCCCGTCAGGTATCCGCGGATTATCATCTCCACGGCGAAAGCCTCGGCGCGCACGCCCACGGTGACCATGGGGTCGGGCGTGGCAAGCTTCCAGTTGGGCACGATGTCGGCCGTGGCGTCGAGGAACTTTGCTGCTATCTGGTTGAGCACCTGCCCCTTGTAGGGTATACCCTTGGGGAGGATGACGTCGAAGGCCGAGATGCGGTCGGTGGCCACCATTACGAGCACGTTGGTGTCGATGGTGTACACGTCGCGCACCTTGCCGTGATACACGGCCGTCTGGCCGGGAAACCGGAAGTCGGTGGAGGTGAGTGTCGTTGCCATTGATTCTTAATTTGTTACCTTAGATTAGGAGAGCCGCTGTAGGCTTTCACGCCTGCAAATTTACGAAAAATCCCCCAATAATCGATAGACAATCGATTTTCCATCGATTATTATCGATTGGCAATCGATGATTATCGATGTTAACAAGCAAAGTAAAGCCCGCGGGCTCACGCTCACGGGCTTATTCAGGGTTAGAATTTATGATGGTTTTCAGTTAGCCGAAAGGCAGTGCGGGGCGCGGGGGCGCCGCCCCGCTCCTTAGTCGATCTCCTCGTCGGCCTCGTAGCCGCCCATCTCGCGGATGGCGTTCTTGAGCATGGTGTACTGCTGGAAGAGGTGGTTTACGGGCACCTCGTCCTTGGTGTAGTCATGCATCGGGCTCTTGAGGAAGAAGCTGAGGAAGCGCTGGATGCCGTGGCGGCCGGCGCGTGCGGCGAGGTCGCTCAGCAGCACCAGGTCGAGGCACAGCGGGGCGGCGAGGATGGAGTCGCGGCAGAGGAAGTTGATCTTGATCTGCATCGGGTAGCCCATCCAGCCGAAGATGTCGATGTTGTCCCAGCCCTCCTTGTTGTCGTTGCGCGGAGGATAGTAGTTGATGCGCACCTTGTGGTAGTAGTCCGTGTAGAGGTCGGGCTGCTTCTCGGGGACGAGGATGCTCTCTAGGGTGGAGAGCTTGCTGACCTCCTTGGTGCGGAAGTTGGCGGGCTCGTCGAGCACGAGGCCGTCGCGGTTACCGAGGATGTTGGTCGAGAACCAGCCGCTCAGGCCGAGCATGCGGGTGCCGATGATGGGTGCGAAGCCGCTCTTTACCAGCGTCTGGCCGGTCTTGAAGTCCTTGCCGGCGATGGGCATGCCGGTCTTCTCGCTGAGCTCCCACATTGCGGGGATGTCGACGGTGGTGTTGGGAGCGCCCATGATGAAGGGTGCGCCCTCCGACAGGGCGGCGTAGGCGTAGCACATCGAGGGGGCGATGTTGTCCTTGTCGTCGGCCTTCATGGCGCCCTCGAGGTGCTCGAGGGTGTCATGGACGTCCATGTTGACGGGAACGTAAACCTCGGTGGAGGCAGCCCAGAGGACTACGACGCGGTCGACGCCCGACTCCTTCTTGAAGCGGCGGATGTCCTCGCGGATCTGCTCGGTCATGTCCCAGCGGTCCTTGACCTGCTTGACGTTGGTGCCGTCGAGGCGCTTGGCATAGTTCTTGTCGAAAGCGGCGGGCAGGGCCACGATCTTCTCGAGCTCATCCTTGACGGGGTTGATGTCTTTCTCTTTGAGGACCTCGGCGTTCATTGCGCTCTCGTAGGCGTTGACACCATAGACGTCCCATGCGGCGAAGACGATGTCGTCGAGCTTTGCCATCGGGACGATCTCGTCATATTTGAGGTATTTCTTGTCGGCGCCGCGGCCAACGCGAATCTTGTCGTACTGGGTCATTGAGCCAACGGGCTTGGCAAGACCTTTGCGGGCCATGAGCACGCCGGTCATGAAGGTGGAGGTGACGGCGCCGAGGCCGACTACCATAACGCCAAGTTTGCCATTGGCGGGTTTAACGTTTGTCTTGTTCATGATAAGTGGTTAAATATTTTTTCTCATTGATTTTCAGTGCGATGGCGGCATATCGGGGAATGGGATACCCGAGATGCGGCAAAATTGCGGTCAAAAGTACGGCTAATTTTTGATATGCAAAATTATTTATAATTAAAATAAAGGGGGTATAATACTAAAAATATATAAACATGCGCCATTTTGCATAAAATAGCTTAAAATTAAGCCAAATTACCACACAAATTGCAAATAACCATTAATCGGGCAAACCTCCAAGTTTGGAGGCGACGCGCCCTCGCGTCGCCACACCAGGCGCGCCCGCCCGCCGTGCAGCCCTTGCGGCAAAGGCGAGGAGCGCGACGCGAGGGCGCGTCGCTTCCTATAAGCCTTTCATTTTACAGGATGAAGGCCACCTCCTTGAAGGCGTACGTGCGCGTGCGGGGCGCGAGGGGGCAGCCCCGCTCCTGCAGCTGCAGCATACCGTCGGGGGCCACGTCGATGAGCGTGGCCGTGAACTCCTCCCCCGTGGCCGTGTCGCGGTAGCGTGCCTCAACGCCGCGCCGCCACAGCATCGAAAGATAGCGCTGATGGAGCGGGGCGGCGCCCTCGTGCCCCGCCATATCCACCTCCGCCACATTATATAAAATGGATTCAGCCATGAGCGTGGCCACCTCGTCGACATCCATCGTCTCGCCGGTGAGCTGTAGCAGCGACACAGGGTTGGGGGCGTCGGAGAGAAACTCGGCCTGGTTAACGTTCAGCCCGATGCCAGCGATGGTATGGCCGATGGCGTTGCCCAAGAGGGTGTGCTCGATGAGTATGCCTGCTATCTTGCGGTCGCCGACGTAGATATCGTTTGGCCATTTTACCGCAACCTGTGCTGCATGGTCCGGGCGACGTCCCAACAGCAGGTGCAGGGTGTCGGCCACGGCCACAGCCACTGCTTCGGAGATGACCTGTTGACAGCGCGGGGCGATGTGCCTTGGGCGCAGCAGCAGGCTCATGGTGACGTTGGCGCCGGGAGCCGACTCCCAGGAGTTGCCGCGCTGGCCGCGGCCGGCGGTCTGGGCGCGGGCTGTGACGAGGGTGCCGTGCGGCAGCTCCGCCAGCCCGGGGCACTGTGCCAGCCAGGTGTTGGTGGAGCGGGTCTCGTCAAGTTTGATTAAATGCATGTTTGATCGGGCAAGCGGGTAATCGGCAAGGGGGTTGTTAGTTGACGGCGAGGGTGCGGGAGCCGTCGGGATTGACCGCGATGTCGACGCGGACGGTGTCGTCGGGGAGCAGGGGCTCGATGCGCTCGGGCCACTCGAGCAGGCACAGGGCGCCGGAGTCGAAGTAGTCCTCCACACCGAGGTCAAGCGCCTCCTCCACCGTCTCGAGGCGATAGAGGTCAAAATGGTAGATGAGTTCGGCGGTGGTGTCGGAGCGGTATTCGTTGATGATGGCGAACGAGGGGGAGGATGTGGCCTCGTCGTCTCTGACACCGAGGACGCGGCACAGGGCGGCGATAAACGTGGTCTTGCCGGCGCCCATCTCGCCGTGGAAGGCGTATACAGTGGCGTCGGTCATCATGCCCACAAACTCGCGGGCGGCGCGGTCGAGATCCGCGATATTCTTTATCTCAATCTTTTGCATGATGTTTTTATGGCGATTAATCGGGTAATCGGGTAAAGAGTCTTATTTTGGGTTGAGGGTGATGCAGGGGATGAGCATCTCTTCGAGGGAGATGCCTCCGTGCTGGAACGTGTCGGAGTAATACTGCACGTAGTGGTTATAGTTGTTGGGATAGGCGAAGAAGTCGCGGCCGGTGGCGAAGATGTAGGTCGACGACACGTTGGGCGAGGGCAGCCCGTAGGTCTGCGGCGTCTTGATCTCGTAGACCTGGCGGGGGTTGTAGCTGAGGTTCTTGCCTACCTTGTATCGCAGGTTGGTGTTGGTGTTGCGGTCGCCGACCACCTTGATGGGATTGTCGACGTAGATGGTGCCATGGTCGGTGGTAAGCACCACCTTGTACCCCTTGGCGGCGATGCGGCGGAACAGCTCCAGCGCCGTGGAGTGGCGAAACCAGGACTCGGTGAGCGAGCGGTAGGCGGCGGAGTTGGCAGCCAGCTCGCGTATCATGCGGCTCTCGGTGCGGGCGTGGGAGAGCATGTCGATGAAGTTGAGCACGATGACGTTGAGGTCGTTCTGCTCCAGGTCGGCGAAGTCGCGCAGCAGGCGCTCGCCGGCGGCGGAGTCGTTGATCTTGTTGTAAGAGAACTTGCAGCGGCGGCGGTAGCGCTCAAACAGCGTGGCTATCAGGGGCGACTCGTTAAGGTTCTTGCCCTCCTCCGAGTCTTCGTCGACCCACAGCTCGGGGAACATGTGGGCTATGGTCAGCGGCATGAGGCCCGAGAAGATGGCGTTGCGCGCGTATTGCGTGGCCGTGGGGAGTATCGAGCAGTATAGCGAGTCGTCGCTGACATTGAAGTGCTCCGCCACGAGCGGGCGTATCATCATCCACTGGTCGAGCCGGAAGTTGTCGATGAGCACGAAGAACACCTTCTCGCCGGCGTCGAGCAGAGGGAACACCTTGCGGCTGAAGATGTCGGGCGACATCAGGGGGCGGTCGGGATTGTCGGCGTGCTCAAAGTTGCGCACCCACCGCTCATAGTTGCGCTTGACAAACTTGGCAAAGGTGGTGTTTGCCTCGGCCTTTTGCATCTCGAGCAGCTCGTCCATCTGTGTGTCGGTGGAGGCAAGCTCGATCTCCCAGTGTGCCAGGCGCCGGTAGAGGGCCATCCAGTCGTCGACACTCGAGGCCTCGTTGATCTTCATGGCTATGCGCGAGAACTCCTGTCGGTAGTCCGTCGCGGTGGTCTCCTGCACCAGGGTCTCGGAGTGGAGGTTCTTCTTGATGCTCAGCAATATCTGGTTGGGGTTGACAGGCTTTATGAGATAGTCGGCTATCTTGTTGCCAACAGCCTGGTCCATGATATTCTCCTCCTCGCTCTTGGTTATCATGATGACGGGAGTCTGCGGCGACACTATCTTTATGCGCTGCAGCGTCTCGAGGCCGGTCAGGCCGGGCATATTCTCGTCGAGTATGATGAGGTCGAAGTGGTCGGCCGCGGCGGCGTCGAGGGCGTCATGGCCGTTGTTTGCGGTGGTGACGTCGTAGCCTTTCTTTTGCAGGAAGAGTATATGGGGCTTGAGGAGATCTATCTCGTCGTCGGCCCAGAGTATGCGGTGCATTATGCGGTAAGGAATTTAAGGAGATTAAGGAAATCAGGGAATTTAACGGCTCGGCGGCGTGAGCCGCCGGGCACGATCAGTTATTCGTCGTCGTCGCCCTCGCTGCCGGCGGGATATTCGGGGAGGGTCACCTTGGGAGTCGGCTCCTTCTTCGGCTCCTTCTTCGGCTCAGCCTTGGGTTCAGTCTTGGGCTGCTCCTTCTTCGGCTCGGCCTTGGGCTGCTCCTTCTTGGGCTCGGCCTTCGGCTCAGCCTTGGGCGTCTCGGGAACAGGCTTCTTGGCGGGTTCATCAGCCTTGGGCGTCTCGGGCTTCTCCTCCGGCGCCTCCTTGGGTTCAACAACCGGCTCCGGCTTTGGTTCACCCTCCGGCTTCTCCTCCGGCTCTTCCTTCGGCTCCTCCGTGCCATACATCTCCTCGGCCGACGGATACTCGTCGGGCGGAAGCACATCCTCGTGGGTCTCCCGGAGAGTCTTCTCGCCGGTGGCGCGGAAGTATTCGTCGAACGAGCGGCCCTCCTTGAGCAGGGTCTCAAAGTCTTTCTCCGACAGGATCACGGGACGCACGGACGCGGGCAGCTCTAAGGTGCGGTCCTCCTGCAGCAGGCGCATGTAGTGGTTGGCTTCTCCCTGGTTGTTGAAGCCGCGTATCAGCAGCACTCCCAGGCGCCCGAACTGCATAGGCTCGAGGTCGAAGTCGCGCACCACGAAGGTGTTGAAGTTATGGCGTGCCACGTCATAGAGCAGCGCGTTGGTGCTCACCGAATCGGTGGGGTAGAGCAGGGCTATCACCTGTGGGGCGTCGGGGTTCAGCTCGAGTTGCAGCGGCTGGTCGCCGCCGGTGGCCGTGGAGTCGTTGCCCAGGCGTATGTCCCAGATCATGCCGCGCATGTTGCCGCCGGCGCTCTTGTGCAGCTCGCGCCCCTGCGCCATGCCCTTGAGGTAGGCGCTGGCAAGCGGGGTGATGTCGGTGGTGGGATAGCGCTCGAGCAGCTCCTTGAGCGTGGCGTTGAACTCCTCCGGCTTGTCTTCCGTCACATACGCCAGGGCGTGGAGGAACATGAACTTGGGCAATATCTTGCTCATCGGGTAGGTGGTGTTCATGTAGTCGTAGGCGGCGTGCACCTTGTTGTTGCGGTTGTCGAGGTAGTCGGTGAGCGTCTGCTCGTACAGCGCCTCCTGCGCAGCGTCCATTCCCTTGAGGTTGTCAAGGAAGTCGGGGTCACTCAGCGCCATCCCCTCCTTGCTCTCGGGGAAGTCGTCGAGTATCTTCCGGCGCCACCGCTCCGCCATGACCATGTCGCCCTGGCGCGCGTACATCAGATACATGTTATAATATACGTCCAGTCGGTAGATGTTGTCGGGGTAGCGCGTGAGGAGACGGTCCCACTCCGTCTCGGCGGCGGGGAAGTCCTCGAGCTTGTCCTTGAGGATGAGGCCCATGTTGTACAGCCCCTCCTGTATGATGTCGTTGGAGTTTTTGATCTCCTCCTCGGTCTTGGGTATCTGGGCGAGATAATACTCCGGGTTGTGGGGGTCAGATGCCTTGGCGTCGGCCACCGAATCGGCCGAGGCCCCCTCGTCGCCGCTGCCGGCATGCTCCTCATCGTCACCGCCCGACTCAAAGTCGGAGGTGTTGAACGACGTCTTGTTCCTTCGCCGCCAGTCATCCTCGAGCTTGCGCGAGCCCCAGCGGCGCTGAAACTCGGTCTTGCCCTGGTTTTTTGTGGTGGTGTTGTAGAAATACCACGAGTCGTCGCCGTTCATGGTGAACGTGGTGGGGGAGCTCGACGTGCCGCCGTTGACGGCGACCGCGCCCTCAACCTTCGACAGATACTCCTCGCGCCGCGCCTGCTCCTCTGCCTCCTTCTCCTTCTTCTTGAGCTCGGCGATGATGGCGTTGACCACCTCGAGCTGCTGCTCCGGCGTCATGGCCGCCAGGCGCAGCAGCGAGTCCTGCAGCTCGACGTTGCCGGCGTATGTCGCCAGCTCGTCGAGCACGTCAGAGCGCCGCTTTAGCATAGCATAGTTGGCAAACGTCTCCGGCAGCTGCGGCACGGCCTCGGAGTAGCACGGCTGCGCCAGCACATACTGGTGGCGGTCGAAATAGATCTGGCCGAGGGTAATCTGCACAAGCGCCTTGTCGAAGCCCGAGCGCGTCGACTTCTCAATCGCCTCCTTGTAGGCCTCGACGGCCTTGGCGGTGTCCTGGCGGCTAAGGTAGAGATTGCCGATGGCATAATAGATCTGGTCGAGATACTCCTTGTTGCGGTCGTAGCGGGCCATGCGCCGCAGGGCCTTGACCTCGCTCTCGATGTTGGGTCCGTCGAACACCTCGCTCCGCTTGATGCGGGCGTTGAACTGCGTGCGGTACGACGCGCCCGAGGCGCCGGCGGCCTTGAATGCCTTGTAGGCCTCTGCCTTCATCCCCTCCGCCGCATACAGCTGGCCAAGCAGGAAGTTGAGACGTATCTTCTGCGCTCCCTTGGCATACTTTATTGCCTTCTCGAGCATCGGTATCGCCTGCTTGTTGTCGCCCGACAGCACGTAGTAGTCGGCATATGTGAAGTAGTAGAGCCCTTGCAGGGTCTTGTTGGTGAGGTCTTTCTCGGGGTTGATGCGCTTGAGTATGGTCTCGGCCTCAAACAGCCAGTCCATACCGCAATAGCTGCGCGCCTCCCAGAGCTTGGCCTCGGTGGTCACGTCGGGGAGCCAGGTGAAGTGCTTGGCTATGTAGCCGAAGGTGGCCGCAGCGCCTGCGAAGTCGCTGTTGAAATACTGGCTCCGGCCCATCATCAGCCACGCGTTGTGCAGAAAGGGGTTGTACTCCTCGCGCTTCATCCACGCCTTGTATTCGGGGTCGTTGTTCTTGCCGCTCTTCTTGGCCGGGCGTTTCTTGATGGAGTGGAGCTGGATGGCCTTCTGGGCCTTCTCGATCGACCGGTCGAAGTTGCCCGTCGGCTGCGGCGCCTTGGGGTTGTTGCGCGCCTCCGCCGGGTGCATGTACACCCGCTGCGAATACTCGTCTTCATACTTCGTCTCCATCTCTTTCAGTGTGGTCTTGTAGTGCTCGTCGCCGTTGAAGTAGACGTTGTAGCGGGTGATGAAAGCCTGATAGTTGCGCGTGGCGGCGGTGTTTTTGCGCGTGGAGCAGGAGGCGAGCAGCAAGCATGCCGCCGCCAGCACCAACACTATGCGCGCTAACACTCTCATCTAATTTATTTATTTAACGTAGCCGTCGCGGGCTTTATTGCCTTTGCGATGCGCGTGGCCACCAGGGCGATGACATAGATTGCCGCCAGCAGCAGCACGATGATGGCCGAGGTGGGCACGTTTATGACTGTCGACAGCATCAGGCCGCCGATGCATGCCACTAAGGTGATGACAGTCGAGGCGGTCATTATCAGGCCGAAGCGATGCCAGCGCAGCTCCGCCACGATCTGCGGCAGCGACAGCATCGACATCAGCAGCATGATGCCCACCATGCGTATCGCCAGCACTATCCCCAAGGCCATCAGCACCGTCATGGCGTAGCTAATGAAGGTTACGGGAAGCCCCGACACACGGGCAAAGTCGCGGTCGAAGGCGCAGATGACTATCTGTTTGTAATACAACGCAAAGAAGGCGCAGAGCAGCAGGGTGTAGACGGTCAGCGCCCACAGGTCGGCGCGGCTGATGGTGAGTATGTTGCCGAAGAGGAAGGTGTTGAGCTCCGGCACGTAGCCGGGGGTGAGGAACACGAACAGCACGCCGACGGCCATGCCAAGGGCCCAGACCACGGCGATGGCGGTGTCTTCGCGCACCCGACGGCGCGACGACAGCCACTCGACGCCCACGGACGCCGCCACGGCAAACGCGCCGGCCATCAGCAGCGGGTTGATGCCAAGGAAATATCCGAGGCCGAGGCCGCCGAAGCAGGTGTGGGTGATGCCTCCCGCCGACGCCACCAGACGCCGCGAGACTATGTAGGTGCCGATGACGCCCGCTACGACGCTGAGCATCACCACGCCCCACAGGGCATTCCTAAAGAAGCCGTACTGCAAATACTCTATCATACTATCTTGTGGCGCAGCCACAAAAATTGTAGGACATATCAAACTCCTGTTATTTTATTGATTTTGGGGTTCTTTTAGTTTCCGACGTTTCTGCGTGAGACTGCATGCGGGCTTCGGTGATGATGATGAGCATCTCGTCGTGCACCTCCTCCGGAAGCGCTATCCCGCGGCGCTCCAGTGCGGCTGCCCACAAGGCGATCTCCCCTACCCGCAGCGTCTGCAGCACGTCGCGGAAGGCGTCGGCCTCCTTGACCGTGTAGCTGTCCGCCTCGCGCCCGCGAAAATCGTCAAGCTCCTCGTCGTCATAGTAGTCCGCCTCCTCCGCGGCCGGGGTGTCAAGCCCCTTCTCGCACACCAGGTGCAGCCCGCAGCACTCCTGTTGGGATTCGGGATTCGGGGTTTGGGAATTGGGCTCCTCCGGCTCCGGCTCTTTGCCGCGCCCGCGGTCAAACAGGTACAGCACCGCGCCAACCACCACCAATGCCGACAATATTATAACACTTACTATCACTCTTTGTCTTGTTAAATGCCTATCGAGTCGGTCTTGGGCCCCATTGTCGGGCCGTCGGCGGGAGCCTCGGCAGCGTCGGTGCCCATCTCCTCCGTCCACTCCTCCAGCCGGAAGCCCGCGGCCTGCAGGTCTGTCCAATAGCCGGGATACGACTTCTCGACAACCTCGGCGTCGCGGACGACGATGCCGGGGAGGAACAGGCTCACCGGCGCCATGGCCATGGCCATGCGGTGGTCGCCGTAGGTGTCAAACACGGGCAGCTCGGCAATGGGGCGCCGCTGCAGTTCCCACGTAAGTATGCCCGGGCCCTCGGTCTGCACCATAGCGCCGATCTTGCGCATCTCGTTGACTATGGCCTCCACGCGGTCGCACTCCTTGGCGTGCAGGTTCTCCAGGCCGGTGATGCGGAAGGGTATGCCGAGCATGCACGCTGCCACAACGATGGCGGGGAGCATGTCGGGGTGGTCACTCAGGTCGAGGTGCAACCGCGGCGACGGGTCGGGGTTGGCCGCGAGGTCGAAGCCGCCCTCCTCACCCTCGTAGTCAGTGGTCACGCCCAGACCCTCAAAAATCTGCGCGGCGGCGGCGTCGCCCTGCAGCGACGGGTGCTCCAGGCCGTCCAGGGTCACGAACCCCGCGGATATGGCGGCAATCTCGTACCAGAACGTCGCCGCGCTCCAGTCGGCTTCCACCTGCTCATCGTCCACGGGGATATACTCCCCTGCCGGTATGGGGATGACGTCGCGATCCATCTCGGCAGCGATGCCGTGGCGCTGCAGCAGCCCCAGGCTCATCTTGATGTACGGCATCGATACCGCCAGCCCGTCGAGGTCTATCACAAGACCCTGGGCCATGGTCGGCGCAACGAGCATGAGCGCGGAGATGAACTGCGAGCTGACGGTCGAATCTATGGTCACGCGTCCGCCGGTCAGCCGCCGCCCGCGTATGCGCAGCGGGGGGAACCCCTCCTCGCCCGCATACTCGATGTCGGCGCCAAGCGAGCGCAGAGCCTCGACGAGCGGCCCGACGGGGCGCTCGTGCATGCGCTCGACACCGTCGAGGGTGACGTCCGCGCCCTCCCTGGCGGCGAAGTAGGCCGTCAGCAGGCGCATGGCCGTCCCGGAGGCGCCCACGTTGACCTCTCCCCGGTCGGCCTGGATGGCCCCGGCAAGAGCGCGCGTGTCGGCGCACACGTCGGTGCAAGGGGTCTCGGGATGGCCCTCGGTAAGGGCGTTGATCACTATCAGACGGTTGACGATGCTCTTCGACGGCGGCGTCTGCACGCGCGCCATCAGCATCTCCTCGGGCGGATATATACGATAGTTCATGGTGTCGGGTCAGGGAAAATAACCTACAAATTTACGCAAAATCCGTGACGTGACAGCCAAAACCGTGCAATTAATATTTATTAACACTTCAAAAACCTGTTATTTTGCCCCTTTTCTTTACCTTTGTATGCTAAAACCATCGTTATTGCACACCTCCATTAATATTACCCTGATGAAATCCAAACTAACTTGCCTCTCTGCCATCGCCGCCGTCATGCTCGCGCTGTGCTCCTGCTCCGACGACGACACCCCGCAACTCCCCGTCAACACTGATGTCACCTTCAATATCTCCCTCCCCGACGCAGGCCGCTCCATAGGGCAGGCCGAGAGCGCCGTGCACCTCCGCTGCGCCGTGTTCAACGCCGAGGGCACATACCTCACCACCTACGACGAGGGCAACGTCTTCGCCGACACCAAGACGGCAAACGTCACCCTCCAGCTCGTCACCGGCGAGACCTACACCGTGGCCTTCTGGGTAGACGCCGAGACCTCTCCCTACACCATCACCGACGAGGGCACGCTCTCGGTCGACTATGACGGCGCGCTGTGCAACGACGACAGCCGCGACGCATTCTACGCCGCCCGCTCTGTCACCGCCGGCGCCGACGTGGTGGCCAGCGTGCAGCTCACGCGCCCCTTCGCACAGCTCAACATCGGCGCCTCCGACGGCGCCGCATACGCCGATGCCGAGACCTCCGTCACCGTCATCAACGGCACTTACTCCACCATGGACCTGCTGACAGGCCTGTGCACCGGCTCGCCGCGCACCGTCACCTTCGCCAAGGCTACGCCCCCCGAGGGCACCCTCACCGTCGCCGACACCGAATATACCTGGATGGCCATGAACTATCTGCTCGTCGACACCGAGGGCCTCGTAGGCCTCACCGTCACCCTCACCACCGAAGGATACACGGGGGAGAGCACGTTCACCGAGGTGCCCCTGCGGCGCAACTACGCCACCAACCTCGTCGGCGCCATCTACTCCGCCGACTGACGGGGTCGCATACAGAAATAAAAGAAACAAAAGAAATCAAGTTTCGCAAGTTGTGGCGGAGCCACAACTCTATTTGTTAACCCCACGCTTC
>CAYOUJ010000047.1:0-19034 GCA_964407165.1 uncultured Muribaculaceae bacterium | reverse complement strand
TGCGGAGCTAAAATACCACTTCTTGCGGAGGGGCGGGTAGACATGTCTGGCGACGCGACGCGAGGGCGCCTCGCCTACCTAAACCGCGGGTTAGGTCACTAAATGGTCGCGGTTGGCCGCAAATGTGGGGAAATGTTTGGTGGGGCGTGCGCGATGGGCTATCTTTGCGGTGTAAATCAAAAAAACATCACAAAATGAGCTCCTACACTGAATTACTCCGCCAGTTTAACCTGAGTGACAAACCGATCAAAGAGGTTGTGCCTAACCTTCCGATGGTGGCCGACGCCACGTTTACCGACGAGCAAGACTTCCTCGACTACTGCGACCTCGCCATCAACTACAGCCAGGAAGAGATGTTTGCCAAGCAATACGAGAGCGCGACGATGCGTCTCTACGACTTGCTTGGAGGGCTGCAGCGGCCGCCTTTCGTGGCGTTGGCCGGCTGCAACGCGGTGTATGCCTACAAGACACAGTGCTACCTCCGGCTCGCTAACATCTTCGCGCAAACCAAAAACCGGCGCGCGCGTCTCAGCGTACTCCACGACTGGGCTATGGTCAGCGGACTCAAAGATCCTAACATCGTCCCTGTCTATACCTTGGAGACACTCCGTCCGTATCTCAGATGGAAATTCTGCTGGATTACGCTGATAGTGTTGTTGGCGGTGACCATGACCGGCCTCACCAAGGATGGGTGTATAATACTCATGCTCGTTTACTTAGTGGTCTATTGGATAGCATTCGCTACCGCGTGGAACCGCAAGAAGAAGAAGGTGCTTGCGGAGATACAGGCATAAGAGTAAGTAAGGAGGGCGGCCACCGGCGGCCGCGCATCCCCGCCTTGGCCGCAAACCTTAAGTATCTCATACAGAAACGACAGAAACGGAAGAAACGGAGAGTTTTCGATATAACTAAAACTTTTGGGAAATTATGCAAAAGTTTTAGTTATATCGAAAACTTTTTGTATATTTGCAAAAAGTTTTAATTATAGCTAAAACAATATGGAGGCCAAGGATTTTATACCGGCCGGACTGATGGGACGGCCGAGGTATGTTGAGCGGCTGTTGCCGTACGTCGGCAAGCCCATCATCAAGGTGCTCACGGGCATGCGGCGCGTGGGCAAGAGCTACATTCTGTTCCTGATAATGAAGCATTTGATTGAGCAAGACAGTGACGTGCACATTGTCTATCTCAACCTCGAGGACCTGCGTTTTGACCATCTTCGCGACTATCAGACCCTTAACCATTACATCTGCCGAGAGATGGAGGGACACCGGCGGTGTGCGGTGTTCATCGACGAGATACAGGGGATCGCGGAGTTTGAGAAAGTTCTGCGGTCACTGCTTCTGCGGCCCGACACAGACATCTATGTGACGGGGAGCAACTCGAAAATGCTCTCAGGAGAACTTGCGACGTTGCTCACGGGGCGTTATATCGAGGTGGCGGTACAGAGTTTGTCGTACCCTGAGTTTATAGAGTTTCACTCTCTTGAGGAAGGGGAGGATGCGCTTCAGATGTATATGCGCTTCGGGGGAATGCCGTATCTGACCAATCTCACACTGACCGACCGGGTGGCGTATGAGTATCTTCAAACGGTGCACAGCAGCATAGTGTATCGCGACGTGGTGGAGCGTTTCGGGGTGCGCAACACCAATTTTCTGGAGCGGCTGGTGCAGTTTGTGTGCGACAACATCGGCAACCTGTTCACCGCGAAGAGCATCAGCGGCTATCTGAAGTCGCAAGGGACGAACATGGCGCCGGCGTCCGTGCTTACATACATGGACTATCTTGCGCAGGCGTTCATAGTCAGCAAGGTAAGCCGCTATGACATTATCGGAAAGCGGCGGTTTGAAATCGGCGAGAAATATTATTACGGCGATGTGGGCCTTCGCAACGCTGTGGTAGGTTACGGGCCGCAGAGCCGCGGGCAGATTGTTGAAAACTTGGTTTACAACCACTTGACATTCATGGAGTATCAAGTGGAAGTGGGCGTGACGGGCACGCACGAAATAGATTTCGTAGCGCAGCGTGGAGGCGAGACGTGCTATGTGCAAGCGGCACTGACGCTCGGCGACGACAAGACGATGGAGCGGGAATTTGGCAACTTGGCCCAAATACCTGACAATTACCCGAAATACGTGGTTTCACTCGACGCCACAACACCTAACACGTGGCAGGGGATACGTCATCTGTCACTGCGCGACTTCCTGCGCAGGGACGCACTTTAGCATGCGACGCGCACTCTTTACTTGTCGGTGGAGAGGCGCTCGGTGAGGGTGAGGGTGCAGTCGGCGGGGAGGCGGTCGGTGGTGAAGGCGAACTGCAGCAGGCAGCGGACGGGGTATTTTGCCGTGGCCCGCAGGTCTGCATTGGTGTAGGTGACAATGAGCCGGTAGTCGGCGGTGAGCTCGTAGTTGGCCGAGGCGCTGTACCATACCTGCCCGTCGGCGTCGTAGCTGGCGGAGGTGTATATCTCTGCCGTGGTGACCACCAGAGAGTATTTGGCGAAATCGACCTCGCTGCAGAATGTGTACATGGCCTCGCTGACGGTGCCCTCCGGCAGGTCGGCGAGCTGGCGCAGCGAGTTGATGACGTGGCTCTCGGGGGCGTCGCCGGCGGGAGCGTTGAACGAGGGATTGTCGGCCGGCGTCACCACCTGGGCAAGCTTCTGGCGGATGGGGAGCGTGGGAGTGTCGGGGTGCTCCTCATCCTTACAGGCCGCAAGTGCAAGGGACAGGAGGATCAGGGGCAGTATCTTCAGAAGTCTCATAACGCAGTGTCCGTTTAACGAATAACGCCAGTGGCCGTGGCATTATTGCCAATTATGCTCATGATTTTTGGGATTTTAGGGGAATTTGTGCTAACTTTGCGGGACTATGAAACATATCATCACCATATTATGCATTGCGGCGCTGCTGGGCACACCGTCAGCAATGGGTCGCGACGAGGCGGCAGCAAAGCGCTACCAGCGCGAGGCCGAGTATTGCGAGCGGCAGGCAGAGAGCTATCGCTCGGACGCTGAGTATTACCTGCGCCAGGCCCGGAGCGCCCAGAACGACGCCGAGTATTACCTGCGCCAAGGCAAGGCGGACCGTGCCCGCGACTATTACCGCAAGGCGGCAAGCTATATGGACACTTACCAGGACAAAATGCAGTCGGCGCGATCGGCGGCGTCAAACGCCGAAGACTACCTGCGGCGAGCCGCGGACGCCCTCCGGTAATTAAGCAAATGACTAATCGACAGCCCATCGATAATCATCGATTATAACCGATAATTATCGATGGACTGTCGATTAGTCTCTTGTTAGGGGCGCGCGGCGCGGTATTGGGCGGGGGTGAGCCCGAAGCGGTCGGCAAAGCGGCGGTAGAAGGTGACTTTCGACTGGTAGCCGCAGTCGGCGGCGACGGCCTCGATGGTGAGGTTGGGCTGCTCGCGGAGCATGCGGGCGGCCTCCTCGAGGCGCAGCGAGGCGATGTACTCCTTGTAGGGCATCCCCGCGCAGGTCTCGAAGAGGCGCGCGAAGCGGTAGGCGGGGATGTTGCACAGGCGTATCAGCTCATCGCGGGTAAGGTCGGGGTTGAGGTACATCTTCTCCTCGATAATCTTGCGGCGGAGGCGGTTGAAGAGGAGGCGGTCGTCGTCCGTGGTTTGGAGCGGGGCAGCGCCCTCGCGCCCCGCTGTAAGAGGGGTTGCTGTGGCGGGGCGGGGGGGCGCCCCCCCGCTCCTATCCAACATCTCGTCGATCATGCGGGCCGCGGCGCGGTTTTTGCGTGTGAGGGTGCGGTTGTAAGCCCACACTCGCCACAGCAGCAACAATATAAGCACGACTATGACAGTGACGGCCACGACGGTGACGCGCAGGCGCGAGAGGTCGGCCCGCTGTGCGGCGTATGCGCGCTCGCGCTCCTCGACGCGGTAGAGCGTGGCAATGGTGGCGGCGTTCTCGCGGGCGCGGTCGAGGCTGAGGGAGTCGGAGAGGGCGATAATTTTATTGGCCACCTCGAGTGAGCGGGGCGCGGGGGCGCCGCACCGTTCCAATGTTTCTAACTGCAGGCGCAGCAGCTCCAACGCCTCATAGCTCGTGCCGCTGCCCTGGCTGTCGAGCAGGTTGAGCGCCTCGGTGAGCAGTCGGTCGGCGGCAGCGTAATCACCTTTATATATAAGGTATGGCACTTGCAGGCCCACGCCGAGGGGGCTTCGGGCGAAGGGCAATTCTTGCAAATGCGAATACCAAAGGTCGAGCGAGTCAGTGCGGCCGCGGCGTATACCGGTGTCGATGAGTGTGCCGAGCATAGACGCCTGCATCATGTCGACGGCCACCGGCTCGACGTCGGGCCAGGCGCACATCTTGGCCACGGAGGACTGCATGAGCGGCAGGAGAGTGTCGGTGCGGGCGGTCAGACCGTGGTCGCCCAGCATGGAGATGAAGTTCATTATGATAGCGGCGCGGTTTTGCGCGGCGCGCCAGTTTTGCTCGGTGCCGGCGACGCGGTCGAGGTCTGCCAGTGAGCTGCGCATGTCGGCGAGGCCCTGCAGGGTGTCGCCGGTGTTGAAGCATATCTGCGAGCGGTAATAGTGGGCCTGGGCGGCGTTGAGCCATGAGCCGAGGCTGTCGGCCAGGTGGAGTGTCTCCTGCACGTATGTCAACGCCTCGTCCCAGTCGCCGGTGGAGATATATTGCTCGACTATGTTGTGGTTGTTAGTAGTGTAGTCGATGGGGGTGCACTCCTTGTAATCCTGCGAGTCGTGGACGCGCAGGGCGAAGAACTGTGCCATGGGGCGGTTTTGGAGCACGTCGTGATAGACGAGCACGCGCAGGGCGTCGGCATTGCAGGCCGACAGCGAGTCGACCGAGTCGCATCGATTGATGACGTCGAGCGCTCGGTATGGGTCCTCGAAGGCCAGGCGCATGATAGAGTCGGTCAGCTCGGCGCCGCCGCGGCCGAGTACCTTTTGGAGCGGGGCGGCGCCCTCGCGCCCCGCATCACCGCAAGCGCCCAGCAGCGCCACCGCGGCAATCAATGTGACAGCAAATGCAGGTATAGAGTGTCGGTTCATGCTGCGAAGTTAGTGATTTTTGCTGTAATTTTTGAGCGAAAACGCGCAAAATGACACCAATCACACGTTTTGAAACCCGCAATCGAAAGTTTTGAAACTCCGTAGCACACTCCTGAAACCTCCGCCTTGCAAATCGCCCGTACCTTTGCCGCCGAAAAAGAGAAAAGCTTTAGGTTAATTTCAAAACATATTATTTAAGTATGCGAAACATCATCCTATCACTCCTTCTGGTAACGGGCGTGGCTCTTGGGCACGCCGAAACTGAGTATTACGACGCGCCCGTCAACATCGGAGGCTGCTATTACAGCCTCTCCACGCAGGGACACGCCGCCTTCCGCGGCTTTGCCTCGACCGTGCCCTCCACGCTGGTAATCCCCGAGACGCTGACCTACGGCGACTCGACCTACACTGTCACCTCCATCGGCACCTACTACGAGACGCGCGACCTGGCCACGGTTGTCGAAGACCGCCCGGCCATCTTCGGCGAAGCAAACCTGCGGTCGGTCACCATCCCCTTGACCGTTACGTCGATAGCCGACGGCAACTTCTGTGGCTGTGTCAATCTCACCACTATAAATACAGGCCGCGAGGCCGCCTCCGCCCCCGGAGGCTTCGTGCAGGACGGCGACTGGTTCGTAGAGGTCAACTCGGCCAGCGGCACCAGCACGTTGCGCACATACCTCGGCACCTCCGCCACGGGCGAGATGACCATCGGCGCCGAGTGCACACCCAACCTCCGCATCCTTTACAAGACCAAGATAGTCCTCGGCGAGGGCGCCCTCTACGGCCGCTCGGGCGTCACCTCAATCGTCTTTTCCTCCACCGGCGACTTTGTAAACGCCTTCTCTTTCGCCGGCATGGAAAACCTTGCCTCCGTCACCTCCGAGGCATCCTCAAGCCACACGTTCTCAAACGGATTTATCTATGCCGACAGCTACAAGACCTTAGTGTTTGCCTGCCCCAAGGCTCCGTCGCTCTCCTCCGGGACCTTCACCCCGGCGGCCACGCTCACGGCCATCGACATGGGCGCCTTCTTCGGAAACCCCGTCAAGAAGGTGAACCTCGGCTCCTCGTCGCCGGGCAAGAACGTGGTCACAATCGGCACCCGCGCCTTCGCCCACTCGGGCCTGACGGAGTTCGTCGTTGACCGTGCCGACATCGACTACCGCGGCTATGAGACCTTCCAAGGGTGCACGTCACTTGCCACGGTCGACTTCGGCGGCACGGAGGTGATCATGGGTATGTTTCGCGACTGCACGAAACTCACCTCGGTGACCCTCCAAAAGACAGAGCGCATCAGCCAAGGTGGCTTCTTCGGCTGCACCGGGCTGAAGACCATTACTTTGCCCACCACCCTCAGCTACATCGGCTCGTATGCCTTCGCCTACTGCACCGGCCTGTCGAAGGTATGCTCCCCCACGCAGAACTATGCCCTGCCCAACTCGCTGACCAAGATGCTCAACTACGTCTTCTCCCATACCGGCATCACCAAGCTGTTCATACCCAAGATGGAGAACCCCATCGACATCTGGCGCTCGTTCCATAACATGGGCTCTACCGGCATATACATCACCATCGACAACGACAACTGGGCCGACAGCCAGTTGTGGGGCGACATACCCTTCGGCGCTGACAACAACTATACATTCATCATCACCTCCGCCTCCCCCAAGGGCGCGCCCTCGCACTGGGGCCGCATGATAGTGCCGCAGACCACCATAAGCTATTACAAGCTCAACGGCAAAGGCACCACGCCGGAGTCGCTCGTCAATTTCACCTTCAACAACGAGGAAAACACCATCTACCTCGGCCAGGCCAACACCACGGCGGCATACGGGATCACGTCGTGGGGCACCGGCACCTTTGTAGATGCCCAGGGAAACACCTACGTCTCCGAGCAGATGCAGCTTACCACCTACGTTAAGTTTGCCGAGCAGCCGACGCTCCCCGGGGGGAAATTCACAGCCCACTATTGCCTCGGCTCGGAGGGCTGGGAGGCGAGCACAACGTGGACCATCGAGACCACGGGAATCGAGGACGTTCGGAGCGGGGCCACGCCCTCGTGCCCCGCCGAGTATTACGACCTCACCGGCCGTCAGGTAAAGGCCCCGCAGACCGGTCGCGTCTACATAGTCCGCCGCGGCCCCGCCGTCACCAAGGAACTGTACCGATAGCGTGCGTACCTCGGCCCCCAAGAGGCTGCACCCGCGAGGGCGCAGCCTCTTGTCTTTCGATAAAATCGATGATTATCGATAATCATCGATCAACTATTCGAAAAAATGTGTAACTTTGTGGCTGTATGCGAAGGATTGCTTTTGTCACCGGCACACGCGCCGACTGGGGTCTGCTCTCCCCTATCGCCAAGGCGCTCAATATCAGGCCGGATGCTGAGGTGTGCATAATTGCCACCAACATGCATCTGCTACGCCGCTACGGCCATACGGTCGACGAGATTGAGGCTGACGGGCTGACTGTCAGCGCCCGCGTGGAGATGTATGCCAACGCCGACACCGCCACGGACAACGAAGGCACGCGCGTGTGTGCCATGGCCCGATGCCTCGACGGGATGGCAGACGCCTTGGAGCGCCTGCGCCCCGACATGGTGGTGATACTCGGCGACCGCTATGAGATGCTCGCGGCGGCCTCGGCAGCGGTGATGATGCACGTGCCGATAGTGCACATCGCCGGCGGGGAGATTTCCGAGGGGGCCGTGGACGACTCTATACGCCACGCTATCACCAAGATGTCGGCGCTACACCTAACGGAGACGGAGCTGTACCGGCAGCGCGTCATCCGCATGGGCGAGCACCCCGACCGCGTGGTCAACACCGGCGCCATCGGCGTTTATAACGCACTAAACACCACGGAACTGATGCCACTCGCGGAGCTGCGACGGTCGCTCGGCTTCCCCGTCGACACCTCCACATTTATTGTCACTTATCACCCGGCGACGATGGACTCGGAGGCGACGCCGGCCGAGCACTTCGGCGAGCTGCTGGCCGCCCTCGACCGATTCCCCGACCACAAGGTAATCATCACCTACCCCAACAACGACGCCCACGGCGCGCCAATCATCTCGCTTATAGAGCAGTACGCCGCAGCCAACCCCGGTCGTGTGCTTGCGCGCCCTTCCCTGGGCGCGCGCCGCTATCTCTCTGCCCTCCACCACGTGGCTGCCGTCGTCGGCAACTCCTCCAGCGGCATCATCGAGGTGCCCTCGGCAGGGATACCGACCGTCGACATCGGCATGCGCCAGCGCGGGCGCATCTCCGCCCCCTCCGTGATACACTGCGCAGAGGGTCGCGAGGCCATCGCCGAGGCCGTCACCAAGGCACTGTCACCCAACTTCCGAGCACTTGCCGCGAAAGCCGAAAACCCTTATTTCAAGCCAAATACACTGCAACTGATGGTCGAGGCCATCATGAGCGCCGACCTCGACCGTCTGCGTGCCAAAACATTTTACGACGCATGAAACTCAACCCTCTATACATAGTCCCGGCCCGTGGGGGCAGCAAGGGCATCCCCCGCAAGAACATCAAGAAACTTGCGGGCAAGCCGCTGATACAGTGGACCATCGACGTGGCTCGCCGCATCTGCGAGGACCCGCGGCACATCATCCTCTCCACCGACGACGAGGAGATAGCCTCCGTGGCCGAGGCCTGCGGGCTCCCTGTGCCCTACCGGCGCCCCGCGTCCCTGGCGACGGACACCGCCGGCTCGCGCGAGATGATGATCGACGCGATGGACTGGGCCATCCGCCAGGACATACACTTCAACTGTGTGGTGCTCCTGCAGCCCACGTCGCCGCTGCGCACGGCCCGCGACGTGCTCGAATGTATGAAGATTTACGCAGAGCAGCTGCCCGACATGGTGGTAAGCGTCACCGAATCAGCTGACAACCCGTATTATAACTGCTTCACGCTCAATACCGAGAACAACGACGCACTGCAGCCGGTGCTCCACGCGCCACTGCTCACGCGCCGCCAGGACGCACCACCCACCTACGCGCTCAACGGCGCCGTCTACGTCATCAACCCCGTCTCGCTCCGCCGCATGTCACTCGGGATGTTCCCCACGCGTCTGCCGTATGTTATGCCCCGCGAGCGCAGCGTCGACCTCGACACGCCTCTCGACTGGCTCTTTGCCGAGGTGCTCATGCGCATGAAAAAATAGCCCTCATTACTGAAATTTCACCGAAAAACAGCTATATATATATATTTAAGAATGGAAGCGCATATCCTAACCATACCGGCCACCATACGCCAAGCGCTCGAGCAGCTCAACTCGCTGTCGGGCAGCGAGATGACCCTGCTCATCACCGACTCGGAGGGTCACATGCTCGGCACACTCACCGACGGCGACGTGCGCCGTGCGCTGCTCCGTGGCACCGGACTCGACGCCGATGCCTCCGTGGCCATGCACCGCGACTTCAAGGCCCTCTCGGCCAACAAGATAGACATTGAGGCGCTCCGACGCTACCGCCAGCGCGGCATTACCCTGGTGCCCGTGCTCCACACAGACGGCACCATCGCCCGCGTCATCGACACGCGCCGCACCCGCACGGTGCTTCCCCTCTCGGCCATCCTCATGGCCGGTGGCAAGGGGGAGCGCCTGCGGCCACTTACCCTCGACTGCCCCAAACCGCTGCTGAAGGTGGGCCAAAAGCCCATCATCGACTACAATATCGACGCCCTGATGTCGGTGGGCATTACAGATATTTCGGTGATGGTCAACTACTTGGCACCCATGCTCGAGGAGCACTTCTCCGCCTCGGTCCATGGCGTGCAGGTGAAGACCGTGCGCGAGCCACAGTTTATGGGCACCATCGGCGCCGCAGCACTGGTGCCCCACGCCGAGGGGGGCGACACTATCGTAATGAACTCCGACCTGCTGACTACCGTATCGTTCGAGGATATGTATCTGACCCATGTCCATGAGGGCGCCGACATCACCATGGCTGTCGTGCCGTACAATGTATCAGTACCTTACGCTATCCTCACCACCGAGGGGCGCTGCGTGCGCGGGCTCGAGGAGAAGCCGTCATACTCCTACTTCGCCAACGCCGGCATATATATCTTTAACAATGAGATACTTGACAAGCTCCCACGTGAAGGCCGCACCGATGCCCCCGACCTGATAGAGCAGGCCATCGCCGAGGGGCGCAAAGTGGTCTACCACCCCATCGACGGGACCTGGATAGACATCGGCTCCCCCACCGATTTCGCTCACGCTCAGGAGCTTATGCAGCTCGCAAACGGAGAGTGACAGGTAATTAATGAGTAGCGAGTAGTGAGTAGGTGCTACCGGATTTCACTGAACCAACCGCGCCCGTTATAAGTTATAAGTTAAAAGTTATAAGTTAAAATGGCTGACTCGAATTTTATAGACTACGTCAAGATATTGTGCCGCTCGGGCAAGGGCGGCGCCGGCTCGCGCCACTTCCACCGCGCCAAATACGTGCCCAAGGGGGGCCCCGACGGCGGCGACGGAGGCCGCGGAGGCCACATACTCCTCCGCGGCAACGAGCACCTATGGACATTGTTACCACTGCGCTACCGCCGACACATTTTCGCCGGCAACGGACAGTCGGGAGGCGCCGTGCGCTCGTCGGGCAAAGACGGCGAGGACGTGACCATCGACGTGCCCTGCGGAACGGTGGTCTACGACGCCGAGACCGGCGAATTTCTCTGCGAGGTGACCCGCGACGGCGAGATAGTCAAGCTGCTCCGCGGAGGCCGCGGAGGCCTGGGCAACTGGCATTTCAAGAGCCCCACCAACCGCACGCCACGCTACGCCCAGCCCGGCGAGCCGGCCATCGAGAAGAGCGTCATACTCGAGCTGAAACTGCTTGCCGACGTGGGCCTTGTAGGCTTCCCCAACGCCGGCAAGTCGACCCTGCTATCCGCCATTTCAGCCGCCCGGCCAAAAATTGCCGACTATCCTTTCACCACCATGGAACCCCAACTCGGCATCGTCGAGTATCGCGGCGACCGCTCGTTTGTCATGGCCGACATCCCCGGCATCATCGAGGGCGCCAGCGAGGGCAAAGGCCTCGGGCTTAGGTTCTTGCGTCACATCGAGCGCAACGCCGTGCTGCTGTTCATGGTCCCGGCCGACGCCGACGACATCGCGGGCCAATATCACGTGCTGCTCGAGGAGCTGCGGCAATTTAATCCACAACTGGTTGACAAAGAGCGCGTTCTCGCCATCAGCAAGAGCGACATGCTCGACGCCGAGCTCATGGAGGAGATACGCCAGACGCTGCCCACAGACGTGCCCCACGTGTTTATCAGCGCCGTCACCGGCCAGGGAATCGCGCAGCTGAAGGACATGCTCTGGCGCGCCGTCACCGACGACCGCAACCGCATCGCCACCGCCAACCTGGCCATCGGCCCGCTGGACAAGCAGCACCGAGTGCGCGAGGAGGATGAGTTCATCTTCGAGAACGTGCCGCTGCCCGACGGCGCCACCAACAGCGACGATGAAGACCTCGACTACAATCCCGAGGCCGACGACATCGACTGGGACGAGGCCGCCTTCTACTACGGCGACGACCGCGACAATGAAAGGAATAAGGATTAAATCGAGATAGTCGAAATAATCGAGACCAATCGAAAGACTGAAGGCGGTTAGGTACATATTGATATTCATCGGGGTGGCGCTGATGGCGGCGCTGATGATGACGCCGCTGTATTGCGACGACCTCAACTATGCCCGGGGGTGGTATCTCTACGGCCACGGCTACAACTTCGCCGGGGCTGTCGCAAAGCACTGGGAATGGGTGAACGGGCGTCTGCCCAACCTGCTGCTGGCGTGCGTGTTGAGAGTGTTTCCGCACTGGCTGGTGTGCCTGCTCAACGCTGCTGCCACGGTCACGGTGTTCGCTTTGGCGCTGCGGCTCATGCGCTGCCGCACCGACGCCTCGGGGATGCTCGCCCTGCTGGTCATGGTCACCCTGCTGCCGTGGTGGGACAATTTCATGATGCTCGCCATATCCGCCAATTACGTGTGGTCGATGGCTCTGGGGCTTGCGTTTGTGGCAGTGCTCAAATTAGGAGGGCGCCCGTCCCCTGCCGCACACACCAGAGCGAGCAAGGAGAGCGGCCGTCCCCGGCCGCACGTCACAAAGGGTCTCCGCCAAGCGTGTAATGTTTGCGGCCAAGGGGGGGATGAGCCGCCGGGACGGCCGCCCTCCTTACTTGCTGTCGCTGTCGCCATTCTTGCCGGCATGATGCACGAGTCGATGAGCGTCTCCATCCTCGCCGGAATAGCCGTCTATGCCGTCGTCAACCGGCTCACACGCCGCCAGCGGATGCTCGCCGTCGCCTTTCTCCTCGGCTCGCTGGTGCCACTTACCTCCCCAGCCCTGTGGACACGCACAGCCGACACGGGCATCCCCGACGGCTCTCCACTCAAGCTGCTGATTATGAGTAGTTCGCTCGTGGTGGTTATGCTCTGTGTAACGCTTTGGCTGCTCCTTGCCAACCGGCAGAGGCTCAAAGACCTGTGCTGCTCGTCGTGGACATTCTACGCCGTCGGCGCCTCCGTCTCCGCCGCCATCGTCCTCTACTCCGGAAGCATCGGCCGCAGCGGCTTCTTCGGACAAGTGTTCGCGCTTATAGCCGTGGCCCAGATGCTCCGCGACGTGCGCATCCCTGCCAAAAAGGCCGTAACACTGGTGGGCGCCGCCCTCATCGTCACACACTACGCCTCCGTGTGCATCGCCGCCCGGCACCTGGGCAACGAGACCCGCGAGATCACACGCCTCTACCTCAACAGCCCCGACGGCGTGGTCTACGCGCCCATCTCCGACGCCGTGGCCGACTGCCCGTTGCTGCTCGGCAAAGTGCCCACGCCCCCGCGTCCCGGCGAGGTCTTCAAGACCTGGTGCTTTAGCCGTTATTACGGCGACGAGGACAAACTGCTGCTCGTCACCCCGCCGGAGTTGCGGGATACCGACCGCTGGCAGGACTACAGCGTAGTAAACTCGCCGCCCTCAGGCGTCGGAGCGCCTCTCCAGCCCGTGCGCTCGTCCGCGTGCCGCTACGTCGGCCCCGACGGACGGCGATATACCGTAACCCCCATGGGCACCCGCGGCTACCTCGTGGCCCCGTGGCACGAAACAATAACCACAAATTTCTAATTCACTGAAATCATGAACGAACGTACTATCATAATCGACCAGGTCGACCCCGTAAGCTTCTATGGCGTAAACAATTGCAACATGCAGCTCATACGCAACCTCTACCCCAAGCTGCGCATGGCTGCCCGCGGACAGATAATCAAGGTAATTGGCGAGGAGGCCGAGACCGCCGAATTTGAGCAGAAAATCAAGGAATTGGAGCGCCATTGCGCCGAGCGAAACACCCTCAGCGAAGAGGCAATACTCGACATTGTAAAGGGGAAGGCCCCCAGGGAGCTCAAGCGCGACGACGTCATTATCTACGGTATAAACGGCAAGCCCATCTCAGGCCGCACCCCCAACCAGCAACTGCTTGTCGAGACGTTTATGAACAACGACCTCACCTTCGCCCTCGGCCCCGCCGGCACCGGCAAGACATACGTGGCCATCGCCCTGGCCGTCCGCGCCCTCAAAAACAAGGAGGTGCGCAAGATCATCCTCTCGCGCCCCGCCGTGGAAGCCGGAGAGAAACTCGGCTTCCTCCCCGGCGACATGAAGGACAAGATTGACCCATACCTGCAGCCCCTTTACGACGCCCTCGAAGACATGCTCCCGGCAGTAAAGCTCAAGGAATATATGGAGAGCAACGTCATCCAAATCGCCCCCCTCGCCTTCATGCGCGGACGCACCCTCAACGACGCCGTCATCATACTCGACGAGGCCCAGAACACCACCACCCACCAAATCAAGATGTTCCTCACGCGCATGGGCATGAACGCCAAGATGATAGTCACCGGCGACGTGACGCAGGTCGACCTGCCGCGCACCACCTCCTCGGGCCTCATCCAGGCCCTGCGCATCCTCAAGGACGTCAAGGGTATCGGCCGCGTAGACTTCGGCAAGAAGGACATCGTGCGCCACCCGCTGGTGCAGCGCATCGTCGAGGCCTACGAGCGCGCCTCCCCCGAAGACACCAACTAAACCCATCAGGAATCGTCTTCTCCAACACAATCAGCGGTCGGAAATCCTAAGATTTCCGACCGCCGCTTTGCGGAGTGACCGAGATTCGAACTCGGGAAGCGCTTTTGACGCTTACACGCTTTCCAGGCGTGCCTCTTCAGCCACTCGAGCACCACTCCGTTGGGTGTCTGCGACCGCCCTGTTCGCTATTCGCTGTTCGCTGTTCGCTCACTGGCCTGCCGCGGCTTGCGGGTGCAAAGGTAGCGATTGTTTTTGAGTTGTGCAAGGGTTTTTTCAAGATTTTTTTGCTACCTTTGCCCAAACCCTAAACCTAACTGTTATGATTGAGGAAATTCTGAAGCACAACCGCGAGTTTGTCGACAGCGGCCGCTATGAGCAGTATCGCACGTCGAAGTATCCCGACAAGCGCATCGCCATCGTCACCTGCATGGACACGCGCCTGGTAGACTTGCTGCCGGCGGCCCTGGGCGTGAAAGGTGGCGACGTGAAGATGATCAAGAACGCCGGAGGCACCATTACCAACCCGTTCGACTCGACGGTGCGGTCGCTGCTGGTGGCCGTGTATGAGCTGGGTGTCAACGAGATAATGATTATCGGGCACACGGAGTGCGGCGTGCAGGGTATGGACCCCGCGGAGATGCTGCACCTTATGCGCGAGCGCGGGGTGCCGGAGGAGCACATTTCGCTGATGCGCCACTGCGGCATCGACCTGGACAGCTGGCTGCGCGGCTTCAACGACACCGCCGAGGCCGTGCGCCAGACCGTCGACCTGGTGCGCAACCATCCGCTGATGGCCGCCGACGTGCGTGTGGCGGGGTACGTCATCGACACCCTCACCGGCGAGCTGACCCCCCTGTAGCGAACAGCGAACAGCGAACAGTCGGACAAACTGTTCGCTGTTCGCTGTTATTCGTAGGCGCGCTTGGGGCTGTGGAGCTGCGGCACCATATAGGGCAGCGAGTTGTCGTAATGCTGACCCTCGGGGAGGATTACCACCTCGGTGCCGACGCCGACCATGGGCACGAGCCGCTCTATCTCCTCGTTCTGCAGGCGTATGCAGCCGAGGGAGGTGTGCGACCCCATGGTGCCGTTGAAGCATGTGCCGTGGATGCCGATGGAGGTGCAGCCGGGGACGTTGCCGAGGCGCAGGAACCAGGGGCCGTAGACGCCGCAGCGCTTGCCGCGGCCGTCGTGGCAGTCCTTGCCCCAGTCGGAGGCGTCTTCGACGCTGCATATAAAGAAGGTGCCCTCGGGGGTGCGCTTGTCACCCTGCCGCTGCTTGTTGCCGTAGTTGCGGCCGACGGAGCAGAGGGTCGAAAATATGGGGTGGCCTATGGAGTCGACCACGGTGAGGGTGTAGTCGGCCTTTGAGATGATGATGACGTTGCCGTTAGGGCTTGCAGGTACGGTGTCGGGGTAACATAGGCTCATGCGGCTATCAGAGCGGGGCAGCGCCCTCGCGCCCCGCCGACCGCGGCGCCCCTTCTTGGAGCCCTTGCGGGAGCTGCTCTTGACGCTCCTGCGCGAGCTCTTCTTGGAGCTCTTGGAGGTGCGCCGCCCCGAGGTCATCTCGGTCTTATGTCGCTTGCCGCTGCTGCGCTTGCCGCTCTTGCGGGCGTCCACAGGCCCGATGCACAGCATCGCTATCAGCAGAGTGATAAGGAGTTTCAATTTCATGAGTGCAAAGGTAACGCTTTTGGGCGAAACATCAAGGTTAAAACACTTAAAGGCCTGCATCTGTTGAGAAAAAAAATCTTAAAGAAGATAAGCTAACTGACATTAGTGAAATTCATAAAATTCGTGTAATTCGTGATTGCAAATTTTGGGGATTGGGAAAAATGCCGTACCTTTGGCTCTATAAACTATAAACTATAAGTTATAAACTGATACCATGCTCCCCATCGACCAGCGACGACAGATTATCTCACTGATACACCGCGAGGTAGTACCCGCCATCGGGTGCACCGAGCCTATGGCCGTGGCCCTGGCGACGGCCAAGGCAACCGAGCTGCTGGGCACGCGCCCCGAGCACATCACCCTGCGCCTGAGCGGCAACATCATCAAGAACGCCATGGGCGTCGGCATCCCCGGCACCGACCGCGTGGGCCTCCCCATAGCCATAGCCCTCGGCGCCGTCTGCGGCCGCCCGGAGCTGGAGCTGGAGGTGCTCCGCGATGTCAATGAGGAGGCCATCGTCGAGGCCGACAAGCTCATCGCCGCCGGAGCCATCGAGATACTCCCCGCCGACGGCGACGTCGACAACCTTTTTATAGACGTGCGCGCCAGCGCCGTCACCGCCACTGCCCGCGCCGTCATCGCCGGCGGCCACACCCGCTTCGTGCTACTCCAGCGCGGCGATGAGACGCTCCTCGACCAAGGCACGCAAGCTAAACTCAATGACTCCGTTACTCCGTTACTCACTCTCTCAAAGGTTTGGGAGTTTGCCATGGAAACGCCGTTAGATGAGATACGCTTCATCCTCGACACACGGCGCGTCAACAAGGCGGCTGCGGAGCAGGCGTTCACGGGCCGCTACGGCCACTCAGTAGGGCGCACGCTCCACTGCGAGCGGCAGCGCCACGTGATGGGCGACAGCATCTTCTCACGCATACTTAGCTATACATCAGCTGCTTGCGACGCCCGCATGGCCGGCGCGTGCATACCGGTGATGAGCAACTCGGGCAGCGGCAACCAGGGCATCGCCGCCACACTGCCCGTGGTGATCTACGCCGAGGAGTCGTTTGCTTCGGAGGAGCAGACCATACGCGCCCTGACGCTCAGCCACCTGACGGTAATCTACATCAAGCAGAACCTCGGCCGACTCTCGGCCCTGTGCGGGTGCGTGGTGGCCGCCACCGGCTCGTCGTGCGGCATCTGCTACCTCATGGGCGGCGGCTACCCGCAGATAGTGGCATCGGTGAAGAACATGGTCGGTAGCCTCACCGGCATGATTTGCGACGGCGCCAAGCCGGGGTGCGCGATGAAAGTGAGCAGCGGCGCCTCCACGGCCGTCATCTCCGCCATGCTCGCCATGGAGGGGCACTGCCTGACCGCCGACGAGGGTATCGTCGACGACGACGTAGACCGCACCATCGCCAACCTGGCCGCCATCGGCCACGACGCCATGATTGAGACCGACCGCCTCGTCCTGCGAATAATGACCACCAAAGGCCAGTCAAATGCATAATGCATAATGCATAATTATTGGGTTATTCCTTAATTTCCTTAATTTCCTTAATTTCCTTAATTTCCTTAATTTCCTTACTCCCTAATATGCCCCATCTAACTGACTTCAAGGCGTTCATGGACGCCTCCCCCGTAAACTTCTTCGCGGTGCAGTCGGTGCGCGAGCGCCTCGAGGCCAATGGCTTCTGTGAGCTGTGCCCCGCCGAGGCCTGGACGCTGCACACCGGCGACCGCCGATATATCGTCAAGAACTCGTCGGCCATCTTCGCCTTCGTGGTCGGCACGGAAGCCACGGCGCCCTTCCATATCGTCTCCGCCCACTCCGACTCCCCCGGCTTCCGCATCAAGCCCCACCCCGAGATGCTCTGCGACGGCGGCGTGGTCAAGCTTAACGTCGAGGTCTACGGCGGCCCGATACTCTACACATGGTTCGACCGCCCGCTCTCCATCGCCGGCCGGCTGATGGTGCGCACCGACGACCCGCTCAACCCGCGCACGGTGCTCGTCAAAGTCGACCGCCCGCTGCTGACCATCCCCCACCTGGCCATACACTTCAACCGCGCCGTCAACGAGGGCAACCCGCTGTCGAAGCAGAAGGACATGCTCCCCGTCATCGCCATAGTGAAAGATGCGCTCGAGCGCGACAACTTGGTGCTTCGTTTGGCCGCGCGCGAGGCCGGGGTTGACCCGAAGGATGTAATCGACTTCGACCTGTCGATCTTCGACACCACCCCGGCATGCCGCCTGGGGCTTGACAACGAGTTCTTCACCTCCGGCCGCCTCGACGACCTCGGGATGGTGCACGCCGGCCTCTCGGCGCTGCTCGACTCGCTCGACACGCCCACGGAGGCAACCAAGGTGCTCGCCGTGTTCGACAACGAGGAGACCGGCTCGGGCACCAAGCAGGGCGCCGCATCGCCGGTGCTGTGCCACCTGCTGCGCCGCATCGTCGGATGCCTCGGAGGCGGCGAGGAGGAGTATCTCCGCGCCGTGGCTCGCTCGTTCATGATCTCGGCCGACAACGCCCACGCCGTGCACCCCAACTACGTCGAGAAATACGACCCGACGTCGCACCCCGTGGTCGGCGGCGGACCGGTCATCAAGATTAACGCCAACTGCAAGTACATGACCGACGCCGACTCGGCGGCGGTGTTCCGCAGCATCTGCGAGAGGGCAGGCGTGCCGTGCCAGTATTTTGTCAACCATAGCGACGTGGCCGGCGGAAGCACCCTCGGCAACATACTGACCAGCCAGATAGACCTGCGGGGCGTTGACATGGGCGTGGCCATCTGGGCCATGCACAGCGCTCGCGAGACCATGGCGGCCGTCGACCACGAGCTGACCATCCGCGCCTTCACCGCCTTCTACAAGCTCTAACCAGCTGGCCTTTACCCGATTAACCGGTTACCCGATTAAGAAGCTTCTTAATCGGGTAATCGGTTAATCGGGTAAAGTGTTTTGCGCGTTAGCGGGGGTTGCGCAGGAGCGCGGGCAGGTCGACCTCCTCGGGGGTGTAATACTCGATGGTGCGGTGGAATTTGGTTGAATATGATTCTTTTCTGGTGCTGTCGACTCCATAACTGTCATTGACCACCGCGGTGAGATTGAAAATCCATAGAGTGTCGTGCCAGTTGCCAAAATCATCATAGTCGGAATATGAGATACTGATATCGCCTGTAGAGCGACTAG
>CAYOUJ010000046.1:0-19613 GCA_964407165.1 uncultured Muribaculaceae bacterium | reverse complement strand
GCACCCCTTTGGGGTGCCGGGGGTGCGAGGACGCCTCTCCGATTCCCCGGGGCTGCGCTCCGCTTGCCCGGGGTTATCATCATCGCGCTCCTTTGGAGCGCATTTATAAGAATATTGATATTCGGTGAATAGTTACGATTTTGAGTTTCTTTTTGTTCTTTTGTTTCTTCGCGTGATTTTTAGGGTTGGGCGGCGGCGCGGAGGCGGCGGTGGCCCAGGCGGCAGTAGAGGCACTTGCGCTGCTCGCAGTAGCCGCGGCGCAGCTGTATGAGGGCCTGGGAGGCGGCGGCGTCGCGGCAGGGGAGGCCGGCGGCGGTGAAGATGCGTGTCAGGCGGTTGCTCTCGGCCGGGAGGCGGCTGAGCAGGTCGAGGGCGCGCTGCTGGTATTCCTCGTCGCCGGTGAGCGTGGCGTAGTAAAACTGCAGCGGCGCCACCACATTAATTATAAGCGTGTTGACGGAGTCTTGCGACAGCCCGCCCGTCAGGTGGCGGTCGGTTGGAGCCTCGAGACGGTAGTGCGACGCCCAGAAGGGCGACATCTCTATATTAAATAATGTGTAGGCGTCGGCCGGGTCGGCGATGGCGAGAAGTCGGCTGTGGAGGCTTTCGACCGAGTGGATGAGGGCGGCGAGGAAGGCCACGCGGCGGTGGGGGAAGTTGGCGGGGCGCATGCGCGCCATCTTCCAGCCGGGGTCTTTGAGGGGCTGCAGGGAGAACTTTGCGGCCATGAAGCGGTATTCGCCGACGAGGCGGCGCACGTACGGGTCGAGGTCGGGGCTGTCGGCGGGGAGCAGCCCGCCCTGGCCTAAGAGCATGGCCTCGAGGGTGAACAGGCGGTCGCGGTGCTTGAGCAGGAACATGCGGGGGGTGGCGCGGGCGAGGCGCTCGAAGGGCTCGGCGTTGGTGCCGAAGCCGAGGGCGCGGGCGAGGGTGACGTAGGCCGCGGTCTCGAGGTCGCCGCCGAAGAGCGCGGCGGTCTTGGCGATGCGGTCGGCCTTGTCGTAGAGCCGCTCGAAGGTGAGGCTGGTGAGCCAGTCGGTGATATACAGGGGGTTGAGTGACGGTAGCCGGTCGGCACAGGGGAGGTGGCGCGGGCTCTCGGCCACGAGCGTCTCGTAGTCGCGGCGCAGGGCGTCGGAGCAGGGGATGAGCATCTGGGGGATGTCCTCTCCGTCGGGTCCTGTGATGAGTGTGTCGCTCTCGCCGACCACGTGGAGTATGACGGAGCGGTACGCCGGGTCGCCGTCGTGGCGGTGTCGGTGCCAGTCGGAGGCGCGGACGTGTATCTCGACGTCGCCGGCCCAGGTGGCGCCGCCGATGGTCACCTTGGCGTTGAAAAAGTCGGGCCCGGCGTCGGCGTTCAGCCGGCCCGGGTCGAGCACGTCGACGCTTCGACCGTCGACGGTGGCGAGCTGCCGGGGCGGCCAAAGCCGGTATTGCCATACGTATTGCAGCAGCCGCTCCATAAATTGGGATTAGGGATTAGGGAATTGGGTTAAAAACAACGGATTTTACGGATTTATAAAGATTTTTAATCTTTTAAAAATCTGTGAAATCCGTAAAATCTGTTGTTTTTTTTGCTATTTGACTATCAGCTTGGCCGTGGCGTCGCCGGCACGGACGATGTAGAGGCCGGGGGCGCCGATGCGGACGGTGACGCCGTAGGCGGGTGCCGTCTGCGAGCAGACTACGCGGCCGGCGACGTCGCAGACGGTCACAAGCGTGCCGGCGGGGGCGGCTACGGTGAGCACGCGCCCGTCGAGGCGCATGGCCACAGTTGCGGCGTCATTGCCCGGGGCATCGATGCCGGCGGGTTCGCCCGTGGTGAAGGAGTCGACGGCGCTCTTGATGGTGCGCTCAGAGCCGTTGCTGCCCTGCACGGTGTAGTAGTATGTGGTCTGGTCCTGCAGGCCGGTGACGGCGTAGGTGCCGACGTCGCCGAGGCTGCGGGCAGTGCAGACGTAAGCTGTGTCGACGTCGCTCTTGACGGTGACCACCACGTCGTCGATGGCCATGTTGCCGCTACCGGCTTTGTTATAGATGATCTTGACAGCGCGGGTGCCTGCCGGCATTGCGTATGTGACGGTGACGCCCTCGCTGTTCTCAAGGCCGGAGGATGTCACCGAGGTCCAGGAGGAGTTGGGCACCAGTGCCTTTACGGTGTATGTGTTAGAAGTGGAAGCGGTGGCTCCGCGTACCCAGAATGAGATTTTCTCCACGTCGCGGTCATACATGGGGGACTGCACGTACTGGCCGTCTTTGGCGAGCTTGAGCGAGGGGGAGGCTGCGCCGTAGTAGCCTAAGGAGGTGTAGGTGGAGGTGCCGGTGGTGGCCCAGCCGTCAGGCATGGTGGTGCCGTCGGCGAAGTCGTTGACGTCGGTCTCACCCTCGCCGCCGGTGACGGTCCAGAGGTCGAGCAGATAGTCTGTTGCGCCGGGCACCTTCTCCCACGAGAGGGTGGCGCCGGTGCGGTTGATGTCCGTTACGGGGTTGAGGGCGACGGTATAGTTGGCAAACGAAGCGGCGAGGGTGGTCACTGATGCCTCGGAGGGCTCGGAAACCAGGTCGCCCCAGGTGGCAACCACCTTCACGGTATAAGTGGTCTCGGGTTGCAGGCCGCCGAATGGGCAGGCGGGATCGGTGACCGTCTTCTGCTCGAGTTCGGTAGTGCCTCGGCTGAGGGTGACGGTGTATTCCTCGGCGCCTTCGGATGGTGACCACTCGGCGGTGAAGCCGTTTGCGGCGACGGAGGTGAACGTCGGGGTGCCGGGAGCTTCGAGGCTCATGCCGCCGCAGACCTTGAAGGTGATGACGCCGGCGTGCTCGGCGATGTCGGTGATGGGGAGGTTGATGGCGTTGCCGCTCCAGTCTTCAAGGGCGGGGGAGGTGGAGGAGGTGAAGGAGGTCACGCTCTTGGTGCCGGGGAAGGGGTCGGCAGTGGCCGTTCGCGAGGAGGAGCCGCGTCCGGCCTCCACGATGTCGACGTATTGGTGGGAGGCGCTGTTGTTGACAGTGTTGCTGTTCCACACGCTCGAGACGTAGTCGATGTGCCATATCAGCATGCCATGGCCGGGAATGTATGCGTCGGTGCCGGTCTGCTGGCGGTTTTCGAGGAGGAAATATTCGGTGGCCTTGGAGGTGGGGATGACGTAGCCGCTGTTTGAGGTGAGTATGTGGTCGAGGGTGGCGTCGAGCTTGCCGGAGATCACCTCCGGCTCGCACCATCCGAGGGCGTTGCGCTCGAAGACGCTCATGGTCGGGGGAGTGCGGCCCTGGTTGTTATAGGGGCCGTAGTCCATGACGCTCCATTCGCCGGGGGTGTATGCCGAGGAGTAGTCGGTGGCATAGAGGTCGGGGAGGCCCATGACGTGTGCGAACTCGTGGCAGAAGGTGCCGATGCCGTCGGGGCGGTTGTAGGAGTTGTCCCACTCGTTGGAGCATGCGTAGCGGTCGAGGCGCACGCCGTCAAACTTGTAGACGATGGAGGTGGCGGAGCTGACCTCCCAGGAGTGAGGCCAGACGGTGTTTGCGCCGCCGCCGTCGGCCTCGCCCTTGCCGGCGTAGAAGATGTAGACATTGTCGATGTAACCGTCGCCGTCGCGGTCATACTGGCTGAAGTCGACGGTGGCGTCGAGCTGCTTGCAGGCCTCGATGGCCATCTGCTCGGGGCGGACGTCGTCGCCGCTGCTGTCGTTAGCGCCGTAATATTCGCGCTTGTTTGAGAGGGTGACGGGTCCGTAGACGTCAAAGGAGGGGATGAACTGGTTAGAGGAGCTCTCCATATACCAGTCGCGGGCGGAGCCGGTGGCGGTGTAGTCGCTGAAGCCCTGCTCGTTGAGCATGCGGGAGAAGTAGTCCTGGGGGTCGGAGATGGTGAAGGAGATGTCGGTGTATTGCACGAGTATCACCAGACCTTTCTGCTCCCCTTTGGAGGGGAAGGCGGTGCCGGGGAAGAGTCCGTAGCCGGCAGCGCGGCGGGGGCCGGCGGCTGCGCGCGTGGCGACAGCGTCGGCGCGCACGGCCTCGACGACGGCCTCGGCGCTGACGGTGGCGAGGAATGCGCGGTCGTCGGCGGAGCGGTCGGTGACGTTGACGGCGCGGCGGCCGGAGGTGACGACGGCGCCGTCGGCGTCGAGACTGGCGTATTCAAAGAATCCGCCGGCCTCACACAGTGCGTAGCCGTCTTCGGTCATGTAGTAGTGGCGGTGCTCGTCGCCGACGAGCTGCAGGCGCAGGGTGGTGCCGTCGGGTTGGTCGACGGTGAGGACGCCACGGCGGGCGATGACGGCGCCGGCGTCGGTGGCAGAGAGGAGGAGGGCCGCAGCGGCGGCTATTGGGATAATGCGGTGGTCCATTGCAGGTATTTGGTTTTTAACCGGGTAACCGGGTAAAGTTTTTAATTGTGTTTTGATATAGCCTGCAAATGTACAAAAAAAGCGCTACCCTCGCAAGGGTAGCGCAATTTTTAACGAAAATGCCAATTTTACACCTGCTTGGCGGAGCGCAGGCGGACGGTGACGATGTAGGCGAAGACGGCCAGGGCGGCGCCCAGGAGCGGGCCTACGACCATCACCCAGAAGTCACCCCAGGCGTTGGGCGAGAACAGGGCGGGGCCGAAGCTGCGGGCGGGGTTGACCGAGCAGTTGTCGACGGGGATGCCCACGATGTTGACCAGGCCGAGAGCGAGGCCGATGGCCAGGCCGGCAAACTTGCCGTACCCCTTGTCGGGGTCGGTGGCGCTGAGCACTACATAGACGAAGAAGCCGGTCAGGAGCACCTCGGCCAGCAGGGCCATGCCCTGGTTGGCGCCGGGCTGCACGACGTTGGTGGCCAGATAGTTGACAACGTCGCCATTTTCGGTGATGCCGCCGAAGTTAAACTCGGGGGCCGAGACCATGAGCCAGAAGAGGAGGGCTGCGCCGATGGCTGCGCCGAAGAGCTGGGCGACGACATAGCCTATGAAGTCGATGGTCGACATTTTGCCGGAGATCCACATTGCGAACGACACGGCGGGGTTGACGTGGCAGCCGGAGATGTTGCCGATGGCGTAGCAGAGGCAGACGAGTACGAGGCCGAAGCAGAGGCCTATGCCGAGGCCGCCGATTGAGGGGCCGGCGAGGACGGCGCTGCCGCAGGCGAGGAGCACCAGGAACATGGTGCCCAGACATTCAGCGAGGTATTTCTTCATAAAGTTAAAGATTTAGGGGGTTATGATAAATAAATAACGTGAAACGTGGTTAGTGGGTTTGCAAAAGTAACAAAAATCTTGAATGTGTGCAAAAAAAGATAGGAGGCGACGCGAGGGCGCGTCGCATGCAAAAAAATGGCGTGAGACGTCATCGGCGACGGCCCACGCGTAGCAGTTGGGGGATGAGATAAATATTCGGTCTTGCAAAATTCTAACTTTGCATTGGCTATATTTAATATGATTGATTATTATGAAACCAAATTTGTGTCTTGATCAATGGTGTCAGACTTGAAGCGGTTGACTAATTGGTTTTGCGATACAAAAGTAACGCATATTTATTACATATTGATTACAGTGCAAACACAATGCGGTGTCACCCTTTCAAATCATCATTATTTTTATCTTTTTTAACGGTTTCGGACGTCCACACGGGTATGGTGAATGTGAATTCAAGCCCGCCGGTGGAGCGGTTCTTGACGGAGATGGCGCCCCCCATGGCGGTGACGGAGCTGTCGACTATCGACAGTCCCAGGCCCGTGTCGCCCATCTTGCGCGACCGGCCCTTGTCGACGCGGTAGAAGCGGTCGAAGAGCTTGCTGACGGACTCCTCGGGCACGCCTGTGCCGTTGTCGTAGAAGCGGAAGGTGCAGAATCGGTCGCCGCGGGCGGCCAGCTCGAAGTGTATCTCTGTGCCGCGGCTGTGGCGTGCGGCGTTGCGGGTGAGGTTGTTGACGATGCCCTGGATGAGGCTTTCGTTGCCTATGACCATGCAGTCGAGGGGGATGTCGAAGTCGAAAGTCATCTGACCGAGCAGGCCTGAGGAGCGGTAGTCATCGGCGAGGGTGTAGACGAGGTCGTGCATCTCCACGCGGGTCATGGGTATCTGGCCGGCGCCGTCCTCCAGGCGGGTGATGACGGAGAGGTCGTTGATGAGGTTGCAGAGGCGGTCGACGTTGCTCTGCGCGCGCCCGAGGAAGTGGCGCATGGTCTCGGCGTCCATCTCCTTCGAGGCCATGATGGTGTCGATGTAGCCCTTGACGATGCCGACGGGAGTCTTGAGCTCGTGGTTGACGTTGTTGGTCATCTCGCGCTTGAAGCGGCCCTTCTCCATGATGGCGTTGAGGGCCACCCGGTGCTCCTTCTCGCGCTCCTCCATGGCGCGGTCTTTGTCGTTGTAGAGGCGAATGAGCTGGCGTGAGATGTCGCCGAACTCGTCGTGGGGAAACTCCTCGGTGGCGTCGAAGGGGCGTCCCTCGGCCACGTCGGAGGCGAACTGCGACAGCAGGCTTATGCCCTTCGACAGGTGCGCCACCAATATATAGACGACCACGGTGGCCACGAGCATCAGCGGGAGGATGACCAGCCAGATGGCGTTGCGGTGGTCGATGCTCTCGTCGATGATGGTGGTGAAAGGCATGGCGGTGAGCACCACGAGGCGCCCGTCGGTGGTTTGCTCGGAGGTGAAGTAGAAGAGGCGGTTGTCGAAGGCGTTGGGGTCGTCGGTCATGTCGCGGACGAGGTCGGCGGGGGCGTCCTTGGCGTTCACCTTGCCGTAGTCTTTGTAGCTGAAGCTGAGGGGCCTGCCGACGGCGGCGACGAGGCTGCCGTCATAAGAGTAGACGCTCAGGCGCACGCCGTCATAGTTGGTGCGGTCGTAAAACTCCTGGATGAATTCCACGAAGTCGGCGATGTCCATCCCCTTGCCGTAGGCGGCGATGACGTTGGAGGTGAGCATGTCCATCTGGTGCTCGATGGCGTGTGAGCGCACGGTCTCTTCGCGGTTATACTGGTAAGCCGCGAGGACGAAGATAATGAGCCACATCAGGCCCAGGGAGGGTATGAGCACGCGCCACTTGAAGCTCGGGCGCAAGCCGCGGCCCTTGGGGCTACTCTGACTCCTTGAAGCCATAGCCGAAGCCGGTGCGGGTGACGATGTTGCTGCCGTATTCGCCTATCTTCTTGCGCAGGCGGGTGATGTTGGTGTCGATGGCGCGGGGGTTGATGACCACGTCGCCGGCCCAGACCTCGCGCATGATGTCTTCGCGCGAGTGGATGCGGTTGCGGTGGGTGAGGAAGAAGAGCAGCAGGTCATACTCCGTGCGGGTCAGCTTGATCTCCTGTCCGTCGAGGTATGCCACTTTCTCGTTGCGGTCGACGCGCAGGCCGCGGAAGTTGATGTCGGTCTCAAACTGGCCCTGGTGCAGCTTGTTGCTCAGGGTCTTGGAGATCTGGCTGCGGCGGAGCACGGCGCGGACGCGGGCGAGCACCTCTCCGACGGCGAAAGGCTTGGTGATGTAGTCGTCGCCGCCGATGTTGAGGCCCATGACGGTGTCGTCTTCGTCGTTGAGGGCCGAGCAGAAGATGATGGGGGTGTTTTCGGTGGCAGAGTTGCTGCGCAGCCGCTTTGCGAAGTCGAAGCCGCTAAGGCGCTCCATCATGATGTCGACGATGCACAGGGCATACGACTCGAGGTCCATGGTCAGGGCCTCCTCGGCGCTCTGTGCGGTGTCGACGGTATATCCCTCTTTTTCAAGGTTATACTTAAGGATTTCGCAAATATATTCTTCGTCGTCAATTACCAGTATTTTGATTTGCATAGGTCAAGATGTTTTATCGCCACCCTTTGCAGAGATAGCCACGTGGATATTTCGGTAGCGAAATTAGGAAAAAATTCTGTTCCGTGGCGTTAAAGATTGTTAATTCGACGGGGCGTGTGAACAAACTTTTCGGGGTCGGTGTTCTAAGGTTGTAATTACTATCTTTGCACTGTGTTTTTCATGGTATTAGATTAAGGTTAAAGTAAAGAGAAACGAGGATGTCGCGATGACATCCTTTGTTGTTTTCAGGGGGGTCGATTATTGCTTCTCGAGGAGTTTGCGCAGGGCCGCGGGGGTGAGTTCTGCGGGGTATTGCTCGAAGGGGAGGCGCAGTGTGCACCCCTCTTTATATCGCGAGCAGCCGTAGGCGGCATGGCCCTTTAGCAGGTGTCCCCGGCCGCACACGGGGCAGACTATCTGCTCGAGCTTGCGCGTGGGGGGCCGGCGCGGCTTCTTCTCCTCTTTCGTTTTTTTCGGCTCGGGCTTGGGCGTCTTCGCCTCGTCGGGTATCTCGATGTGGCATTGAGAGTTGTCGCTGAGCACGCTGATAACGATTTCGGAGATCATCTGCTTGAGCTCGTCGATGAACTCGGCTGCGGAGTAGTCGCCGCGCTCTATCCGGCGCAGCTTGTTCTCCCAGATGCCGGTGAGCTTGGCGCTCTTTAGCAGCTCCTCGTGTATCAGTCCTATAAGGTCGATGCCGCCCTGCGAGGCGAGTATGCTCTTGCGCTGGCGGTAGATGTAGCGGCGCTTGAAGAGGGTCTCGATGATGGCGGCGCGGGTGGAGGGGCGGCCGATGCCGTTCTCCTTCATGGCCTCGCGGAGGGTCTCGTCGTCGACGGTTCGTCCGGCGGTCTCCATGGCGCGCAGCAGGGTGCCCTCGGTGTACAGCTTGGGGGGTGTGGTGGTCTTCTTCTGCATCGAGGGCTTGTGGGGGCCGCTTTCGCCGGGGGTGAAGGGGGGGAGTATGCGGTTTGTGTCGTCCTCCTTCTCCTTGTCGTCGTCGGTGGCGGCGCCCCGGTCCCCCTTGCCGTAGACGGCACGCCAGCCGGGGTCGACTATCACTTTGCCGGTGGCCTTGAAGGCCACGTCGAGGGCGTGGCTCGTCACGGTAGTGGTATTGTACACGCAGTCAGGATAGAAGGCGGCGATGAAGCGCAGGGCTATCAGGTGGTATAGGTTTCGCTCGCCGCCGACGGCCTTGCCGGGGTGCTCGCCCGTGGGGATAATGGCGTGGTGGTCGGTGACCTTGGAGTTGTCAAACACCTTCTTGCTCTTGGGCAGCTTGCCGGCGAGGAGGGGAGCGGTGAGAGAGGCGTAGGGTGTCATCTGCCGCAGTATCCCGGGTATCTTGGGATACATGTCGTCGGTGAGGTATGTGGTGTCGACGCGGGGGTAAGTGGTGAGCTTCTTCTCGTAAAGGCTCTGAATGGTCTTCAGGGTCTCGTCGGCGCTCCATCCCCAGCGCTTGTTGGCCTCGACTTGCAGCGAGGTGAGGTCGAAAAGTCGCTCGGGCGACTCCTTGCCGCGCTTCTCGGTGACATCGTCGACGGTGAAGGGCGCTGCGGCGATGCGGTCGATGACCTCGCGGGCCGACTCCTCGGTCTTGAAGCGGCCGGCGGTGGCGTTGAACATCACCTCGCGATACTCCGTGCGCAGCTCGTAGTATGTCTCCGGCTTGAAGTTGGCAATCTCGAAGTGGCGCTTGACTATCAGCGCGAGCGTGGGGGTCTGCACGCGGCCGATGGAGAGCACGTGGCCGGGGGAGGAGTATTTGAGCGAGTACAGGCGCGTGGCGTTCATGCCCAGGATCCAGTCGCCAATGGCGCGGGAGAGGCCGGCGTGGTAGAGGTTGTTGTACTCCTCCGAAGGTTTCAACGAGTTGAACCCCTGGCGGATGGAGTCGTCGGTGAGCGACGATATCCAGAGGCGTTTGACTGGACATTTGACGCCGGCGAGCTGCATCACCCAGCGCTGTATAAGCTCGCCCTCGATGCCGGCATCGCCGCAGTTGACTATCTCTGTGGCCTCGGCGGCGAGTGTCTTGATGACGTTGAACTGCTGCTCGATGCCGCGGTCGGGGATGAGCTTGATGCCGAAGCGCGCAGGTATCATGGGCAGGGCGCCGAGCGACCAGCGCTTCCACAGGTCGGTGTAGTCGTGGGGCTCTTTGAGGGTGCAGAGGTGGCCGAAGGTCCAGGTGACTTTCCAGTCGCTCCCCTCGTAATATCCGTCGCGGCGTACGGTGGCGCCCAGGATTGCGGCGATGTCGCGGGCCACGGACGGTTTCTCGGTGATGCACAGGCGCATAGACAATCAGAGGGTTACGTTCATCAGACAATTTTTGCAGTCGAAGCTGAGGGTGAAGCGGTTAGGGCCGGATACGAGCGTCAGCGGCTCCTTCCATTCGCGGCCATCGGGGGTGAGCAGGCAGCGGCCCAGCTCGCGGCGCAGGCAGTAGCGCGTGGTCATCACCCGCACAGGCCCTTTGGGGCGCTCGACCTCCGCCGCCGGCTCGATTTCGGCGGTGCCGTGGCTGCGGTAAAACTCGGCGGCGCGGTCGTTGGCCACGTTGTCGTGGTAAGTCAGTTTCGACAGTGTATGCAAGTCAGCGCTTTCCGGGCGGCGGTAGTCGTAGCGGTAGGTCATGCGCTGTGCCGAGTCGAGACGGTCGGTTAGCGTGCGCCGCAGGGCTGTCAGCGTGGAGGCAGGGATGAACAGGCCGCCGCAGCGGTCGTCGACTCCGGTGACGCGGTAGATCGTGCCACCCGTCTTGGTGAGCACGCGGCGCCGCGCCTCGGCCTGCGGCGTGCGTGCCTCGCCAATCTCCGCGTCGGCGGTGACGGTCACGGCGTTGCCGCGGACGTCCGTGGCCTCGAGCACGATACGCCCCTGCCAGGGCAATGCCCTTAACGTGAGGGATATGTCTATGTGGCGAGTGGCTGTCTCCCCTTCGAGCAGGTCGGTGAAAGCCTTGTCGGCGTTGCGGTAGAGCCTGGTGCCCATTGAAAGGTCAGGTATCTCCTGGCGCACCTCCAAAGTGTTGCCGGTTACGCGGTTGACGCGGAAACCGTGGTAACGTCCGTCCGTGTCGAAATAGCCCAGGCCATCGCCGTTGGTTATCGGACGGAGCGCGCGCACGGTGATGCTCTTGCCGCGCACGGCGGTGACGGTGGCCACATGCGGGCCGACGGCCTTCGGGGTATCGGTAGAGGCCATATGTTGAGACGTGCGGCCGCTGAATATATAAGATGTGTATCCGCGGTTGAAGGTGCGGTCGGCATCGGGGGTGAAGTGTATCTCCGTTCCGGGGGACGAGGTGCGGCTTACACCCATGTCTGTAAGCAGGTTGTGATATAGCGCAGTGATGTTTTTGACGTAAGCGGCATCCTTGAGGCGCCCCTCAATCTTGAGCGACCGCACCCCGGCCTCGAGCATCTCGCCGAGCTGGCGCGAGCGGTTCATGTCCCGCAGGCTCAGCAGGTGCTTGTCGCGCACAAGTGTCTTGCCGTCAGCGTCCTTGAGGTCGAAAGCGTACCGGCATATCTGTGCGCACTCGCCGCGGTTGGCGCTGCGGCCCGTTGTCACCAGGCTTGCGCGGCAGTCGCCACTGAAACACACGCACAGGGCGCCGTGGACAAACGCCTCCACCGACACTGTCACCGCCTCGCATACTGCCTGTAACTCGCTGATATTCAGTTCGCGTGCCACCACTATCTGCGAGAAACCGGCCTGCTGGAGCATCTGCGCCTTCGCGGGGGTGCGGGTGTCGCACTGCGTGCTGGCATGGAGGGCTATTGGGGGCAAGTTCATGCGCAGCAGCCCCAGGTCCTGTACAATCAGGGCATCGACGCCGGCGCGGTACAGCTGCCACGCCTCGCGCTCAATGGCCTCCACTTCATCGTTGTAAATTAGCGTGTTGAGCGTCACGTAGACACGGACGTTGAAGGGGTGCGCGGCCTCAACTACCCGGCGGATCTCCTCCACCGTGCAGCGCGCGGACGCGCGGGCGCCGTGCGTGGGCGCACCTATGTATATCGCGTCGGCGCCGTGGCGTATGGCCTCGATGGCCACCGCTGCGTCGCGGGCCGGAGCGAGCAATTCCACATTCATGGCTGCAAAGTTACAAAAAAGTCCGCACACCCGCGCCAGCCGCCCACAGAAACCCCGGAAACCTCCCAAAACGATTTCTACAAAAATCATTTTGCAAAAATGATTTCTACAAAAATCATTTTGGTATTTTGATTTCTCTGGAAATCATTTTGGCGACCAAAGGATGTTGTATTGACGTTTTTTAAGGGTGCGGGCGTGGCTGTGTGCGCCAAAGTTTGTACCTTTGCCACCATGTTAGGCATCAAGAGGCTATACACGTTCATGCTCAGGAGCTTCCTGCCCCTGCTGCTGATGACGTTCCTGATAGTCTTGTTCATAGTGCTCATGCAGTTTCTCTGGCGCTACATCGACGACTTGGTAGGCAAGGGCCTCAGCGTCGACGTGCTGGCGGAACTGTTCTTCTATGCCGCTCTGACCATGGTGCCCATGGCGCTGCCGCTGGCCATTTTGCTGGCGTCGCTTATGACGTTCGGCAACCTGGGCGAGAACTTTGAGCTGACGGCCATGAAGGCCTCCGGCGTGTCGCTGCTGAAGGTGATGAGCCCGCTGATAGCTCTGATGGTGTTCATAGCCGTCGGTGCCTTCTTCTTCCAGAACAACGTGCTGCCTGTTGCGCAGACCAAGATGTGGACGCTGCTGTTTTCCGTGCGCCAGAAATCACCCGAGGTGGAGATACCCCAGGGGGTGTTCTACGACCAGATACCCGGCATAAACCTCTATGTGCAAGAGAAAAACCGCGACACGGGCATACTCTATGACGTGATGATCTACGACATGTCGCGCGGCTTCGACAACGCCCGCGTCATCCTCGCCGACTCGGCACGGCTGGCCTCGACCGACGACAACTCCCACCTCTTCCTTAAACTTTGGAACGGTGAGCAGTTTGAGAACGTCAAAGACGCCGCCTCGGGGATGAAGAACGTGCCTTACCGCCGCGAGAGCTTCTCGGAGAAGGAGCTGCTCATAGCCTTCGACGCAAATTTCAATCGCATGGACGAGGAGGGGATGCGCAACCAGTATGTGGGCAAGAACATCACGCAGCTGCAGGCAACCATCGACTCGGTCAACCAGCGCGTCGACTCACTTGGGAATGTCTACGCCCGCGAGATATTGGCGCAGGACCTGCTCGGCATAAACGAGCGCACCGGCAGGGAGCGGGGCGGCGCCCACGCGCCCCGCACGGCCACTTTGCCCCCCGACGTGGCACTTCTCGACGTCGACTCCGTGTTCCGTGGACGCCAGTCGTCATCCACCGTCAACTATCTCACCATAGCCCTCAACAAGGCCAAGCATAACCGTCAGGAGTATGAGTTCAAGAGCTTCTCGATGAAAGACGACCGCAAGACCATCCGCCGCCATGGCATAGAGCTGCAGAAGAAGTTCACGCTGTCTTTTGCCTGCATCATCTTCTTTTTCATCGGCGCCCCCCTCGGGGCCATCATCCGCAAGGGCGGCCTGGGCACCCCGCTGGTCATCTCCGTATTGCTGTTCATCGTCTACTACATCATCGACAACACCGGCTACAAGATGGCCCGCGACGGCAAGATCCAGGTCTGGGAGGGCATATGGCTCAGCTCGGCTGTGCTGCTGCCACTCGGCGTGTTCCTGACCTACAAGGCCGTGAATGACTCCGCCGTGTTCAACGCCGACGCCTACCGCCGATTCTTCAGCCGCCTCGTCGGCGCCCACGAGACGCGCAACATCATGCGCAAGGAGGTGATCATCGACGAGGTGGAGCAGCCGGTGGCCCTCGAGCGCATCGCCGCCCTGAAGGCGGCCGCCGAGGAGTTCATCGCCGCCGACCGCCGCGACTTCCGCTACGCCAACTACCTCAAATACGGCATCAACCGCGAGATGCTCCGCAGCCTCACCGACGAGGTGGAGGCCCTCGTGGAGTATCTCTCCAACTCGCGCGACGTGCTCGTGCTCAACAAGCTGATGGACTTCCCCGTGCTCCGCAACCTTTGGATCTACCGCCCCTCGCACACCGAGTGGCTCTCCAAGACGCTGATATGGTTCGCCCCCGCCGGAGGCCTGCTATACCTCATTGCGCGACGCTACAACAAGTCGCTCGTCGAGGAGGTGCGCACCGTCGCGCGCGTCTGCGCCGAGCTGACCGACATAATCACTAATCCCACGCAAGACTAAGCCATGGACCAAATAAAGCTCAACACCATCGACGAAGCAATTGCCGACTTCCGCGCCGGCAAGTTCATAATAGTGGTCGACGACGAAGACCGCGAGAACGAGGGCGACCTCATCATCGCCGCCGAGAAGGTCACGGCCGAGCACGTCAACTTCATGGTCACCAACGCCCGCGGGGAGCTGTGCGCACCGCTTACCATCTCGCGCTGCGACGAGCTGCAGCTGAGCCATCAGGTCATCGACAACACCTCGATGCTGGGCACACCCTTCACTGTCACTGTCGACAAGCTCGAGGGGTGCACCACCGGCGTGTCGTGTCACGACCGCGCGGCAACCATCCGCGCCCTCGCCGACCCGACGTCCACCCCTGACACCTTCGGGCGCCCGGGCCACGTCCATCCCCTCTATGCCCAGGACCAGGGCGTGCTCCGCCGCACCGGCCACACCGAGGCCGCCATCGACATGGCACGCCTCGCCGGCCTCTACCCCGCCGCCGCTCTCATAGAGATACTCAACCCCGACGGCACGATGGCACGCCTGCCGCAGCTGCGCAAGCGCGCCGACGAGTGGGGACTCAAGCTTATCAGTATCGCCGACCTCGTGGCATACCGCCTGCGACAGGAGACGCAGGTGGAGAAGGGCGTGGAGGTGGATATGCCAACGGCCTACGGCCATTTCCGTCTCATCCCCTTCCGCCAGCTCTCCAACGGGTTGGAGCACATCGCCCTTATAAAGGGTGACATCACCTCCGGCGAGCCGATACTCACCCGCGTGCACTCGTCGTGCGCCACCGGCGATATCTTCGCCTCGCGACGCTGCGACTGCGGCGAGCAGCTCCACCGCGCCATGCAGATGATCGAGGAGGAGGGTCGCGGCGTCATCGTCTACCTCAGCCAGGAGGGCCGCGGCATCGGGCTGATGGACAAGATACGCGCCTACAAGCTGCAGGAGGAGGGCCTCGACACCGTCGACGCCAACCTGCACCTGGGCCACAAGGCCGACGAGCGCGACTACGGCGTCGGCGCGCAGATACTCCACCTGCTGGGCGTCAGCAAGATGCGTCTTATGTCAAACAACCCCATCAAGCGCGTCGGCCTCGAGGGCTACGGCCTCGAGGTGGTGGAGAACGTCCCTATAGAGGTGGCCACCAACCCCTACAACGCCCGCTACATGCACACCAAGCGCGACCGAATGGGCCACTCGCTCCATCTCTAAGCGAACAGCGAACAGTTTTTCAGGGAGGGTAAGGAAATTAAGGAGATTAAGGAAATTAAGGAGATTAAGGAAATTAAGGAGATTAAGGAAATTAACGACCTTAGCCGGTTAGCTGATTAGCCGGTTAAGGTCGTTAATTTCCTTAATCTCGATGATCTCGATAATATCGGTTATCTCCTAAGAGGGCGCGCGTGCTTAGAGGCGGACCTTGGTTGCGCGGCCGCCTTGGAGGCGGATGTAGATGGCGCCGGGGGCGGGATTGGCCACGGGGCGTCCCTGGAGGTCGAAGTAGACGGGGGCTTGGTCGGCCTCGTCGGTGTCGAGCAGGTCGATGCCGACGTGAGTCTTGACGGTCATCTGCATCTTGCTCAGGTCGACGGTGATGTCATAGCGGCCGGCGGGGAGCTTCCACGAGTTGCAGCCGGAGGCTGTGCCGCCGCCGGTGTATTGAACCACAGCGGATGGGGAGCCGAGGGTCACGGCCTCGTCTTTGGTGGAGGAGCCGTAGCGGTCAGAGGCGTTGACGGCATCCCAAGTGGCGCCGAGGGTGGTGGCGAAGGAGATGTAGCCGTAGCCGTCGCCGGAGTCGTCGACGGTGACGTCAGAGTAGGTGTATTTGCCGGAGGAGCCGGTGGCGCTGATGCCCTTGGAGGTGGCCCAAGCGTAGCCGGCGACGTGACCCATGAGGTGGAGCGACGAGGGGTAGGAGGGAGCCTTGACGGTGGTCCACACGCAGTAGTCGTTGCCGTAGCACCATATCTGGTCGTCGGTGTAGCCCTCAGGGCTTACCATGGCGGAGCCGACCTTGATGACGAGCTTGCCGCGCGTGCCGGTGACCTCGGCCATGTAGCAGTTTGACGAGGTCTGCAGCACGGTGACGGCCGACTGGCTGTGGACGCCGACGAGGTTGCGGGCCTCGATGAGCTTCTTGATCTCATCCTTGTATTCCTTCCAGTGGGGGAGGAAGACGCAGGGGGTGCCGGGGGAGCAGATTATGAAAGCGTTGGCGGCGGGGACGTTGCCGTTGAACTTGTTCCAGCTCTCGCGGTAGGTGTCGTGGTTGTCGATGAAGGTGACGGCCAGCTGGGGGTATCCGTAGTGTATCATGCCGGCGGGCTGGGGGGTGACGCCGTTGGCGTACCAGACGAGGTCGGTCATGTTGCCGGAGGAGAAGGCGCTGTTGAGCTGATACTTGAGGGGAAAGTCGAAGGCGGCGGAGGTGCGGCCGGCGGCCTCTATCCAGGCGGCCACCACGTCGTAGCTGCCGTCGAAGCACTCGCCGACGCAATACGTCGGGTTGGCATACTGGTTGTAGATCTTGGTGTATTGTCCAGCGTACCCCTTGACCATGTCGAGGCGGAATCCGGCGTAGCCCATGTCGTCGAGTAGGAACTTGCAGTAAGCCTTGCAGTTGGCCTGCACGGTGGCGTTGGTGTGGTCGAGGTCGCGCGAGCCGTCGAAGTCCTCGCCCGTGTCGGCGGCGCCGCGGGCGGTGATGGAGGAGTAAGCGGCCTGGCTCCAAACCTCGTCGGTGGAGCAGATGCCGGTGGTGCCGATCTGGTAGGTGGTGCCGTTCCAGGTCTCGGCTGGGAAGTCGAGCCAGTTTGACTTGCCGGAGCGGTGGTTGATGACCACGTCGGCAATGATGCCCACGCCCAGCTCTTTGTAAGTGGCTATCATCGAGCGCAGCTGCTTCTCGGTGCCGAACGAGGTGTTATGGTTGGTGAACCAGTAGACGGGGTCGTAGCCCATGCCGGGCGAAGAGGCTGCCTTGGCGCTGTTGGGCACCCAGATGAGGGAGAAATATTCGCTCAGTTCCTCGGCCTGGCTCTCGAGGTTGGTCCATTTAGTGTCGGAGTAAGAGTCCCAGTAGAATGCCTGGAGCATGACACCCTGGTAGTTGGCGGGCCAGCCGGCAGCCTTGGCGCTGACAGCGGCGAGGAGGCACAGCATGGCCGTGGCGGTGATGCAGTGTAGACGTTTCATGTTAGTTTGTGCTTTGTATTGTGGTTTTGGCCACAAAGATACAAAAAAATGCATAATCCGCAATAAAAAATGCACAATGCACAATTTCCAATCAGGCTACCCTGATGGAATTATGCATTATGCATTATGCATTGATCAGGCGTACATGGCCTCGATCTCGCGGGCGTAGTGGCTGTTGATGACGGGGCGGCGGATTTTGAGGGTGTTGGTAAGCTCGCCGTTCTCCATGGTGAACGGCTGGGGCATGAGCGTGAACTTCTTGATCTGCTCGAAGGCGGCGAAGCCCTGCTGCAGCGCCTCGATGCGCTCCTGGATCATCCTGACTATCTCGCTGTTGCGTACCAGCTCCTCGAGGTTGCGAAACTGTATCTTTTTCTTTTGCGCATACTCCTTGAGGGCCTCGAAGGCGGGGACTATGATGGCGGTGACATACTTGCGCTGGTCGCCGATGACGGCCACCTGCTCGATGAAGCGGTCTTCGCCCAGGCGGCTCTCGAGGGCCTGCGGGGCGATGTATTTGCCGTTGGAGGTCTTGAACAGGTCCTTTATGCGCTCGGTGAGCACCAGCGCGCCCGTCTCGTCGATGCGGCCGGCATCGCCCGTGCGCAGCCACCCGTCGGGGGTGAACGCCTCGGCATTGGCGGCAGGCTTGTTGTAGTAGCCGCTCATCACCGACGGGCCTTTGACCTGGATCTCGTCGCCATCGCCGATGCGCACCTGCACGTTGCTCAGCGGGGTGCCGACGGAGCCGATCTCGTAGCCGTAGCGAGGGAAGCAGGTGACGGTGGCCGTGGTCTCGCTCAGGCCGTAGCCGATCATGATGTTGATGCCGATGGCGTGGAGAAACTCCACTATCTTGGGGCTCAGCGGGGCGCCGGCGGTAGGGAAGATATTGCCGTGGTCGATGCCGATGGCGCGGCGCATGGTGCTGAATACCTGGCGGTCATAGAAGCGGTACTCCTTCTCCAGGCGCTTGGGCACCTCGAGGCCCAGGCGCACGTAGTCGAGGTTGCGGCGGCGACCCACCTTGATGGCGCGGCGCACCAGGGCGCGCTTCAGCGGGTTCATCTTGCCCACGGTTTCCTCGATGGCGGTGTACACCTTCTCCCAGAAGCGCGGTACCGAGCACATACACGTCGGCCGCGCGATGCGTATGGCCTTCTGGATAATTTTCGGGTTCATGTTCACCGTCACCTCCATTCCCCGGTAGAGGCAGAAGTATGTCCACGCCTTCTCGAAGATGTGGCTCAGGGGGAGGAAGCAGATGGAGGTGTCGCGGTCTGTGAGCGTCTCGAGGCGCTCGCGGTGCTCCGTCAGGGCGGCGGTGAAGCAGGAGTGGTTGAGGATGGCGCCCTTGGGCTCGCCGGTGGTGCCGGAGGTGTAGATGAGCGTGGCGATGTCGTCAGGCGTGGCCTCGCTGCTGCGGCGCTCCACCTCAGCCTTGCAGGCTGCCGAGGCCGCGCGGCCCAGGGAGAGCAGGCTCTCGAAGGTGATGATGCGCTCGTCGTCGCGCGCGCCCACGCGGTCGACAGGCTCGTAGCTGACTATGTGGCGCAGCGTCGGGCACTCGTCGATGATGCTGAGCGCCTTGTCGAGCTGCCCCTCGTCGCCGACGAAGAGCATGCGGGCGCCGGAGTCGCGGACTATGTACCGCAGCTGCTCGGCGGTGGAGGTGGCGTAGACCGACACCGGCATGGCGCGGTTGGCATACGCGGCGAAGTCGGTGACGATGATGTTGGTGCGGTTTGCCGAGAAGATGGCTATGGCGTCTTTTGGGGAGATGTCGAGGGTCTCGAGGGCGCAGGCGCAGGCGTCGACGTCGTCGGCGAGCTGCTGCCAGGTGGTGGTGGTCATCTGCAGGTCGCCGTCGAGCTGGCGCAGGGCTATGCGCTCCGGGCCGTAATGCTGTAGCTGACTGTCGATGAGAGTGGTAAGTATGTTGTTCATACCCTTATAATTGGAAATTGTAACCTAAAGCGACTGCAAAGTAACAAAATTTTTGGCGTAACGGTGGCAAAATGTCGCCAAAAAGCGCCCCTCGTTAACAAATATTGTGATTAGCTTTGGAAGCGACGCGCCCTCGCGTCGCTTTCCCCGCCTTGGCCGCAAAGGGTTTCCTTAAGCACAACGCCTGCACCGCCCCCGATGTTCACAGTAACGAAATTAAGGAGCTTAAGGAAATTAAGGAACTTAAGGAAATTAAGGAGCTTAAGGAAATTAAGGAAATTAAGTAACTATTCACCGAATATCAATATTCTTATAAATGCGCTCCAAAGGAGCGCGATGATGATAACCCCGGGCAAGCGGAGCGCAGCCCGGGGAATCGGAGAGGCGTCCTCGCACCCCCGGCACCCCAAAGGGGTGCGCTG
>CAYOUJ010000045.1:0-20033 GCA_964407165.1 uncultured Muribaculaceae bacterium | reverse complement strand
TGTGAAATTTCACAAAAATTGCTATCTTTGCGGTCATAGTTTTGTAACGCTTACGCAAAATTACCAATTTAATTACACATAACTTTCACATGATCAAACTAATGGATTGGCGCTCGGTGGCGCTAGGGCTGGTGCTCTCGGTACTGGCGCCCGCAGCCACGGCGCAAGGGGGGTTCGGTGCTCCCGATTTCGACAGCCAAGGGAGCGGGGCCGCGCCCTCGCGCCCCGCGGCACTGCCTGTGTTTCACAAACCGATAGTATTAACCGCGACCGCAGGTGTGCCGGCAGCCCCCGCCTCGCTCACCGCCGTAGGCGGCATAGACGGCTACGTCGACCTGTCTTGGGAGCCCTCGACGGTGGACGTCGACGGCAATGCCATTGACAGCGTCACCTATACCGTCCAGCGCATCATCGGCAGCGGCTCCGCAGAGACCATAGCAATAGGCCTGACGGAGTGCCGCCTGCGCAACTTCGTCGGCGCTGAGAAGCAGCAGATGGTCTACTATGCCGTCTTCCCCGTCAACTGCGCCGGCACGGGCAACTATGTCACCAACTCGGCCGCAATCATCGTAGGCCCGGCTTACTCGATGCCCTTCAAGGAGTCGTTCTCTAACTATTCCGTCGACACCTCCATCGAGTTCTTCGACTCGAAGTGGACCATGTATTCCGACACCTATTTCAACGACATGGCGTCGGTCGACGGCGACAACGGCTTCATCCGCTTCTACACCAAGACTCAGTATGACCAGGGCCGCATCGCCACCCTGCGCATACACATCGACGAGACCGCCGTGCACCCCACCCTGTCGTTCTGGACCACCGGCTGGACAAATATGCGCAACCTTGTGACAACCTTGATTGACGAGGGCGACGGCTTCGTGGCCGTCGACTCGATAGTCGGCACCTGGGGCGTGAGCAACGCATACACCTGGGGCCAGGTGAAGGTCGACCTGTCGTCCTACCGCGGCAAGGACATCCGCATCGCCCTCAACGCCGAGGCCCGCAGCGACTTTTACACCTACTTCGACTGCATCGAGGTCAAGGATGAGCGCACCGTCGACCTCGCCGCCGCCATCCACACCCCCGGCCAGGCAATGCTCAACGACATCCTCAGCGTTAGCGTCAACGTGGCCAACAACGCCGTCAACGCCTCCGGTGACTATGCCGTTCGCCTGTACCGCAACGACGTGCGCGTGGCCACCGTCGAGGCCACGGCCCTCGGCGCCGGCGCCGACACGACGATCGTCTTCACCGACGTGGTCACCGACCCCGACCTGCAATATGTCAGCTATCACGCCACCGTCAACATCGACGGCGACGAAGACCTCACCAACAACGTCACCGACACCGTCAGCATCCGCGTGGTCGACCCGCTGTGGCCGGCTCCCTCGGCACTCGAGGGTGGCCGCTCGGAAGGCTCCACGGCCATCACCCTGACCTGGACGGCCCCAGTGCTCAACGCCACCGAGGCCGCTACCGAGACCTTCGAGAACTACCGCGTATGGACCACCGGCACTATCGGCTCCTGGACAACGCTTGACGGCGACGGTGCACGCGCCGGCACCATCTACGGCGCCGACCTCTACAGCACCACCGCCTTCCCGTATCAGATGAAGGCCGCCTCGTGGTTCGTCGTCGACGCAGAGTATGCCAAGGTCAGCGGCTACGAGGCCGTCAGCGGAATCAAGTACACAGCTTCAATATTTAATGTGGGCGGCGAGCAGAACGACGACTGGCTCATCTCACCGGCCCTCTCCGGCCAGGCGCAGCTCATCAACTTCAGCGCCGGCAGCGTCCGCGACGACTGGGGCCTCGACGCCTTTGAGGTCCTCGTAAGCTACGACGGCACCGACGCCGCCGACTTCACAGAGGTTATCGGCACTGAGACCGCCGTCCCCGTGGGCTGGACGGAGTACACCTACTACGTCCCCGCCGGAGCCAAGCACTTCGCCATCCGCTCAACCGGCACCCGCGCATACATGCTGCGCGTCGACGACGTGACCTTCTGCGCCGCCGACGGTACCGCCAAGACCTACACCCTCGAGGGGTACAACGTCTATCGCGACGGCGCCAAGATCAACACTGAGACCGTCACCGAGACCACCTATACCGACGCCACGGCCGATGCTGCCGTCGACCACTTCTACCGCGTCACCGCCCTCTATGCCGGCGGCGAGAGCGGCTACACCAACCGCGTGGAGATCGGCGCCAGCAACCTCTCCGGCGTGGAGCTGGAGCGGGGCGGCGCCCTCGCGCCCCGCGTATGCGCTGATGGCCGTGTAATCTGCATTTCGGGCGCCGAGGGTCAGCCTGTCGGCATCTATCGCGCCGACGGCGCCTGCGTATATACCGGCACCGGCAACGCACGTGTCAGCGCCACCACCGGCGTATACATCGTCAAAGTCGGCACCGCCGTCTCAAAACTCATCATCCGCTAAACTTTAACCGATTAACCGGTTAACCGGTTAAAGACCAAACAACAAGAAAACAATGAAAGCAAGATACATTTTAGGCGCGATGGTGGCCGCGGCCTTGGGAGCCGTGGCGCAGCAGCCGGCCGGCCAGGGCGCCGACCCCGTGCGCCCCACGCCCATCATCACCGTCGCCGGCGGCGCATACGACCACCTGATCAACCCCGCCGTGCAACTCAACATCAACGACGGGTTCGTATACGGGAGCGGGGCAGCGCCCTCGCGCCCCGCCGCAGCACTCACCGACAGCGTCCCCGTCCGCCCCGTCGGAGCCGTCTACCCCAACTATCCCCGCAACATCAAGTACTCCTACACCCGCGGCGACAGCGTGGTGCGCGTCACCTGGGACCCCGTGACAAAGGATGACGACGGCGACGCACTCGACGACCTGTCGAAGCTCGACTACCGCGTCTACTTCGTCAAAGACGGCAAGACCTACACCCCCGAGGGGCAGTCCACCAAATATTACTACACCTCCGACTGCTACCTCGACTTCCCCGCTACCGACAGCGAGAACCAGCTGCACTACATCGGCGTGACCATCCAGGCCCGCTACCTCGACGGCAGCACATACCGCTACAGCGACGACGAGGACGGCGAGGGCGACCTCTTCTGGTACGGCGAGCCCCGCGTGCCCTTCACCTGGTCGTTCACCACGTCGGCTTACAACCCTGTCACCGCGCTCAACCTAAACGGCGACTCATACACCTTCAACAAGTGGACCTCCGGCTATGGCGTCTACGTCCAGTCGGTGAGCAAGGCCAAGGATGACTGGATGATAGTCTACGGCCTGGGCATGGACGCGAACCGCTACTATACCATATCCTTCGAGGCCGCCTGCGGCGTCAGCGGTACCACCGAGACCTTCGCCGCCTATATGGGCACCGACCAGACGGCCGAGGCCATGACCGTGGAGATTGTTCCCTCCACCTCCATCACCAACTACCGCATGAAGGAATACCAGACCTTCACCGGCACCTTCCAGCCCACGGCCGACGGCGTCTATTACTTCGGCATCCACGCCACCAGCGCGGCCGCCTTGGGCACCTCGTCGCTATACATCCGCAACCTCAGCATCGACGCCGGCCTGGAGCCTGCAGCCCCCGCCGCCGGCACCGACATGACAGTCACCCCCAAGATGGAGGATGACCTGCTCAGCGCCACCGTCACCATCATGGCCCCCTCGAAGGCCATCGACGGCAGCGACCTCACAGAGCTGCTATGCGCCAAGCTGTTCCGCGACGGCGCCATGGTCGACTCCGTGGCCTGTAGCCTCCGCAGCCCCGTGACGCTCAACGACGCCAACGTCCCCGCCGAGGGGCGCTATGAGTACGTCGTCCGCTTCTACAACGCCGCCGGCGAGGGCATCCCCGCCTCCGTCAACCGCTTCGTAGGCGTGCCCGTCCCGGCTCCCGTCGAGTCGTTCAGCTTCGTCGATGCCGACATGGAGGGTGAGGTAACATTCTCTTGGAGCGAGGCCGTCAAAGACGCCGACGGATTCCCCATGGACCCGAAATACGTCACCTACGACATCTACGACGTCACCACCTCCACACCCACGCTGATGTTCTCCGACATCACTGGTACCACCTTCACCGGCCGCGTCGTCGGCAAGGGCGTGCAGAAGTTCGCGCAGTTTACCATCTACCCCAAGACCCGCAACGGCAGCTCGTCGGAGGGCACCACCAGCAACTTCGGCCCCGTGGGCACCCCCTACGAGATACCCTTCACCGAGGAGTGGAGCGGCTCCGAGCATGTCTGGGGCGTCGAGGTAAGCTCAACCATGACCTACTCCGTAAGCACCACCTCCGCCATCGAGGCACCCACGGCACCCACGCTCGACGAGGCACTCTTCCTCTTCCGCGCCTCCAATAGCGGCGACTACGGCGTGCTCCGCTCGGGCCTCATCTACATCCCCGCCGACGCCGTCACCCCCACCCTCCGCTTCTATGCCTACGGCTGGGGCAGCGCCGACTCAAACACCATCGCCATCCGTGTCAACGGCACTACCGTGGCCACGCAGCGCCAGAGCGACTACGCCGCCGGCTGGGACCTCCACAGCATCGACCTGAGCGCCTTCAAGGGGCATGTAGTCTCCTGCGAGCTGCTATGCACCTGCATCACCTACGCCTGGATGCTCTTCGACGGCTTCCGCCTCGACCAGACGTTTGACTACGACCTCGCCGCCGCCGCCCTGCGCAACCCCGGGCGCCTCTGCCCCGGTCAGCCCGGACAGTTTGCCGTCACCGTCAGCAACTACGGCCAAAAGACCGCCTCGGGCTACACCGTCAGCCTCTGGAGCGGGGCAGCGCCCTCGCACCCCGCCGTCACCGTGGCCGGAGCCGACCTCGCCCCCCTGACCTCCGCCGTGGTCACCCTCACCGACACCCTGCCGCAGCTCGGCGATCCGGTGAACACCTACTACGCCCGCGTCGACTATGACGCCGACCAGCGCACGGTCAACAACGCAACACCCGTGAGCACCATCGAGCTCCAGCTCCCCAACTATCCCACGACTGCCGTTTCGGCCGAAGACAACCACAACGCCTCCGTCACCGTCACGCTCACCGAGCCTGACCTGACGGACCCCATCGCCGGAACGGTCGTCAACGAGTCGTTTGAGGACTACGCCTCCTTCACCCCCTCCTCCTTGGGCTACTGGACTACCATCGACGCCGACGACGAGCCGGTCAGCGGCGTCTCCTCCCTCGAGTTCCCCGGCCTGACACCCGGCGTCGACAAGGCCGCCTTCTTCGTCCTCGACTATGACTACCTCGTCCGCGGACAGAACCTCACCAGCAGCTACGCCAAGCCCCGCACGGGCGACAAGTCGATGGCCTCCATCTGCACCTACTCCGGCGCCGCCAAAGACGACTGGCTCGTATCGCCCCGCCTGAGCGGACGCCAGCAGCTCGTCTCGTTCTACGCCCGCGCCTACAACGCCCTCTACCGCGAGCGCCTCGAGCTTTACTACTCCCTGACCGACTGTGACAGCGTAGGCTCGTTCATCGCCACCGACGTGGCCGTGGAGCCTCTGCCCGGCGGATCGTACCAGTACTACTACGCGCTGCTCCCCGAGGGCGCCACCTACTTCGCCATACGCTCCACCTCCGCCAGCGGATTCATCATGCTCGTCGACGACGCCACCTTCGAGGCCGGCCCCCAGTGGGCCCACCTTGACGTATTAGGCTACAACATCTACTGCGACGGCGTGCTCCTCAACGACGCCCCCCTCGCCGATCTGACATACCTCCACTCCGGCGTGGCCGACGGCGAGCACACCTACCGCGCCACCGTCGTCTATGACCACGGCGAGAGCGCTCCCTCCGAGCCCTTCACCCTCGAGACCAAGCACTCCGACGGCTTGGAGCCGGGCAGCGCCCTCGCGTCCGGCGTCCGCATCGCAGTTGACGGCAACGTCCTGACAGTCACCGGCGCCGACGGCATCGTCACCGTCGCCGACATGCAGGGCCGCACCCTCTACCGCGCCGCCGGCGACGCGTGCCTGACCCTCCCCCGAGGCATCTACACCGTCGCCACTCCCGAGCGCACCCTCAAAGTCCTCCTCGGCTTCTAACCGATAGAGGCACTATAATAAATAGGTCCTATAAGTCTTATATGACTTATAGGGCCTGTTTGGTTTATATGGCCTATATGGCTTATATGGCTAATAGGGCTAATAGGGCTTATATGACCTATAAGGCCTATATCAGGGGTCAGAAGCGCTCCTTGGTGGCGCGGGCGCCGCGGCGCACAATGTAGATGCGTCCCGGCTCGGGAGCGGCCACGGGGATGCCCTGCAGGTTGTAGTAGCGCACGTCGGCGTCGGGGCGCGAGGGCGCGGCCCCGCTCCAGCCTACCAGGCCGTAGCTTACGGCGTAGAGGGTGGCGTCGGAGACCACGGCGGTCACCTCGGTGGTCAGCGCTGCGTCGGCGTACCACTTCACCTTGTATCCGTCAAGCTCCGTGGGGAGCGCGCCGTTGGTGTACAGCGCCGTCGGCTCTTCGGTGTCGGCGCAGGGGATAGCGCTCTCCTCGTCGGTGCTTTCGGTGATGAGCGTGTAGGCCACGCGGTACACTTGGGCGCTGCGCAGCGAGGGATATGCGTCCTCGCCCACGGCCTGGCCGAAGGGTGCTCCTAACAGCCATGCTATCTCGCCGGAGGCCATCTGAGAGTCAGTGGCAATGGTGGTCATGGTGTCGGCGCCGGTGGCAGGCTCGCCGTCGGCAGTGTACTGGGCGGTGGAGTAGAGGCCTGAGAAGGTCGAGGGGGTGTAGCCCAAGTAGTAGATGCAGGCGCCGAAGTTCGAGGGGTTGTCGGCGGGGACTACCACGGTGCCCACATTGAGCGCGCCGGTGAGGTTGACGCCCTTGGTGTCATAGCCCACCAGGCCGGCCAGACGATACTGCGAGGCGGTGATGGTGCCACCGTTGAGGCAGTTGGTGATTTCGTCGAAAGTGGCGCCCGTGTAGCTGCGCGGGTGGATGTATCCGACGATGCCGCCGATGTTGTAGCCGCCGGAGACGTCGGCATAGTTGGCACACCCCTCGATGACGTTGACGGGCGTCTTGGTGGAGGTGGTCCAGTAGGTGCGGCCGGCGATGCCGCCGGCGTAGGCGGAGGCGGTCACGCTGCCGTAGACGGTGAGGTCTTTGACGGTGGCGTGGTGGAGGGTGTGGAACAGGCCCTGGTAGGTGGTCGAGGAGTTGATGTAGAGGCCCTCGATCTTGTGACCCCTGCCGTCGAAGGTGCCGGTGTAGTAGGGCGAGACATTGCCGATGGGCGTCCAGTCAAACTCGCCGAGGTCTATGTCGGCCATGAGCACGGCGTCCTGCGTGGTGTTTTTGGCGTTTATCCAGGCGGCGAGCCAGGCCAGTTCGGCGGGGGTGTAGATTTGGTATACGCCGTCGCTGTCAGCCTCCGGCTTGGAGGTGGCGACGCCGTCCCAGCACCCCTTCGAGTAGACCATCTCCAGGGGGATGGTGATCACAGAGTCCGTCTCCTCGGTGATGGTGTAGGCAAGGCGCAGCTTGTGGTAGTCAGGGGCGGTGGCGGTGATGGAGAGCTCGCCGTCATACACTCGGTATACGCCCGTGCTGTCGGGGGTGATGGTCAGGCCCCCGCGCACCAGCTCGATGGCGGCGCTGTCGACGTTGCACTGTAGCGTCACCGCATAGCTCTTGCGGTGGCCGATGGGCAGACTGACGGCGGGGACGGAGCCGTAATAGCTCTTGTTCACCGTCGCCGTGAAGTTGGGCGACCGGCCGGTGGTGCGGCTGGTGTTGCGGTGGTTTCCGATCTGGTCGCCGTAGCCGTTTATCTGTATGACGCCCTCGTCGAGGGTATAGATGTATCCGTCGGGGTATACTAGTTCGGGAATGGTGAAGTTGACGGCCTGCGCCGTGGCCACGCTGCCAAACTTATACTGGTTGGCCGAGAGTATAAGCGAGGTGCCGTTTGGGGTGCCGTTGAAGGTGACGTATGCCGACATGTTATAGATGCCCGCCATCTTGTTGGCGGGATGGAAGAGGCCGGAGTATTGCACCGTCACTTCGTCGCCGGGGTAGTAAAGCTCGCTGTCCGAGCGGCTGTTGTTGGTGATGACGCGGTGGCAGGGCTTTGCGTTGAGCACCTGGTAGACCGACCGCCCCTGCGCGTCGGTGAGCCGGACGATGTTGCGGCCGTATTTGAGCATCACGGTGTAGGAGCCGTCGTCGCCGGCGGTGACGCCCTCAGAAGTGAATCCGCGGTATGTGGCCGTGTTGGCGCCGATCTCGGCGCTGGCGACAGTGACCGACACAGCGCCCTTGGGGGTGAAAGTGAAGGGGAAACCCTCCTCGGTGTCGAGGTAATAGAACACGTCGTGCTCGGCGTCGACGTTGACGCCTGCCATCTTGGCCACGATGCTGCCGTCTTCGCCGACGTTGTACGCCTCGTTGACCGTCATATCAGGCTCGATGTCGGCCGTGCCCTTGCCGACGCTCACCACGAACACGCCGGTGTTCTCCGGCCAGATGGCGCCCCAGTATTGGCCGCCCATGTATGCCGTGTCCTTGCCCTTGTAGGTGCAGCTGATGGCGTCGTAGGTCACCAGCACTATTGCCTCGCCTTCGCCCACGGCCTTGACGGTGCGCCAGGCCGAGGTTGTCTCGTCGGTGGAGATCTCGATGACGTCGCTGCACGGCTTGCCGTCGAGACCTAACACGGTGTAGTGGAAGTCAGGCTCGAAGAAGTAATTGCCCACCTGCGTGTCGGTCAGCTCCCACGAGCGCATGGCGTGGGCGTCGAACGTTTCGCCCACGTTCATCACCAGGTGGCCGCGGGCATTGATGTTGAGGAAGATGTCGCCCGTCTCGTAGCCGTCGTTGGAGGTCGGGTCGTGGTTGACCTTCTTGGGATCCATGGCGGCATAGTCGTCGTTGGTGAATGTCAGCGTTTCCTCGTCGGTGCCCTTGGTGAAATACAGGGCGTGGGTGAGACCTCCCGCGCGCCAGGTGCGCACGTTGTATACGAGACTGGAGCCGAGCTTGTAGCGGTAGGTGGCCTGCGTGCCGTCCGTGCCCACGGAGTCGGGTTGGACGACGGTGAAGTCGACGAAGTGAGAGGTCTTCTGCCCCACCTCCACCTTGGCGTCGGCCGGGACGACGATGTTATAGTACGCGCCCATGGGTATCTTGCCCGAGAGCGTGCCGCTGCCCGTGCGCGTGCTGGAGGTGGTGTAGGGGAGGTAGCCCTCGGCGGCATGCTCGTCGGAGGGGGTGAGCGTCAGATACACCGTGTCGCCCGAGAGCACCAGCACGGTCTTGCGGCCCCAGGTGGTGCTGTTGCCGACGATGATGTCGCGGTATCCGCCCGCCTGCGCGCCCACGCGGACGTCGGCGGTGTAGTCGGTGCCGTATGTCCAGCCGCTGTTGGTGGCGTAGAACGTGATGGTGTAGACCGTATAGGCCTGTGTCTCCTGCGAATCGGGGACGTTGAGCACGATGGAGCCGTTGTCGGTGCCGTTGCTGGTGAAACCGGTGAGGGTGTAGTCGCCGGGAGCGGCCTCGAAGGTGTAGACGTAGCTCGTAGGCTCGCCGGTAGCCACCGTGTCGCCGGCGGCCGACACCAGGGTCATGGTGCGGGTGGTGGAGTTCATGGTCACCTTTACAGGTGTGGCCGCCGCGGGAAGCAGTCCCGCGCTTAGGGCCAAGGCGAGCGCCGCTCGCCTGAGGAAGGTTGCTTTCATGTCAGTGATAAATTATGGTTGATGGTCAATAAAGTATTTTTTTGCCGCCACGGATATAGATGTTGCCGTGGACGGGACGGGCCACCGGGATGCCCTGCAGGTTGTAGAAGACGCCGTCGGCTTGCGACGGCTCTGTCGCGATTACGTCTACCCCTGACGGGTCGGGGTCGAGGGCCAGGAAGTGGGCGGGGTTGATGTACACGCCGAAGGTGCCCAGCAGGGAGCCTTCGGGCGACCACTGGTAAAGGGTGCCACCCTCGACAAACCCCGCCGCGTCGGTGGCGTAGATGTAGCCCGTGTAGGGGTTTACGTAGATGCCGTAAGGCATCGTCATCTTCTTGATGTCGGCGGCGACGGTGCCCGGGAAGGCGTTCTCGGTCACACCCTCGGTGCCCCCGGAGGCCATCACCGCGGCAGGCCGGATGGTGACGTAGTTGAAGGTGTATTCACCCGTATAGTAGGAGTATCGCGAGCCGATGGCGTAGAACGACCCGTCCTTGGCCGTGGTGTTGTAAGTGGCGGCATAGTCGAGGCGCGTCAGGCAGTCGGCGTCCTTGCGCCCGTCGATGACGGCCTGGCAGTCGAGAATGATGGTGGCGGCCATGACGTCGTAATAGTCGCCGGGAGAGTTGATGCAGAGGTATTGTCCGCTCTGCGAGAGCTTGCCGTAGAGGTTGATCTGGCCGGTGTCGACGGTGCGCTCCACCGTCATGGTTTCGGCGTCGATGACGCTTACGGTGGTCTCGTATTCGTGGTCTTCCTGGAAGGCGTAGCCGCCCGTGTTGGCCACGAAGAGCTTGCCGCGGTAGTAGGCGATGCCCTCCGGCTCGTAGCCCACTTCGACAGCCTTTACCACCTTGAAGGTGGAGGCGTCGATCTTGGCCACGAATCCCTTGGTGAACTCCCTGAGCCCCTCGGCGGTCATGCATTCGTGGCCGTAGGAGGTCACGTAGACGTATTTGCCGTCGGTGGCGAGCTTGCGGTTGTTGGGCACGTCTTCGGTGGCCGCCACGGCGTGGCCCGTGCGGTCGATGAACTGGATGATGTTCGACCAGTTGACGGCGATGGCTATCAGCCCCTCGCGCACCTGGATGATGTCGTTGGGGGTGTCGCCGAGCTTGTAGCCGTTGACGTCGCGAAACCACTGGTTTGAGACCACGGTGCCGTCGTCGAAGTAGGTGATGCGGCCGTTGTCAGACTGCCAGTTGCCCTCGTTGAGGAGGATGATTTTCTCCTGGGCGTGTGCTGCGATGGCGAGCATTGCAGCCAACAGGATGGCGGTTAGGTGTTTCATGGGGGTTATGTAACGGGGTTATAGTGAATATGCTATGGTGAAGGTGAAGGAGCGTCCGGGCATGGGGTATCGGGGGACGTGCTCATACTGGCGGTCGAGCAGGTCGTTGACCTCCAGCGAGGCCGACAGGCGCCACCAGGCTAAGGCGAGGCGCACATCGACGTTGTTGTAGGGCGAGAGGACGTCCTCGGGGTCGGCGTACGACCACAGGCGGCGCCCGACGTGGAGCTGTGAGACGGTGAGGGTGAGCCATCGCCACCCCACGATGGCTGTGATGCCGGTGGAGAGGGTAGGAGAGTAGCAGATGGGCTGGTTGTAAGAGCTGGCGGAGGGGTCGGTGCGGTTGAGGTCGCGCTGCCAGGTGAGCGAGGTCAGCAGCGAGAAGGTCCAGTCGGCCGGGGTGTACCGCCCCGAGAGGGTGGCGTTGAGCCCCCGGCAGAAGGTCTCGCCGTAGTTGAGCATCGACCAGGAGTAAGTGCCCTTGAGGGGGAGGCAGACGATGCGGTCTTTTATCTTGTTGATGTAAAGGTCGGCCTGCGCCGACAGGCACCAGCGGGGGCGCGCGTGGCGATATTCGATGCCGAGGTCGTATTGGGTGGTGTATTCCGGCTTGAGCGTCCGGTTGCCCACCTGGGTGTAATAGAGGTCGTTGAGCGTGGGCACGCGGAAGATGCGCTTGTACCACGCCCGCAGCGACAGCTCGCGCCGGCTGTAGCCGAGGGTGACGGAGGGGGTGAACCGGCTCAGGGGCCGCGCCGCGCCGGCGTTGGTGCGGGTATGGTCGCGGTAATGCTGGTAAAGCACGGAGGCTGCCGTGCGCACGCCGCGCCACTCCGCCTGCATGGCCACGACGGCCTTCCGGTCGAGGCGCCGAACCGTGCTGAAGTGCTTGAGGTCAGCCTCGAGCCACGACAGCCGCGCGTCGTAGCCGACGTTCACCGACAGCCACTCCCGGGGGGTGAAGGCGTAGGCGGCGGCGGCGAAGGCGTCTTTCTGGTGGTAGTGGTTGTTGACACGGGCGGTGTTCTGGTTGTCGGGGTAGTCGGTGCAGTAGCGGAGGTATTCCTGGGTGTATTTGGCGTTGAACAATACCTGGTGCGCCGCGGAGAAGGAGTGTCGCCAGGAGGCCTGGGCAAACCAGTCGACGTCCCATTCGCGCCCCACGTTGACATATTTGTCGCTCAGGCGCCGCACGATGCCTCCGGGTATCCCGCGCTCGGAGGCGTAGCAGTAGACGTGCGCCGAAAGGCCGCGGTTAAACAGCGCACCCTCGACGCGCAGATAGTCGATGTCGGAGTTGCGGCGGCGTCCGACGGTGTCTTCGTACTCCGAGCGGTAGCGGAAGGGGTAGTCGCCCTTGGTGTGCACATATTCGCCGTCGAGCAGGGCGCTCCACCCTCCGCGCACGCCCTGAACGGTTACGCGCCCCTTGTAGGTGTGAAACGAGCCGACGCCGGCGAGCACCGACAGAGAGTCGGCTGTCGGGCGGCGCGTGCGCAGGTAGACGGTGGCTCCGGAGGCAAACTCCGAGGCCGACTGGCAGCGGTCGAGCTTGTTGGCGTTGTAGAGCGAGACGGCCTCGAGGGCGGAGAGTGAGAACTTGCCCAGGTCTACCGTGCCGTTCTGCGCGTTGGTGATGCGTATTCCGTCGATGTACACCCCCACGTGCTGTGCGCCCATCGAGCGGACGTTGACGGTCTTGAGTCCTCCGAGTCCTCCGTAGTCTTTGATCTGCACACCGGCGAAGTATTTGAGGGCGTCGGCAATGGAGGTGGACGACAGCGCGCGCAGGTCGGCTCCGGCGATGTCTTGCGTGGTGGCCAGCGGCCGCGGGGCACGTGCCACCACCTCCACCTGCCCCAGGTGGAGGTCGGATATCGAGTCGGCATGGAGCGGGGCAGCGCCCCCATTCAGGGGGGGTAAGGCGGGGCGCGAGGGTGCCGCCTCCACCTGCCCCAGGTGGCGGTCGGGGATAGAGTCGGCCGTGGCGGTGCAGCCCCCCCCATTCAGGGGGGGTAAGGCGGGGCGCGAGGGCGCCGCCCCGCTCCATGCCGTCAGCAGCGCCGCCGTCAGCAGCGTCCGCAAGGATGGTATGTGGTAATAAAAAAACATACTCGTTTGCCCATAGACATAGACGCAAACGAGAGTCCGCACCGCTACGCCACGCACCCACGTCGGGTGTGGTGGCAGGTGTCCTTTCATTGTCCGAATTGTCCCGTCGGCGTCATGAAAATATGAGTGCGAATCGTTTTCTGACTTATTCCGGCAATGCCGCCTTCTCAGCTGACGGAGCGGGGCAGCGCCCTCGCGCCCCGCACGGGTGCCAATGGCATGATGGCATTACGTTTGCCCGCCGCCAGGGGCGGGCGTGGAAATTACAGCAGCGGAGTCTGTCACGGATTTTCACCGTGTTCCTGCCGGCGGGAGCGGGGCGGCGCCCTCGCGCCCCGCCGGCATTTCGCGCCGCAAAGATACGCAAAATTTTGAAACCGGCACACAAAAAGAAAAGTTTTCGGTGGTTTCGGCCCCTGTATGTGTGCTGCATCAAAATTTTTCGTACCTTTGCAGGCGGCGGGGCGCGAGGGCGCGGCCCCGCTCCTGTCGGGGCGCGAGGGCGCCGCCCCGTTCCCGGCGGGGCGCGAGGGCGCCGCCCCGCTCCTGTCGGGGCGCGAGGGCGCCGCCCCGTTCCCGGCGGGGCGCGAGGGCGCCGCCCCGCTCCTGCGCCTTGGCAAACTTTTAGCCGTGAAAACGCGTTTATACTGTTGACCGAAATTTATTCTTACCAAACAAATACCATACTACTCTCATGAAAAAACTCTACTTCTTGCTGACCGTGCTCGCGCTGCTGTCAGCACGCGGCCTGGCGGCGCAGGACATAGTCACGCCGCATCCGTCGCCCCTGCAGGAGAACAGCGAAGATGTCTACATCATCTTCCACGCCGACCTGGGCAACCAGGGGTGCATGGGCCTTACCAGCTCCACGCCCGTATATGCCCACACGGGCGTGATCACCAACAAGAGCAACGGCAGCTGGGCATACGCCCCCACGTGGCTCGACAACAGCGACAAATACCGCCTGGAGTATGACGGCCCCAACACGTGGCGCCTGGAGATAGGCGACATCCGCGAGTATTACGGCATCACCGACCCCGACGAGGTGGTCCAGCAGCTGGCCTTCGTCTTCCGCAACGCCACCGGCTCTAAGGAGGGCAAGACGGCCACGGGCGGCGACATCTTCGTCGACGTGCTCCCCGACGGCTTCCAGCTGTCGTTCACCTCCGATGCCTCGACCGTGCTCAACTCGTCGACGGCAACGGTGACCTTCACCGCGCAGACCACGGCCGCCGCCGACATCAACATCTATATCGACAGCACTACCTCCACCCCCATAGCCTCGGCCACCAACGCAACGTCGCTGGTCAAGAGCTACACCTTCAGCCAGGGCTTCAGCGGCAGCGTCATCGCCACGGCCACCGACGGCACGACCACGGAGACCAAGACGCTGACCGTATGCTACCCCAAGGACTCTGAGCAGAAGGCTTATCCCGGCGGGGGCACGCCGCAGATGGGCGCCGTGGCCCAGGCCGACGGCAGCGTGATATTCTGCATCGCAGCCCCGGGCAAGAAGAACGCCCTGCTCATCGGCTCGTGGGCCGACTACAAGGCCTCGGAGGACGCCGTGATGTATTACACCGACGTCAACGACATCCGCTACTTCTGGACGCAGGTCAGCGGCCTCGACCCCGACACAGAGTATCCCTACTATTATCTCATCGACAGCAGCTACGCCGTGGGCGACCCCTACGCGCGCCTCGTGCTCGACCCCTACAGCGACAAGTGGCTCGAGGACGGCACATACGCCGGCCTCATACCCTACCCCTACGACAAGGTCGAGGGCAACGTCATGCTCGCCGTATACAAGGGCAACCGCAGCAACGAGTACAAGTGGAACATCACCGACTTCAAAGGGGTCGACGCCTCCGAGCTGGTAATCTACGAGATGCTCATCCGCGACTTCACCGGCACCGAGGGGCAGGCAAAGGGCAACGGCACCCTCGCCAAGGCCATGGACAAGCTCGACTACCTCAAAACCCTCGGCATCAACGCCGTCGAGCTGATGCCCATCATGGAGTTTAACGGCAACAACTCGTGGGGCTATAACACCAACTTCTACTTCGCCCCCGACAAGGCATACGGCACCCCGGCTCAGTACAAGCAGTTCATCGACGCCTGCCACGAGCGCGGCATGGCCGTCATCCTCGACATCGTCTTCAACCAGAGCGACGGCCTCCACCCCTGGTACCAGCTCTACGAGTCGGGCAGCAACCCATTCTACAACGCCACCGCTCCTCACGCCTACAGCGTGCTCAACGACTGGAGTCAGGACAACCTGCTGGTGCAGCAGCAGTGGCACGACTGCCTGCGCTACTGGATGGAGGAGTTCAAGGTCGACGGCTTCCGCTTCGACCTCGTCAAGGGCCTGGGCGACAACAACAGCTACGGCACCAACTCCGACTCCAACACCAACAAGTATAACGCCACCCGCATCGCACGCATGAAGGAGCTGACCGACGTCATCAAGAGCGTCAACCCCAACGGCTACTCAATCAACGAGAACCTCGCCACCGCCTCCGAGGAGAACGCCATGTTTGCCAACGGCGGCATCAACTGGGCAAACATCAACAACGCCGCCTGCCAGTTTGCCATGGGCTACAGCTCCGACTCTAACTGCTCGCGCTTCTACGCGCCCAAAGACAGCCGCACCTGGGGCTCCACCGTCAGCTACGCCGAGAGCCATGACGAGCAGCGCATGGGCTACAAGCAGGACACCTGGGGCGTCACCGGCGTCAAGGGCAACCTCGACGTGTCGATGGTGCGCCTCGGCTCCGTCGCCGCCCAGATGCTGCTGTGCCCCGGCGCTCACATGATCTGGCAGTTCGGCGAGCTTGGCAACGCCACCAACACCAAGGACTCCTCCGGCGGCAACAACACCGACCCCAAGCCCGTCTACTGGAGCTACTATGACGTGCCGCAGCGCCGCGCCCTTTACAACACCTACGCCGAGCTGATCAGCATCCGCACCCTCAACCCCACGCTCTTCTCCGAGACCGCCACGTTCAGCATCAACTGCGCCGCCACCAACTGGAGCAGCGGCCGCACTCTGTACGCCGCCAACGGCTCCTCGCAGATGGTTTGCGTCATCAACCCCACCGTCGACCAGCTCACCATCACCGGCGTCGACTTCATGTACCAGTCCAACGACAACTACAAGGTGCTCACCTCCAGCTATGAGTGCCCCTACTCCTACGACGCCTCCACCGGCAGCGTGACCCTCCAGGGCGGCGCATTCATCTGCCTCGGCACCCAGGATCTCAGCGTGGTCGGCGTCGACAAGGTCATCACCGACGACGTAACCGCCCGCAACTACACCGTCAGCGGCGGCATGGGCGAGATCGTCATCACCGGCGACTATCAGACCGCCCGGGTCTACAACGTCTACGGCCGTCAGTTCCCGACCCTGCGCGTCCCCGCCGGCGTCTACGTGGTAGTCGTTGACGGCACCGCCTCGAAGGTCCTGGTCAAGTAACCCCCGTTTCCTCTTTAACCGGTTAATCGGTTAACCGGTTAAAATCCCAAACCGAGCCACGGAAAGCCTCCCGCCTTCCGTGGCTCGCTGTGTATATAATGCCCATAATATAAGCGTGTTACCCATCTCTATTCCAAAAAACTGACAAAAATGTCATTTTTTTTGGAATAGAATTTCTTATCATAATGTTTTGCAGGGAATTAAATAAGTATTACCTTTGCAACTAAAAATCGCGGCGGCGAATTTCGCCGCCGCGAAAAATCAAACAACCATGAAGTTTTACGACCGCAAGATTGAACTCGACGAGCTACAGCGCACCCGCGCAATCGCTTTTGAGCAACACTCACAGATGACCGCCGTGATGGGCCGACGACGCATCGGCAAGACCAAGCTCGTCATGCGCAGTTGTGAGGGCACGACGATGCTTTACCTCTTCGTGGCTCGCACCACCGAGGCCGAGCTCTGCAAGGCGTTCTCCGCCGCCATCCGCGAGGCCTTGGGTGAATTCGTGCCCGATGGAATAACCTCAGTGGTGCAGCTTTTTGAGGAGGCGATGCGTATGGGTCGTGAGAGGTGCTTCACACTGTTTTTCGACGAGTTTCAGGAGTTTTTCAAAATCAATCCGACAATTTTCTCCGGCATACAGCAGGTGTGGGACCGCTACAAGGACACCACGCACGTCAACTTCATCGCCGCCGGCTCGCTGCAGACCATGATGCACCGCGTGTTTCTCGACTATGGGCAGCCCCTGTATGGCCGCTGTGACTCAATACTGCGCCTGGAGCCTTTTGCGCCATCGGTGCTCAAGGAGATTATGGCCGACTATGCACCCGGCTACAGCAACGACGATCTGTTGGCGCTCTATTGCGTGACCGGCGGCGTGCCCCGATACGTCGAGATACTGGCCGACCGCGGGGCGCTTTCAGTCGACGCTATCATTGACTTTGTGATTCGGCCCAACTCCATCTTCATCGAGGAGGGCAACGTGCTGCTGATACAGGAGTTTGGCAAGGACTTCGGCAACTATTACTCAATATTGGGGTGCATCGCCGCGGGCCACAACACAGCCCCGCAGATAAGCCAGATGACCGGCATTGAAAGCGTCGGTGGCCTGTTGGAGCGCCTCGAGAAAGACTACCGGCTGGTGACCCCCGTGCGTCCCGTGATGGCCAAGCCGCGGTCCAAGACCGTCCGCTACGAGCTGACCGACTGCTTCCTGCGCTTCTGGTTCCGCTACATAGTCAAGTATCAGAGCTATATACAGCACGGCATGGTGGAGCAGGTGGCGCGCATGGCACGAGAGGACTACCCGACATATTCCGGCCGCATGCTCGAGCGTTACTTCCGCGCACGGCTCGCCGAGGAGCGCCGGTATTACCTCATCGGCGGCTGGTGGAAGAACGGCGCCGACCCATGCGAGATAGACATCGTGGCCGTTGAGCCTGGCGACACCGTGGCGCTGGTGGCCGAGGTGAAGCGCAACCGCGCCAACCTCAAGCCCGAGGCATTCGCCGCAAAGGTCGAGGCGTTCCGCCAAGGCGTCTTGCCCCACGCAAATATCACCCCCGTGTGCCTGACTCTTGACGACATGTGAAAAATTTTCTCCAAAATGTTTCCGCGCCGCCCGAAATTATGGTAACTTTGCACAAACACAAACGCAAACTAACACCACATCCGATATGCTTGTAAAAGTCAGCGGCGCCGCGGTGCAGGGCATCGACGCCATCGAGGTCACCGTCGAGGCCGCCATCGACCGCGGTTTCTCCTTCACCATCGTCGGCCTCCCCGACGCCGCCGTCAAGGAGAGCTATAACCGCGTGCAGAGCGCCCTCGAGCACACCACCGGCGACCTGTTCCACTACCGCGTGGTGGTCAACCTCAGCCCCGCCGGCGTCCGCAAGGAGGGCTCGGCTTACGACCTGCCCATAGCCGTGGCACTGCTCGTCGGCACCGACCACCTCAAGGCCCCCGAGCTGAGCCGGTATATGATCATGGGGGAGCTGAGCCTCGACGGCACCGTACAGCCCATCTCCGGCGTCCTCCCCATGGCCATCAAGGCACGCGCCGCAGGCTACAAGGGCATCATCGTCCCGCAGGCAAACGCCACCGAGGCCGCCGTGGTAAACAACCTCGAGGTCTACGGCGTCTGCACCCTGCAGGAGGTCATCGGGCACCTCAGCGGCGACGACCCCGTCGAGCAGACCGTGGTAAACACCCGCGAGGAGTTTGCCCGCGCCCACGACGTGTTTGACTGCGACTTCTCGGAGGTGAAAGGCCAGGAGAGCGTCAAGCGCGCCTTCGAGGTGGCGTGCGCCGGCGGACACAACATACTGCTCGTCGGCCCTCCCGGCGCCGGCAAGTCGATGATGGCAAAGCGCCTCCCCACCATCCTGCCCCCGCTGACGCTCGCCGAGGCCCTGGAGACCACCAAGATACACTCCGTCGGCGGCCACCTCAAGGGGGGCTCCAAACTCATGACAGCCCGTCCATTCCGCTCGCCGCACCACACCATCTCCCCCGTGGCCCTCGTCGGTGGCGGTCAGAATCCCACCCCGGGCGAGATCTCCCTGGCACACAACGGCGTGCTCTTCCTCGACGAGTTCCCCGAATTTTCGCGCACGGTGCTCGAAGTGCTCCGCCAGCCCCTCGAAGACCGCCACATCAGCATCTCCCGCGCACGCTACAGCATCGATTACCCCGCCGGATTCATGCTCGTGGCGTCGATGAACCCCTGCCCCTGCGGCTATTACAACCACCCCACCAAGCCATGCACGTGCCCTCCCGGGGCTGTCAACAAATACTTAGGGCGCATCAGCGGCCCGCTGCTCGACCGCATCGACCTGCAGATAGAGATACTGCCCGTGCCCTTCGAGGAACTTGCCGAGGCCGCCCCCGGAGAGTCGTCCGAGGCCATCCGCGAGCGCGTGGTCAAGGCTCGCGCCGTGCAGCTCGAGCGCTTCAAGGATGAGCCGGGCGTACACTCCAACGCGCAGATGAACAGCCGCATGCTCAACCGCTACGTCCACCTCGAGCCGGAGGCCGTGAAGATACTCCGCTCGGCCATGACGCGCCTCGACATGAGCGCACGCGCCTACGACCGCATCCTCAAGGTGTCGCGCACCATCGCCGACCTCGACTACTCCGCCACCCACACCCCCGCCGAGGCCGCCGCCCTCCCCGTCACCTCCGCCCACATCAACGAGGCTATCGGCTACCGCAGCCTCGACCGCGGCTCCTGGGGCTCCGCCTCCGCCGCCCCCACCCCCTTCTGACCACGAGAAACTACTCAGTCCCTCACCAGGGGCGCACCCTGAAAATAAACAAAGGTAACATTGGAAATCGATGAGGCTCTCGCCGCTATTGCCTGATCAACAGATAATTCTATTGTGTTACATGGTAGCGAATACCAATATTTTTATAAATGCGCTCCAAAGGAGCGCGATGATGATAAC
>CAYOUJ010000044.1:0-20896 GCA_964407165.1 uncultured Muribaculaceae bacterium | reverse complement strand
TGATCAAATGATTAATCTCGATTTTTACTATTTTTAAGAGACACTAGTGTAATAACTTATAGTTTATAACTTATAGTTTATAACTAATAGTTGCCACTGACTCCTCTTTCTCTCGCTCGCTTACCTTAGGCTTTACACCTATTGCTTAACACTTGATTTCAACTATTTATTCATATCAAAATCACCTCATTATGAAAAAATTGTATTTCCTCACCATCGGCATAGCCCTGCTTGCCATGGCCTCCTGCGGTAACGGCGACAAGCTCAAGGACGCCGAGGAACGCAACGCCCAGCTCGAAGGCGACGTCAACGAGCTCATATCCACCCAAGACAGCCTCCTCATGCTCGTCAACGACATCACCGAGGGCATGAACCAGATCAAGGAGCTGGAGAAGATCATCTCCGCCCCCGGCGGTCTCAACGGTGAGACCCAGTCGCGCAAGGAGCAGATCAAGAACGACATAATAGCCATACAGCAGGCTCTCGAGGAGCGCCGGCAGCGCCTCGACGAGATGGAGAAGAAGCTCGCCGCCTCCAACAGCGAGAACGCCACGCTCCGCAAGACCATCGCCTCGCTCAAGACCCAAATAGCCGACCAGCAGACCGAGATAGCCACCCTCACCAACCAGCTCGCCGCCGCCAACATCAAGATTGAGGAGCAGCAGGGCACAATCACCCGCCAGAACGAACAGATAAGCAACCTCAACGAGGCCGTGGCCAACGAGACGCAGGAGCGCGAGATAGCCCAGAAGGAGGCTGCCGAGAATGCCGCCGCTGCAAACACCGTATACTATTGCATGGGCTCCAAGAGCGAGCTTCAGAGCAAAGGTATCCTCACCAACAAGTTCCTCAAAAAGGCCAAGTTCGACCCCACCACCATGGATCTCAGCTACTTCACCAAGGCCGACAAGCGCACCTTCACCTCCATCAACACCCACGCCAAGAAGATTGAGATCATGACGCCGCAGCCCAAGAACTCCTACACCATCGACAAGTCGTCAGGCGAGGCCATACTCACCATCACCAACCCCACCGCATTCTGGAGCGCATCAAACCTCCTGGTCATCAAGCTCAACTAATCCCCCGCGAAAAATAACAAGGCTTTAAGGCTTTAATCCTTTAAAGATTTAAAAGGATTAAAGCCTTAATTACTTGAAAGGGGTGAGCGCCGCGGCACGTTTTACCCGATTTTGGGTATTGGCACGGCGGGAGCCTCGCCGTAACTTTGCAGGCAAAAAGAGACAACGCTATGAAAAAATTATTAGCCGTGGCCTGCGTGGCCATGATGATGGCCGCATGCTCCGGCGGCAAGACAGACACCACCGCTCCCGATGCCGACTCCGCGACCGTCAGCGTCGAGGGGGCCATGACCGTAGACTCCCTCCTTGCCTACGCCGACTCCCTCGTGGGGCAAGAGGTCACGTTCACCGGCGCCGTTAGCCACCTGTGCAAGCACGCCGGCAAGAAGATGTTCATAAAAGGCACGGCCGACAGCGTGCTCATCCGCGTCGAGGCCTGCGAGCTCGACTCGTTCCCCAAGAGCGTGATCGGCCAGACGGTAGTGGTCACCGGAAAAGTCGTGGAAACCCGCATCGACGAGCAGTATCTGGCCGACTGGGAGGCACGCATCAACGATGTCAATTCCGCCGAGGCCAACGCCTCCGGCACGTGCGAGACCGAGCGCACCGCCCGCGGAGAGAAGTCTGGCGAGGCCGCGCAGCGCATCGCTGACTACCGCGCCCGCATCGCCGAGCAAGTTAAGGGCGGCGGCAATCCCTGGCTCTCATTCTACCACATCGACATCATCAGCTACGACATCGTCAAGTAGGGCGGAACGCGAATTATACGAATTACGCGAATTACACGAATTAAAATTTTAATTAGTGTAATTCGCGTAATTTGTAGTTTGTCGTTACCGTTATTTTAGGATCTTTTTATCCTTTAGATGATTGTAAAGTTTCGCCAGCAGCCAGTTGACATCCGCTATGCCGGCCTCGTCGACAAGGATTAGCGCATTGTCGTCCAAATGGTTGTGCTCATGCTCATCGGGAGTGACCACCACGTCGTCGCCGTCGTTGACAAAGGTGTCATAACACTCCGAGGCAAGCGCCCCCACCGACACCCCCTCGGCGTCGAGTCCGTGCAAGTATTGCGCCAAGTCGTATGGAGCATCGGCCGTTAGATACTTGTCGGCAAACTCTCCCGTGCTCATCTCCCACCACTGGCGGCAATAGCACACATAGCTCATGTAGGGCGCCGGCAGCGACCGCTTCAAGTGCCGCACATTAGACTTCCCGCGCTGCTCCCGCCTCTTCTTCCGTGCCGTCTTCCCCATTAGAAAATGTCAGAATGAGTGCCGGTACGGAGCGTCAAGAGTATCAGCTCCGTGTCGTTCTGTTCCCATATCATGATCCAGTCGCTTCCCGGGCCACCGATATGGCACTCCCATTTGCCGGCATACTCCCCTACGAGTTTGTGGGGCCGGTACTCAGGGGGTAGTGTGCCGGTCTCTGCCAAGATTCTCACGGCTTCCTCAAGTTTCGGAATCGGGAATCCTCGCTTTATACATTTCTTATAGTCCTTCTTAAACCTGCCTGTATAGTCAATGGAGTAAGCCATAATCAACTGTTTAACTGGCGGAAGAAGTCATCTACATCTACAGCATGATAGACGCGGCCGGCGGCGACGTCTTTGAGGGCCTCGTCAAGGCCTGTCTTGCGGCGACGCGGAGCCTTGGCGACGGTGACGCTCGTAAACTTGGTGATGAGCTGCCGCAGCAGCCGTGCCTCCTTGGGGTCGTCGATGTTCAATATTAACTGTGTCATACTCTTTGGGGGTTTCTTTGATTTTGCAAATTTACAAATTTTTCCCCACCCCTGCAAGCCCTTGTCAAAAGCTCGAATTTTTTTGAAAAAATTTTGTAAAAATTACAAAGTTGTAAAAAATATTCGTATATTTGCAGCGCAATTATGACCGACACCTCTGACATACGGACCATAGCGCAGGTGCGCCTCGAAGGAGCCGGCATACGCCCCTCCGTGCAGCGCCTACGCATCATGGAGTATCTGCTGGAGCACAACACCCACCCGTCGGTGGAGGAGGTGCACGAGGCGCTGGTCGGCGAGATACCCACCCTCAGCCGGACGACGGTCTACAACACCCTGCGCATGTTTGCCGACGCCGGGGTGGCGCGGATGGTCACCATCGACGAGCACCGCGTGTGCTACGACGGGATGACCGCCGACCACGGCCACTTCTACTGCCGCCGCTGCGGCCGCATCATCGACATACCCACAGCGGGAGGGAGCGGGGCGGCGCCCTCGCGCCCCGCAGCCCCGCTCCTTGCCTGCATGGCGGGGCGCGAGGGCGCCGCCCCGCTCCTCCCCGGCATCGGCCGCGTCGACACGGTGGAGTATTACTACAAGGGGGTGTGCGCGACCTGCGCCGCCGCCGAAAGCAAAAATCGATAATCATCGATAACTATCGACATTCATCTTATATTAACGACTAAAAACATAGAGATTCAATGAAAAAGCGTTTTGTATGCACCGTGTGCGGCTACGTGCACGAGGGCACAGAGGCTCCCGAGCGCTGCCCCAAGTGCAAGGTCGGAGCAGACAAGTTTCGTGAGGACGGCATCGTGCTGACCGGAACGAAGACTGAAAAGAACCTCCAGGAGGCCTTCGCCGGCGAGTCGATGGCCCGCAACAAGTACACCTACTTCGCCTCGAAGGCCAAGAAGGACGGCTTCGTGCAGATGGCCGCCATCTTCGCCGAGACCGCCAAGAACGAGGAGGAGCATGCCAAGATGTGGTACAAGCTGCTCTCCGGCGGGAGCATCCACGGCACCGAGGCCAACCTCGAGGAGGCCGCCGCCGGCGAGAACTACGAGTGGACCGACATGTACGACCGCATGGCCCGCGAAGCACGCGAGGAGGGCTTCGAGGAGATCGCCCGCAAGTTTGAGGGCGTGGCCGCCATCGAGCGCGAACACGAGGAGCGCTACCGCAAGCTGCTCAAGAACCTGCGCGACCGCAAGGTATTCAGCAAGGACGGCGACGCCGTCTGGCAGTGCGCCAACTGCGGCCACATCGTCGTGGGCAAGGAGGCCCCCGAGGTTTGCCCCGTCTGCGACCATCCCCAGGCCTACTTCCAGGTGCGCGCTGAGAACTACTAACCGGTTTTTGGAGGCGACGCGCCTTCGTGTCGCTAACTAAAGGGAGGTAAGGAGATTAAGGAAATTATCGACCCTAAATTCGTTAAATTCCTTAATCTCCTTAATTTCCTTAATGCACTGTGTGCGGCCAAGGACGGCCGCCCTCGTTGCTTGCGCCTCCGAGTGTCTACAGGATAGGCGGGATGAATGCGGCGACGTCGGTGTCGCCGGTGAAGTCGGCGACGGTGAGCCAGATGATGAGCAGGACGATGAGCACGATGACGCCGATGACCAGCCAAATGTTTACTTTGTTATGTTTCTTGTCCATGTTGCGCGGGGTGTTTTGACGTTATATAATGTAGAACGCCCGGGGCGGGGTTAATGTTTACTCGTCATCGTCGGAGAAGTGCATGTCGGTCTGCAGCTGATACTCTGTGCGCAACTCGAGCAGGCGCTCGACGGAGATGTCGAGGCGGTCGCGCAGGTACTCCAACAGGTGATGCTGCTCGTTGACGACGGCCTGGAGCATCTGCAATTGCACGCCGTGCTCGGCGATGTGGCGCTTCAGGCGCGGCGTGGCGAGCCATTGGCGCATCATGGTGGCGCAGTCGGCGTACTCGTCTTTCCACGAATTTTCTGTGAACGAGAGGAATATCCCCCGGCGGTCGGCGGTCATCGAGGTGAACACGTCGCTGAAGAGGTCCCGGTTGCCGAAGGCGAGGCCGAGGGCCTGGAGGCCCCCGGGGTCGTCGATGGCGAGCCAGAAGTCGAAGGAGGAGTTGTAAACGCCCGAGGCGGTGCGCCACGGCTCCTGGAAGTTGGTCTCCGACATGGCCTTGAAGAACTCCTGGGCCGTGTGCTCGTTGAGTGTGTCGCCGGCCATCTGGCCGGTGACGAGGTGGTAAAGGGAGTCGGTGGCACAGCATCCGGCCAGTAGTGAGCGCATGCTCACGAGGTCTTCGTGCAGGGCGAGCATGGTGACCTCGACGGCGCGGCGGCTCTTGGCCTCCTTGGCACGGGACTGTATCCAGGCGTTGGTGCCCAGGGTGATGACGATGCCGCAGACTGTTGCGACGAATGCGCTTGACCAGCGTGCCCACCAGGCGCGGCACCCGGGCGTGCGCAGGTAGCGGATGAAACGGTAACTGTCAGATGTTTTCATGGGTTTTGTATGCCGGATTGGCGTGAAATCATTTCAGAGACTTGTACAGTGCGCTGCAGGCGTCCTGGAGCAGGTCGAGCACCAGCTCGAAGCCCTCGGCGCCCTCGTAGTAGGGGTCGGGCACGTAGTCGTGCTTGGCGCCGGGAATGAAGCTCATCATGGTCACTATCTTGCGCTCGGCCTCGGGCGACGGGGCGATGGCGCGCAGGTCGGCGACGTTCTGCGCGTCCATGGCCACGATGAGGTCGAAGCGGTCAAAGTCCCACGCGCGCACTTGGCGCGCACGGTGCGTCAGCTCCAGGCCCCTTTGGCGGGCGTGCACGCGCATGCGGCGGTCGGGCAGGTCGCCCACGTGCCACGATCCGATGCCGGCGGAGTCGATCTCCCACCGGTCGGCCTGGCCGGCCTCGTCGACTATTTGCTGCAGCACGCCCTGGGCCGCCGGACTCCGGCATATATTGCCCAGGCACACAAAGAGTATCTTATGTTTCATTTTCAAGTTTTTAGTTTTTAGTGCGCCGCACAGCGCCACACCATAATGATCGGTTGCCTGTCGGCCGTTATAAACTATAAGTTATAAACTATAAGTTATAAGTTATAAGTTATAATTTAGCCCGCAGGTGCTGGTCAGCGGCTGCGGGCTTATTGATGGGATAAACAGAATGGATTCTCCTTATTTATTCTCGATAGGAAATGTATTGATCGCTGTCGGGGGAATCAGATGTTGCCGAGGATGCGCTTGGCGCCGATGTAATGGTTTGAGTAATAGCCATTGTCGGGGAACTTCTGATAGGTCACGCCCTTTTTGGTGGAGGCGTGGATGAAGGTGCAGGTGCCGTTCTCGCGGTCGACGGAGACCACCATTGCCACGTGGCCTACGCGGCCGGGGCCGGAGCGGCGGGAGCTGAAGAACATCAGGTCGCCGGGTTGCATGTCGCGCACCTGGCGGACGGCTTTGCCCTGGGTGTACTGCATGGAGGAGGTGCGGTTGATGGTGATGCCGAAGTTGCGGTAAACGTAGCTGGTGAAGCCGGAGCAGTCGAACGACGACGGGCCGGTGGCGCCCCAGACGTAGCGTGTGCCGAGGAACTTGGCGGCATAGTCGACCATGCGGTTGGCCAGAGCGTTGTTGAAAGGCTGGCCGAGGTCGTCATTTACAATAACCTGTGCGAAGGGGGTGGCTGCACGCGAGTTGGCGAAAGCCTGGTCGAGGAAAGAACTGGTGCCGATGGCATCGTTGAGGTACGTGTCGGCGCTTTGGCTGTGAGCCTCCGGGAGGCACTGTGCATTGGCGGTGGTGATGGCTGCGACAGCAAAGAGAGCCGAGGTAATAAGTTTGAATATCTTCATGTCTTAAATTGAGACTGTATTATCTGATTGGTTGTATCCCGCAAGAAGTGTGGCGGGTTAAGTTTCACGCTGCAAAGGTACGACAAAAAAGCTGCGCGGGCAAATGCGAAAGTGTTGATAATAGGCCGGTTGTGTTAATTTGAACAAACTCCAACTTTTCTAAACACAAATTTACCGAAACACACATTTGTTAACTTTTGCGTCACGAATTTAACGGTGGTGCATAAAAATTAGTATTTGTTTGCAATTGGCGCTGAAGTCACATTGGTCCATAAATTGTCATGTTAACGTTTAACAATTAACATTTTAGGGTCGGCGCCTTTGCGTTATTCGTTTGGTTGGTGCACAGATGGGCCGCATTTGTGCAACTTTTTCGCAAAAATGTAAAATCAAGGCTTATAAAAGAGGATTAATGTTAATGTAAACACCCCTCCCGTCACCGGGGTGGTTCATTTAAATTCGCAATAATACAGCATGTTGCGATGGATGTGTTTCAAAACCGATGATTTACAAAATTTAATATTCATTAACGCGAACTTTTAAACACTTTAACGACCTTTTCGACCATGGGTAACTATTCAGTCCCTCACCAAGGCGCGCCTTGGTGGGGGACTGAGTAGTTACCGACCATTGGGGCATACAATGAGGGGGTGGCACAAAGAGACACTGAGTAAACTTATAAGGGGGTCAGAATGGATAGCCGATGGCGAGGTGGAATGCCAGTGAGCGGCCGAAGGAGGTCATGTTGTAGTAGCCCGACTTGCCGGTGTCGTAGGGGGCGTGGATGCCGATGCCCAGGTCGCCGCGGAGCACGAGCATGCTGATGTCGAGGCGCAGGCCCACACCGGTGCCCAGGGCGAGGTCTTTGAGGAACGTGCTCGCGCGCAGCTCGCCGCCGGGACGGAACTCATCCTTTTTGAGCAGCCACACGTTGCCCGCGTCGACAAAAAGGGCGCCGTGGAGCGGCCCGAGCAGGGGGAAGCGGTATTCGACGTTGGCCTCGAACTTGAACGTGCCCGTCTGGTCGAAGTAGCCGTTGATCAGGTCTTTCGGCGGCTTGTAGCTGCCGGGGCCGAGCGAGCGCACGGTGAAGGCGCGCACCGAGTTGGCGCCTCCGCAGTAGAACTGCTCGCTGTAGGGCACCTCGTCGGAGTTGCCGTAAGCGTGCGCGGCGCCTACTGCCACGCGCGTCACAAGCCAGTTGTCGCCCCCGAAGTCGTGGCCGTAGACCAGCTGCAGCGTGCCCTTGACAAACTGCGAGAAGGGGGTGCCGAAAAGCTCCTTCTCGCCGCGCTTGCCGCAGAGCGAGTAGATGCTCCAGAAGATGTTGCCCGCCTCCTGGACGGTGAAGGTGACGTCGAGCGTGTTGCGCGAGTCGAGGTCGCGCGAGTAGTTGTAGGTGTAGCTCATCTGGGGGATATACTGCGACTTGAAGCTCTCGAAGATGGCTGGGTTGTTGTACATTATCGAGTCAAACTCCTCGGTGGTGTTGATGAGCTTGGTATATGTCAATTTAAACAGCGTCAGCGAGTTGGTCACGCGTCGGCTCACGCGCCAGTCGTAGCCGAAGGAGGTGTTGAACTGGGCCATGCGGAAGTACTTGGGCCGGTTGAGGAAGTCGGCCGACAGGGCAATGCGCGTCCAGTTGAGCTGGCGGCGGCGCCGCGGTATGAACCCCGGGGCGAGCAGGCGCGGGAAGGCGAGTGTGCCGGTGAGCGTGGCCTCGTAGCTGTTGAACAGGCTCTTGTCGACATTGCTGCTGCGATGACCCGTCTGCCACTCGTATGAGCCGGACAGTGAAACGCTCAATTGCTCGCCGCCGCCGAAGACGTTGCGGTTGGTCACCGTGGCCGTCAGGCCCGGGCCGAGGTATGAGTTGCTCTTTGAGCTGACGTTGGCCTCTATCATCGCCTCGAGGGGCTTGTCGACGGTGCAGTCGACGGTGACGTTGAGCGTGGGCACGGTGGCCGTCGTGTCGGGCCGCGCGTTGATCTCGATAGCGCTGAAGATGCCCAGGCGCGAGAGGTAGGTCTGCGTGTTGTTCATCTGCCGCACGGCCAGGTAGCGACCGGGGCGCATGGCTATGCACTCCGGTATGAGGCTGTCGCGCAGGCGCGTCGGCCGCATCACTATCACGTCGCCGCGCGAGGTGTGCATGGTGTCGGCGGTGCCGCCTCCCTGGTTGCGGCGGATGACGGTGGTAATGGTGCCGGTGCGGTAGCGCTCGCGTGCGAAGGGGGGGATGTCGGAGGCCAGGTCGAGCTTCATGGCTATCCGCCGTTGTGTGAGCGTGCTGTCGGCCAGGTATTGCACGTATGAGGGGGTGAAGAAGTAGTATCCGCGGTTGCGCATGGCGTTGGCGATGTCTACTCGCAACTGGCTGAGCGAGTCGGAGCAGTAGCGCGAGCCGGGGCGGAAATAGGTGCTACGGCGCGCCACCGAGTCGATCAGATGGTTGAGGTGGCAGGTGTCGGGCAGGAGCGCCACGGAGTCTATCAGATATTCGGGGCCGGTTGATATGGTGTAGGTGATGGAGGCCTTCTTGGGGTTGCGTCCGTAGTTGAGGGTGTAGCTGACGGAGTGGTCGAAGTAGCCGTTGCGGTCGAGTATCTGCCCGAGCATCTTGGTGCGCACCTCCGGGCGCACGTCGCTCACGAGCACCGGCTCGCTGACCAGCTTGCGGTAGAGCCACCCCTTGAGGCCGCGGGCCGAGTCGTTCCAGTTGTTGTACACCCACAGGCCCAGCGGGAAGGGGTATCGCCACGAGGCGGTGACGGCATTGTTGGGCTTGACACTTACGGCGCTTGTCAGGTCGCTGACAACGGGAGCGGGGCAGCGCCCTCGCGCCCCGCCGGAGTCGACGGGGGAGATAACTTCCACCTTCTTAAGGCCGGTGTACAGCAGCTCGCCCTGCGGTATGCGCCGCGTGGTGGAGCACGCGCCGAGCACCGCCGCCATCACCAGCAGTGTCAGCGGCAGCAATATCAGGGCGTTATATTTTGTGCTAAATCGCATTTCTTCTTCGATTGATTATCGATGGGTGGTCGATTACTCTTCAGTTACGGTTTCGTCGACGGGCGCCATACGCATCCCCTCATCCTTGTTCTTGCGCCGCAGGTGCCGCAGGAACTTGAACATATCGCCCAGCCGGTTGAGGCGCTTGCGATAGACGAAGCCCACGCCCGTCTGCGTCACCTCGCCTTCGAGAATGCTCTCGTAGCCGGTCTTGCGGAAGATGCGCACATACATGGAACCCGACTTGTTGAGCATGTATTCGGCGGAGATGTCGTTGAACAGCGTCTCGGCCACCGACTCGTCAGAACCTTCGTTGTCGGTGGAATAAGTGCCGCCGACCACTATCTTGAATCGGTCGTTGAACAGCGTCTTCGACACGTGGTAGCTGTAGTTGGTGGCGGTGCTGGTCGAGCCGTCGTAAGTCTTGTCATACTGGTCGATGCCGAAGCTGATGTCCACGCCCTTGATGTTGTTGGCCATCCAGTTGTTGAGGGTCGACTCGACGAAGGAGTAGAGCATGTTGCCGCCGATATTAGAGTTGGCGGAGGTGCCGTTGTTGCCCTGGTATACGCCGTAGAGCAGCATGTTCATCGCCTGCGAGGCGCGCTGGTCGGCGCTCATCGATGCCAACTCGTTGCTGACGGTGATGTCGTCGCGGGTGCTGAGGTCAAACTCCACGTTCATGTTCTCCAGGGTGCCTGTGACGCTCACGCTCACGTCGAAGTTCACCAGGCGCGAGTTCTCGCCCGAGCGGGTGACGTTGGCCTTGACCTCGTCGACGGCGCTTAGGCTGAGCGTCGGGTTCATCATGTCGCCGTTGAAGAGCACGTAGCTCCCCTCGGTGAAGTTGAACAGCTTCTCCGACATCAGCGGCGGGGTGTAGCGCACGAATCCTGAGGAGATGGTGTAGCGGCCGGTGAGGCGCCCGTCGTTGACGGGCGACATGGTGTAGGTGAGCTGGCCGTTGCCGTCGAGCTGCACCTTGTTGTTGCCGTCGGCCGAGAGGTCGACGTTGATGACGGTGTTGTTTTGCACGTTGACCGTGGCGCTGAGTATGAGCGCCATCTCGTCGGTTTCTATCACGTCGGCGGCGCTGACAGCGGCTGTGTCGGCAAACTGCACGAAGTGCACCATGTCGGCGTCGGAGGTGTTAGTCAGCGCCGTGGAGGCGTCGGTGGCCATCACGTAGGTGACGTTGGAGCCGGCGAGCAGCGTCAGGTCGGCCTGCACGAACATCATGCGCATGTTGCCGTGCACGCGCCCGTCGAGGTTGATCCACCCCTTGCCGTATACGTCGGCCCCGCGTCCGCGGGTCGAGTTGATCACCTGCATGTTACGCGCCTCCAATGTCAGGTCGAGGCTCATGTCGGTTAGGCTGCCGAGGTCCACGAGACCGTTGATTAGCAGTGGGTTCTCGTTGGCGCCGCGGATGGCGAAGCTGTCGAGGCGCACCACGTTGTCCTCCACCGGTATGTGCGCGTTGTCAAAGGTGAACTCCTGGCGCGCCATCACCGCAGTGGCGGTCGCTTTGTTGAAGGCCACGTAGCCGTTGAACCGCGGCTGCACAGGGGTGCCGGTCACGCACATCTGCCCGTCGAGCGTGCCACCGAGTTTCACGACATCGGCGGGCAGGAAGGGGTTGACTACCGTCAGCGGCAGGTGGATGATCTCAAAGTCGAGGTCGAGAGGCGTGGTGCCCGTCGAGTCGTTGACCACGCCGCTGAAGGTCATGGTCTTTACCGAGTCTATCCACACGCCGGCGTCGGCCTTGATGAAGCCGGTCGAGGGGTCGGTGGCCAGGTCGAGCCCCACGCCTATGTCGCCCACGCGCCGGCGGTCGTAAGTGAAGTTGTTGAGCGAGGCGTAACCCTTGCCTGTGAGTATCTCGTCGGCATACTGGAAGTGTATGTCGGCCGACAGCAGCCCCGACATGGGCGGGGCGAACGGTGACAGGGCGAGATAGTCGGAGATTTGCAGGTTCTGTATGTTGGCCACAAGGTCCTCAGGGTCGCCTTCCGCGCCCGTGCCGGAGGTGAACAGCCGCAGCGACGAGTTGCCGTCCGTCAGGTGTATGTCGCCATGCAGGCGATTGTCGGCGAGGTCGTAGCTTACGTAGTTGTCTTCGTTGAGAGTCCACTTGCGGTAGGCTATCGTCGGCGTCGTCGGCACCATCCGCGCGGTGATGACGGAGGAGTCCATCGACGCCAGGATGCCGAAGCTGAACCCCTGCTGCCCTTGCAGGTTGTGCTGGTCGACGTAGCCGCTGAGGCGGTTGTCGCTCACGAATCCGTTGAGGCGCACGTGGGCGAAGTTGTCGAGTGTCCCGGGGGCGTTGTTGACGTCGACGTTATAGATTAATGTATTGCCGCGCTGCGAGGCGGAGATGCTGATGGAGTCGAGGTTGGTGCCGCCGGCCGTCAGGTCGGCGATGCGCGTGTCGAGGCTCAGCAGCGAGTCGTTGCGCAGGCTCAGCTGCAGGTGCTCGAAGGTGATGCCGGAGTCCTCTATTAGTCGATATGCCATGTTGTGCTGCCCCATGGTGAGCACCACCTCCATCGGGGGCACTGACCGCTGCAGCGACTCCACGTCCACGCGGTGGCGCGTCATGATGCTATCAAGCGTCGCCGGCAGCGCGTCGGCGTAGGCCAGCAGCGAGTCGAGGCCGCAGCGGGTGGCCAGGTTGAGGTTGAAGTCGGTGTTGACGATGTGCGCCTCCACGCTCTGCGCCGTGGTGGTCACCCTGGCCGAGGCCTCCGCGGCGGCGAAGGTGTAGCTCTGGTATTGCCACATAAGGTCCGACAGCTCCAGCGTGGCGTCGAGGTCGCCGGTGTGTGGATTGTATGTGCCTGTGGTGTTGATGCTTGTCGAGCCGGAGCAGGTGTCGGCCATCAGGTGAAGCTCCGTCAGGTCGAGCTGCCGGATGTCGCCCGTGAGGCTCCAGGTGTATGCGTCTCCAAGGGTGGCGTCGAAGTCCATAGTCAGGTCGGCCAGGGGGGCATACGAGTCGATGCTGCCCGTCGCGCGAGCGTCAGCCACCGTGGCCGTCAGCGTCAGCGGGCTCATCTCCCGGCCCTTGTATGTCAGCTCGCGGACGTCGAGGTCGATGTCCATCTGCGTCGTCGCCTTCATCGGGTTGTAGCCGTGTCCGTGGGCATGGACGGTGGCCGTGACGGGGCCTACGCCCAGCGATGGCATGAACGCGTCGACGGGGAAGGCGTCAAGGTCGGCGTCCACGTCGTAGCTCTCCGCGCGTGCCACCCATCGGGCGTCGAGGGCCAAGGATCCGTTGTTGGCTGTGCCCTTGAGGTCGCCGGTGATGGCCCCGGGGGCATAGTCGACGTTGCCCGCGAGGGTCATCGTCGGCACTCGCAGCCCCTCGGGTAGAAACCGTGTCAGCAGCGAGCCGTCGGTCACGCGCCCGTCGAGGGTGATCTTGCCCGCGAGCCGCTCGGGGTCGTCGAGAGTGCTCACCGTGCCCGAGGCGTTGAGCGTCATGGAGTTGAAGGCGCTGAGGGCAAACTTGCGGACGTCAACCCTGGCCATCGACCCCGCCAGGTCGGCGCTCGCGGTGAGCGGCGCAGCCGACGCCATCGGCTTCAGCAACCCCGCGAAGTCAGGGTAAGCTTTCAGCACGTCAGAAACATACACCCGCGCATCGGCGCGCAGGGCGAAGTCGCCGATACCCTCCACGTCCTCCGGCACCTCGAGCATCGCCGAGGTGACGTTGAGCTGCGAGGCTCCGGCGGTGATGAGGAAGTCGGTGAGGTTGAGCCGCTCGTCGGCCATCTTGAACAGGCCGCGTCCCGTCACCGTCAGCCCGCAGCGCTCGGTGCCCTGCAGGTCTGCGACGGGCACGGTCACCGCCGTGCCGCGGTTGTAGAACGAGTCGACGGCGATGGTTATGCCGGTGGCTTGCAGATAGTCGAGGTCGAGACCTGGCAAAGGCCGTGCGTGGCCCGTCAGGGCATACAGCGCATAGTCGGCCGTGAGCCGCAGCGAGTCTGCGGTGATGGTCCAAGCCCCCCCCATCCCCCCCCCAAGGGGTGGGGCTTCCAGGCTTGTAGGGGTTGTGACATGGGAGCCAAGAGCTAAGGTCGCCCCCCCCCCTGGGGGGGAGATGGGGGGGGCTGACATGGCGGGATAAATGTACGCGGCCCTGACACCTTCTATCTGTATGTACGTTGCATGGATGCGCTTCTGCGCCATGTCTACCACGCCGTCGTCAAGCACGGCCGAGGGGATGAAGGCGCCGATGGAGTCGATGACGCCCTCGAGGGTCATCGTGTATGTGACGCTGTCGAGGCGTATGTCACTGGCGTGGATATACCACGGCATCGAGTGAGTGGTGTCGGGCGGCGTGGCGGTCGTGTCCTCGCGGATGTCGAGGTTGACGCGCGCGCCGCTCAGCCGCGCGTGCGAGGCGTCGATGAAACCCTTTTTGAGGTCGACTTGTGCGTCGGTCACCGTCGCGCGGTCGACGTCGGCGGTGAGATACAGCAGGCTGTCGGGGGTGCCGAGCTGGTAGTGCACATCGCTGAGGTCTATGCCCGTGGCGCGTATGTCGAGGCGCAGCAGCGGCCAGAAGGCCACGTCGACCGCCGCGCTTCGGGCACGAACCATCGTGTCGCCCGGGGCAGCGTCTTTCTCTATGACTGTGACGCCCTGCAGGTCGACCTTCAGCGGGAAGCGCACGCGCAGCCGCTCCACCTGAATGTCCATTCCCGTTTTGTCACGCACGATGTCGCATGCCACGTTCTTGACCAGCGTCTGCACCGGCGGTATGTACAAGATGATGGGTAGCAAGATGATTATCAGTATGATAATCATCACCACGCGCATCGCTATGCGTGCGCCTTTGCGTATTGCAGCCCTGATCGGTGGCATAAACAGTTGAAACGAGTGTCAGTGCCTCTTGTGGCACATTTTTTTAACGCGCGGAGAGAGTAAAAAGTTTCTTTTCAAGGGGCCGATTTCGGCTTAACGAAACCATTGTGCTGCACGATAGTGCAAAGGTAGCCAAAAATCGGGATTTTTTGCTATCTTTGTGGCGCAAAAGTGTCACAATATGAAGAATGCAGTCATCGTAGTGCCTGTCTACACCTCTCACTTGTCAGCCGATGAACGTCTTGCGTTGAGCCGGCTTGAGGAGGTGATGGGCGCACACCCAATAGTGGTAGTCTCTCCCGAGGGGCTTCTGGCCCCGGACGTGCTCCCGCAGGCTCCGCGCGAATATTTCCCGCCGGAGTATTTCCGTGGGCTTGAGGGATATAATCGCCTCATGCTCGCGCCGATGTTCTATCAGCGTTTTGCCGCATACGACTACGTGATGATATACCAGACCGACTGTTGGGTGTTTGTTGACCGTCTTGATGCCTGGTGCGCCAAGGGCTATGACTATGTCGGGGCGCCGTGGCTGCCACGGCACAGCGGCGTGCTGCACCGGCTTTTCAACAGTTTGTGGCGCAGGCCGTGTGCGCGGCTTACGGGCCATGGCGCCGGTGTGCTGCGCCATTTCCGCACAGGCAACGGCGGCCTGTCGCTGCGGCGCGTGGAGGCAATGGTCAGGGTGCTCACAGAGCATGCCGACCTGCTGCCGAGCGGGCTTGCCCATATCAACGACAACGAGGATGTGGTCATATCTATGCGCCTGGCGCCATATCTGCGCATCCCCGCGTGGCATGAGGCTCTGGACTTTGCTGTCGAAAGCCGTCCCGACTTCGCCCTCCGGCAGCTGGGTCATACGCCCATGGGTTGCCATGGATGGAGCAAGCCGGCCTTCCGCGACTATTGGTGTCGTTGGATAGAGATGCCCGGGGAGGGCTGAGCGGCGCAACGCGTGGTTAAAGTATGTTAAATTATGGGCGGGGCCAATTAAATTTCATATATTTGCACAGCTTTAACAAGATAAAGTGAATCATAGGTTTGGAGTCCCACCGCCCGTGAGGGTAATGGGATTTCTTTTTTTATGGTTGCACGTTACGGCGGAAAGTAGTAAATTTGCACCTTAAAATAACGATAACCATCGACAAGCATCGACGGTCATCGATCATCTCGACAAGAATGTTCGCATTAGACTTCAACATAATCACATACGCCCTGGGCGGCGGCGCGCTGCTGGCCGTGATGCTCCTGCTCGCGCTCATATTGCCCCCGCTGCGGCGCGTGCGCCGCGCCGTGCGCGTCGATGCCATGGAGGGGATGGCTGACGTCATGGTGGAGTTTCCTGCCGTCTCAATCATTGTGCACGCGCAGAGCGACCCCACGCCCCTGGCTCAGCTCATCGAGCAACTGATGGCCCAGCAATACCCGTCACCTTTCGAGGTGATAGTCATCAACGACGGCGGCGACGAGGCCGTCAGCGACGTGGTGGCCCGCTACGAGAAGCAATATCGCAACCTCTACATGACCTTCGCGCCGGCGCGCTCGCGCAACCTCAGCCGCCGCAAGCTGGCCATCACCCTCGGCGTCAAGGCCGCGCGCTACGAGGTGGTCGCCCTGTTGCGCGGCAACACGCGCCTGCGTTCCGACCGCTGGCTGCTTTTGATGATGCGCCACATAGCCCTGGGCAAGGATATTGTCGCCGGTTACGGCTACGATGTGCCCTCCGGGCAGGCCGACCGCGGACGTCACCGCTTGATGGCGTTCGACGTGGTGCGCACCTCCGTGCAATACCTCTACTCGGCCTTGCGCGGACGTCTCTACCGCGCTTACGCCGGCAATCTTGCTTATCGCACACGCCTGTTCTTCGACAGCAAGGGGTTCTCGGGCAACCTTAACCTGCGCTTTGGCGACGACGACATATTCGTCAGCGGCATCGCCACGCGCGACAACTTTGCCGTGGAACTCTCCCCCGACGCCATGGTGGAGGTGGTGGAGGACTATCCTCAGATGATGCACCGGCTCGACAAGCTGCGCCACGACTTCACAGCCCGGTTCGTCAGCCGCCGCCAGCGCCTGCGGTGGGGCTTCATCTCCCTGCTCTGGTGGGTGTGGACAGGCCTTGGCGTGGCCACGATAGTCACCGGCTTGCCCTCGCTGATACCTCTCTGCTCCGTGACGGTGCTGTCGCTGCTGCTGTGCCTGCCGGTCATGCTGACCTGGCGCAGCACCTCCGCGGCCCTCCGTTCGCGCAAACTGTGCCTGACCGTCCCGTTCATGCTTTGGATAGCACCTTTCTACACCCTCGTCTACCGCATCATCGGTCGCCGTCGCCGCACCTCCAACTATACATGGCATAATGCATAATGCATTGTGCACTGAGAAGAGTGCGGGTCGATGACCATCGACCCGCACTCGCGCTCATCCCCCGTCGGTCAGCATTGCGCCTCCCAATCAGCCAAGAGGCATCAATTAGCAGAAGCGTGAAATAAAAGGTTTTGTGTATTTTTGATTGTTTTTGCTTGACGAGAGTTAAAAACCTACTTATCTATTCTATAGAGAGCAAAATCACATTTTGGCAATGAGAGGGTTGGGTAGTAAAAGCATTAGCCGATTATCCGGTTAACCGATTAAGGTGTAACCGGCCGGCCGGGAGAGCATGAAAAGTCATGCAAAGAGGGTTGCGGAGGGCTTCCTCCGCCTCCGGAATATCAAATGGGGGGGGTAAAAACCAGAGTATCAACGACTTGCGTCGATTTTGCGGGCGCGTGGCGAGTGCTAAGATAAGATGACACGGTGGTAAGTGACTGGTTTATTTGCCCACAAAGTTAGCAATAATTTCCAAATTGCCAAAGCTTTTCCCCAAAAAATTCGAAAAATTTACGTTTCGCAATGTGGCGGAGCCACAACTCCTTCTGTTAACTCCACGCTTCAGCGTGGGGTTAACAGAAGGAGTTGTGGCTCCGCCACAAGCGATTGTGAACATGCGAAACTTGAAATAAAAAATTTCTTTTAGTTCTTATGTTTCTTCGCGTGATAATTCGCGTAATTCGCGTAATTCATTTAATTCGCGTTCCTGTAATCTATTTTTGGTGTCATGGCCAGGTGAGGGTGGCGGCGACGGAGGCCAGCTCGGCGGCGACGGGGGGCTGCAGCTTGGCCACGCGTATGTAGCCGCCGGTGAGCGAGGGGTAGCGGTCGAGGAGCGCCTGCCGGATGTTGTGGCAGAGGGTCTCGATAAGGTCGGTGGGCACGGCCATCACATCTTTTATAATGGCGATGACATCGGCATAGTTGACCGTCCACTCCAAGGCGTCGGAGTCGCCGAATGGGAAGTGGAGGTGCACGGTGACCTCAAACTCGTTGCCCACGCGGCGTTCCTGCAGGTACACACCGTGGTGGGCGTATACCCGCAGCCCGGTTATCTCTATAGTCGTCAGCATAATGTGAGGAATTTATGTCACGCGAAGAAACAAAAGAATCTTTTGTGGCGGAGCCACAACTCTATTTGTTAACCCCACGCTTCAGCGTGGGGAGAGAGTAACCCACTTCCCATCAGCGTGCCGGAGGCACGCCTCTGTATAGGCGCCTCCACAGAGGCGTGCCTCCGGCACGCTTGGAGAGTGTGAGGCTGTCTTTGCCCCACGCTGAAGCGTGGGGTTAACAGAAGGAGATGTGGCTCCGCCACAAACAATTGTGAACATGCGAAAGTTGAAATAAATTATTTCTTTTAGTTCTTTTGTTTCTTCGCGTGATAATTCGCGTGATAATTCGCGTAATTCGCGTAATTTGTTGTTGGTTAGTGGTTGCGGCGGCGGGAGCGGGAGCGGGGTCGCGTGTTGAAGCGTCCGGCGGCGGCCTGGCGCGCCGTGGGCTTGTAGCCGAGGTCGTCCTCGCCGGGGGCCTTGGGCTGGTCGTTGCGGTCGTCGATGAGGGCGAAGTCGAGCTGCTTGCGCTCGAGGTTGGTGCGCGCCACGCGCACTTTCACGGAGTCGCCGAGGGTGTATCGCACACCGCGGCGACGCCCGACGAGACAGAAGCGGGCCTCGTCGAAGTCGTAGTAGTCGTCGGCCAGGTCGCGCACGGGCACCAGGCCTTCGCATTTGTTCTCGGTCAGCTCGACGTAGAGGCCCCACTCGGTGACGGAGGTGATGATGCCGTCGTAGACCTCGCCGAGGTGGTCCTGCATGTACTCTACCTGCTTGTATTTGATGGACGCGCGCTCGGCGTTGGCGGCGAGCTGCTCCATCTCGCTGGAGTGCTTGCACTTGTCCTCTAACTTCTCGCGGTCGTAGGAGCGGCCACCCTTGAGGTAGCGGGCGAGCAGGCGGTGGACCATCATGTCGGGGTAGCGGCGGATGGGTGATGTGAAGTGGGTGTAGTATTCGAAGCCGAGGCCGTAATGGCCCACGTTGTCAGTGGAGTATACGGCCTTGGCCATGGAGCGTATGGCCAGGAGGCTGAGCAGGTTCTCCTCGCCGGTGCCCTTGCAGGCCTCGAGCATGCGGTTGATGGAGCGGTTGATCTCGCGCGCCGAGCCGCTCTCCTTGACCTTGTAGCCGAAGATGCGTGCCGTGCGTGCCAACTCGGCGAGCTTGCCGGGGTCGGGAGCCTCGTGGACGCGGTAGACAAACGACTTGGGCTTCTTCTTGCTCTGGGTGGCGCCGATGGCGGTGGCCACGGTTCGGTTGGCCAGGAGCATGAACTCTTCGATGAGCTTGTTGGCGTCTTTCGACTCCTTGAAGAATACGTCGGTGGGGTGTCCGTCGTCGTCGATGTCGAAGCGTACCTCCACGCGGTCGAAGTCGACGGCGCCGTTCTCGTAGCGACGCTTGCGCAGTATCTTGGCCAGCGCGTTGAGCTGCAGCAGCTCGGAGGCGTACTCGCCGTGGCCGCTCTCGATGATCTCCTGCGCCTCCTCGTAGGTGAAGCGGCGGTTTGAGCGGATGACGGTGCGGCCGATGCGGTGGTTGACCACGCGGGCGTTCTGGTCCATCTCGAAGATGACGCTAAACGTCAGCTTCTCCTCGTCGGGGCGCAGCGAGCAGATGCCGTTTGAGAGGTGCTCGGGGAGCATGGGCACGACGCGGTCGACGAGGTATACGGATGTGGCGCGGCTCTCGGCCTCGCGGTTGAGCAGCGTGTCCTTCTCGACGTAGTGGGTCACGTCGGCGATGTGGACGCCCACCTCCACGTTGCCGTTGGCGAGGGTGCGAAACGACAGGGCGTCGTCGAAGTCCTTGGCGTCGCGGGGGTCGATGGTGAAGGTGGTGACGCCGCGCATGTCTTCGCGGCGCGCTATCTCCTCCGGGGTGATGCCGGCGTCGATCTTCTCGGCGGCGGCCTCCACGTTCTTGGGGTAACGGTAGGGAAGGCCGAACTCGGCGAGGATGGCGTGCATCTCGGTGTTGTGGTCACCGTCGCGGCCGAGGATGTCGACCACCTCGCCGCGGGGGTTCTTGGCGTCGTCGGGCCACTCGGTGATGCGCACCACGGCCTTGTCGCCGGTGGTGCCCCCGTGGAGCTTGCTGCGGGGGATGAAGATGTCGGTGGCGAGGAACTTTGAGTCGGTCAGCAGCATTGCGAAATGCTTCTCCACCTGCAGCTTGCCGATGAACGTCTGTTCCTTGGGCTCGATGATCTCGAGCACCTCCGCCTCCGGGTCGGCGCCGCGGCGGCGGGCGGAGATGATGACGCGCACCTTGTCGCCGTTGAGGGCGTGCATGGAGTTTCGCTCGGGGACGTATATCTGCTCGCCGTCGGCGTCGGTGCTGACATAGTTCTTGCCGTTGGCGCGGCGTATGAACGTGCCCTCGGTGACGTTTGAGCGGTTTGGCACCTTGTATTTGCCGGGAGCGATCTCGAGCAGGTCGCCGTCGAAGGCCATCTCGGCCAGTGTCATGGCCACGGTTCGCTGGGCGGTGCGGTCGTCGATGTCGAGGGCGTGCGACACCTGCTTGTAGTTGAAGGCGTTGTTTTTCTGGTCGGCGATGTATTTGTACACTTGGTCGCGTATGTCTTGCGACGACAGGCGTTTGTCAGATTTCTTAGCCATAGTCAAAACGTTCCATTTAATGGGGCCGATTTCTCGCCTCAGCAATGCTCGAGCAAGCTCGGCATTGCTTTCGGCTTAACGAAATCGTCGGTTTGGGTATATAGTATATAACGCTCGCGGGCGCCCAAAAGTTAACGGTGCTTCCGTAAGCGCTCCATGTATGCTGCAAAGTTAGCAAAAGTGGCGAATATTAGCAAGTTTTCATCGGCAATTTGCCGAAAAGGGAAATTTTTTTAGAGGGGCGTTCGGTGTTTTTGTGGTGTTTTGTTCGGTGTTTTTG
>CAYOUJ010000043.1:0-21386 GCA_964407165.1 uncultured Muribaculaceae bacterium | reverse complement strand
TTCAGTCTTTTCATTTCTTTGAGGTGTTAAGTGTTAGTTTGCCGCAAAATTACATAATTTCTCATACAGAACCAAATGAAACCGCCATAAACTTCAGTTTTTTAACTCTCGAAACATTTTCTGTAAGTGCACCCCAAAGGGGTGCGCTGATGATAACCCGGGGCAAGCGGAGCGTAGCCCCGGGGAGAATGGCAAATAGTATATACATGCACCCCAAAGGGGTGCGCTGATGATAGTAGAGCCAATCATCAGCGCACCCCTTTGGGGTGCGGGCCGGGAGGAGGGCGCCCTGTTCCCCGGGCTGCGCTTCGCTTGCCCGGGGTTATCATCAACATGCCCCGTTGGGGCATTTATGCCTGATTTTTTTTCGCGTGATGTTTAGCGTTGGCTGCACGAGGCGAGGCGGGCGGCGATGGCGGCGATGGGGAGGGTGGAGGTGTCGGTCTCGACGAGCAGGCGGTCGGCGGGGGTGATGGCGACGGAGGCGGGGTTGAAGCGCTCGCCGAAAGAGAGGAACATACCGGCGTCGAGGAGCTGGCGGGCCAGGGCCGGCTTGCCGCGGAATCCGTGGACTATCCACGCGGGTCCCCCGGGGTGCTCGCGGCGCAGGCGCAGCAGGTGGTGCCAGGCGCCCACGCAGTGTATGACCAGGGGCTTGCCGAAGGCCTCGGCCAGCTGTATGTGCCGCTCAAACAGCTGCAGCTGCCGCTCCATGCCGGGGTGCCTGGCGTCGAGGCCTGTCTCGCCGACAGCGACCACCTGCGGCTGCTGCAGCTGCCGCTCAAGCTCGCCCAGGCGACTGTCGGGGAAGGCGTGGGCGTCCCAGGGATGCACGCCGACGCTGTAGGCCAGGCCGGGGCGCATCGCCATGCCGGGGCTGACGCTGATGATGGCGTCGGCGGCGTCGGGGCGGTGGGTATGCACATCGGTGATCATAATCGAGTTTTTAGGGGACGGGGTCGTAGCCGCTGCCCCCCCAGGGGTGGCAGCGTGCGAGGCGCTTGACGGCGAGCCAGGAGCCTTTGATGGGCCCGTGCTTGAGTATGGCCTCGAGGGCGTATTGGCTGCATGTGGGTGTGAATCGGCAGCAGGGGGGGAACAAGGGTGAGATGCAGGCGCGGTAGAATCGGATGGGCATCACCAGCACGCGCGCCAGGGCTTTAGCTATCGGCGACATCGGCGGCAGGGGTGAGGGTTTGGGCTATCTTGCGCAGCAGGCGCACCATGGCGCGCTCGACGTGGCGGTAGGGCCGGCACTCGTCGCCGACGTATAGGAAGGCGATGTTGAGGGCGCTGGCGGCCGTGATGAGGTCGCGGTTGAGGCGGTATGCCTCGCGTATGCGCCGGCGCATGAGCACGCGGTCGACGGCGCGCTTCAGCCGTCGCTTGGGCACGACGATGATAAACTTGTTGACGGAGGGGGGCAGCGCCCTCGCGCCTCCGTCCCGTTCCTTCCAGACGGCACGCAAGGGATAGGCCAGCGCCGCGCCGGCGCCGGAGGCGCGTGAGAAGAGCTGCTCGATCTGGAGGGTCGAGCACAGTTTCTCAGCCTTATACATCCTATACCCTTTCATGCACGTATGGTCTCATACAGAAACAATAGAAACGACAGAAACTAAAACAATAAAAAAGTTTCGGTCGTTTCTATTGTTTCTGTATGAGATATGTTTCTGTGAGATATATTTCTATTTGAGGTCTTTGAGGTATGCGTCGAGGGCGGCTGCCATGGAGGGGGCCTTGGGGGTGGGAGCCTCCAGGTCGAGGTGCAGCCCCTCGTCTTTGACAGCCTTGGCCGTGGGCGCACCGAAGGCGGCTATCTTGATGTCGCCCTGCTCGAAGTTGGGGAAGTTCTTCTTCAGCGCGCTGATGCCGTTGGGGCTGAAGAAGACGAGCATGTCGTAGTCAAACGGCTCGTCGGGGCCGAAATCGTTGCTCACCGTGCGATACATCACAGCCTCGGTATAGTTGACCTTACTCCCCTCCAGCGGCTCGGTCTCGTCGCCGTGCTTGTCGGAGACGATGAAGAGATACTTCTCCTTGTTGTGCTTCACCAGCAAGGGCACCAGGTCGGCCAGGCGACCGGTGGCGGCGAAGAAGATCTTGCGCTTGCGGTAGATGATATACTTCTGCAGATAGAGGGCGATGCTCTCGGAGGTGCAGAAATATTTCATGGTGTCGGGGATGTTGTAGCGCATCTCCTCGCACAGGCGGAAGAAGTGGTCGACGGCGGTGCGGGCGGTGAAGATGACAGCGGTAAAGGCGGGGATAGAGACCTTGGTCTGGCGGAACTCCTTGGCCGAGAGGCCCTCTACCTTGATGAACGGGCGGAAGACTATCTCCACGCCGTGACGCTGGGCGACGTCGAAGTAGGGCGACTTCTCAGAAGTGGGGCGCGGCTGTGAGACCAGAATTTTTTTTACTCTCATCAGTGAAGTGTAGTGTGGTTGAGCAAATTTTGGTTAAATCACTCAGAGTGAGTTGAATACGCCATCCAGGCGCATAAGCGCCAGAATGGGGGCGATTTCAAGGGCACAAAGGTACAAAATAAAATAGAGCAGAGAGTAAAATTTGTGGTAAAAAATTTTAAAACCTTTGCAAATAAACACTATACGTGCCGCGACATACATCCCGACCCCGAGGGTGAACAGGGGCGCCGCCGTGCCGGGATAGAACAGCGTGACGAGCGCCGGCACTATCAACGCGATGCCCAGGAAGGCCTGCGAGGCGTTGAAGCCGCGTATCCACTGGGTGGCGCCGACAGGGTCGGTGAAGGTGCGGCCCACGACGGTGTAGGCGCACAGCTGCACCACATAATAGCCGCATGTCACCGCCATCATTGCCATCAGCAGCGCGAACACGGCCATGCCCGAGGGCTGCGCCGCGTGCATCTTGCCCAAGAGCAGCACCGCCTCGGCGAAGCACACCATAACAATGAGCGACAGCATGATGCGGCTCTCGTTGACGGTGTGGTCGTTGAACACGTTGGCGCGCTTGCGTACCCCCAGCAGCTCCTGCGACAGGTTGGGCAGGAAGGTGTTGTAATGCTTGAAATTGGCGGCGACGAACATGAATACCCCCAGCACCAGCAGCACTACGGCGGAGTTGTAGCCCGGGAGCGCCTGCCGCGGCGTTGGGACAATGCCCGTCAGGTATGGCGCGCGGCCGACGGTGCACGCGGCGGTCTCAGCGGCGTCTGCGGGGGCGTCGGTGACGAAGCAGTGCGAGCGGAGGGTGGCGGGCGCCTCCTGCACGGCGGGGGCTATGAGGCTGTCGGTATGCAATTTTTTTAAGGGCTTGGGAGCACAGCTCCCAAGCACGGAGATCGATTATTTGATGAGGGCGAGTGCTTCTTCGGAGTCGGTGACCACTGACCAAAGCCGGTCGGTGCGGTGGCGCATGAAGTTGCCGTCTTCGGCGGCCTGCAGCTGTCGGAGCAGCGGGTCGTAGTATCCGTCGATGTTCATTATGGCGACCTCGCCGGTGTAGAGGCCCAGCTGTCGCCAGGTGATGGCCTCGAGCAGCTCCTCGAACGTGCCGATGCCGCCCGGGAGCGCTATCGCCAGGTCGGCGTCGCGGAGCATCCGCGCCTTGCGCTCGTGCATGGTCTCGACGATGACGGTCTCGGAAAGCTTGCCGTGGTTCCACTGCCGCTCGACCATGAACCGAGGGAGCACGCCGGTGACATGGCCTCCGGCCTTGACCACGCCGTCGATCAGGCGTGCCATCAGGCCGCCCACGCCGCCGCCGCACACCACGTCGTAGCCGCGCCCGGCACACATCTCGCCCAGGCTCCGGGCCTCCTCAAGGTAGCGCGGGCTCACACGCGACGACGAGGCGCAATACACACAGATAGTCCGTTTTTCCATAATCTTGGCAAAAATGGGATATGACACATTTTCAGACTGCAAAATTACAAAATTATTGCCACCTGTTTCGGTAAATATTATTAAATTTGCAGCGCAAACAACACATACCCCTGATTATCTTGACTATGGATGCTACTGAAAAACCCACGGGTTCCGAGGCCTTGGCATCGCGCCTGCGCTACCTCGTCGAGCGGTCGAAGCTCACGCAGACCGCCTTCGCCCGACGCATCGGCGTCGACCCTTCCAACCTCTCTAAATACCTCCTCGGACGCCTGCCCGTCACCGACGCGCTGGTCAACCGCATCGTGCTCGACCTGGGCGTCTCCCGCGCCTGGCTGCGCGACGGCGAGGGCGTGCCGTTCGACAAGGAGCTGCACGCCCGCGAGATAGCCGTCGACGAGCCTCTCCTGGCCGCCCCCGTGCCGGATGGAGTGCCCGTCTACGACCTCGACGTAATGGCCGGCACCACTCCGCTGAGCCAGGCATACACCGACGCTCCGATGATAGGCCGCGTGAGCCTCCCACGCATCAGCCCCGACAGCATGTTTGTGCGCGTCGACGGCGACTCGATGGTGCCCGTGCTGCGCCCCGGCGCCTTCATCAACATCCGCCTCGTCAGCGCCGCCGACGTCATCTTCTGGGGGCAGATCTACGTCGTGGTCCTCGAAGACTACCGCATGGTAAAGTTCGTCCGCCGCAATGCCGACGCCTCGATGGTCACCCTCCACAGCGCCAACCCGGCCTACGACGACATCGAGCTGCCGCGGCGCCACATCCTCGAGCTCTACCTGGTCGAGGGCGTCATCACCTACGAGCAGCGCTGCTGACCAATCTGCACGCACCCAGCGAGTATGATGCCGGAAATTGCCGATTATGGCGCCAGAGGACATTTTGGACTAACATGAACCAACATGCGCCATGGCAAAGCGGCAGAATAGCCGTACCTTTGTCATAACCATAAACCCCAAAACATATACAGCAATGGAAACATCATTAAACGCATCTGCCCCGGGCGTCACGGCCCCCAAGAAAAAGGCGCCCTGGTGGGTGGCCACGCTTGTCACCCTGGTCAACCTCTTCCTCTGGATACTCATCGGAGCGGCCGCCGTCAAGATGATGGCCCCCTTGGCCATCTTCTTCTGGGTAATCCTCTTTCTCTACGCCCTCATCGTGGTGTGCATCCCCTACATGCGCCGCAATCTTTGGATACTGTGGGTGTGCATCTGTGATCTGGCTTTCTTCATCGGCACCCTCTACTGGTGGCACAAGACCGGCCTGCTGGAGGCCATCTTCAGCTAATCCTAAACACAATGGGGGTGTGTCAAAACGAAACATCATATAAACTGATGTGACAAATCGAAAACCGGAGCCGCCAAGCGGCCCAATATGGTAGCCGTGGTTGACCGCGCCTGATGCGCGCCTCACCCGCGGCTACGCTCTTTGATTGTGGCGTTGCTATGATTTTTGCAGGAATTTTGCAGAAGTTGCCACGAATATTGCAAATTTTTTGCTATATTTGCCACGAAATTTGCAACCCATGAAGCGCAACATTACTCATAAACTCATCGAATGGAAGGAGCGGGCGGCGCGCAAGCCGCTGGTGGTGCAGGGTGTGCGGCAGTGCGGCAAGACGTACTCCATCCGCGAGTTCGGCCGCGAGCATTTCCGCCGCACCTGTTACTTCAACTTTGAGCGCACGCCGGTCCTGGCCGACATATTCAGCTACGACCTTGACACCGGCCGCATCCTCCGCGAGCTGGCCATAGCCGCCGGACTTCCGACCATCGACACGGCCGGCACGCTAATCTTTTTCGACGAGATACAGGCGTGTCCGCAGGCTGTCACGGCCCTCAAATATTTTTGCGAGGAGCGTCCGGAGATGTACATTATCGCCGCCGGGTCGTTGCTCGGTGTGGCCCTGGCGCATCAAAACATCTCCTTCCCTGTGGGCAAAGTGGAGTTTCTGACGATGTATCCCATGGCCATTGATGAGTTTCTGGTGGCTGCGGGATACAGGCGCGAATTGGCGATGCTTCGCGAGTATGCCCCCGACCGGGCGCTGCCGGAGGGGATGATAGGGGAGCTGTCGCGAGCATGTACTGCTTACATGGCCATAGGTGGCATGCCGGAGGCCGTGGCAAAATGGACAGAGACGCACTCGTTTGCCGACGTCGATGAGGTGCTTCGCGCTATCCTGCAGGGCTATGCCTCCGACTTCGGCAAGTATCTGCCGGCCTCCGAGGCCGTCAAGGTAGGCTCGGTCTGGGACTCTGTGCCCGTGCAGCTGGCCAAGGAGAACAACAAGTTTGTCTTCTCGCACGTGCGTCAGGGCAAGCGGTCGACGGAGCTTGAGGACGCCCTCGAGTGGCTGCGCCGCGCGGGGCTGGTGAACGTGCTGCGCATGATCGGCAACCCCGAGCTGCCGCTGTCGTTCTACGCCGACGCCACATATTTCAAGGTGTACGTGTGCGACGTGGGGCTGCTTAGGGTGATGATGGGGCTTGACGCGCAGTCGGTGCTCACTCCCGGCCCGCTCGTCGACACCTTTCGCGGCCCCCTGACCGAGAACTATGTGATGAACGGCCTGGTCAGCATGGGCTACGTTCCCTACTTCTGGCGCTCGGGCAACACGGCGGAGGTGGACTTCATAATTGAGAGCGCCTCGCGGGTGGTTCCCATAGAGGTGAAGGCGGGAGGCAACACGCGCGCCAAGAGCTACGGCATCTTCTGCACCCGCTATCGGCCGCCGTTGGGGTTCAAGCTGTCGATGAACAATGTAGGCTCCAACACCGTCGCCGACACCCTCACCTACAGCCTCCCCTTGTGCCTCCTCTGGCACCTCCCCGCCTATCTTTATTAACTACGAACTACGAGCTACAAACTGAGATTTTGTAGCTCGTAGTTCGTAGTTTGTAGTTATCGGGCCATGAAGGCCTCGACGTCGGCGATGTGGTAGGGGATGCGCTCGGTGCCGAGGAAGCGGCATCCGCCGGGGGTGATTAGGATGTCGTCTTCGATGCGTATGCCGCCGAAGTCCTTGTAGGTCTCTACCTTGTCAAAGTTGATAAACTCGGCGTTGTGGCCGCGGCGGCGCCAGTCGTCGATGAGGTCGGGGATGAAGTAGATGCCCGGCTCGTCGGTCATGACGAAGCCCACCTCCATGCGGCGGCCGCAGCGGAGGGCGTTGAGGCCGAACTGCTCGAGGTTGGGGCGCGTCTCCTCGTCGAAACCGACGTAGGTCTGACCCAGGCCCTCCATGTCGTGGACGTCCATGCCCATCATGTGGCCGAGGCCGTGGGGCATGAACAGGGCGTGGGCGCCGGCCTCCAGGGCGGCGTCGGTGTCGCCCTTCATCAGGCCCAGCTCCTTTAGCCGCTCGATCATCAGGCGGCACACGCCCTTATGCACGTCCCACCAGCGCACGCCGGGGGCGGCCACCTCGAGGGCGTAGTCGTGGCAGTCGACCACTATCTGGTAGAGCTCGCGCTGGCGCCGGGTGTAGCGGCCGTTGACGGGGACGGTGCGGGTGTTGTCGGAGCAATACTGGCTGACGGTCTCGGCGCCGGCGTCGCACAGAAAGAGGCGCCCGGCCTCCAGCGGCTCGAGCGAGGGGTAGCCGTGCATGATCTCGCCGTGCATGGTGACGATGGGCAGGAACGACACCTGCGAGCCGTAGCTCATGGCGATGCCGGTAATCAGGCCGGCGATGTATTGCTCGGTGACCTCGGGTGAGCAGGCCTTCATGGCGGCGGTGTGCATCAGGTAGCCGATATGGGCGGCCTTCTCAAGCTCGACTATCTCCTCGGCCGACTTCTTGTCGCGCTGGTGCACGACGGCCATGATCAGCGGCAGGCTGGCCTCGTCGCGCTGGCGCGAGGGGTGGATGCCCAGCAGGTCCATGATCTGTATCTGTATGGCCCCGCGGTAGGGGGGCAGGAAGTGGACGCGGCGCCCGGCCTTGACGGCGGCGTCGACGAGTTCCTTCAGCTTGCTCATGGGCGCCGACCGGCGCACGCCCACCTGCTCTGCCATGTCGTGGACGGTGTCGACCTTGCCGAACCACACGATGTCGTCGATGTCGATGTCGTCGCCGATGAGCCACTCGGCGCCCTCGTCGCAGTCGATGACGCCGACCAGGTCTTCACGCTTCTGGCCGAAGTAATACAGGAACGAGCTGTCCTGGCGGAAGAGGTATGCGTTGGCGGGATAGTTGCACGAGGCCTGGCGGTTGCCGAAGAGCAGTATTAGTCCTTGGCCGACCGTCTCGCGCAGGACGCGGCGGCGCTCCACGTAGGTGTCTTTTGGGAAAGGAAGCATGGTGTTAGTTTATAGTGATTAGTTTATTGTTTATAGTTCGTAGTTGGCGGTAAATTTACGCAAAAAAATTGAGCGGGCAAAATAAAATCGATTAAGGGCGCGGGATAATCGATTATCCCTCGATTGGCTATCGGTTATCATTAATTTTTACGACAAAAGTGTTAAAAATTTGCCGGTTACAGATTTTTTGCGTATCTTTGCAATCCTCTTTCGCAAAAACCTTCCTTAGGGAATTGACAAGTATAACCAAAGTATTATTGCTATGAACGTATTACAGGGAATAACCAAAAGACGTTTGTCCGTGACCGTGGCGCTCGTGTGCGCCGCGCTGAGCGTGTGCGCTATAAACGGGCAGCGTGTGTTTGCTCCCGACGGTTTCGACTATTCGGCAGCAAACTTTGACAAGTTTACTTACACATACACCGACGCCACGGGCGCCGAGGTGACCGTGCCGCTCACCACCCCCGCCACCACCCGCGAGGCGATGATAGCGCTGGTGCGCGAGGTGTTCACCAACCCCGACATCCCCGGGCGCCGCTGGATCTACGGCGACGACGAGGTAAGCTACGTGGTCAACGCCGACACCTACCCCGCGGCGATGATCCTCTACGGCATCCCGGAGGGTGACTACACCCCGAAGGCCGACGGCCTGACCATGCTGCTGGTGGAAGGCGTCGACGACCCCGGCGACTACGTGGGGTCGACGTCGCTCGACAACGACAACCTCGACCTGGTCAAAAGCATCCGCGTGGTCACTTCGCGCGAGGTGATACCGGCCGATAACACAGTCACCGGGGCGTCGGGCGAGCCGCTAAGCTGCCCAGGCTACCTCTTCAACATCAAGCAGCCGCTCTACAAGTTCTACTTCATGACCAAGGGGAAGCCGCGCCGCATGAGCAAGCAGCTGGCTCCCTTCTGCAACATGTTTGAGGAGTACAGCCCCAACCTGTACACCTCCGACAGCCACAGCCACGACGTCTACGCCGAGCTGATGGAGGGGCACCGATTCGAGATCAACCACGACTGCTCGTCGGTGTTCTGCAACCCGGGCCATATCATGAAGATGGAGGGTGAGGGGGGCAGCGCCGTTGCCATCAACATGTCGGTGTTCATACCCTATTACCGCAACTACGACGACTCAGAGCTGGTGCAGGAGCTGTACACGTGGTACCACCCTGACTACTACCCCTTCATCTATTATTACGCCATCACCCTGGAGGCCGCGGCCTCGGAGAGCGACGAGGAGGGGATGTATGACATCGACCTGCAGTGGAAGACCAACTTCCGCGAGTATTTCGAGACCTCGGTGCTGGGAGAGTATTACGTATACCGCGTGGTCGACGGGGTTCGCCAGACCGATCCTATAGAGCTACTGCTGTCTCGCGACCCCGACTGCACCACCGTCGAGGGCGCCCGTGTGCTGTCAAACAGCGCCGACGGCGTGCGGGTGATGTACCGCGAGCCGCTCGAGGAGCTGGGACGCAACATATATTATATTGTGGAGGGGAAGCCGCTGGAACTTGACACCGACTACACCCGGAGCAACATCGCCAAGGTGACCCTCCCGGGCACCAATGTCGACGAGCGCTTCATGGTCAGCATCAAGGGTGACGGCAACTCCACTTTCCGCATCGGCAAGCTCGAGAACGCCTACGACAACACCATCACGCTCATCAACCGCCCGGACTTATACGCCCTGTCGGCGCAGGACATACGCCTCGGCGGCGTGTTCACCGTCACCCGCAGCGCCGGCGGAGCGGGGCGGCGCCCTCGCGCCCCGCAGCAGGAGGTCGGCCATATTGAGGTCACCGGCGTCGACCGCTCGGGCCTGCACGCCGACGTGTTCACCTGCCGCGCCGTGGAGACGGGCGACGAGATAACCCTCATCGCCTCCCGCACCGGCGACCGCGCGGGCATGGTCACCGACCCTGACGGCAGCCTGTCGCTCCTGGACTGGACGGACTCGTTCAGCGAGCGCATCGCCGATGACAACACCCAGCCCGCGGCCTACACCTATCAGGTGACCTACGACGCTCCTGCCACCGACGAGCTGCCCGAGGTCAGCGTGGCCTCCAACCGCGAGAGCATCACCGTGCTCACCGCCTCGATGCAGCTGGCGCCCATGACATTCACGGCCGACGAGGTGGCCCGCGACGAGGTTGACCACTCCCTCGCAGTGGGCGGCTACACGGCCCGCGTGCTCGTGGAGAACCATCCCGGCGTCAGCGCTTACCGGGTGCGCACTTACGGCAATCCTGACACGGGCGCCGACGACGTGCTCGCCGTGATACAGAATGCGGAGGGTGTCTTCACCCTGATGATGCCCAACGCCTACGGCACCTTCACCGCCACGGGCGAGAGCGTGACGCTGCAGTCGGGCGACGCCGCCTACGTCACCGTGCCCCTCAGCCACGGCCAGTGGAACAACAGCGCCTACCTGGCGGCCGAGGCGTGCAGCGCCGTCGAAGGCGACCGCGACTCCTACCGCACCTACGGCTCGCCGGCGGTGCAGCCCACGTCGCTGCCGCGCCTCGACATTGGGGTGCCGTATATAACCATCAACACCATCAACTCATGGTATATCAACAAGATGACAGTGCAGACCCTGATTGACGGCGACGGCGGGGTAGGCTCGTGGCAGATAGGCCGTGTCGACCACTACGCGCTGTGGCGCTCGTTTGGCGACGCCGACGAGACCGTGCTCCACAACAGCCTCACCCCTCCCCCATACGCCGCCCCAGACTACATCCAGGCGGAGTATGCCGACGATGACAGCGCTTTCGGCCCGCTGGCCCTGCGCCACCGCGACGGCTTCAACGACGCCGAGACTCGTCCCGCGCAATATCGCGCTCGCGCCTACATACGTGTCTACGACCCCCTGGCCCGCGACGCCGCCGAGCGCTACATGATCGTGGAGGCGGAGGCCGACGGGTATTACTCGGGCGAGCTCACCACGGGCCTGGAGACGATAGTCACCGGCACCGACGAGGCGCTCACCCTCAGCGGCGATACGCTCTGCGGCCGCGGCCCCATAGAGGTGTTTGACACCTTCGGCCGCCTTGTAGCCGCCATCGCCGACGCCCTCGCCGCACGGCCCCTGCCATCCCTGCCCGCGGGCGTCTACATAGCCCGCAACGCCGCCTCGGCACTGAAAATTATAATTCGATAGCCATCGATAGCCTATCGATAGATTATCGATAATCCATCGGGTATTATCACACGATTATCTATAACTTGTAGCCTAAGTTTTATTAATCTCTATGCAACGAGCCCCGCCGACCGTGAGGTTAGCGGGGCTCACTTTATGCGCAATGCACAATGCATTATGAATTATGCATTTACTTGCGGACCATGTCCATGAACACGTCGGAGGGCTTGAAGGCGGGGATGTTGTGGGCCGGGACGACGATGGAGGTGTTCTTGTTTATGTTGCGGGCAACCTTCTCGGCGCGGCGCTTGATGATGAAGCTGCCGAAACCACGGAGGTAGACGTTGTCTCCCTCTGCCATGGCGTCCTTGACGACGTCCATGAACTTCTCGACCACGTCGAGGACTTGAGTCTTGTCGATGCCGGTAGTCTTGGCTATCTCGGCTACTACTTCTGCTTTAGTCATTGTTGTTAGGTATTTATTTTAAGATTTGATTGAAAAAAATCCATAGGTAGAAACGGTGTAGACCATGGAGGCCCGAAACCCGCTATGCATCGGGGTTGTGGCGAAATCCGCTGCAAATATCGACATTTTTCCGTAATTGGCACTAATTTTATCAAAAAATTGCGCCCCAAACTGCAAAAAATATTGTAAAATCACCATTTTATCGCTGTTTTACTCCTCCGGGGCCAGAAAAAAACCACCGGTGTGTCAAACTTATTTCAACTCCGAGGCGTTATTAAGTTGATTATCGCCCGAGGGGCATGCGCCCCTGCGCCGGCTTTGGCCGACAAATCCAACCCCCGACAATCAGTTATACAGAGAAAGCAATATTAACCACTTTTAAACCCAAAATTTCAAGTATTATGGCAACTGCAAATGATCCTACCCTCCGCACCGGAGATGCCATGACTGCTACCTTCGGCTCCGACGCCATGGTCAGCCCTTCACCCGTCGACACCATACCTGCCGGCCCCACCACTCCTGACATCGCCTACCAGATGGTCAAGGATGAAACCTTCGCCGAGACCGACCCCCGTCTGAACCTCGCAACCTTCGTCACCACATACATGGAGCCCAAGGCCACCCAGCTGATGAACGAGGCCATCAACGTCAACTACATCGACGAGACCGAGTATCCCCGCGTAGCCTTCATGGCCGCCAAGTGTATCAACATCCTGGCAAACCTGTGGAACACCCCCGAGACCAACAAATGGAAGGCCGGCGCCGTCGCTATCGGCTCGTCGGAAGCTTGTATGCTCGGAGGCGTCGCTGCCTGGCTGCGCTGGCGTGAGCGCCGAATAGCCCAGGGCAAACCCGTCGACAAGCCTAACTTCGTCATCTCCACCGGCTACCAGGTGGTCTGGGAGAAGTTCGCTGACTTGTGGCAGATCGAGATGCGTCAGGTGCCCCTGACCCTCGAGAAGACCACCCTCGACCCGCAGGAGGTCATCAAGCTCTGCGACGAGAACACTATCTGCGTCGTGCCTATCCAGGGTGTCACCTGGACCGGCCTGAACGATGACGTAGAGGCCCTCGACGCCGCCCTCGACGAGTACAACGCCAAGACCGGTTACGACATTCCTATCCACGTCGACGCTGCTACCGGCGGCTTCATCCACCCGTTCATCGACCCTGAGACCAAGTGGGACTTCCGTCTGAAATGGGTGCTCTCCATCAGCACCTCCGGCCACAAGTTCGGCCTCGTCTACCCGGGCCTGGGCTGGGTAATCTGGAAGGACAAGAAGTATCTGCCGGGCAAGATGTCGTTCTCGGTCAACTACCTGGGCGCAGAGGTCACTCAGGTCGGGCTGAACTTCAGCCGTCCTGCCGCCCAGATCCTCGGCCAGTACTACCAGTACATCCGCCTCGGATACGAAGGCTACAAGGAGATCCAGACCAACTCGATGGACGTCTGCAAGTATCTGCACGACGAGATCGGCAAGCGCCCCGCCTTCGTCAACTACTCCAACGACGTGCCCAACCCGCTGTTCATCTGGTACATCAAGCCCGAGTACCAGGCCAAGGCCAACTGGACGCTCTACGACCTGCAGGACAAACTGGCCGAGCATGGATGGATGGTTCCCGCCTACACGCTGCCGGCTAACCTGACCAACTACGTGGTAATGCGCGTGGTCTGCAAGCAGGGCTTCAGCCGCGACATGGCCGACCAGCTCCTGGGCGACATCGACTCCGCAGTCGCCGAGCTTGACAAGCTCGAGTACCCCACCGAGACCCGTATCGCCATGGAGACCAACATTCCTCTGAAGCCTCACACGGCTGTCAAGGTATGCTAAACTCTCCGCTACTGTGACACCATCATAGCGTCATTAGCTAAATAAGCATTTGGCACTTGGCATTTAGCGATTTAGCTGTAGATGCTGAGTGCCAAATGTTTTTAACCACCCCACCCGGTCTTTAACCGTTTAACCGATTAACCGGTTAAAGACCCTAACAACTACCTGTTATGAAAAAGATCATAACCAAACAACAGATACAGCAGGCCGCTCAGGAGGCTTACGACGAGACCAAGAGTATTACCGGAGGCGCCAACGCCAACTACATACCCTACCTGGCCAACATCGACTCCAACCTCTTCGGCCTAAGCGTCACCCTCATGGACGGCACGGTGATGAACTTCGGCGACACGCAGTACAAGTTCGGCATCGAGAGCGTCTCGAAGGTGCCCACCGCCATACTCGTGCTCAAGCAGTACGGCGCTCAGACCATCCTCGAGAAGATCGGCGCCGACGCCACGGGCCTCCCCTTCAACAGCATCTTCGCGATACTGCTGGAGAAGGACCATCCTTCCACCCCGCTGGTCAACGCCGGCGCCATCAGCGCATGCTCTATGGTCATCCCCACCGGCGACAGCAACGCCAAGTGGGCAATGATCACCGGCAACATCACCGACCTGTGCGGCTCCGCCCCCGAGCTCATCGAGGAGCTCTACGAGAGCGAGAGCACCACCAACTTCAACAACCGCGCCATCTCGTGGCTGCTCAAGAACTATAACCGCATCTACGACGACCCCGTGATGAGCCTCGACCTCTACACCCGCCAGTGCTCGCTGGGCATCACCTCGCAGCAGCTCGCCGTCATGGGCGCCACCATCGCCAATGCCGGCCTCAACCCCGTCACCGGCAAGCAGGTCTTCGACGCCCCGCTGGCGCAGAAGATCACAGCAATGATAGCCGCCGTCGGCTTCTACCAGCACACCGGCGACTGGATGTACACCTCCGGCATACCAGCCAAGACAGGCGTCGGCGGCGGCGTGATGGGCGTCTTCCCCGGCGTCATGGGCATCAGCGCTTTCGCTCCCCCACTCGACTCCGCCGGCAACTCTGTCAAGGCCCAGGCCGCCATCAAGGGCGTCATGAACCGCCTCGGCCTCGGCATATTCTCCGGCGACACCGTCGAGGTCGTCGACTAATGCGCAATGCATAATGCATAATGCACAATTACATTGTGCGTTGTCACTCAATCATATTTCAACCCACTCATATTAAATTAATTATGCATTATGCATTATGCATTGTGCATTTGACCATTAACTTTTCAACTATTCAAAATTATGGCACTTTCACAAAAAACCAAGCAAGTAGCCAAAATGGGCGTTTTCACCCTTGCCATGATAAATGTGGCTGCCGTGATTTCGCTCCGAGGGCTCCCCGCCGAGGCCGAATATGGCATCAGCTCGGCATTCTACTATATCTTTGCTGCCATTGTGTTCCTGATCCCTGTGTCGCTGGTGGCAGCGGAGCTCGCCTCACTGTTCTCTGACAAGCAGGGCGGTATGTTCCGCTGGGTCGGCGAGGCTTTCGGCCGCAAGTTAGGATTCCTGGCAATATGGCTGCAATGGATTGAGTCGACCATCTGGTATCCCACCGTGCTTACCTTCGGCGCCGTCTCCCTCGCCTTCATCGGCATGGACCACGTAGCCGACTCCGCACTGGCGGCCAACAAGATCTACACCATCGTCGTCGTGCTCGGCATCTACTGGCTCGCAACGCTCATCTCCCTCAAGGGCATGGGCTGGGTCGGCAAGGTCACCAAGGTCGGCGCCATGGTCGGCACCGTTATCCCCGCCGGCATCCTCGTGATACTCGGCATTATCTACCTGTGCATGGGCGGTCAGCCGCAGATGAACCTCCACGGAAGCTTCTTCCCCGACCTGACAAAGCTTGACAACGTCATCCTCGCCGCCTCGATCTTCCTCTTCTATGCGGGCATGGAGATGTCGGCGCTCCATATCACCGACGTCAAAAACCCGACCAGCACCTATCCCAAGGCCATCTTCCTGGGCGCTATCCTGACGGTGCTCATCTTCGTGCTCGGCACCTTCGCCCTGGGCATCATCATCCCTGCCAAGGACATCAACCTCGTCCAGAGCCTGCTGGTGGGTTTTGACCACTACTTCAAATTCCTGCACATCAACTGGTGCGCTCCTATCATAGCTATCGCCCTGGCATTCGGCGTCCTCGCCGGCGTGCTTTCGTGGGTGTCCGGCCCTTCCAAAGGTATCTTGGCCGTCGGCCGTGCCGGCTACCTGCCCAAGTTCTGGCAGAAGACCAACAAGAACGGCGTGCAGAAGAACATCCTTATGCTCCAGGGCGGCATCGTCACCCTGCTTGCACTCCTGTTCGTGGTCATGCCTTCGGTACAGAGTTTCTACCAGATCCTCTCGCAGCTTACCGTGCTGCTGTACCTGATCGCCTACCTGCTCATGTTTGCAGCCGCCATCTATCTGCGCTACAACATGCCTAACGCCAAGCGTACGTTCCGTATCGGCAAGAAGGGCAACTTCCTGATGTGGCTCGTCGGCGGCGTCGGCTTCCTGGGCTCGCTGCTCGCATTTGTGCTCAGCTTCTTCCCGCCCAGCCAGATCGGCACCGGCAGCAACACCACCTGGTTCGTCGTACTGATCGGCGGCGTCATCCTCTTCGTTGTCCTGCCGTTCATCATCCAGGCCTTCCGCAAACCCTCCTGGGTAACCCCCGGCGACGGCTTCGCACCGTTCCACTGGGAGACTCCTGCTGAGGCCGCCCTCACCGAGGCCCAGAACGCCGGCACCGCAGCCGCCGCTCCCGCCGCCGCTCCCGCCGCTACGCCAAAGCCCGCTGCCGCCCCCGCCTCCACGACCAACCCTCCCCAGAAAGAGTAACCCCTCTGACTATAATCGACCCTCATCGATTATAATCGATTATAATCGACCCCTATCAATAACCAATCGGCTTCCACCGATTGGTTATCGATTTTTTTGCCCCCTCCTTTTTTTTTCGTAATTTTGCCGGGCAATGATACTTCGCTCACTCTCGCTGACTAATTTCAAAAACATACCCGAGGCGCGCCTCGACCTCTCTGACCGCGTAAACTGCCTCCTGGGCAACAACGGCATGGGCAAGAGCAACCTCCTCGACGCCATCTACACCCTCAGCTTCACCAAGAGCTTCACGGGCGTGGCCGACGCCATGCTCATACGCGCCGGCGAGGAGTTTGCCATGGTGCGCGGGGAGTACCTGCGCAGCGGGGCGGAGGAGACGCTTACCCTCGGCCTGCAGCGCGGGCGCCGCAAGAGCCTGCGCCGCGCCGGCAAGGAGTATTCGCGCATCAGCGAGCACATAGGCCTGTTCCCCCTGGTGATGGTGTCGCCGCAAGACATCGACCTGGTGCGCGGCAGCGGCGAGGAGCGCCGCCGGTGGATGGACATGGTCATCTCGCAGAGCGACGCCCGCTATCTCGATGCGCTCATGCGCTACAACCGCGCCCTGGAGCAGCGCAACCGCCTGCTGCGCGACGGCGTGGTCGACCACACGCTCTACGACGCCCTCGAGGCGCCCATGGCCATGGCCGCAGCTTATATCACCCGCGCGCGCACGGAGTGGGTGGGGCGCCTGCGCACGCTCTTCGAGCCGTATTACCGCGCCGTGGCCGGCGCCGACGAGCCGGTGGGCATCGGCTACGTCTCATCGATGGCAGCGCGGCAGATGGAGCTGCCGGCGCTCCTCGTCGAGGCGCGCCGCCACGACGAGATGGTAAAGCACACCTCCGTCGGGCCTCACCGCGACGACATCGAGCTGACGCTCTTCGGCATGCCCCTGCGCCGCACCGGCTCCCAGGGGCAGTGCAAGTCGTTTACCATAGCCCTGCGCCTGAGCCAGTATGACTTCCTGCGCGAGACCGTGGGACTAAAGCCCCTGCTGCTGCTCGACGACATCTTCGACAAGCTCGACGCCCGACGCGTCGAGCGCATCATGACCCTCGTGGCCGACCCCGGCCGCTTCGGACAGATATTCATCACCGACACCAACCGCAAGCATCTCGACGAGATAGTCGAGCGCATCGGCGGCGACCACCGCACCTGGACGGTGGACTGTGGCCGGTTCAACCCCTCCACGGCCTCATGAAGCGCACGGAGCCACGGAGCATAGCGTCAATCATCGACGAGGCCCTGCGCCGCGGGGGTCTCGAGCAGTCGATGGCCGAGCACCGCGCGGCATACGTCTGGCCCGACGTCGTCGGCCCCGGCGTCACTCGATACACCGCGCGCCGCTACGTGCAGGGTGGCGTGCTTTATGTCTACCTCACCTCCGCCCCGCTCAAAAACGAGCTGTCGTTTCACCGCACCCGCCTGATCGAGGCCATCAACCGCGCCGTCGGCTCCGAGGCCATCCATGACGTCCAATTCCACTAATCACTAAAATGAAAGATCCCAACCCACGCGTGCCCGAGCCCAAGCACCCGTTCAAGCACTCGCTGCCCCTGCAGATACGCTTCAGCGACATCGACATGCTCGGACACCTCAACAACAACGTCTACCTCCAGTTCCTCGACCTGGGCAAGAGCCTCTATTTCGAGGCTGTCATGCCTGGCGCCATCAGCCGCCGCAAGGTGGAGATAGTGGTGGTGAACGTCAATGTCGACTTCCTGGCGCCCACCTACTTCGGCGAGCCGGTGGCCGTCTACACCCAGTGCACGCACATCGGCGACCGCAGCCTGCAGCTCGAGCAGCGCGTGGTCAACACGCAGACGGGCCAGACCAAGTGCATCGGCCGCACCGTCATGGCCGGCTTCGACCCCGAGACCGCCCAGGGCGCCCCCATCTCCCCCGCCTGGGTAGCCGCCCTCGAAGCCTATGAATCACGCCCGCTGAAATAAACCCTCAAATCGACAATCATCGATTAGAGCCGGTGTAAGGGAGCGCTCCCTGGCAGCCGGTCTCGAAGTGGCGCGAGCAGCCCCAAAATTGGCTGCCCTGACGCTCCCCCTTGCGCACCATGCGCAGCATCATCACGGAGCCGCATTGCGGGCAGCGCGGCGCCCCCTCGATTTGGCTTTGCTCACGCTTTGCCTGCAGGCGCGTCTGGGTCATGTTTTCGGTAAAGCCGCCGTTCTTGCTGAACTCGGTGAGCAATCGCTCAAGCTGCCCCCGGAGCATCTTCGTCTCCCGTTGGCAAAGTATGATGATAGAGTTGGCGCAAACCAGCATCTCAGGGCTTTCAACCCAAGCATCGAACTTCTGCTTCTGTCGCAGTACATGAGCCGTTGCATCGTGCATAAGGCTCTTGTCGTATTCGGGAGGGTCAAGGCGCAATCCGCGTATGGCATAGGCGCGGTCGTCATCGTTGGCCCACACCGCCTCGCCGCGGTCCATGATAAAGAAGGCAAAGTCATCGATTACCTCCGTAAGGCTTGCCCGCGCGACATCGAGCAGCCGCATCTCCGTCTCGATGGAGGTGTTATGGCGAGCAGAACCCTCGGCGATGTTGGTGCCTACTGCTCGGGCTGCCTGTGTGGTCTGATCGAACTGACGGCGGCACGGGTCGTTTGAATGGTTGAGAAACCGGCGGCAAAAGCTCATGGTGGAGAGCTGTATAATCTTGGCCATCACCCAGCTATCCGTGCGCAGATAGTTGAACGGGGAGCTGATATAGACTGCCATAATAAAACGAGGTTTGGCGGTTAATAATCGATAATCATCGATAATAATCGATAGACTATCGATAATCATCGATTTTTATCGAAGGCAAAATTACGAAAAATATCGCAGGCGAAGAAAAAATCGATAACCATCGACAGGCAATCGATGCTTGTCGATGGTTATCGATTATTATCGATGGGCTGTCAGGAGCATGTCAGATGGTGTAGCCGATGCCGACGCGCAGTAGCGATGCCGTGTTGCTGCGGATGTAAAAGTCGACGCCGAGAGTGAGCACGCAGCGATCAATCCGGAAGTTCAGCTGCGGCGCCAGGTAGAACGCCACATGGGTCTTGAATTCATACGGATCGGAGGTGTGCTTGCTGCCGTCATATTCATCACCGCCAAGAAGAGCAACACCCAAAGGCAGCGTGGGGAAGAAGGTGCGGTTTTGGTCAACGAAGTAGGCGCCGACGACAGCCACATGGGCAAGGAGCATATCTCCGTGCTCACGGGCTATGCCGAAGTTTGCCGTTGCGCCGACGTCCAGGCCGGCGCCGAAACGGCAGTCGTTGAACACCGACATGCCGGTGTATTTCAACGAATAGAAGGCTTTGTCGCGAAATTCGCCATCGCCGTCAAGATTGTACAGGAATGAAGCCTGTATCCACATAAGCCCATCGCACGTGGCTGACGCCGAGGCCGTGGTAGTAGAGGACTGTGACACAGCGGAGCTGCCGCTGAACTGTGCGCTAGCGCCAAAGGCTAACGTAAGAGACACGGCTGCAAGCAGTATGCGCAGATGTTTCATGATTGGTTAGTTTTTAAGATTTGTGATTCAGAGTTTAGATGGATCGAAGGGCATCCGCCAGATATTGGGCGTGGCATCGGAGTCGCCACGCTGTGAGATGAAGTAGATGAAGCGGCCGTCATGGCTCCATACGGGCGAGATGTCATCGGCGGCGTGGTAGGTGAGCTGACGCACGGCTGAGCCGTCGGAACGAACTACATATATGTCGGTGTTGAGATAGACATGCCCCTTGTTGTCGACGGGGAGCGCCGAGGAGCCCGTTACCAGTATCCACTTGCCGTCCGGCGACATCTGCGGCGTGGAGAACGAGTGCTCCAGATCAGAGACGAGGCAGCGCTCGGTGCCCTTCTTGGCGTCAAACTCCCAGATCTCCCCGCGGCCCTCGCCGTTGAAGCGTGTGCACAGTACCGTGTTCGCCCGTCCCGCAGAGGTTACCGGCGACGGGTTCATGCCAGGAGTGTAGCTCGACAGCACGCTGTTCGCCGGATTCCAGCTCCAGATAGAGACACCTTGACGCTCGTCGCGCGCGAAGAACAGCGCCGACATGTCGAGCGCATACACCGGCGAGAAGTCGTTGGCGCCGCTGGTCACCTGCTGGGCTATGAAACCCTCGTTAGCATCGGTGAGGAATATCTGCGAACCGGTGCCACGGTCTTCGGCAAAGCATATTTTCTTGCCGTCGGGCGAATAGTTGAAGTCAATCACGCGGCTGCGGTTGGTGCGCTGTTGCGCTCCCGTCAGGCGTGCCAACTCTTTAAGGAAGATGTTGGTCTTGCCGTCGCGCATGCTCAGGAAGGCCACGTTCTGCCCGTCAGGCGACACCTGCAGCACGCGGTTGGTCAGCCACGAGATAGTGTTCTTCTTGCGCTTCACCGTCGGCATCAGCACGTAGTCGTTGGCCTGTGAGATTTGCACGAATTCCACACCACGCTCTTCGGGTACGGAGATGGCTGAATAGTCGATGTTGTCTTTGGCGCCTGCGGTCAGGGGGAGCGCCAACGCCATCAGACCCGAAAGCCACCATTGGCAATAAATATGTGTCATGGGTAAATGAGGAGGCTTGAATGGGTTAGTTGCTGCGTGTCCAGGTAGAGATGTCGCCATCATCATCCATCAACGACATCGAAGTGCCGGAGAGTAGCATCACCACATAGGTGCTCGCACTCACGGAACTGAAGTCGTTCGTCCACGAGGTGGGGTTAAGAGTGAGGACGCTGTTCTTATAGGAATAGGTGCCTCTTATGACTGCGTTTGACAACCCCCAGGAGGAATAGTCGTAAGTCTCAACATAACTCTTGTCGTTGTTGAACTTGAGGGTGATATTG